>NZ_JBWKNN010000010.1:0-585 GCF_059415585.1 Hylemonella sp. GW821-FHT10B10 | reverse complement strand
GATGCCGTTGGCGCCCCAGGCCGCGCCGGTGGCGGCCATGCTCATGGCGGCTACCGAGTTGATGGCCTGGTTGTTGCCGTACTGGTTGGTTCGGGCATTGGCCGTGGCCGCCACAATGGTCTGGCCCGCATTGGCGCCGATCTGGAACTGGGCGGTACCGAAGGTGCCGTCCAGCAGCTTCTGGCCGTTGAATTCGGTCGCCTGGGCAATACGGTCCAGCTCGGACACGAGCTGGCCCACTTCCTGGTTGATGGCCTGGCGGTCCGAGGCGCTGTTGGTGGCGTTGGCCGACTGCACAGCCAGTTCACGCACACGCTGCAGGATGTCGCCGGCCGCCTTGAGCGCGCCTTCCGTGGTTTGCGCCAGGGACACGCCGTCGTTGGCGTTGCGCGCAGCCTGGTTCAGGCCTCGGATCTGGCTGGTGAAACGATCTGAAATCGACAGGCCGGCTGCGTCGTCCTTGGCGCTGTTGATGCGCAGGCCGCTGGACAGGCGCTGGATCGCGGTGCTGAGCGATGAGCTGCTCAAGCCCTGATAGCGCTGCGCGCTCATCGAGTCGATGTTGGTGTTGATGATGGATGCCAT
>NZ_JBWKNN010000009.1:0-654 GCF_059415585.1 Hylemonella sp. GW821-FHT10B10 | reverse complement strand
TGTCGCGCGCCCAGATCCTGCAGCAGGCCGGCACCGCGATGATCGCCCAGGCCAACCAGCTGCCCCAGGGTGTGCTGGCCCTGCTGCGCTGAGCGTAGGTCTGAACCGATAAGACGGTTGTTCCATGGTCGGCGTCCGCGCCGACCATCCTGTGATAGCCGGTGTCCCGCCAGGACACCGGCTTTTTTTACGCCCACTCGTGGGCGTTTGCGCTTTTCTGCGCCCCTGACCTCGTGCGCAGCGGCGCAATTGGCCTCGTTTTGAGGCTTGGAAATGCGCCAGAAATACCCCGCTTTTCTTCCTTTAGCTTTCGAGGCTTGCGCCGATTTAGGGCGACGTCTGGATCGGTTCTC
This sequence comes from Hylemonella sp. GW821-FHT10B10, assembly GCF_059415585.1. Taxonomy (NCBI): domain Bacteria; kingdom Pseudomonadati; phylum Pseudomonadota; class Betaproteobacteria; order Burkholderiales; family Comamonadaceae; genus Hylemonella; species Hylemonella sp. GW821-FHT10B10. Next base: position 301 of record NZ_JBWKNN010000009.1, on the reverse strand, counting down.
GCCACGCGGCGGCCTCGGTTCGGGCCGGCCCCGGGGCTCAAGTTTCAAAAGAACCGGGACGATAACTGGGCTACAGGGTTTCCGAAAACCCGACGCCTATCGCAAAGCTGGTGGTCTCGATCGACAGCAGTGTGGATAGGTCAAGAGCCTGCATAAGGGCACGCGTATTTATCCGGCGCAAGCTATTGAAGCAAGTGCCATTTCTTCGTCACAGGAGTTTCAACATGGCATCCATCATCAACACCAACATCGACTCGATGAGCGCGCAGCGCTATCAGGGCTTGAGCAGCTCATCGCTCAG
>NZ_JBWKNN010000008.1:0-694 GCF_059415585.1 Hylemonella sp. GW821-FHT10B10 | reverse complement strand
TGGAGATTTGAAAAATGGCAAAAGAGAAATTTGAGCGGACCAAGCCGCACGTCAACGTTGGCACGATTGGTCACGTGGACCATGGCAAGACCACCCTGACAGCGGCCATCACCACGGTTCTGGCCTCCAAGTTCGGTGGCCAGGCCAAGGCCTACGACCAGATCGATGCGGCTCCCGAAGAAAAGGCCCGCGGCATCACCATCAACACCGCCCACGTCGAGTACGAGACCAAGAACCGTCACTACGCCCACGTGGACTGCCCCGGCCACGCCGACTATGTGAAGAACATGATCACCGGTGCTGCCCAGATGGACGGCGCCATCCTGGTCGTGTCCGCCGCTGACGGCCCCATGCCCCAGACCCGCGAGCACATCCTGCTGGCCCGTCAGGTTGGCGTGCCCTACATCATCGTCTTCCTGAACAAGTGCGACATGGTTGACGACGCCGAACTGCTGGAACTGGTCGAAATGGAAGTGCGCGAGCTCCTCTCCAAGTACGACTTCCCCGGCGACGACACCCCCATCGTCAAGGGTTCTGCCAAGCTGGCGCTGGAAGGCGACAAGGGCGAACTGGGCGAAGGCGCCATCATGAAGCTGGCCGACGCCCTGGACAGCTACATCCCCACGCCTGAGCGCGCTGTGGACGGTGCCTTCCTGATGCCCGTGGAAGACGTGTTCTCCATCTCCGGCCGCGG
>NZ_JBWKNN010000007.1:0-1965 GCF_059415585.1 Hylemonella sp. GW821-FHT10B10 | reverse complement strand
CAAACCCCGCCAAGGCGGGGTTTGCTGTTGGTGCCGGAGATGTGGGGGAGAAGGTGAGCTCAGCGTCCCGGATCCCCGTAAAGCGCATAAGGCGCCCAGAAGGCTGGATGGGCATAAGCCATCACCGGCTGCCCCCTGGCATCGGTGGCCACATCCTTGTCGATCAGATCCAGCATCGCCCGATTGAGCGCCTGCGCGCGCGTGAGCTGCGGGTCCCTGGTATAGCGCTCGAACAGATGCGTCACCAGCTCCCGGGCCGACACCGTCTCCACCGGCCAGTGCGTGGCCAGCACCGAGCGTGCCCCCGCGTAGAAGAAACCCCGGCCCAGCCCCGAGACCGCCTCCGCCCCCGTGCCGTCTGCGGCCGCCGTGTTGCAGGCCGACAGCACCACCAGATCCGCATCCAGCGACAGCTTGAGGATGTCCTCCAGCTTGAGCAGCCCGTCCGTGATCGCCTTGCCCGGTGCCGGTGACAGCGCCAGCGCCGGCTGGTCCAGCCCCGGCAGATCCCCCGCCACCAGCCCGTGCGTCGCAAAGGCCACGATGCGCCGCTGCTTCAAGTCACTGCCCAGCACGTTCTGGCGGTTTGCCTGCGCCCCGAAGAAGGTATCCCGCTTCAAGTCGGCCGCCATCGCCGTGGCAATCGCCGTGATCTCCTCCCGGGTATCGGGCAGGGCCGTCAGCGTGGGCGTCTCGGGTACAGGCGCCGGGGCAGTTACAGGCGCATCCGCACTGGTCTGGTTCTCGTCCCAGCCCGGTGTGCGCTTGATCTTGAGGTTACGCGTGCCCCGGGTCCCACCCCCCTCGGTCTGAGCCCCGAAGTCCGGGTCCCCAAACCCCACAAAGGGCGAGCGCTTGCCCGGGGAGGCCGGCAGCGCACGCAGCGTCACCAGGGCACTGACCGAAGGCAGGTAGGCCACCGCCACCTGGCGCGCCAGCCAGGGCACCTGGCGGTACTGCGACATGGGCAGGCCCGGCGTGGCCGTCCCTGCAGCTGTACCTGTCTCCTTGCCCGTGGGCAACAAGGAGAAGGGAATCTGTCCCAGAGACTCATTGGCCACCACCAGCAGGGTGTCGGCCTGGGCCCAGGCCGAGGCCACCGGGGCCAGCAGCTCCTGGTACAGGGCTTGCCCGGCCTCCAGATCGAAACGCAGCCGGTCCAGCGAGATCCCCGTGGTCAGGTCCACCGAATCACGCAGGCGCTTGACCTGGGCGGCCACCCAATCGGGCTTGTTCGGGCTGAAGTGAAACTGCAGGCCGCCTTGCGGGCCCGTGGCCCAGACATAACTGCCCCCGGGGGTCACGTAGATGGAGAGCAGGGCCTCCTTGGGCTTGAGGGCGCGGCGGGCCGTGGCCAGGTCGGCCGGGCGCGGGTTGACCAGCTCGTCGTACTGGGGGAACTGGCGGCGGATCTCCACCAGGTCACGTTGCTGCTGTTTCTGCAGCTCGGCGATGCGTTGTTCCATGGCCTTGATGACCGTGGGCAGCTGCTGCTCGGGCGGGGCCGAGCGCTGGGTGATCAGGTTCTTGTAGACCGCCTGCAGCTCGTCATCGGCGTCCTGCACCTGCTTGATCCTGGCGCCGAGTTCGGGGGTACCGGCGGCCGCGCGCAGGGCCGAGCCGGCCAGGGCCTTTTGCACGCTCTGCCAGCGCGCCACGTCGGCCACGCGGAAGGCCTCGGCCAGGTCGGCGGCGCTGCGTTCGCCCTTGCTGCCCACCAGCACGTTGAGGTATTCGTTGAGGATGAGGCGCAGCCGGGTGGTGCGCGAGATGCTGGCGCCTTGTTTGCCCACTACCTTGTCGGGGTCGGTCAGGATGGGGATGGCTGCGGCGAATTCCGCTCGGGCTTCGTCCAGACGTCCGGCGCGCTGCAGGGCCATGGCGCGGTAGGCGCGGGCCTCGGCGGTGTTGTAGTGGCCCGCACCGAAGTGCTGGGTGCTGTGGCGCACCAGGGCGTCGCCGTCG
>NZ_JBWKNN010000006.1:0-88756 GCF_059415585.1 Hylemonella sp. GW821-FHT10B10 | reverse complement strand
AGGCGCGGGCCTCGGCGGTGTTGTAGTGGCCCGCACCGAAGTGCTGGGTGCTGTGGCGCACCAGGGCGTCGCCGTCGCGCAGCGCGTCGGACAGGCGCCCCACCAGGATGTAGGCGCGGATGGACTGGAAGGAGCCTTGGCCGAAGCCTTCTTCCAGACGTGTGTCATCGGCCAGCTCGCGCCGCAGCGCGTCGATCATGGGCACGGCTTCCTGCGCCCGACCCACCGCCACCAGCGTGTTGGCCACCCTGCGGCGGGCCTGGATCACAGCGGGGCTCAGCGGGGACTGGCCCGCTTCCGTCAGCGTGCGCAGGCTCCACTCGGCCAGCACGGTCGCCTCGGCGTTACGGCCGCGGTCGCTGTAGATGCGGGACAGGGAGGTGAGCGCGCGCCCCACCTGCCGCGAGTTGCGCCCCTCACGCACCAGCGAGGTCTTGAGCACCTCACGCAATATCACCTCGGCCTCGTCCAGGCGGCCCTGGGCGATGAGGTTGTTGGCCAGGTAGGTCTGGGCGCTGTCCTCCTGTTGCAGCAGGCGGTCTTCCGGCTGGGCGTAGCTGCCCCGCGCCTCCAGGGACGCGAGATTTTGCAGGCTGGTCTGCCGCTGCCGCTGCGCAGCAAGAAAGGCCCGCTCGGCCTCCTGCAGGCGCCCCGCGCTTTGCAGCAGCCGTCCGCGCGTGGTTTCAATCTGCGCCGCCCAGTGCGGCAATTGCAGGGACTTGCCGCGTTTGGCCGCCTGGGTGCGATAGAGCGCATCGAGCTTGTTCAGGACACGCCGGGCGTTGTCCAGCTCGCCCAGCTGGGTGTAGTTCTCGGCGGTATGGCGGTACACGCTGATCTGTATGCCCAGGTTGCTGTCCGGTGTCTGCTCCAGTTCGCGTGCGAAGTCCAGAAACTCGTCCTGCGCCGCAGCGATGCCCCGCGCCGGTCCCAGGTTGCCCGCGTATTCGTTGCGGATGCGCAGGTAGCTGCCCACCTCGGTGCTGTTGCGCCGGCCGGCCTGCCGGGCGTAGCGCAGCGCCTGTGTCAGGTACTCGTCACGGGGCCCCATCTCCTGCAGGGCGTCGGCGGCCATGGCCTTGAGGTGCCAGGCCAGGGCCAGCGCATTGGGGTCGCCGCTGGCCGGCACCGGCTTTTGCATGTCGGCCTTGATCTTGCGCACCCGCTCGAGGTCGGGCACATAACTGCGCAGCAGCAGCACCAGGTCCGCGATGCTGGCCGGGGGCGGGGCCACGGCAGCTTCGGTCGCGGGTGTGGGGGCGGGAGCTGATTCTGGTGCGGCCTGGGCCGGCGTCTGGCTCAACAGGGCAATCGTCAGGCCAAGGGCGTAGCTGCGGAAGTGTGATCGCATCTCAGAGCCGTGTGATGGGGGATCGGCCCATGATAGCGGAGGTAAAACGCCGCCGGCCCGGGCCGGCCATGCCTTACAGTGTCGCCACCCCGGGGCCAGGCCCCGGCCTGCATCTCCAAACAACATGACTTCCCAGAACCAAGAACAAGCCCCCGTCCTCATCGCCGGCGGCGGCATCGGCGGCCTCACACTGGCCCTCACCCTGCATCAGATCGGCGTGCCCTGCCAGGTCTTTGAGGCCGTGCCCGAATTGGCGCCCCTGGGCGTGGGCATCAACCTGCAGCCCAATGCCGTGCGCGAACTCTACGAGCTGGGCATAGGCGCGGACCAGCTGGACACCATCGGCATCCAGGCGCGTGAATGGGCCCTGGTGGGCCGCAACGGCAACGACGTGTACGCCGAGCCGCGCGGCCTGCTGGCCGGCTACAAGTGGCCGCAGTACTCGGTGCACCGCGGCCAGCTGCAGATGCTGCTGCTCCGTGAAGTGCAGCGCCGCCTGGGGGCGGGGGTCGTGCAGCTGGGCCAGCGCGTCACGGGCTACCGCAACGACGCGCAGGGCGTCACGGCCTTCATCGAAACGCGCCATGGCGAGCGGCGCGAAGTGCCGGGCCGTCTGCTGGTCGCCGCGGATGGTTTGCACTCCGCCGTGCGCGCGCAGATGCACCCCACGCAACCGCCCATCCAGTGGGGCGGCGCCATCATGTGGCGTGGTGTCACGCCGGGGGTGGCCCATCGCACCGGTGCGTCCTTCGTGGGCGTGGGCTCACTCAAACACCGTGTGGTGGTCTACCCCATCTCCCCGCCGGACCCGAAGACGGGCCTGTCCATGATCAACTGGATCGCCGAGATCACCGTGGACAACAAGGGCGGCTGGACCCAGGGCGACTGGAACCGTCGTGTCAAGCTGGAAGAGTTCATCCACCACTTCGAGGGCTGGAACTACGACTGGCTCGACGTGCCCGCCATGCTGCGCGGTGCCACGGAAGTGTTCGAGTACCCCATGATCGACCGTGACCCCGTGCCCACCTGGGTGGACGGTCGTGTGGCCCTGCTGGGTGACGCTGCGCACGTGATGTACCCCGTGGGCTCGGCCGGCGCCAGCCAAGCCATCGTGGACACACGCGTGCTGGGCGCGGCCATGGTGCAGCACGGCGTGAATGCGCAGGCCCTGCAGGCCTACGACCAGAAGCTGTGCAAGGACATCTCGGCCCTGGTGCTGCGCAACCGCGGCTCCGGCCCCTTCGCCATCCTTGGGGTGGTGGACGAACGCTGCGGCGGTGTCTTCGACAACATCGACGCCGTCATTCCCAAGGCCGAGCGCGACGAGTTCATGGCCCGCTACAAGCAGGCGGCGGGCTTCGCCATCGAGGCCTTGAACGCGGCGCCGCCCATCATTGCCGCGGGCGCGCGGGTGGGGGGCTGCTGAACCGGGCCTGCCGACCCGTTGCGCATCGCTTGTCTATACTGGCCCGCACCGTACTTGGGGAGGGTTCGCCATGTGGCCGTTCAGCAGCAAGCTGGATAAGAACCGGATCGAGATGCGCCTGCACTACTGGGGCGGGGCGGACGAGCCCACCTGGACCTTCAAGCTGGCCGTGGGCGGGCACGAGGTGCTGGAGAGCGTGGGCCTGATCCTCGGCCGGGACTTTCGCGTCAGCAACATCGTCACCGTGCCCACGTACCGGCGCCAGGGCTACGGCACCCTGGCCATCGGCACCCTCATCGCAGCCGCCCGTGCGCGCGGCTGCGGCAGCTTCACACTGGAGAACGTGTCACCGAAAAATGTGGAGGCGGTGAACCTGTACCGGCGCCTGGGGGCCGTGATCTTGCCGCCGGCCGAGGTGGGTGGGCATTCGGATCATCGGATTGCGCTGGACGCGGCGCCGCCCATCTCCACCCCGCTGGGCGCGCGCGTCGCCTGAGCGGCCGGTTCAACCGTTGAGGCGGGGCAAGAGGCGCAGCGCATTGCCGCGGCCGATGGCCTGCAGATCGGCGGCCGAGAAGCCGTAGTCGATCAGGCCCTTCACGTTGTCCTCGCCGGTGCGGTAGGGGTAGTCCGAACCCAGCAGGATCTGGCTCACGTTGACCAGGCGCGTCAGCGAAGCCAGCGCCATCGGGTGGGCCGACCAGGCGGTGTCGTAATAGAAACGCTGCAGCTCGTGCAGCACGCCCTTGGGCACGCGCGGCTGCAGCTTGGGGTCCAGCACGGGCATCTTGATCAGGCGCTCGGTCAGGAAGGGCAGGGTGCCGCCCGCGTGCGAGAAGATGAAACGCAGGTCCGGGCAGCGCGCGGCCGTGCCGGAGAACACGATGTCGGTGATGGTGCGCGTGGTGTCGGTGCCGAACTCGATCACCGTGGGCGGCACCTCGGGCGTGAGGATGTTGCGGCAGCAGTTGGCGGCGGTGGGGTGCGTGTAGAGGATGGACTTGCGGCGGTTCAGCTCGTCCATCAGCGGCGCAAACGAGGGGTGGCCCAGCCACTTGTCGCCGTAACTCGTCAGCAGGCCGATGCCGTCGGCCTTGAGCACGTCCAGCGCGTACTCCATCTCGCGCAGCGCGCTGTCCATGTCGTGCATGGGCAGCATGGCGAAGCTGCCGAAACGCCCCGGGTGGTCCTTGGCCAGGCGGGCAGCCCACTCATTGCTCTCGCGGGCTATGCGTTTGGCGTTCTCGCCATCGGTAAAGCCCACCTGCGGCGTGGTCACCGACAGGATGGCCGTGGCCACACCGGCCTTGTTCATGTCGTCCAGCGTCTTGGCCAGCGACCAGTTGCGCACGATGGGCGGCGCCTGGTTGGCCTTGGCCAGCTCGGCCACATAGGCCGGCGAGAACAGATGGTGGTGGATGTCGATGCGGTTCGAGATCGCGGCCGCAGCGTCGCTGGAGGCAGCGCAACCGGGCAGCACGGCACCGGCCCCCATGGCCAGCAGACCGCTCAGGAAACCACGCCGCTCGGGCAGGCAGGCGCAGCCGGGCGCCATGGAAAGGACGGGCTCATTCATCACAGTCTCCTCTTCTACTGGTTGTCTGTTGCGAGGCTGCAGGAATTCTGCGGCAGATGGTGTGTGCGTGTGGTGCCGCAAAACTGTTTTGCCGTACGGGTTTCCCCTCTAACAAACCAGGGTGTGCGCAGAGGCCTGTCGATGCGCTGGCCATGCTGCGGCGCAGCGTGCTGGCGCAAGCCCCTTTACCCGACCGGGGCTTACGCGCTACTACATAAGGTGTAATTTACATACTCACGTTAAACTGCGCGCCACAAGGGCAAACGCATCGAAAGGTGCAGTACGCAAAGCCACCGGTCTAAGGCAAAGAGCTACGACAGCGGGGTTGCAGGTAAAACAAATCAAGATGCAGATGCCCTCGTCCAGCCCGCTGGATGAGGGCATTTTTGTTGGGGCAGGGCCGGCGGTGGCCCCGCGGCGTTGGGTGACAGAGGGAAGAACAACAAGTGAAAGACACCGAGAAGGTTCTCGACATCTGCAGGCGCATCGAGCGTGTGCTCCAGCGTGACTGGGGCGGCTCGGGGGAAGGCTTGCGCCAATCGCTCAACTCGACGCAGTACGTGGTGCCCACGGACCTGGACAAACGCATCCGCTACCTCCATGGCCTGCAGAAAAAGGCCAAGGGCAACAGCAGCTTCAGGCTCAAGTCGTCCGAAGACTTTCTGTCCAAGGGCGAGCAGGTCATCAAGGAACTCGCGCTGGCGCGCAACACGGCCAAGCGCCGTTTGCTGCCTTGGCTGCGCGAGCTGGCCCTGCGCTACCGCATCATCCTGGCGGTGGCCTTTGTTGCCCTCGTCGCTGCGCTGGTCGGGGCGTATCTCATCTTCTTCCTGCCCGAACCTCCCCCCCCGCCGCCGGTCCCCACTCCAGCGCCCAAGCGCGTCGTGCCCAAACCAGCGCCCAAGCCCGCAGCGGCTCCGGCCCCTGTGACCGCGCCTGCCCCGGTCGCCAAGGCTTCGGCCCCCGCGCCTGCGCCCGTACCCGCTGCTTCGGCCCCGGCTGCCCCCGCATCTGCCACGGCCGTGGTGGAGCCCGCGCCCGGCCCGGCCGGTGTCAAGGTCCACATCGAAACACCGCCCGAAGTGATCGTGACGGTCAAGCGCGCCGAAGTCGTGCAGGGTGCCTCGGGCCGCGACGAGATCGTGGTCATCGTCGATGTGCAGAACATGGGCTACCCCACGCTCAAGCGCATCACCTTCGACGCCTGGCTTTACGACAGCAACAAACCGCTGCCTGTCATCGCGGCATCGGCGGCGGACGCCACGCCCTGGCACGCCTTCCTGCGTCAGGCCATCGCGCGGGGTCAGAGCGCAGAGGTGCGGCTCAACTACAGCACCTCGTCCAAGTGGTCTTCAGACCAGGCCATCGCGCTGGTGAACTCGGGGCGCTACCAGATCCGGCTCAAGGCCGTTTCGCTTACCGACGATTCGAACAAGTCCCTGGGCAAGTAGGTCGCCCGGCTGCGGGCTTTGTCATTGAGGCGCTGAATACTGCTGCGTTGACTAGTGCGTTGGGGCGCGGGTTAGGGCGAGATGATCTGCGGTCGACGTCTTGCCGAACCACTGCGCTTTTGGACCGTGCGACTCAATGAAGAAGTGGGTTTGTGCGCGCCATTCGAGTGCTCATGAGGATATGTGACAGAGCTGGCGATAACCAGAGCGCCCGCGAGACCTCACGATGGGTGAAAGGCAGGTCTTTTCCTGAGTGTGTGCACCAAACAGAGTTCAGTGCTCATGCACGCCAATTCGCCGTCCAGCTTGGAAGCCTTTCATTGATTGCCATGTAGAGAGTGTCACTCGTTAACCGACTAACACGCAGCCTCCTTTGACAGAGACCGAAGAGGAGAAGAACTCTACCTTTCACTTGTTAGTCTAGCTTATTGGTAGACCTGCTTCAACTCTTTCTTCTCGAGGAGACTCAGTAAATCGACGTCTGTCCAGCTGACCTGCCATTGCTCAGTAGCGAGAGATGTGATGAACCCAACGATCTCGTTCTTGGCGGGCATTGGTGCTTGAAAAGCCTTGCTATATGACTCCCTAATCCATTCGCGCTTCTTTTTGTCCGGAACGTAGGGGCAGCAAAGGGCATCGAGTAGAAGATATGCCTTTTCGCTATTTCTCAAAACATCAGACAAATCAGAGAGCTTGGTTTCGATGGACTTGACCGCACGAGCCCTCAATGAGCTATGGGTGACGCTATCTCGAACGTAATACAGGCAACACATGATCTCAAAATATGAGAGAGATTCCTCTTTTGAATTCATCAGCCCATTCACAGTTGTCTCAGGTAGCAGATATTCGGCCCCTAGTTCTCGAACAGCAAGCAGGACATTCAGCGTCTCCAGCGGGAGGAATCCGTCGACGTTACGGGCGCTGCTTTGACGCTCCTCGGCCAAGTGCGCTTCCGTTAGCTCGTACACCCGCTGGGCGAGCGTTGGATAGTGATCGGGCAAATGCTTCTGGGCGAATCTGATCGCCAAGATCACGGATGTACATAACTTGTAAGACCCGGCGACCGTTGGTGAGACACCATACAAGAAATAGATTACGTCCAGCAGTACAAGCAGAGCATTTAGGTAGTCTCTTCGCTCGTGCTCGTTCGCTTCGGTAAGCTCATTGCTCACTAGCTTCTTCGTTCTTTCGGCTAAGACAGCGATTAGGTATGACGATAACTCGTCGTAATGCACTGAATTTTGAGTGCACAAGGCCTTTGTGGTTGAAATAAAGCTCCGAGTGAGTGCCCAAGGTGAACGAATGGTTCCTGGTGAGAGATTCGTGGTTTCGTCGTCCGAATGCAGAAATTTTTCTAAGAACGAATTGACTTCCACGCTAACAGCGTGAATCAACCTGGACTTTTGACTCATGAATGGACGTTCGAGTCGAGTCGATTTGGCGCTATTGGCATGAAGATTGAACGACACGAGCGCATCGGAGTAACACTCATATACCTCGGCTGCACTTAGTTCGCTCTTGGCAAAGATGAACACATCGTCGACGTATCGTCTGAATGCGTAGTCCTTACCGAACTCAAGGCTTGAGCTGCCGTTAGCCAGTCGTTGGATAACTTTTACATCTACTCGCTGCAAAATGATTTCTGCAAAAACACGGCTTACCTCAGGACCAATAACGATCCCATTTGTCTCGTTATGGTTTGCGAACTGCATCAGAGCATCAAATTCCTGGGCGAATGTGCTATGGCAATTGACGTGCTTTTTCGTGAACTCCTTGTCTTTGATCGCCCATGACAAGCAGTGTGTATAGATGCTGTCAAAGCACTTCGAAACGTCCAAGGTCCACATTAGTTCGTACTTCTTTTCAAGTTCAAAGAAGTCCCTTGACTCGAAGAACTTGTAAAGACGATCGAAATTTCGATAAGTGAAAAATGACGGGCTGTGTTTGGTGAGCTCGTCTAGTGACATTACTGCGACAGCGTCTGTCTTGTACTGGTTAAGGTTTTCCCAAGAGCTTTTCTTGTAGAAGCTTCCAGCGACCTTTTGTGGAGCCCGTATGGATGCCGGACTGATAGAACAGTGATGAAGAATCAGCTTTTCATACTTCTCGTAGAACTGCTTGATCCGCCACTGAGCTCTTGGGTGGATGAGAGCTAGGCGTCGAAATTCCTTTGAATTCTTTCTAATCTTATATAAAAGTGGGATAGTCCCCCCACCTGCTTGCGGTGCATCCTCCCCCAAGATTAGACGTCGTAAGAACGTGTTATGGATGCTGTCGCCATCGCCCATTGCCCTGACTTGATCATAGAGACCTCCACTTGAGAAGATGATCGGCGTTTCGTATGGGAGGGTCTCGGTAATCAGCACACGGGCATAGTCGCGCCTGCTTATCTTGATCGGTTTACGCTTACTCATAGTTCCAGCACTTCTGGATTGCGGAAATTTTCTGCCCGGAAAAATGCGACAGGATCTGTTCCGTATGGCCTCGTCTAAAGCTGTAGCGCAAGAGTTGTCGCTTCTGCTGATTCGACAAATGCCGTGCAGAAAGTCCAAAGACTCGGCCAGTCTTTGATAGGACTGCGGCCCGAAGATACTGATCAAGACCTTCGAGCGCTTTAGCCTCAGGTGTCAGTTGTGGATAGCTGTGGTGAATGCCCGCAAGTCTTTTTCGTCCCGAATTTCTGTCTTGAACACTGAAATTTGAAGTGAGAAATTTGATTCTTTCGTGCAGCAACTGGAAATCCCTGCTTTTTGAGAAGTCAAGGAAGCTTTGGGCGATCCGCGTTTTGACTCGCCTCAGTTTTTGATCGGCTATGTCTACGTGGACATCTCGGTAGATAGGGCGCCTGGTTGCTTTTTTCTTCAACGGATCGAAGACGGTGAATCGATATCCTAGGTATTCAACAACGCAGTTTGGAGAGATCTGTTTGTCGACCGTCTTCACCTCCTCCGGGATTGTGATCATCTGCTGCTTGGAGCTATTCAGGCGAAGCCCAGTCGGGAGTCCTCTTATGAGTTGTTTCAAGAATTCATCGGGCTTCTCTGTCGTATTCGTTAGAACCACAATGTCGTCGACGTAACGACCATAGAAGTAGACGAATGGACTGCGCGAAGCCTGTAAATCAAAGTTCCTCATCATCAGATCAGCCAGGACGGCGCTAATTGCCATTCCCCGTGGTATCCCCGTTCCTCCTAAAGCCGAAAAATATGACAGCAGAGTCCTGAGGTGCCGTTTGCTGATTGGACTAAGGCCTTGCAGTGCCGTAATCCGCGCCAAGATCTCGTCCTGAGAGAAGCTCTCATAGAAGCTCTTAATGTCGAGTCGATACAGCCTGTAAGGAACACCTTCTTCAAGATGCAGTTGGAGATTTGAAATGACAAAATCTCTTCCCCAGTTCGGGGTTCCTATGTATTCAGAAAGATTCTTTGAGAGTTTCCGAATGACGAGATCGTCACCTAAATCTTGGATCCGATAAGTCGACTTCTTTTTGAGGTGAAAAAGTTCAATCGGATTTTTTCCACCAAAGTCTGTTTCCGCCGACTTACTGGCTCTATCCAGTAGGCCTTTTCGATACGCGTTCACGTTAGCGGCGGTCTGCCCTCTGACTGAATGGAAATCGCGCTTTCGCAATACGCCCTTGAGCGCGTTGACACTGTATGAATGGTCGTACATGGCGAGCCCCCCCCTGATTTATTGACGGATTTTGCCCCGTTACTGCAGGGGTGGCTATTGGTGGTTACCTTGGGCGCGCTCTGGGGATGAGCAGTAGATCGTTGGTGAACTCGTTTTGAGTCGTGACCAAAGCGCGTAGAACACTCTGCCCATCCGATGAAGACTTTTGCATGTCATCTATGCATCCTGTTGCATACATCATCAAACTAAATGCAAGCATGTCCCAAAGCAATTTGACCGTGTGTTGACCTCAGACTGACACTCCGCCTCGTTAGACGTGCCCATTCCCTGGGTGCGTCGCTGAACAGCGAGGCAGACATGACAAACAACAGCCAGGTCCAGAGCACCCTACGCCGGGTGCTGGACGACAAGCGCGATATGCCGGGGGCGCTGCTCCCCATCCTTCACGACATCCAGGACGCGCTGGGCCATGTGCCGACCGAGGCCGTGGCCGACATAGCCTTGGCGCTGAACCTTTCGCGCGCCGAGGTGCATGGCGTCATCAGCTACTACCACCACTTCCGTACCGAGGCGCCCAAGGGTGCCGTGGTGCAGGTCTGCCGGGCTGAGGCCTGCCAGTCCTGCGGCTCCGAAGCCCTGTGGGAACACGCCAGCCAGAAGGCCAAGGGCCAGAAGGTGACGCTGGAGTCGGTCTACTGCCTGGGCCTGTGCGCCACGGCACCGTCGATGAGCATCAACGACAAGCCCTACGCCCGCGTGAGCCACGCCAAGTTTGACCATCTGCTGGCGCAGCTGAAGGAGGCCGCATGAACTCCGCCGTGAAGATCTATGTGCCGCGTGACTCCGCGGCCCTGGCCCTGGGGGCCGACGAGGTGGCGGCGCTCATCGTGCTGGAGGCGCGCAAGCGCAAGGTGGGCATAGAACTGGTACGCAACAGCTCGCGCGGTATGTTCTGGCTGGAACCGCTGGTGGAGGTGGTCACGCCCCAGGGCCGTGTGGCCTACGGCCCCGTGCAGGTGGAAGACGTGGCGGGCCTGTTCGAGGCTGCTTTCCACACGGGCGGCAAGCACCCGCTGAACCTGGGCCTGACGGACCAGATCCCCTACCTGAGCAAGCAGGAGCGCCTGACCTTTGCGCGCATGGGCATCACGGACCCGGTGTCTTTGTCTGACTACGAATTGTTCGAAGGCTACGCCGGCCTGCGCAAGGCGCTGACGCTGAAACCCACCGAAGTGGTGCAGCAGGTGCTGGACTCGGGCCTGCGCGGCCGTGGCGGCGCGGCCTTCCCGGCCGGCATCAAGTGGAAGACGGTGGCCGCCGCCCAGGCGGACCAGAAATACGTGGTGTGCAATGCGGACGAGGGTGATTCGGGCACCTTCAGCGACCGCATGACCATGGAGGGCGACCCCTACATGCTCATCGAGGGCATGACGATCGCGGCAATAGCCACAGGCGCCACGCGCGGCTACATCTATGTGCGCAGCGAGTACCCGCACGCTATTCAAACGCTGAACGAGGCGATCCAGCGCGCCACGGCGGCCGGTTTCCTGGGCGACAGCGTGCTGGGTTCGGGCCAGGCCTTCCACCTGGAAGTGCGCAAGGGTGCGGGCAGTTATGTCTGCGGTGAAGAAACCGCCATGCTGGAAAGCATCGAAGGCAAGCGCGGTGTGGTGCGGGCCAAGCCGCCGATTCCGGCGTTGCAGGGCCTGTTCGGCAAACCGACCGTCATCAACAACGTGATCACCTACGCCTCGGTGCCCATCATTCTGGCGCGCGGCGCGGCCTTTTACGCCAACTACGGCATGGGCCGTTCCAAGGGCACGCTGCCCATCCAGATCGCGGGCAACGTCAAGTACGGCGGCCTGGTGGAAAAGGCTTTTGGCGTGACGCTGCGCGAGCTGATGTACGACTACGGCGGCGGCACGGCCAGCGGCCGGCCCATCAAGGCGGTGCAGGTGGGCGGCCCGCTGGGCGCCTATGTGCCCGAAGCGCACTGGGACCTGCCCATGGACTACGAGGGCTGGACGGCCGTGGGCGCCACGGTGGGCCACGGCGGCATCGTGATCCACGACGACACGGCAGACCTGTCCAAGTTGGCCCGTTACGCCATGGCGTTCTGTGTGACCGAATCCTGCGGCAAGTGCACGCCCTGCCGCATCGGCTCCACCCGCGGGGTGGAGGTGATAGCCCGCATCGTCGAGGGCGACCCCCAGGAAAGGCCGCAGCAGGTCAAGTTGCTGCGCGACTTGTGCGACACCATGGTCAACGGTTCGCTCTGCGCCATGGGAGGCATGACGCCTTTCCCCGTGCTGTCCGCCCTCAACCATTACCCGCAGGATTTCGGCATCACCGTGCCGGACCGCAAGGCCGCCTGAAGGAGATCACATGCTGAACCACCTCAAACTCGACATCGACTACGGCACACCCAAGCGGGAGTCCGCCCGGGAAGTGACGCTGGAGATCGACGGCCAGAGCGTCACCGTGCCCGAGGGCACCTCGCTGATGCGCGCGGCGGTGGACGCCGGCGTGAAAGTGCCCAAGCTCTGCGCCACCGACAGCCTGGAGCCCTTCGGCTCCTGCCGCCTGTGCCTGGTGGAAGTGGAAGGCCGCCGCGGTTACCCGGCCAGCTGCACCACGCCGGCCGAAGCCGGCATGAAGGTGCGCACGCAGACCAGCAAGCTGCAGGAGCTGCGCAAGAACGTGATGGAGCTCTACATTTCCGACCACCCGCTGGACTGCCTGACCTGCAGCGCCAACGGCAACTGCGAGCTGCAGGACATGGCTGGCGTGACGGGCCTGCGCGAGGTGCGCTACGGCCTGGAGGGCGACAACCACTTCCGTGGCGAGAACAAGCCCAAGATCGACGATTCCAACCCCTACTTCAGCTACGACGCCAGCAAGTGCATCGTCTGCAACCGCTGCGTGCGCGCCTGCGAAGAGACGCAAGGCACGTTTGCGCTCACTATTAGTGGTCGTGGTTTCGAGAGCCGGGTGTCACCGGGCCAGGACCAGCCTTTTATGGAGTCCGAATGCGTGAGCTGCGGCGCCTGCGTGGAGGCCTGCCCCACGGCCACGTTGCAGGAGAAGTCCGTGATCTGGCTGGGCCAGTCCGAACACAGCGTGACGACCACTTGCGCCTATTGCGGCGTGGGTTGCGGCTTCAAGGCCGAGATGAAGGGCAACGAGGTGGTGCGCATGGTGCCGTGGAAAGACGGCAAGGCCAATGAGGGCCACGCGTGCGTGAAGGGCCGTTTTGCCTGGGGTTACGCCACGCACAAGGACCGCATCACCAGCCCGATGATCCGCAAGAGCATCAACGACCCGTGGAGCGAGGTGAGCTGGGAAGAGGCCATCGCCTACGCGGCCAGCGAGTTCAAGCGCATCCAGGCCAAGTACGGCCGCGATTCGGTGGGCGGCCTGGTGTCTTCGCGTTGCACCAACGAAGAGGGTTACCTGGTGCAGAAGTTGGTGCGCGCGGCTTTCGGCAACAACAATGTGGACACCTGCGCCCGTGTATGCCATTCGCCCACGGGGTATGGCCTGAAACAGACGCTGGGCGAATCGGCCGGCACGCAGACTTTCAAGTCGGTGGAGAAGAGCGACATCATCATGGTGATTGGCGCCAACCCGACCGACGGGCACCCGGTGTTCGGCTCGCGCATGAAAAAGCGCCTGCGCGCCGGCGCCAAGCTCATCGTGGTGGACCCGCGCACCATTGACCTGGTGCGTTCGCCCCACGTCAAGGCGGACCACCACCTCAAGCTGCGTCCGGGCACCAATGTGGCCGTGATCAGCGCCATGGCCCACGTGATCGTTACTGAAGGCCTGGTGGACGAGGCTTTTGTGGCCGAGCGTTGCGAGGCCAAGTCCTTCAGGGAATGGCGCGAATTTGCGGCCAAACCCGAGAACTCGCCCGAAGCCATGGAGGCCATCACCGGCGTGCCGGCGGCGGACCTGCGCGCCGCGGCGCGGCTGTTTGCCACCAAGGGTAAGAATGGCGCCATCTACTACGGCCTGGGTGTGACCGAGCACGCGCAGGGCTCCACCATGGTGATGGGCATCGCCAACCTGGCCATGGCCACGGGCAATGTGGGCCGCGAAGGCGTGGGCGTGAACCCGCTGCGCGGCCAGAACAATGTGCAGGGCAGCTGCGACATGGGTTCCTTCCCGCACGAGCTGCCGGGTTACCGCCATGTGTCGGACGGCACGGCGCGCGCCGCGTTCGAGAGCGTGTGGAATGTGTCGCTGCGCGCCGAGCCGGGCTTGCGCATCCCGAACATGTTTGACGCGGCCATCGACGGCAGCTTCAAGGGCCTGTATTGCGAGGGTGAAGACGTGGTGCAGTCCGACCCGGACACCCAGCACGTGGCCCATGCGCTGGAGTCCATGGAGTGTGTGGTGGTGCAGGACCTGTTCCTCAACGAGACCGCCAAGTACGCCCATGTCTTCCTGCCGGGCGCGTCCTTCCTGGAAAAGGACGGCACTTTCACCAACGCCGAACGCCGCATCTCGCGCGTGACCAAGGTGATGCCGCCCAAGGCCAGGTACGCCGACTGGGAAGTGACACAGCTGCTGTCCAACGCGCTGGGTTACCCCATGAACTACCAGCATCCCAGCGAGATCATGGACGAGATCGCCGCGCTGACGCCCACCTTCAAGGGCGTGAGCTTCAAGAAGCTGGACGAGCTGGGCAGCGTGCAGTGGCCTTGCAACGACGAGGCGCCCGAGGGCACGCCGACCATGCACATCGACGAGTTCGTGCGCGGCAAGGGCAAGTTCATCATCACGCAGTACGTGCCGACCGACGAGAAGGTCACGCGTATGTTCCCGCTGATCCTGACCACGGGGCGCATCCTCTCGCAGTACAACGTGGGCGCGCAGACCCGCCGCACCGAGAACGTGCAGTGGCACAGCGAGGACCGGCTGGAGATCCACCCGCAGGACGCGGAAGACCGCGGCATCAAGGAAGGCGACTGGGTGGGCATCCAGAGCCGGGCGGGCGAGACGGTGCTGCGTTCCACCATCACCGAGCGGGTGCAACCGGGTGTGGTCTACACCACCTTCCACTTCCCCGAGTCGGGCGCCAACGTGATCACCACCGACAACTCCGACTGGGCCACCAACTGCCCCGAGTACAAGGTGACGGCGGTGCAGGTGATGCCGGTGACACAGCCCAGTGAATGGCAGAAGGGCTACGAGCGCTTCAACCGCGAGCAGCTGGAGCATCTGCAGGCGGCGCACCCTGAGGTGGTGGGGAAGTAGGGAGGCAGGCCATGCACATGCATGAACTGCCTTACCCCCCGGTGGCCGGCGCCCGCGCGGCCCTGGTGCGGGGCCTGCGCGGCGGCGAAGTCTTCGAGGCCACCGACTGGGTGGCCGAGGAGGTGCCCGTGGCCCTGGTCTACAACGGCGTCTCGCACGCGGTGATGCTGGCCTCGCCCTCGGACCTGGAGGACTTTGCCATCGGCTTCAGCTGCAGCGAAGGCATCGTGGAAGGCCCGGCGCAGATCTTCGGCATGGAACAGAGCGAGACAGCGCAAGGCATCACGCTCTCGCTCGACATTGCCTCGGCCTGCTTCGCGCGCCTGAAGGACCGGCGCCGCAGCCTGGCCGGGCGCACAGGTTGCGGCCTGTGCGGCACCGACAGTCTGGCGCAGGCGGTGCGCCAGCCCGGTGCCTTGCAAACAGCTTCGTCTTTCGAGGCCGTGGCGGTCTCGGCCGCGCTGGCCCAGATGCGTGAGCGCCAGCTGCTGCTGGGCGTGACCGGTGCCTCGCACGCGGCGGCCTGGTGCAGCGCGGACGGCGCCATCAACCTGCTGCGCGAGGACGTGGGCCGCCACAACGCGCTGGACAAGCTGCTGGGCGCGGTCTGCCGCGCGGGCCTGCCGGCGTCTGAGGGTTTCGTCGTCGTGACCAGCCGCGCGAGTTACGAGATGGTGCAGAAGACGGCCAGCGCGGGCGTGGGCCTGCTGGCCGCCGTCTCGGGCGTGACGGGCCTGGCCATCGACACGGCCCAGGCCTGCGGCCTCACGCTGCTGGGTTTCGCGCGCGGCGCGGACCTGTCGGTCTACAGCCATTCCCAACGCATTTCTCTCGAAGGTAAATCATCATGAACCGCGAACATTTGGTCCGCATGGCCAACCAGATCGGCACCTTTTTCGCTTCCATGCCCGACCAGGCCGAGGCCATGGAAAACCTGGCCAACCACATCGCGAAGTTCTGGGAGCCGCGCATGCAACGCGAATTCCGGGCCCTGCTGGACGCGGGCGGCGAGGGCGTGTTGCCCATCGTGCGCGAGGCGCTGGACAGGCACCGGGCGCTGATGGCCGCCTGAGGGGCGTTGACTTACCAAGGGTTGCTACCGGGCTCGTCCCGGGTGGTGTTGCCTGATATATTGGCCCAACCGCTGCGGGAGCGGGGCTTATATCCATCTCAGTGCGCACTCTGTCGATCCGAACCCATCTGCTGCTGTTGGTCCTCGCGGGTTCCATCCCGTTTGCGACCGTGGTGGGGCTGAGCATCTACTACGACGTCCAGCAGACCATCGCGAGCACCAAGACCTCGCTGCGCACCCTGGCGCAGGCCATGGTCAGCAACACGGGCGGCAAGATCGGCGAGGCGCGCGAGATGCTCGAGCGCATGGCGACACGGCCGCTGGTGCGCAAGATGGACCCCAGGCAATGTGACCCCGCCCTGCAGGGGGTGCACCAGCTGAGTTCGGGCTACACCAATATCTCCTACGCCAACGTTGACGGGCTGCTGTTGTGCGCGGCGGTGCCGCCCCAGGCCGGCCGGCAGGTCCGCTTTTCCGACGGGCCCTGGTTCCATATCCTGACGAAGGAGAAGCGTTTCCATATCAGTCAGCCCTTCAAGGGACCTATCACGGGCAAGTGGGTGGTGGTGCTGGGTGCGCCGGTCTGGAACGACAGGCACGAGATGGTGGGGTCCATCCAGCTGCCGCTGGACCTGGCAACCTTCGATCCGCACATTCCGGCCCAGCATCTGCCGCCCGACAGCCACTACGGGTTTTTCACGCAGGACGGCACGGTGGTCTGGCGCAACCTGGAGCTGCACAAGGTGATGGGCACGCGGCCCACATCGGGCGCCGCACTGATGGTGCCTCGGGTGCGCGACGGAGATTTTGTGGGTGATTCGGCCGACGGCGTGCGGCGCTTTTTCTCCGTGGTGCCCATGCCGGAGACCGGCTGGATCGCCTATGTGGGAGTGCCCGTGGCCGACGTGTACGCGGCTGCCAAGCGGCGGGCCCTCACCGCGGCGGCCATCGCGCTGGTGGCCATGCTGCTGCTGATCTGGCTGGCGCTGTACATTGCGCGCCAGATCGTCGGGCCGATCCGGGCGCTGGAACATGCCTCGCGTGCGGTGGAAGGGGGCAATCTGAAGGTGCGGGCTGCGGTGAGCGGCCCGCGCGAGATCGCGGCGGTGGCGCACGGTTTCAACACCATGATCGAGGCCCAGCAGCGGCATGTGGAGATGCTCAAGGGCAATGTGGAGGAGCTGCGCATCGCGGCCGCGGCTTTCGAGACGCAGGACGGCATGATGGTTACCGATGCCGACTACCGCATCCTGCGCGCCAACCGGGCGATGACGGACATCACGGGTTACACGACGGAAGAGCTGATCGGCCAGACGCCCAAGTTGCTGCGAGCGGATGGCATGGAGCCGCCGGCTTTCCACGAAGAAAGATGGCAGGCCGTCATGCGCGAGGGCAAGTGGCAGGGCGAGGTGGTGGGACGGCGCAAGAATGGCGAGATCTACCCGCGCTGGCTGACCATCACCGCCGTGTATGGGGATGATGGCGCCATCACGCACCTGGTGACGTCCGAATTGGACATCACGGCACGCAAGGCGGCGCAGGAGGAGATCACGCGCCTGGCCTTCTTCGACCCGCTGACGCTGCTGCCCAACCGGCGCCTGCTGATGGACCGGTTGCAGCATGCGCTGGCCTCCAGCGCGCGCAGCCAGCGCCATGGGGCGTTGATGTTCATCGACCTGGACCATTTCAAGACCCTGAACGACACGCTGGGGCACGACATGGGCGACCTGCTGCTGAAGAAAGTGGCCGAGCGCCTGCTCAGCTGTGTGCGCGAGGGAGACTCCGTGGCGCGCCTGGGGGGCGACGAGTTCGTGGTGATGCTCGAAGGCCTGAGCGAGCAGGCCGCCGAGGCGGCCACGCAGGCCGAGCAGGCGGGTGAGAAGATCCTGGCCCTGCTGCGCCAGCCCTACCAACTGGTCGGGCACGAGAACCGCAGCACGCCCAGCATCGGTGTGGTGCTCTTCGTCGGCCACGAGACCTCCATCGAGGATCTGCTGAAGCAGGCCGACCTGGCCATGTACCAGTCCAAGACCCAGGGCCGCAACACGTTGCATTTCTTCGACCCGAAGATGCAGGCCCTGGTGGCCGAACGCGCGGCGCAGGAGGTGCGCCTGCGCGAGGCGGTGCAGGCGCAGCAGTTTGTGCTGCATTACCAGCCGCAGGTGGTGGGGCGGGACCGGGTGTCGGGCGTGGAGGCGCTGGTGCGCTGGCGGCACCCGCAACGCGGCCTGGTCTCGCCGGCCGAGTTCATCCCCCTGGCCGAGGAGACCGGCCTGATCCTGCCGCTGGGTCTGTGGGTGCTGGAGACGGCCTGTACCCAGCTGGCGCGTTGGGCCGCCCGGCCCGAGACCGAGCACCTGACGATGGCGGTGAACCTCTCGGCCAGCCAGTTGCGCCAGCCCGACTTCGTGGAGCAGGTGCTGGCCATCCTGCGCCGTACCAAGGCCAACCCCAAGCGGCTCAAGCTGGAGTTGACCGAAAGCCTGCTGGTGAGTGATGTGGAGGCCAGCATCGCGAAGATGATGGCGCTGAAGGCGCAGGGTGTGGGTTTCTCGCTGGACGACTTCGGCACGGGGTATTCGTCCCTGTCCTACCTCAAGCGCCTGCCGCTGGACCAGCTCAAGATCGACCAGGGTTTTGTGCGCGACATCCTGATCGACAGCAACGATGCGGCCATCGCCCGCATGGTGGTGGTGCTGGCCGAGAGCATGGGCCTGCTGGTGATTGCCGAGGGCGTGGAGATCGAGGCCCAGCGCGATTTCCTGTCGCGTCTGGGTTGCCATGCCTACCAGGGTTACCTTTTCAGCCGCCCGCTGCCGGTGGCGGAGTTCGAGGCCTTCCTGGAGCAACGCCCGGCCCGCTGAAGGCGCTGGCCGCGCCCGGGTTTTTGCCGGGAGCTGTGCAAGCCCGGCCGGGATTGCCTACACTTGCCCGGCTTACCCGTTGCGCGCCCCTGGGCCGCGCGGTTGCATCAACCCCAACGAGACAAAGACCATGAAACTCTATATCAAGCCCGGCGCCTGTTCCCTTTCTCCCCATATCGTGCTCGAAGAGCTGGGCCTGAAGTACGACAGCGAAGTGGTGGACCTCAAGGCCAAGACCACGGCCTCGGGCGGCGACTACCTGGCCGTCAACCCCAAGGGCTACGTGCCCGCGCTGCAGATCGACAGCGGCGAGGTGCTGACCGAAGGCCCGGCCATCGTGCAGTACCTGGCCGACAGCCAGCCCGCCAAGAAGCTCGCCCCGGCCAACGGCACGGTGGAGCGTTACCGCATGCAGAGCTGGCTGACCTTCATCGGCACCGAGCTGCACAAGCAGTTCAGCCCGCTGTTCAACTCGGCCGCGCCCCAGGAGTGGAAGGACATCTGCCGCGCCAACATCGAGCGCCGCCTGAAGTACGTGAACGAGCAGCTGGCCGGCAAGGACTACCTGATGGGCAAGGACTTCAGCGTGGCTGACGCCTACCTGTACACCGTGGCCCGCTGGACCCACCCCGTGAAGATCGACATCAGCGGCTTCCCGAATCTGGTCGCCTATATGGCCCGCATGGCCGCACGCCCGGGTGTGCAGGCAGCGCTGAAGGCCGAAGGCTTGGCCTGAGCCTTGGTGTGAGTGGGACCGGGGCTAGCCGGCGGGCGCGTCCCGGTCGAGCAGGGCCTTGGTCTTCTCATAGGCTTCCGGCGTGATTTCCCCGCGCGCCAGGCGGCGCTGCAGGATTTCCAGCGGTGTCTCCGGATCCCTGCGCCGGGAGCGCTTCTCGGGGCTCAACACCGTGAACCACAACACGATGATCAGCACGAGCCAGATGAACCACCAGAAGCTGTGCATGCCGCCCATGTAATAGCCGTATTCAGAGAACATGATGTCACTCCTTGGTTCCTGTTTGTGGCACTGGGCGACCTGACTGTCAACAGGTTTCTCCGAGGTCACCGGCACCGCATGCCGGTTGGCGGCCTCAACCCTGGAAAACAATCCGGTTGCGCCCGGCCGCCTTGGCTTGCAGCATGGCCTTGTCAGCCAGGTCGATGGACTCGGATAGATCACGGCCGGCCAGAACTTCGGTCATGCCGACCGAGGCGGTGACCGGGGCCGGCCCACCGAGGTCGGTGATGGCCCGGCGCAACTTCTCCGCCACCAGCAGCGCGTCGTCATGTTGTGTGTTGGGCAGGCAGACCAGAAACTCCTCGCCGCCCCAGCGCATCACGCTGTCCTCGGGACGCAGGATGTTGCGCATGGCCAGTGCAATGCTGCGCAGCACCTGATCGCCGACGGCATGGCCCAGTGTGTCGTTGACGGCCTTGAAATGATCGACGTCGACCATCAGCAGGAAGGAGGGCGGCTCGGTCTGCGAGCTGCGCAACAGGCGGCGTTCGACGATGGGCAGGGCGTGGCGGTTCAGCGCGCCGGTCAGTGCATCGTGGTTGACGGCTTCTTCCAGAGAGGTGCGTTCGGCCAGGGATGTGAGGACCGAGGAAAACAATTCGCCCAGTGCCGTGAACAGGCTTTCGCCCACGTCGCGGAAGTAGTGTTCGTGGTCGGCGTAGATGACGAACAGCCCGCCCATGCCGGAGAAAGTTGTGTTCAGCGGCACGGCCATCACGCTGCGCACGCCATGATCCTGCGCCAGTTGGCGCCAGGGGGCGTAGGGGGAATCGCTGGCAATCAGGAACTGCTCCGGGGTCTTGCCGCCCAGGGTGCGAAACGCCGGGCCGGGTTCCGTCAGGCGGGTGCGCCGGATGGTGACGCTCGCGGCGTAGTCGCTGGCGACACCGGCATAGGCCTGCGGGATGATGACGTCTGCGTCTTCACTGCCAAACCAGGTCCAGGCCAGGCGGATGTGCTGGCTGGCGCCGCACATCGATACACAGACGCCGCGTACCAGTTCCAGTTCCCGCCGCACGGCCATCAACCGCGCTGCACTGGCCAGCAGGGTTTCGGCGATCAGGGCACGTTCGGCCAGGGGGTTGAAGGAGGCCTGCTGAGGCGGGGGAGCACCCCATCCCAGTTTGTTGACGAACAGCTTGCGCAAGGACATGGGTGGCTCAGAGATGAGCAGTGACTAGGACGAACCCAGTTTAGCGCTTCCCGGCGGGCGGGGCCCCGCGCTTCGTCGCTCAGCCGCGCTGGCCCAGCTTGCGGTAGACCGTGGCGCGGCTGATGCCCAGGTTGCGCGCGGCCTGGGCCACATTGCCGCGGGCGTCTTCCACGGCCTTGCGGATCAGGTCGGTTTCGACTTCCTTGAGCGGGCGCATGGTGGCCGCGGACACGCTTTGCAAGGTCACGCGCTGTGCGGCGGGCATGTTCTGCGGAACCAGGTGGGCCTGGGCCTGCAGGCGCAGGCCGGACCACAGGGGCACGTCGATGGCGCCGCCCTTGCGCGCGGCGTCGAACAGCATTTCCCAGGGCAGGGCAAAGAGGTCACGGCCATGCAGTTCCATGCCCTGGGTGTTGAGCATGGGCAGCAGCTGGCGCGCGGCGCGGTTGGCGGCGCAGACGCGGCCATCGGCGTCCAGGGTGACCAGGCCGTCGGCGTCGTCGCCCAGGGGCAGGCCGCACCAGTTCAGGCGCAGCAGCAGGCGGTAGGGACGCTGCAGCAGCAGGGCGTTTTCGATGCGGCGTGCGGTGTGCGTGGCCAGGTGGCGCAACTCCGAACGCTCGGCGGCTTCCACGCCCGTGAGATCGAGCATGCCGACGCAGCGGCCGTCGGGCCCGAAGAGGGGGGCGCCGGCGCAGCTGTAGACCGAGGTGTCCTGGAAGAAGTGTTCACCACGGTGCAGCCACACGGGCTGCAGCTCGCGCAGCGCAGCGCTGATGGCCGTGGTGCCCACGCTTTTTTCCGAGAGGTCCACACCTACGCGGGTGATCAGGGCGGCGCGCCGGTCGCTGCGGTCGATGGGGCCGTCGGTGTCGATCACCACGCCGTCATGGTTGGTGAGGATGGCGAAGTAACGCGTGTCGGCCAGCACGCCGCCGAGCTGCTTGAGGATGGGGCGCGCGGCCTGCATGAGCGTGTGGTTGGCCTCCGAGGCCTGGCGCATGACGGTGGTGCTGACGGCCTCGAAGTTGACACGCTCCTGCGGGCGCATGCCGCGCGCCAGGCAGCGCTGCCAGCTCTGCGCGATCCAGGGCTCGACCAGGCCGCCGGCCAGGGGCGATGATTCCTGCATGGCGAGCTGGCGCGCCTGCGCGATGCGGGTCAGGCGGGATGCGGGCGGGGGCGAAGGCGTGGCATGCATGGTGGGTGCGGCTGCGTAGCTGTCCGGGCGCCCATCATGCCAGCCTTTGGCTGACACCGCACTTGCAGGGCGAGCTGCATGGACGGGACCCTAGGGTTCTCCCTAGTGCGGTGTCGGATCTGCTCTACCAGCGGGCCAGCAAGCGCCCGTTGTCCACCCTGGATGCGATGGGCGTCAGCGGCGTCTTGCCGTTCTTGATGCAGGCGCCGCTCTTCACGTCGAAGGCCCATTCGTGCTTGGGGCAGGTCAGCGTGAGGCCCTGCAGGGCGAGCTGCGGTATGTCGGTGCTCTGGTGCGGGCAGATGCTGTCGTAGACCTTGTAGGTCGCGCCCTCGCGGTAGACGAAAAGGCCGCGGCCTTCGCAGTCCATGCGCTTGACCTCGCCATCGTCCAGGTCGGTGGCGGCCATGATGTCGTGCCACTGGGGCGCTGCACCGCGCAGGGCCTCGGGCGCGAAGCCCGGCAGCTTCATGGCCAGGATAATGTCGGTGGCCCAGACGATCTTGGTCAGGCCCAGGGTGGGGAAGGCCATGAGCAGGGCGTCGATGATTTCCATGGGCGTGCAGCCCTCGCGCAGCGCGCGCTTGAGGTACTGGCGAAAACCGCGTTCGGTCTGCGCATCGACCTTGGTGATCACGGAGATCAGGTTGCGTGTCTTCGGGTCCAGGTGCTTGCCGGCGTCCTTGAGGAAGCTGAAGTAGTGGGTCATGGCCTCGGGACGGGCCTGGACGAGGTAGTCGAGCGCGTCGCTCATGAAGGTCTCCTGGAATCAATGGGCGACAGGGGCGGCAGCTGGGCGGCCTCGTCGTGGGTCAGGCGCGTCTGCGCGCCGCTGTGGGGGTCGAACCAGTCGAGCATGCCGTGCAGCTGCACCACATCCCCGACGATCAGCAGGCAGGGGGACGTGAAGCCGCTCGGCGCCACCTTGGCCGGCAGGTCGGCCAGGGTGCCGGTGAGCACACGCTGCGTGGCCAGGGTGCCGTGCTGCACGATGGCGATGGGCCGTGTGGCCGGTGCGCCGTGGGCCATGAGCCGGGCGCAGATCTCGGGCAGGGCGCTCAGGCCCATGTAGATCACCACGGTCTGCTGCGGTCGTACCAGGGCGGACCAGTCCAGTTCGGGGTTGCCGTCCTTGAGGTGGCCGGTGACGAAGAGGCAGCTCTGCGCGTGGTCGCGGTGGGTGAGCGGGATGCCGGCATAACAGGCCACGCCGCTGGCGGCGGTGATGCCGGGAACCACCTCGAAGGGCACACCGTGTTCGACGAGTTTCTGCATCTCTTCGCCGCCGCGGCCGAAGATGAAAGGGTCGCCCCCCTTGAGGCGCACCACCTGCTTGCCTTCCTGGGCCAGTTGCACCAGCAGGGCGTTGATCTGTTCCTGGCGCAGGGTGTGCTCGTTGCGGCGCTTGCCGGCGTAGATGCGCTGCGCGGCGGGGTTGGCCAGCGCCAGCACGCCGTCGGAAACGAGGTTGTCGTAGACCAGCACGTCCGCCAGCGCCAGCAGGCGGGCCGCACGCAGGGTCAGCAGCTCGGGGTCGCCGGGGCCGGCGCCCACGAGGTAGACGCGGCCGGCAGGTGGAGCAAAAGAAGAGCTCATTGGCAGGCCGGGCTCAGCGCGCCAGGAACAGCTCGACGCTCTTGATGCCCAGCACCGTGAGCAGCAGCGAGCCGGCGAGGTGCAGTACCGCTGTGCCCAGGGCCAGCGCATAACGCGCCTGCTGCAGCATGGCCACCACTTCGGCCGAGAAGCTGGAGAAAGTGGTGAGTGCGCCCAGGAAACCGGTGACCAGCAGGAGGCGCCAGGTGGGATCGAGTTGGGGCAGGGCCTGGAACACGGCAACGCACACGCCGATGAGGTAACCACCGACCAGGTTGGCCGTGAGCGTGCCCCAGGGCAGCAGGGCACCGGGGGTGCTGAGCCACAGGCCCAGGCGCCAGCGCAGAAGCGCGCCGGCGCAGGCGCCGAGGCAGATGGCAAAGACGGGAAGCATGGGGGGAGTTTAGCGCCGCGGCGGGGCTGGTACGGGCTGAAGCACAATGTGTTTCCGCTCTGCAGGTCGAGTCAACGGGGGGCAGTCACAACCAGGAACGGAGCGTGTGGAGACGGTGCATGGAGTACACGAGCGAGTTCGACGCGGGCACTGGCATCTGCCGGATCCATGTCACGGGGGACTACCGGCGGGCCCGGGATTCCGATCAGTTCAAACGCTTCATAGGCAGGCATCTGGCCGAGACCGGCTGCTGGCGTTATCTGTTCGACATGCGCGATGCGCAGATGCAGTCCAGCACGGTGGCCACCTACGAGGCGGCCAATCCGGCCCCCGAGATGAAGGCCATGCTCGCCAATGTACGCACGGCCGTGCTGCTGGCCAGGATCAGCCAGGATGACCAGTTCTTCGAGAACGTTGCGGTGAACCGCGGCCTTCCCTTGCGCGTTTTCACCGACGAGGCGCAGGCCCGGGAGTGGCTGACGACACCCTAGGCTAATACCCTGTCGCTGGCGCGGCTATTGACGTCGGCCGTTCGATCTGGTGTACCTTGGGGAAAACAGGGCCGCATATCCCGTGACGGCCCAACTCAGGGGGTACCTTGGCTGCTGCCAACGCCATCGACGCATATTGCTCGGAGGTCATCGATACGCTGTTTGCCAGCGACCTCGATGTCGGTCTGGCCGTTCTGGACCATGACCTCCGTTACCGCCGCATGAACGAGGCGCTGGCGGCCTTCAATGGTGTGCCGGTCAAGGAGGCCCTGGGGCGCACCGTGGCCGAGGTGCTGCCAGCGGTCTATCCCGAGGTGGCCCTCCTGTTCCAGCGCGTCCTGCGCGGCGAGGCCATCGAAAAAATCAAGGTGACGGCCGAGGTGCCCAGCCTGCCAGGGCGGCCCTCGGAATGGGAGGCCAGCTACCTGCCCATCCGCGCAAGCGACGGTGCGGTGGTTGGTGTCCTGGTCAAGGCGGTCAACGTCACGCTGCAGCGGCAGGCGCTGAATGCCTTGCAGGAAAGCGAGAGCCGTGTGCACCGCGTGCTCGACAGCATCCATGCCTTTGTCGGCGTGCTGACACCGCAGGGCGTGCTGCTGGAGGCCAACCGCGCGCCGCTGGAGGCAGCCGGCATCCGGCTGGAGGAGGTCCAGGGCCGCCATGTCTGGGACACCTACTGGTGGAATTACGATCCGGCCCTGCAGGCCTGGCTGCAGGATGCGGTGTGTCGGGTGGCGCAGGGTGAAGTGGTGCGCTGCGATGTGGTGATACGCATGGTCGGTGACACGCGCACGACCATCGATTTCATGATGGTGCCGCTGCGCAACGACGAGGGAGAGATCACCCATCTGATCCCCTCGGGCATCGACGTTTCCTCCCGCATGGCCAGCGAGGCGCGCTTTCGCAGCCTGTTCGACCAGGCGCCCGAAGGCATGACGCTGGTGGACGCCAGCGGCCACATGCTGTTTGCCAACCGCAGCATGGGTGAACTCTTCGCCTGCCGTCCGGATCAGCTGGTGGGCCAGCACGTGAACTCCCTGCTGCCCGAGGCCCGGCGCAGCACGCACACGGCCGTGATGGGCGACTACCTGCACGCGCCGACCAAGCGTGTGATGGCCGCACGGCGCCAGCTGTCGGCGCGTCGGCTCGACGGCAGCGAATTCCCGGTGGAGGTGGCGCTCAACCCCATCCCGGGCCGGGTGCCGCCCGAGATCCTGGCCACGGTGGTGGACATCACGGACCGGCTGGCCGCGCAGGCCGCCATGGAGGCGTCCCTGCAGGAAAAGACGCTGCTGCTCAACGAGGTGCACCACCGGGTCAAGAACAACCTGCAGATCGTTGCCAGCCTGCTGGACATCCAGTCGCGCAGCGCCGGCGAGGCCGCCCGCGAAGTGCTGCGCGACAGCAAGAGCAGGGTGCGCGTGATCGCTCTCACGCATCAGCTGCTGTACGAGGGGACCAATTTCGCCAACCTCGAACTGGGGCCCTATCTGCGCAATCTCTCGCAGCTGCTCAAGCAGACCTATCTGGGCGAGACCACTGGTATCCAGGTGGACGTCCAGGTGCCGGACCAGGGCATGAAGATCGACCTGCAGCGGGCCATACCTTGCGGCCTGATCGTCAATGAACTCGTTACCAACGCGTTCAAGCACGGGTTCGCCGGCCGCGAGAGCGGTTTCATCCGCATCCAGGCCGGACAGGAGGGCGTCGACCAGGGATTTCTGGAGGTGGCCGACGATGGCGTGGGCATGCCCGCCGGCTTTGATGCACCCGCGGCAAAAACCATGGGCTTCCAGCTGGTGCAGATGCTGGCGCAGCAGATCGGTGCCGACTACGTCCTGCATACGGAAGACGGCACCCGACTGCGTTTCACGTTCCCGCTCGAGAGGTCCCTATGAATCCGCCCCTCCAAGACACTCCCGTCCGTGTGCAGATCGTCGAGGACGAGTACATCGTGGCGCACGATCTGCGGCAGAACCTGGAATCCATGGGCTACGCGGTGACAGGTATCGCGGCCAGCGAGCAGCAAGCCATGGAACTGGCCGAGCGCGAACGGCCCGACCTGGTACTCATGGACATCAACCTGGGGCGTGGGGGGGACGGCACGCACGCTGCGGGCCTCATCAAGCAGCGCTTCCAGCTGCCGGTGATCTATCTCACGGCCTACGCTGGCGACGACATCCTGCAAAAGGCCATCCGGGCCGCGCCCTATGGTTATGTGCTCAAACCTTTCGAGCCGCGCGAGCTGAACGCGACCATCCGCGCTGCGATGTCACGCGTCGAGGAGGAGAAGAAGACCCGCAAGGCCGAAAAGCGCTTCCGCCTGGCGCTGGACGCGGCCAAGCTGGGTGTGCTGGAAATCGACCGTGGCCATGGGCAGGTCGCGCTGGATGGATTCTTGCCGTCCATGCTGCAGACGCCGACCCAGAGCTTCTCGATCGACCGGTCGGACTTCCTGACCCGTCTGGAGGACCCGGAGATCCAGGAGCGGCTGCAGGGGATGCTGGTGTCCGGCAACATGGTGCAGCTCTGCGCGGCGTGGCGCGGGGAGGACCAGCGCCGCATCTGGCTGGAGATCCACGCCAGCTATTTTCCAGATGAAGACAAGGTCATCGGCATCCTGCGCGATGTGACTGAAAAGATCCTGGCCGAGGAGCATCTGCGACAGGCCTCGGTGGTGTTTGAATCGGCCGGTGACGGCATCCTGATCCTGGACCAGGACCAGCGGGTCTGCATGGCCAACCGCGCCTTCCAGAAGCTCACGGGCTGGCATCCGCAGGAGGTGATCGGCAAGCGCCCCGACGAATTCCTGCACACGGCCCGGGAAGGCGACCGCAAGGCGCACGGCGATGACACGCGCAAGGAGGCGCCGCATATCGAAGTGACCTGCCGGCGTCGGGACGAATCCATGTTTCCCGCCTGGGAAAACATTGCGCCGGTGCTGAATTCGGCAGGACACGTGACGCACTATGTCCTGACCTTCTGTGATATCACGGCCTTGCGCAGCGCCGAAAGCCGCTTGTCCCACATTGCCCTGCACGACGCCCTGACGGGCCTGGGCAACCGTCACCAGCTGGACATCTGCCTGCGCCACAACATCAGCCAGGCCAGTGCCCGAGGCGGCAGCGACCATTTCGCCTTGCTCTTCATCGATCTGGATGGTTTCAAGAACATCAACGATACGCTGGGGCACAGCATCGGCGACGAGTTGCTGATCGAGGTCACACGCCGCCTGAAGTCAGCGCTGCGGCAGGACGATATTGCGATCCGGATGGGGGGCGATGAATTCCTGGTGATGGTGGACGGCTTGCGTACCGCCGAAGCCGCAGCACAGCTATGCAGCAAGCTGCTGGCGGCGGTGGCTGAACCCATCGAGACCAGCATCGGGCAGACGGTGCGCACGACCGCCAGCATCGGCATCGCGCTGTTCCCGGAGCATGCCGACAGCGCCGACGAACTGATCCGTGCGGCCGACACTGCCATGTACGAAGCCAAGGAAAAAGGACGTAACGGCCACGCCATCTTCTCCAGGAGCCTGGCCAACCGGGTGCTTGAGCGCATGCAACTGGAGCAGGGCTTGCGCAACGCCATTGGCAACCACGAGCTGGAGCTGCAATGGCAGCCGGTGATCGATATGCGGGACGGCAGGATCCTCGGCGCCGAGGCGCTGCTGCGCTGGAACCATCCGGTATCGGGTCGGGTCAGTCCCGAGCGTTTCATCCCCGTGGCGGAAGAGACGGGCATGATCCTCGAGATCGGCGACTGGGTGATGGAGCAGGCGTGCCGGCATGCGGCCGCCTGGGCTGAAGAAGGCCTGGATTTTCGACGCCTGGCCGTGAATGTTTCAGCCAAGCAGCTGCAGCAGGAAGGCTTTGCCGAGCGTGTGCAACGATCCCTGGCGCATCACAAGCTCACACCCAGCATGCTGGAGATCGAGCTGACGGAGTCTTCCTTGCAGCGGGGCGAGCTGGTGCAGGTGTCCTTGCACAAGCTCAGGGCCATGGGCATCCAGCTGGCGCTGGACGACTTCGGCACCGGCTTCTCTTCTTTGTCCATGCTGAAATTCCTGCCGCTGAACCGGCTCAAGATCGATCGCAGTTTCATCCGCGATATTTCCAGCGATCCCAACGACCTGGCCATCGCACGCACGATTGCGGCCATGGCCAGCACCCTGGGGCTGGCGGTGACGGCCGAGGGGGTGGAAACAGATATCCAGCGCAACATCCTGTTGGGGCTGAACGTGCGGGAGGCCCAGGGCTGGCTGTACCACCCGGCCATGCCGGCGAACCGATTCGCCGAACTGCTGCGCGGGCAGAAGGCCGGCTGAGCGCGGTTGCGCTCAGCGCTCCACGCCCATCAGCCAGTTCGGTACGCTGGTGACGATGGAGGGGAAGAGCGTGATCAGCACGATGGCCAGGATCATGCAGGCGAAGAAAGGGAGGGTGACACGCGCAATGCGGTTGCTGTCCACGCCGGTCATGTTCTGCAGCACGAAGAGGTTGAAGCCCACGGGCGGCGAGATCTCGGCGATCTCGATCAGCAGGATGATGAAGATGCCGAACCACACCAGATCAAACCCCGCCTTCTGCACCATGGGCAGCACCACGGCGCTGGTGAGCACGATCATGGAGATGCCGTCCAGCGCGGTGCCCAGGATCAGGTAGACCACGACCAGCACGGCGATGAGGCCATAGGCCGAGAGGTTCATGCTGTGCACGAACTCGGCCAGCTCGCGCGGGATGCCGGTGAAGGCCATGGTCTTGGTCAGGAAGGCGGCACCGGCCAGGATGAACATGATCATGCAGCTCACGCGCGTGGCGCCGGCCAGACCGTCCCAGAAGTTGCGCAGCGTGAGCGTGCGGCTGGCCGCAGCGATGGCCAGGGACCCCACCACACCCCAAGCCGCGCTTTCGGTGGCGGTGGCGATACCGGCCACCAGCACCCAGACGATGAAGACGATGAGCAGGCCGCAGGGGATGAGGCTGCCCGAGCGGCGCAGCTTTTCCTTGAAGCTGGTGGGCGCTTCGGCCGGCGGCACCTTGTCTGGGTTGCGCAGGCTCCACCAGATGATGTAGCCCGAGAACAGGCCCATGAGCAGAAAGCCGGGCAGGAAGCCGGCCAGGAAGAGGCGGATCACGCTGGCATCAGCGGCGACGGCGTAGACCACCATGGTGATGGACGGCGGGATCAGGATGCCCAGGCCACCGGCGGCGGCCAGCGAGCCCAGGGCGATGTTGCGGTCGTAACCACGGCGCTCCAGTTCGGGCAGGGCCACCTTGGCGATGGTGGCGCAGGTGGCGGCCGAGGAGCCCGAGACCGAGCCGAAGATGCCGCAGCCCAGCACCGTGGTGTGCATCAGGCGGCCCGGCACGCGCGAGAGCCAGGGTGAGAGGCCGTCGAACATCTGTTCGGACAGGCGGGTGCGATAGAGGATCTCGCCCATCCAGATGAAGAGCGGCAGGGCTGCCAGTTCCCAGCTGGCCGTGGTCTCCCAGAAGGAGGAGAACAGGTTCATGCCGGGCTGCGTGTTGGTGAAGAAGGCCTGGCCCACCCAGCCGACGATGGCCAGGGTCATGGCGATCCAGACGCCACCGGCCAGCATCAGCAACATGAGGAAGAGCAGCAGGGCCCCGATTTCAAGCAGACCCATCTGAGATCCTTAGAGTTCTTCGGAAAAGTCACCGCGCGCGTGGCGCTCTTCGACACGCGCCACGTAGCTGGGTTTGGCGCCGCGCAGCACGCCCACGCATTCGTCGACCACCGCGATGACCAGGATGGCGGAACCCACCACGAAGCTCATCTGCGGGATCCAGATCGGGATGGCCACCATATTGCCGGCGATGTCGTTGAAGCGCCAGCTGTCGTAGGTGAAACGCGCCGCCCACCAGCCCAGGTAGGCGATGGCCACGGTGGCGACGAGCAGGGAGGCGACTTCCAGCCAGCGCCGCACGGCGGGTGTCACCGATTCCAGCAGCAGGGTGACGCGCACGAAGTCGCCGTTGCGAAAGCTGTAGGCCATGCCCAGGAAGGCGGCCGCGGCACAGAGCCAGGCCGTCACATCGTTGATCCAGGCCACGCGCCAGTTCGCCACGCGACCGACCGAGGCGCCGATCATCAGGACCAGGATGGCCAGTACGCACAGGGCGGCCAGGGCCCCTCCCGTGGCATACAGGCCGTCGAGCACGCGGCGCAGGGCGCCGGGGCGGGTTGCACGCATCTCAGGTGATCAACGCTGGTAGCTGTCCACCAGGGCCTTGCCTTCGGGGCCGGCTTTTTCCAGCCACTCCTTGAGCATGGTGTCGCCGACCTTCTTCAGGTCGGCCTTGAGTGCGGCCGAGGGGGCCAGCACTTCCATGCCGTTGGCCTTGAGCTTGGCCAGGGTCTCGGTGTTCACGCGCTGGCTGGCGGCCAGGCCACGGGCTTCGGCCGTGGCGGCGGCCTTGAGCAGGGCGGCCTGCGTGGGCTTGTCCAGTGCATCGAAGGCCTGCTTGTTCACGATGACCATGTTCTTGGGCAGCCAGGCCTGGGTGTCGTAGTAGTACTTGAGGTTCTCGTAGAGCTTGCTGTCCACGCCGGTGGCGCCCGAGGTCATGGTGGACTCCACCACGCCCGTGGCCAGGGCCTGCTGCAACTCGGCGGCCTGGACGGTGACAGGCTGGGCACCCACCAGGTCGGCGATGCGTGCGGTGGCCGGGCTGTAGGCGCGCCACTTGATGCCCTTGAGGTCGGCTGCGCTGTTGATGGGCTTCTTGGTGTAGATGCCCTGCGGCGGCCACGGCACCGAATACAGCAGCACCAGGCCCTGTTCGGCCAGCTTCTTCTCGATCATGGGGCGCTGGGCCTTGTAGAGCTTGACCGAGGCGTCGTAGCTGTCGGCCAGGAAGGGCAGGCCGTCGGCACCGTAGATCTGCCATTCATTCTGGAAGTTGGCCAGCAGCACCTCACCGGCCTGGGCCTGACCGCCCTGCACGGCGCGCTTGATCTCGGGGGCCTTGAACAGGGAGGCATTGGCGTGCAGCGTGATCTTGAGCTTGCCGCCCGTGGCCTGGTCCACGTCGGTGGCGAACTGCGCCATGTTCTCGGAATGGAAATTGCTTGCCGGATAAGCAGCCGCCAGATCCCATTTGGTCTGGGCCTGGGCGCCGCTGGCGGCCAGGGTAAGGGCCAGGCTGAGGCCGGCGAGTGAGAAATGACGACGCTGCATGAGGCACTCCATAGAGGTTGATGAAGGATGCTGGTGACTGTACGGTGAGGCAAAAACGATGGCATAGGTATATTCCCTAAACGTTGACAAATTGTCAACAAATTGTTTTTATATTTCTATAATCGGCCACAGAACGAGGGGCAGACCGCCCCAGGAGCGTGCTGTTTATGGCCAAGAAACCTACCTCGCCCGCTGCCGACCCGGGCGGTTCTCCCATCGTGTCCTCGGCCCATCTCGTGTCGCCGCGCAGCGCCGAGATGAGCGAGTTCGAATTCGGCCTGATCGTCTCGGGCAATGCCTTCCATCGCTGGATCGTGCATTGCATGTCGGCCGCCGGCCTGAAAGATCTGACGCCGCTGGATGTGCTGGTGCTGCACCACGTGACGCACCGTGCGCGCGACAAGCGCCTGGCCGACATCAGCTTCATCATGAATGTCGAGGACACCCACCTGATCAACTATTCGCTCAAGAAGCTGCAGGGACTGGGCGTGGTGGCCTCGCGCAAGAACGGCAAGGAAGTGACCTATGCCGCCACCGAGGAGGGGAGGCGTTACGTGCAGCGCTACCGCGAAATCCGCGAAAGCTGCCTGATCAATGCGCTCAAGGCCGACGAGGGGTTGAACCGCGACATCGGCGAGCTGGCGCGTCTGCTGCGCGTCTTGTCCGGTGTTTATGACCAGGCGGCGCGTTCCGCTGCGTCACTGTGATGGAGGCTGGCATGGCAAAGGCAGGCGCAAACCGCTGGCAATTCTGGATCGACCGCGGCGGTACCTTCACCGACATCGTGGGCCGCCGGCCCGATGGCAGCCTGGTCACGCACAAGCTGTTGTCCGAGAACCCCGATCAATACCGCGACGCCGCGGTGGCCGGCATCCGGCATCTGCTGGGGCTCCAGGCGACCGAACCCATCACGCCGCAGCAGGTGGACTGCGTGAAGATGGGCACCACGGTAGCCACCAACGCCTTGCTCGAACGCAAGGGCGAACCCACGCTGCTGGTTACTACACGGGGCTTTCGCGACGCGCTGCGCATCGCCTACCAGAACCGACCGCGCCTGTTCGACCGTCATATCGTGCTGCCCGAGTTGCTCTACAGCGCCGTGTTGGAAGCCGAGGAACGCATGGGCGCGCGCGGTGAACTCGTGACACCGCTGGACGAAGCGGCCCTGCGACGCGATCTGCAGGCGCAGTTCGATGCCGGTCTGCGCAGTGTGGCCATCGTTTTCCTGCACGGCTACCGCTACACGGCGCATGAAGAAGCGGCGGCACGCATGGCGCACGAAATCGGGTTCACGCAGGTGAGCACCTCGCATGGCACCAGCCCGATGATGAAGTTCGTGAGCCGCGGCGACACCACCGTGGTGGACGCCTACCTCTCACCCATCCTGCGCCGTTATGTGGACCAGGTGGCGGCCGAGATGCCGGGCGTGCGTCTCTTCTTCATGCAGTCCTCGGGGGGGCTGACCGATGCGCATGCCTTCCAGGGCAAGGACGCCATCTTGAGCGGTCCAGCCGGCGGTATCGTCGGTATGGCGCGGACCGCGGAACTGGCCGGCATGGAGCGCGTGATCGGTTTCGACATGGGTGGCACCTCCACCGACGTAAGCCATTACGCGGGCGAGTTCGAACGCGAGTTCGAGACCCAGGTGGCCGGCGTGCGCATGCGCGCGCCCATGATGAGCATCCACACGGTGGCGGCCGGCGGCGGCTCCATCCTGCAATACGACGGCGCGCGCTTTCGCGTGGGACCGCAGAGCGCAGGGGCCAACCCGGGCCCGGCCAGTTACCGCCGCGGCGGCCCCCTGGCTGTGACCGACGCCAACGTGATGCTGGGCAAAATCCAGTCGGCGCATTTTCCGCATGTCTTCGGCCCGTCCGCCAACGAGGCGCTGGACGACCAGGTGGTGCGTGAGAAGTTCGCTGCGCTGGCGGCACAGACCGGGCGCAGTGCCGAGGACGTGGCCGAGGGCTACGTCAACATCGCGGTGCAGCAGATGGCCAACGCCATCAAGAAAATCTCGGTGGCGCGTGGTTACGACGTGACGCGCTACACCCTGCAGTGCTTCGGTGGCGCGGGCGGGCAGCACGCCTGCCTGGTGGCCGATGCGCTGGGCATGACCAGGGTGCTGGTGCACCCGCTGGCCGGTGTGCTCTCGGCCTATGGCATGGGCCTGGCCGACCAGAACGTGATCCGCGAGCAGGCCGTTGAGCTGCCGCTGGACACAAAAGCACTGGACACCGTTGCCGAGCGTCTGGATACCCTGGCGCGGACGGCACGCACCGAACTGGAGCGCCAGCAGCTCAGCGCCGCCGCGGTGCGTGTGCAGCGGCGGGTGCACGTGCGTTACGAGGGCAGCGACGCGGCCCTGGTCGTGTCCTTCGGTTCCTTGACCGAGATCACGGCCGCTTTCGAGGCCGCCTACCGTCAGCGTTTCGCTTTCCTGATGCAGGGCAAGCGCCTGATCGTGGAGGCCGTGTCGGTCGAAGCCGTGGTGGCCGGCGACGCGCCGGCCGAGCCGCGCCACGCCTTGCATCCCCTGCGCGAGGTGCCACGCCGCGAGACGGTGCGCATGTACTCGGGAGGGGCTTGGCACGAGGCGGCCCTGGTGGTGCGCGAAGACCTGC
Organism: Hylemonella sp. GW821-FHT10B10; assembly: GCF_059415585.1. NCBI lineage: Bacteria > Pseudomonadati > Pseudomonadota > Betaproteobacteria > Burkholderiales > Comamonadaceae > Hylemonella > Hylemonella sp. GW821-FHT10B10. The sequence continues at coordinate 54,440 of NZ_JBWKNN010000006.1, read as the reverse complement.
GCGCAGGTGACCGTATCCCCGGCCCGGCCATCATTGCCGAGAAGAACGCCACCACGGTGGTGGAGCCCGGCTGGGAAGCCGAGCTCACGGCGCTGGACCACATCGTGCTGCAGCGGCGCACGCCGCGCACGGTGACCTATGCGGCAGGCACCACGGCCGACCCGGTGCTGCTGGAGGTCTTCAACAACCTCTTCATGAACATCGCCGAGCAGATGGGCCTGCAGCTGCAGAACACGGCCTATTCGGTGAACATCAAGGAACGGCTCGATTTTTCCTGCGCGCTGTTCGACACGCAGGGCAATCTGATCGCCAACGCGCCGCACATGCCGGTGCACCTGGGTTCCATGGGAGAGAGCATCAAGACGGTGATTCGCGAGAACACGGGCAGGATGCAGCCGGGCGATGTGTACGTGCTCAACGACCCTTACCACGGCGGCACGCACCTGCCCGATGTGACCGTGATCACGCCGGTTTATCTCGCAGACAGGACGGAGCCCACCTTCTATGTCGGCTCCCGTGGCCACCAGGCCGACATCGGAGGGACCACACCCGGTTCCATGCCGCCTTTCTCGACGCGCATCGAGGAGGAGGGCGTGCAGATCCAGAACTTCAAGCTCGTGGACCGCGGGGTGCTGCGCGAGGCCGAGATCCTGGCCCTGCTGGCCAGCGGTGAGTACCCCAGCCGCAACCCGCAGCAGAACCTGGCCGACCTCAAGGCCCAGATCGCGGCCAACGAGAAGGGGGTGCAGGAGCTGCGCAAGATGGTGGGGCAGTTCAGCCTGGAGGTGGTGCTGGCCTATATGCGCCACGTGCAGGACAACGCCGAGGAGTCGGTGCGCCGTGTGATCACGCGCCTGAAGGACGGACAGTTCACGCTGCCGCTGGACAATGGCGCGCAGATCCGCGTGAGCATCCGCGTGGATGCGAAGAAGCGCAGCGCCGAGATCGATTTCAGGGGTACCAGTGCCCAGCAGGTCAACAACTTCAATGCGCCCACGGCCGTGTGCATGGCGGCCGTGCTCTACGTTTTCCGCACCCTGGTGGACGACGACATCCCGCTCAACGCGGGCTGCCTCAAGCCGCTCAAGGTCATCATCCCGCCGGGCTCCATGCTCAACCCCAATCCGCCGGCCTCGGTGGTGGCGGGCAATGTAGAGACCTCGAGTTGCATCACGAATGCGCTTTACGGCGCCCTGGGTGTGATGGCGGCCAGCCAGTGCACGATGAACAACTTCACCTTCGGCAACGCGACCTACCAGTACTACGAGACCATCTCGGGCGGCTCGGGTGCGGGTGACGGGTTCCATGGAACCAGCGTGGTGCAAACCCATATGACCAACTCGCGCCTGACCGACCCCGAGGTGCTGGAGTTCCGCTTCCCCGTGCGCCTGCTGGGTTATGAGATCCGCCAGGGCTCGGGTGGCGCGGGGCGCTGGCGCGGCGGCGACGGCGGCGTACGGCGCGTGCTTTTCCTGGAGGACATGACGGCCAGCATCCTCTCCAACGGCCGCCAGAGCGGCGCCTTTGGCATGTCCGGTGGCCAGCCGGGGCAGCCGGGCATCAATCGCGTGGTCCGTGCCGATGGCCGCATCGAGGAACTGGACCACATCGGTCAGACGGCCATGGCGCCGGGCGATGTGTTCGAGATCCATACCCCGGGGGGCGGGGGCTACGGCAGCCCGGGCTGAACCCTGCCACGACCGGTTAGCATGCGTCTGTCGTCACGAAGGGAGGATGGACCATGGCAGATGTCGAAGAGCAGTTGCGTGCACTGAACCTGCGCCTGGCCCGGCTGGAAGAAGCCGTGCTGAATCTCTCGCCCCGCGCAGCGCCCGCGCCCGCCACCCAGCGCCCGGCCGCATCGGCACTGGATGTGGAAGACCCGCACTTTCGCAACACCGAGCCCCAAGCACCTGCTGCGACGACCCGGGCCCCCAGGTCGGCGCCAGTCTCGCCCTTCTTCGAGAAAACAGTGGACGAGAGCGAGCTCTCGGTCACGCAGATCATGGGATGGACCGGGGCCACGCTGCTGGTGCTGGCCGCAGCCTACCTGATCCGTCTGGTCTACGACGCGGGCTGGCTGACACCGCCGCGCCAGCTGGGCCTGGCGGTGCTGGGCGGCGCGGGACTCATCGTGGCCGGCCTGCGGCTACGGCGTCTGGACAGCGGCTACGCCAGCCTGCTGCCGGCCGGCGGCCTGGTGGTGTTCTTCCTGGCCATCTACGGCGCCCACCTCTACTACCATCTGATCGGCGCCAGCGTGGCCACCACAGCGGTGATCTGCAACTGCCTGCTGGCACTCTGGCTGGGGCGCATCTTCGGCAGCGAGATTTACGGTCTGTTCGCTGTGGTGGGGTCCTACTCCGCACCACTGTTGCTGCGGGCCCTGACAGGGTCGGTGGTGGACCTGGCGATCTACTTCACGGCCTGGAGCGTGGTGTTCTGCCTGTACGCGCTGGCCATAGGCAAGCGACGGCCCTACCTGCTGGCGGCTTACATGGCCCTGATCGCGTTCCAGGTGCTCTGGGAGCAGCTGGCACGCAGCCAGTGGGGCGTAGCCCTGGTGTTCCAGAGTCTGCAGTTCGCGGTGTTTCTGAGCGCGGCCATCGTCTTCTCGGTGCGCCATGCACGCCCGATGACGCAGGCCGAGGGCGTGACGCATCTGCCCTTGCTGCTGCTGTTCTACGCGCTGCAGTACGCCATCCTGAGCCGCCACCTGCCCGCGCAGGCGCCCTGGGTGGCGCTGGGCAGCGCGGCCGTGCTGTTGCTGGCCTATGGGGTGGCACGGCGCGCGCTGGGCGTGGCGCTGCAGGCGGGGGGCTTCATCGTGGGCGCCTATTGCGCGTTGGTGCTGTTCCACGCGGTCTACCTGGAGCTGCTGCCCGAACGCTGGGCACCCTGGGCCGTGTTGCTGGTGCTGCCACCGGCGGCGCTCTTCATCACGCGCCCCACGGCGGACGCCGAGCTGATGCTGCCTTTCAAGCTGCTGTTGGGGGCGCTGTTGGCCCTGAACTTCGCGCGCGTGGTGCTGCTGGGCGACACTGGCGGTGCGGGCCATGGGACGCTGCTCTCGCTGCTGTATGCCGCCGAGCTCTACGCCGCCTACTTTGTCGGGCGCGGCCACGTGGCGTTGCGGCAGTGGATGGTGTTTGCCCTCTACGCCGCGCACATCGGCCTGATGGTGGTGGTCCTGCGCAGCTTTGGCAATGAACTGCTGGTGTCCCTGGCCTGGGGTGCGCTGGCCCTGGCGTCGTTGCTGCTGGCCTTCCGCAACAACGACCAGGACCTGGGCAAGTCCTCGCTTTTCATTTTTGCGGCTTCGCTGGTCAAGGTCATCCTCTACGACCTGGCCGGCGCCGCACCCCTGGTGCGCATCGGCAGCCTGGTGGTGGTGGGGCTGACGCTGTATGCTGGTGGATTGCTCTACAAGCGTGTGGTGGCGCTGGAGCGCTGAGGCGGTCCCGAGACCCAGCCACTACACTAGCCTCTTTGTTTCGTCCGGGTCATTCATGGAGTTTTTGATACTGCTGCTGGTGCCCATCGCGGGCTTCCAGTTCCTCAAGGCGCGCGAGCAACGGCGCCGCATCTATCTGCTGGGGGGCTACCTGAGTCAGTACCAGATCGAGAAGCTGATGGAGAACGTCACCGAAGGCTATCTGCGTGCCCTTGGTGAGGAGGACGACGAGCGCCGCGCGCAGATCTGGAGCATGCTGGGCACGGCCGAGGCCGAGTTGAATAGCCAGTTCCAGCGTTTCGCCGCCGATTTCTCCAAGGTCTGGAACGGGCAGACCCAGGTCAGCACCCTGGGTGTTGCTTTTCCCTATGCCGACCGTATCCTGCCGCGTCAGTCATTCGATATGCGTCACGCGCTGGCCCTCCATGCCGAGGGCATTGCGGCGGCGGCAGAGAACCGCCGCGAGCTGTCGCAACGCGACAAGGCGTTCACGATGTCGGCGGAGCTTTTCCTGATGCAGCACAGTTGCCACTGGTTCTGCCGTTCCCGGGCGGTGGCCTCCGCGCGCCTGCAAGCCCGCCACCAGACCAGCCATGCGCAGGTGCTTGCGGCGGTGTCGCCCGAGACGCGTGAAGCCTACCGCAAGCTCACAGGCATTTGATCCAGTTTTTTGCATTTGGATACACGCAGAGTCGTTAGACTTCAGGGCTTACGTTTCTGTTGTTGATTGGAGAGACTATGCAGCTGTCGAAGAATTTGATGAACGTCGTGGCCCTGGGCCTGCTGGCCGCCGGCTTGACGGGTTGTGCCAGTTCGATGATCGGTGAGCGTGTCGGAGCTGACCAGGTGGTGCTGGCCAAGGACACGGACGTGGCCAAGTGCAGGTCGCTGGGACGTTCCACCCTCAGCGTGCTGTCCTCCCTGGGGCCCATCACGCGCAGCGCCGAGGCGGTGGAAGAGAACCTGCTGCAGATGGCGCGTAACGAGGCCATCGACAAGGGCGGCGACACCGTGGTCAAGGGCAATTCCCTGGAATACGGCAAGCGCTCCTACGAAGTCTTCAAGTGCAAGTGAGGCCTTGAACGTCCAAGGAAAAAAAGCCGGCGGTATGCGCGAGCCGTTCAATTAAAGTGTTGACGCGGCTTAGGATCTGGTAAAACCCCCGGTAATCCACCGGGGGTTTCTTTTTTGACGCGAAGCTACAAGCGCAAGCAGGTTGGGGATCAAGGGCGCATCCCGGCTGAGCATGAAGGGTTGCAGCTCAACTTTTGCCGCAATCTTGAGTGTGAGAACTTCGGAATTCCTCCTCTTGCTGTCGGCGGGTCGGGCAAGGCCTCGGCTGACGGCTATCGCTCAATTGGTGTGTCGGTAGAGTCCACCATGTACTGCTCGCGTTGCAACCAGAGCTTCTCCCTCAAAAGCAACCGCGCCACCATTGAAGAGTTTGAGCGGCAGCGCGCGCCCTACATGCAGCTCAATGATCCAGCATGTCTAAACCCGGTGTGCGTCAACCACACCGTGACCAGTCCGGATCTCTACCAGTCATTTGGCAAAAGCCGAGGTGGGTCGGCACGATACCGTTGTAAAGCCTGTCGGCGTACTTTCACAGTCTCGACGCGATCAACGCTGCGCCAGCGTCACCCTGAGATAAATGGGTTGGTCTTGAACCTGCTGGTCAACAAGGTGCCGATGCGACGAATCTGCGAGGTGGCGAACATCCAGCCTGCGGTCCTGTACTCACGCATTCAGTTCTTTCATAAGCAGGCCGTTCGGTTCGTGGTCGATCGCGAATCGGCGTTGAGAGAGCGGCTAAGCTTTTCGAGGCTGCGAATTGCAGTTGACCGTCAGGATCACGTATTCAATTGGGCTTCCAGTGCGGACCGGCGCAACACCAAGTTGTCCGCCTCCGGTAGCGCGGACTGCGAAAGTGGTTATGTGTTCGGAATCGAGCTTGACTTCGACCCCTCGATGAACCCTTTCGAGGTTGATCTGCACGCACGGGAAATCGGTGACTACCAGCTATCAGGGCCCTTTCGGCGATATGCGAGGTTTTTCCTGCCTGGGGACGAAGAGGCGGACAAGTCTGTTCCCGACGGCGTGGCGCTCGCGGAAGCGGGAACCAAACTACCAGCCGCAGGCCTGCGTATCCATGCCGAGTACGTTCTGATGGGACACTTTCAGTTCTTGCGCTGGCTGCTACCCAGCGTAGAGGCGTTTGAGTTCTACCTCGATCAGGAGCCCAGCATCCGCGGCGCGTTTCTCGCTGCTTGCCTGGATCTTGTGGCCCAACGAAGGGCCGATGCCTATTTTGTGCGCATCGGCAAGACATTGACCATCGATGAGCGCAAGTTGGCCGTCGCACATAGCGAAACCTATCTGGCCCGACTGCAAAAGCAATACCCGACGCTGACCCGGCGTCAGATCGCGCGAGAAGTCATGAGGCAACGCTATCTGCAGGTGCGAAAGGCAGAACCCAACGCGGCCAATCGATGGGTGGCCAGCGCGCTGCCCCATATGGGCGAGCCGCTAAAGGAGGTCAGTTGCCTGACGGACTGGGGTGGTGCAGATGCCGACCGGATCGCCGGCGGCATGCTGTCAGCCAGTCTGCACCCAATCGACCGCTTCTTCATGCAGCTTCGCAGGCGCGTCAGCCTGCTAGAGCGCCCGATCGCCTCCGCCAGTTCAGGCGGCCGGACCTGGCACGGCTACAGCGCCTATAACCCGGAGATTGCACAAAGGATCATGGGCCTGTTTCGCGTCATCTACAACTACTGCCTGGTCGGCAAGGACGGCAAGACTCCGGCCATGCGGCTGAGCTTGGCCGACAAGCCAGTGACGCACAAGGAAATACTGGACTTCGTTTAATCCCCGCCGAATCGGTAAGCGGTCGCCAGTTGCGGATCTTTCAAGGCTAGGTACGGGTGCTGCCCTGGGATCTGCTTGCTTGCTGAGCCGCCGCGCTCAAGTCTGTGGCGATACAGGAAGTAGCCCACCAAGCACTTGCGGATGGGAGAGGACCAAACAAACTCTCCGTTGCTGGTGGCCTTCATCCCGAATTCCCTTGCCACCACCGATTTCTGGTTGTCCGACAGACGGGCTGCTGGGATCACGTCCACGGTTTCCGTTTCGTGCCATCGTTTGTCTTCGGATGCAGCCGAGGGTGCATCCGATGTATCCAGTTTGGCTTTGCTGCATCTGGCCAGGACGAAATCCCGAAACTCCTTGTGACGGTCATCGAAGGCTCGAACATGCCAGCGATCGCCGTTGAACACGAGCGTGTGAGGCCACAAGGTACGGGGCACTGGCTCGGGTTCGTTGAACGATTGGTAAGTCAGGGCAAGACCTGAACCCTCGCGCAGCGCAAGCATCATCAGGCGCAGGACGTCCGGATCGATGCTGCCGGCTGGTTGTGTGATGGATTCGGCGGCTGCAACCTGTCCCAATGCAGGAACCACTGCGGTCGATTTGCTGGTGCTGTAGGCCTGCAGGAGCGACAAGTACTCCTCCGCGGAGCCAGAGGCAAGAAGTGGCTTGAAATCGCGTCCGCGAGTGTAGGCCTTCTTCTCCACGTCATATTCCAGGCAATGGGCGTGGTGGTGGCGGTAACGCCTGAAGTCGCGTGACAGGTGGTTTGGTGTGACGTCGAAGACCTCACACACCTGACCGCGGCGCACGGAGCCATCCCAGATCAGTCGCGCTTCTATGAACTGAAGACGCTGCTTCTGGGCAAAGCTCAACTCATCAAGCCAAGCGACATTCATACCAATCACGACGAGTATGTCATTTCAGACGAGTGTAGCACTACTCTTGATTTATTCAATCATTAGGTTAAACTAACGCAAATTGTTTTGAAAGGTCGGCCTCGTGGAAGGTGTGCTCGATAAGTGGCTAGACGCCTGGGGCTATTCAGATGCCTCTGGTTCGCTGCATGTCCGCTCCGAATCCGTCCCTGGCCAACATCCCTACGGCACAGAAATCCGCAGCCTGCTGGACCCCAAGGGGCAGATTCGCGCCAAGGCCGTGTTCGACGTTGAAGGGGTGCCGACCGTCTGTTTCCTGGAGGGCGACGGTAGCGCCCTGGATGATCAAGGCCTGATGCGCAGCGTGCGCGAGCGCGCCTGGAATCAGAATCTGGTGTCCATCGTGCTGGTGGTCGACGCCACGCATGCGCTAGCGGCGCCGACTTCACTGCCAGATGCATCTTTCGAGCAAATCGAGTTCAAGCAGGCCAAGCCTTTCGGTGCCTTCTCGCGAGCTGACGTCCAGTCGGGCGAGGTGTTCGCCCGACACGCTGACTGGTTCGCCCCCGAGAACAAGGTCGATCGCAAGCTGTTGTCGAACTTGGGGATCATCGTCGGAGCTCTGACCGAGGAGGGTTTGAGCAAAAGCGCCGCTCAGCTGCTCATGGCGCAGGTGATGTTCGTGGCCTATCTCGAGCATCGCGGGATCGTGGGCGATGAATATCGGAAGCAGCGCGAGGTGGGTAGCTTGTTCGAATTGGTCGCCACGGCCGACCGTAAGGGCATGATTTCCTTGATGGCGAGCGTCAAGAAGGATTTCAACGGGGATCTGCTTGAGCCTGACGGTGGCCGGCAGGTCTGGCGTGATTTCAGCGGCGTGGCGTTCGGACACCTCAAAGAGTTCCTGCACCATGTCGACATGGCCGACGGACAGCAAAGTTTCTGGCGCTATGACTTCCGCTTCATCCCGGTGGAACTCATTTCCGGGATCTATGAGTCTTTCCTTGCGGAGGACAAGCGCGATGTCGGGGCCTATTACACGCCGCGCCACCTCGCGACCTTGACCGTGGACCAGGCGTTCGCAGGCTCACAGGACATCCTCTCAGAGCGCGTGCTCGATGGGGCCTGTGGGTCAGGAATTTTGCTGACGACGGCCTACCGCCGTATGCTGGCCTACGGTGAGGCCAAGACTGGTAAGCAGTGGACGTTTGCTCAGCGCATCCAACTGCTAGAGAAGAACATCTTCGGATCGGACATCAACGAATCCGCCTGCCGGGTTACCGCCTTCAGTCTTTACCTGTGCGTTCTGGAAAATCTGCAGCCGGCTGATTTACTCAAGCTGACAGCGCAAGGTAAGGCGCAACTGCCAACCCTTGATGGGCACAACATCATTCGGGGTACCAAGGGCGACTTCTTCTCCGCTGAAAACCCACTGGTCAAGCGTGGTAACTTCACCCTGCTTATTTCCAATCCGCCGTGGCTTGAGCCCAAGGGCAGGCAGCTCCTTTCCTCCGATACGTGGGCTGCAGCCCAGGGATACAAGATCCCACGCCGGCAGGTTTGCCTCGCCTACATGCTTCGCGCGATGGATGCGGTCGACCCAGTGCGTGGACGGTTCTGCTTCATCCTGCCCGTCAGCAGCTTCGGTGCACAGACCAGTCAGCCCTTTGTCCAGCAATGGCTCGAGCGCTGTGAACTCAATACGGCGATCAACTTCGGAGATTTGCGCAAACTTTTGTTCGAGAACGCCAAGCAGCCGACTTTGGTCATCACGGCGAGGCCGCGCCGGCCGCGGACTGAGATTCCATTGCCTGAGACCTTCAATTACTGGACGCCCAAAGCCGATATCAGCCTAGCCTTCGGCCGACTGACGCTGCATGGAACTGATCGGCACACGGTTCAGACCGCCGTTCTTGCTCACGACAACTCGGTCCTCACCACACTGTACTGGGGCACTCCCCAGGACCAAGCGACAATCGCCGGCCTCGAAATGCTGGGCCAGATTGGGGATTTGCTCGATGAGGCCGGATGGCAGATGACCAAGGGCTTCCATCTTAAGGACAGCTCGGTCGAAGAGCCCGTGTCTGTCAAGTCGATTGCGGGCGCACCTTATCTGGACGCCAATAAGTTTGCGTTGCATGGGCCTCTACTGGATGAGGGCGTGCTTGTGCGGTTTCCAGCCAAGGTCACCCATGTCGCCAAGCTCTCGGAAAAGATCGTAGGCACTTTTCAGGGCCCACGCATCGTGTTCAAAGACGGCATGACGTCTGAACGCAGAATTTGCGCCGGCTACAGCTCCAAGAAATTCTCGTTCAACAGCAGTACAACGGCGATCGTAGCACCCAGGAAAGAGGCCGACTTGCTGCGCTTCCTGTCTGTATACCTGCATTCGGACCTGGTCCGCTATCTTCTTCTTCTGACGGCCTACCAAGTCAGCTTTGAGCGCGAGCGGGTGAGCCTGCTCAACGTCAAGCGATTGCCGTTCGTGCACCCGCGTGACCACTCCAACCCGCAACGCGCCGCCGCCATTGTGGCTGAAGTAGCAGCGTTCGTGAAGGAGCTGGAAGACTCACCCACGATCGGGCGCGAAGAGGTGTTCGAAGGCTGGCGCAAGCATGCGGAAAAGCTGATCGGCGAGTATTTCGGCCTGACCGCTTCGCAGGTGGCGCGAATTCATGAGGTTGCCGAACTGGTTTTACCTGGCATCCAGCCTTCTTCGTATGCAAAGTTGCTCACCCCACTTCAGTTGCGTACAAGCGATCGCGACTTGCAGCTGTACGTGAAGGCCCTGCTGTCCGAGCTCGCGCAATGGCGAGACGCGATGGGAGGCTCAGGCGGCTTCAGCGCCGGCTTGACCGTGGGCTCCGCGCAAGCCTATGGGGCGCTGGCCATCCTTCGGCTGGACGTCATAGGGGAAAAGTCTTCACATGCTGCCGTGCGGCCTGAGGTCGCCGATCAGGCAGTTGCGAAGTTGGTGAAAACGCTTCAGGACAAAGGACTGCTGCCGATCGCAGTGCGCGACAACCTGTATCTCGCCGCCGACGTTGTTGTGCGGCACGGTAACGCTCTCTACTTGGTAAAACCGATGGCCCGCCGACTCTGGTTGCAGGCAGAGGCATTCCGGGACGCCGAGCGGGTGGTGCGTTTCGTGCAGGAACAGGCGGCCCAGTGAACAAGGCCTTGGTATCCCGGCTGACATCTCGCGATCAGTGGCTTGAGGCGTTCCCTGTGGATGAGGCACGGCGTGCCGCGCAGTTCGTCCTGGACACTTGGAATGAGCTGTCGACCAAAGCTCCCAAGACATTCAATTCAGGCCAGCGTGAAAACCATATCACGGAACGGTTCGGCATGTACATGCCCAAAGTGTCGCTATCCAAAGCTCGGTTGCTAGGCTGGTGGAGTTACGAGGAGCCGGCCGGCGAGTCGGTAATCATCGACGAAGAGCTCACGGCCCGAGGCCGCATTCGCAAGGACTTGGTCTACAAGTCGAACAAAGGGGCTGTGCGCGTGGAGCTGATCTTCGAGTTCAAGAAGCTGGTTGCAACCCCTGGCAGTTACAAGATCTACCGTGGCAAGGATGGAATGCGGCGTTTCGTGGATGGTGAGTATGCCAAGGGCCTCCCCCTGGCGCTGATGGTAGGCATGCTGATCGGGGACCAAAACGCCTGCATGCAGGGCCTGCGCCAGTCACTGCTGTCAGCTGCAGCGAAGTCAGACCTGCGGATGGTGGGCGATGCGTCCGGCGCACTACTGCGCAATCCGTCAACCATGTTTCCTGGAGTGGCGCAGTTCGATACGGAGCACAATCGACCAGTGGGAAGCGCTCCCTCGCATGGAACCTTGCTGCTTTCGCACATGTTCGTACGATTACCTGCCCCCTAGAGTTGACCAATTAAATTTTTCCGGCCAATAAAGTCGTCGAGCAGCTACTGAGGGGGACAGATTTCGGCGGAATTCAACACTTCTTTATCAACAGTAGACACCATACTTGATCCGCGTCAGGGTATCCATCGCGAATTGCCATTTGGTCTCGTCTGGGATCGCATCAATCGGCTTCTCCCAGCCAAGTGGAAATTGGCGCTCAGTCAGCCAGTTATGCGCAGACTCTGGGTCTCCCAAAACCTCCGTAGCCAAGGCCTCGAGCTGAGCCAGGCGCTCCAGCTCCACCCCTGAGTATCGATGCCTCTCAACAATGGGCGGGAAAACCTTTCCGAGGCAGACGTCGCACAGGTTACCGATCAGCTGCAGAAGCTGGGGTCTATCGTAGGTATCCGCCATCAGGTGAAGGTAGCGCTTTGTGATTCTCGGCCTCCGGATGAAACAGTTCAGCAACTGTTCAGGGGACAGAACACCCGCAACTCGCTCGGGCTCGTTCTGTCCCTTGCCGGTTATGAGGTCACCGTTATCCGATTGGCCCGTCATGTCCTACTCCGTAAATGACTGAGGTCAAGCCTTATGCGCAATTGCGTATTGACCTTAAACGCATGGTCATCTTAGGTGGGTCAACAGGACCTGCAGGGCGTTTCGTAGCGGATGAGCAAGGTTTTGGCCGTTTATCCGTTCAATGAGCAAGCTCCAGGCTTGCGAGGGAGAAAAAAGGGCGCCATAGTTGACACAAGCTTCATGTGCGCGGTCAACGCATCTGCAGCACTTAAAAATTTGGAGGTGGAAGCTATGGAATGGAATTTCCTCCCAACGGAGCTACAGCCTGGAGGGACTGGCGTCCGTGCCTGGCGGGAGCGGTGGGGGTTTGGAGTCGCGATAAGTCGCCTAAATAGACGACCTGATCCACGATTTTCCCAGATGGCGGGCAAGGTACTTACCGTGAGTGAGATCGAGGCATTTTTCCCGCATTTGCGCGGCCTGACCTGGGAAGAAATTGAGGGCAGCGATCTGTCACATGGTGAGTGGTCTGCCCAGGAGGGTGACTACCGTATCAATTTCTTTGGGGGCACGGATAGCGGAGCGTGGCATCACGAGACGATGGCGGTGTGGCGCGAACTCTTGGCAACCTAAGTCGCTAGAAATGTCCATGCGCTCCTTGTCCGCGAGATTGAAGGACGTACAGACGCAAACAGCCCAAGCAATGTTCACCAGCCTCTACCTATTTCTCGACTTCGATGGCGTCCTACATCCTGAAGGAGTGGGCTCTGAACTAGAGTTCTGTCATCTGGGAGGTTTCGAGGCCCTGATCCGGCAGTACCCTCAAGTGCTGATCGTCCTGTCCTCGTCATGGCGCCTGCACTTGCCTCTTGCAGAGCTGATCACCATCTTCTCCGGTGATCTCCAAGATCGGGTTGTTGGTGCAACGCCTCAGCAGCAGGAACTGGCAAGCGCTCGAGGGCATCGCCAAAGGGAGTGCGAACAATGGCTGGCCTCAAATGCACCAGGCGCACCATGGCTGGCAGTGGATGACCGTGCCAGCTACTTCGATCAGGTCTGTCCCCAGTTGGTTCTGCTGCCCCATATCCACGCTGGAGGTACCGGATTGGAGGGCGAAGCGCTGGAATTGTTAAAGCAGCGAATTGGCCAGGAGATCGCGCGGCTGGTGAAGTCCTAGCGCTTATGCTGAAGTTCGGCGTGCATCGGGAGGCGTGTCCTGCTCGTCTCTCGGTGACAAGGAAGGATTTTTTTGCAGGTTTGTGCCGTCAGATGAGACCTGGCAAAGTGGATTCGGGAGCAGAGAGATGGTGAGAAAAGTCGGCAAGAACCTTGGCAAAGTGTCTTACACGAGCACCCTGACTGCCGTCGACAACGGAAAGCTTGGCATGAGGATTCTCCCGCCCCTTTACTCAAACTGCTCGGCATGCGCAGTCAGAAGGTATTTCTCTAAAGGTGATCCACCCAAAACCGCAAAAAAGTCGTCACCGACTTTTATCGAGAACCTCTGCGCCAACCGCCCGCCCCACTTTCAATCCCTCCTCGTTGTCGCTGCGGAAATGAATCCCCCCCCACAGCCGTGATACCGCAGCTTCATCCGCCATGGCATTCAACGCCGGTGCTTCCGTAGGCCAGAAGTGCGCCAAGACGATGGATGTCGCTCCCGAGAGTGTGGAGTGCCCGGATACATAACCCGGGAAGCTGGGTGTCACTAGGGGCGTCGTGAATCCTGGATCGAGATCTCGCCGGATTGCGGTGATGGGGCGTTCGCTCCAATCGCGAAACTTGATGCGCCAGCAGGCGACAAAAGAGTCTTCCATGGCGACGGCGGTGGCGGCCAGGACAGCAGTACTTGCCTCGAAGGTGTCGCCTGTAATCTGCGAGCGAAGTAGCAGATCTATGGCGTGTTGCATCCAGACGCCAGCAGGCGTCACTGAACCCGCATCCAGGTTCCAACGCTCGGCGACTTCGAATTGCTTGGCCGTCAGGTTTCGGATGACGTTCAAAACCTCCAGCGTCTCGCGGCGATGCTGCTCCGAGCTCGGGCGGGGTGCGGTGGGAGGTTGGTACCGCTGCAGATCCGGTTTCAGCCAAGTTCGCCATTCTCCTGCGTATGGCTCTGTTGGATTGACCGAATAGAGTGGATACGCAGCTTGCCAGATGCCTGGGAAGTCCTTGGGGCGGTCGCGGATAGGCCAAGTCCGGCCGGCTCCATCACGCAAACTGCGATTGATGATGGCTTGAGCAACGCGTGCGCCTGTGGCTTCGACGATGTCTTGGTCGATGCGGCTTGTCGAGATCAGTGAAGAGATCCAAACATATTGCGACTCAAAAAAACCAGGCGTCTCATTGGGGTAGAGATGTTGCAGCACCAGAGATGCAGCACGATGGGCGCTCATCTCCCGCGTCTCAAATGCTGCTCCCTGCGTTGCGGCTAGCAGCCACGCATCGTGCATGGCCACTTGGGTATGTGCAATGGTGCGCGATGCCCGAAGTGGGTTCTGTTGGTACTTCACTACCAGCTTCAACCACTGTCGCGTCCAATGTACAGCGCGCTGAACGGCGGGAGTATTGACCTGCGTAGTGGATGCGCGTTGCTGGGACGTCGCAAAGGGCAATCCCGATGGCACTTCAATGAACCACGGTTTTTTGATGATTCCGTATGCCAATTCAAGAGTGGTGGTCTTGGGTTCAGCGTGTGCAATGCATGGCGCCAGTGTCAGGAGGTGAGTGAACCCTGACGTTATGAAAAACTTAATCAGCGCCCGCTTATTTGCTTGGGTGTTGTTTATCGGGTCGATAGTTTTTTTGCGTAGGTGCATGTGTGACAGCTCAAAAATGTGTGTTAAAAACTCGCTCAATTAAAAGCGCCTAAAAAAATCAACAGGGCGCTAAAACGGGAGGAATGCATTTTGCTGCGGCTTTTTGCCAGATTGCAAACGCTGTTGCTGTCCAGCGTATGGGGCCTTGTGGCTCTTCTCGTATGCATTGGCGCCGGGCTGTATCAGTCGGCGCATGCAGCTGTCGAGCGCTACAGCTATGACCCGTTGGGCAGACTCATCCAATACGTGGATAGCGCTGGGCAGGTCACCGAATACACCTATGACGCGGCCGGCAACCTCACCGCTGTGACAGGTGCGGGTTCAGCCTCTGCCTACGTGCCTGTGCTGAGTACGGTCACACCTAACCTGATTCGCCGTGGGGAAACCAAAAGCCTGCTCATCACGGGCCAGCGTCTGCAGGCGGGTAGTCTGAAGACATCTGATCCAGGTCTGGACCTGCTCAACGTCCGGCAGACGGCCACTCAGATTCAGGCGGACTTGATCGCCGATCAGGCTGTCCCAGTTGGCTCACAAACCCTTAGCTTCACCAACGCACAGGGCGTCGCATCTATCCCCATCACGGTGGCGCCGGTGCTGCCGACGTTGTCTGTGGAGCCATCTCCACTGGCCTTGCCGCCGGACAACACGGCACGCAATATCACCCTGCGTCTGTCGAGCTCCGATGTGGTGTCGCATTCCATCAACCTGGTCATGAGCGACACGAGCAAGGCGACCATTTCGCCGGCCACGGTCACGATAGCCCCGGGACAGTCATCTGTGCAGGTCAGCGTGACGCCCAAGGTCGCGGGCTTCACTTCATTGCAGCTCACATCTTCTACTCTGGTATCGACGACTGTACCTGTGTTCATCACGGCCGATTTCAGGGGCGTGAATACCAGTCAGGCTATGCCTGTTGGTCTGGTCGTGGGCTCGACCACACAGCAGCCGTCCAACACGACTTCGACCTTGTTTAGCGCGCCGCTTGTTGGCATTGCCGTAGGTCCGGTGCTGACAGGCATCAACCCGACCGGCATGTCCGTGGGTCAAACGCAGAACCTGGTGGTAAGCGGCCGCGGCATACCCGCTGGGGCCACCCTGTCCGTGCTACCGGCTGCGGGACTGACCCTTGGAGTGCCGACGGTCACGGGTGATGGTTCGCAGATTTTTGCGACTCTGGATGTTGCCGCTAGTGCAACAACCGGAGGGCGCAGTGTCGTGGTCAAGGATGCGGCTGGCAAGGTGTTGCCATTCGTCCCGCCTGCGTCTTCTCAGCTGGTGCTGACATCGGGTCAGCCGGAGATTTCCTCCATCGAGCCGATGTACGCCAAGGCGGGAACCCTGCTGCAGCTCAAGGTTCGCGGTCGCCATCTGCAGAACGGTCGTCTGGCTTTGCTGCCCGCAATCGATGTGGCCATCGACCCGCAACCCGTGATCAATGCCACGGGCACCGAGCTCACGGCCACAGTCCAGCTCTATCCCTTGGCGGCCCTAGGGTCGCGCGTGGTGCAGATCACCACCCCTTCCGGCCAAAGTAGTGCGGAGATCAATGCGGCCAACCAGTTCAACATCGTGAGCCAGATCAATGGCACGGTGGGTCCCGTCTTTGCTCCGGTCGTGGGCGTCATGGTGGGGGACGGATCGACGACCACACCTGGCCAGTCCATCGGACCGGTCGCCGCACCCTCCTTGGGCGTAGTGGTTGGTGGGGCGGCTTACAGCGTCACGCCCAAGGTGGCTGTGGTGGGCACCTCGTTGAATCTGACGGTCACAGGTGTCGGCTTGCAGGCCGTGCAGTCGGTCAGCCTGCTGACGCCCGATGGCATCACCTCCTCTGCTTTCAGCGTGAACCCGGAAGGGACGGTGCTGACCCTGCCTATCACGGTGGATGCAGCGGCGGCCAAGATTTCGCGCAAGCTCGTGCTGCAGACGGCAACGGGCCGCATGCCCTTCGTGCGCGATGCAGAGAACAGTTTCCTGGTGGCTGCGCCTGCGCCCGAGATCATCGCCACAGCGCCACAGGTTATCAAGGCCGGGACGATCGCCACGCTGAACCTGCGCGGCAAGAACTTCCGCGATGTGCTGGGCGTACGTTTTGAGCCGGCCGAAGGCCTGGCTGTCACCGCCAATGCCACCATCACCGCTAGTGCAGACGGTACGCTGCTCACGGTTCCTGTGACGGCCACAGCTGCGGCGACGACTGGGCCGCGTACCGTGATCGTGGTGGCTGCCGGAGGCGAGTCCAGCAGCGTCGCCGTGGCTGCCAACACCGTGCAGGTGGCCCAGCAGGTGGGAGCCACCTATGCCGACATCAGTGCTTCTGCGGTGGGGGTGCAGGTGGGGTCGACGAGTACCGAACCCGCCGCCAGCGCCTTGCTGTTGCCGGCGCCCCTGGTCGGCGTGGTAGTGCAAACACCGCCCGTCACCGTCACTGACAACCAGCTTGTTGCCGGCGCCCATGTGGGGGTGGCGGTCGGCGGCTTCGTCAACAGTATTGCGCCCACGACGCCCGACGGCTTCCTGATCGGCTCGACCTCGACCTTGGCGGTACAGGGCTTGGGTCTGGACAAAACCAGCGCCATCACCTCGCTGGGTCATGCTGGAATTACTTTCGGCACCTGGTCGGTGAACGCGCAGGGTACGCTGCTGACGGTGCCGGTGACGGTTGCTGCCAATGTGCCAGCGGGCCGTTACGGCGTGTCCCTGAGCCAGACCGTCAATGGTGTCACCAGCAGACTGACGACGGTCCCTGCCAGTGCTTCGCAGTTCAATGTGGGGGCTTTGCCTACCTTGCTCGAATCCGTGTCGCCCATCGTGTTGGAGCAGGGCAAGAGTTACACCTTCACCGTACGTGGCGATGGGCTCAAGGATGTCTATGAGTTGCTGACCGAGCCTGGAGCCGGCGTGCAGTTCGGCTCAGTCCAGTGGGCCACAGACACGCTGGGTGAGTTGCTCACGGTCAGCGTGCGTATCGACCCGGCCGCGGCCATAGGCAGCCGTGTGGTGCGCCTGCGCGTGCCTGGTGGGCTGACCAGTTCCGAGGCCGTCCCGGCCAACACCATCACCATCGTTTCGCCGCAATGACGAGGGCATCACCATGAATACACCTGTTTCTCACGACACGTACGTGCCTCATGCATCCGGCGCTGCGCCTGTCTCTGCTTTACCCACTGCTTTTTCCAATTCGCTCAGGAGGATCGCCATGTTCAAGTCCAATTCCATCCGTTCACGCACAGGGTTCGGTTTGCGTCCGCAGGCTCTCATGGCGGCGCTGGCTCTTGCATTCACCGCCGTCGGAGCGCACGCTTTCAACAGCGGCAGCACCGGTGTCGACGGGGCGTTGAGTCCCACGGTCAATACCGAAATCCAGCTCCCACCCTCCGGTGTGCTGAACTACACCACGATCAACATTCCTGCAGGCGTGACAGTCAAGTTCAAGCGTAATGCACTGAATACGCCGGTTTATCTGCTGGCCAGCGGCAATGTGACGATTGCGGGTGCGATTGACATCAACGGCAAGACAGCCGCTGCAACGGGAACGGCCGGAGATGGCGTGCAGGCGGATGACGGAGTGCCGGGTGAAGGTGGGCCTGGTGGTTATGACGGTGGTCGAGGCGGGCGTGACGATTTGGTGCAGACTCCGGCCATCATTCGCGGTGGGGCTGGCCTTGGGCCCGGCGGCGGGGTTGGCGGGATTGAAGGCGGTGATGGTTGCGGTAGCGATAACCGTCAGTACCGGTATATGGGTATTTCTGCTGGCTATGCGACTAATTCCGCTGAAGGAACGCAGACGAACGGTAGCCAAGTATGGTGCGGTGTTAGTTCGGTCCTCGGCAAGGCCTACGGCTCAGCCATCCTGCAGCCGCTGATTGGCGGTTCCGGCGGCGGTGGCGGTCGCGGCGGCGCCAATTACCCGGGTTCAGGTGGTGGTGGTGGTGGTGGTGCCTTGCTCATTGCCAGTTCGGGTACGGTGACGTTGACTGGCAGTATTGGTGCTTCTGGTGGATACGGTGGAGCTGTGGCGGGCACTAACTCCGGTGGTTCGGGTGGTGGTGGTTCGGGCGGCGCCATTAGGATTGTTGCCACCAGCGTGGCAGGCAATGGAGCGGTCACTGCGCAGTATGCCTGTCCACAAGGGGTGACGGGCTCTGTCAATACCAACATGAACTGCAACTACTTCCGTAGTTCGCAAGGTCGTATCCGCATTGAAGCCGAAGCGCTGACTTATAGCGGCGCTAGTACGCCGGCCTACACCACCGACGTCCCTGGCCCCGTCTTCCTGGCCAGCCTGCCTTCGCTGCGCATCGCAACGATCGCTGGCGTGGCCGTTCCGGCAAGCCCCACGGGCAATGCTGATGTGACGCTGCCGACCGACGTGGTCAACCCCGTTACGGTGACCTTTGAAACCACCAATGTGCCCACGGGTAACACGATTCTGTTCAAGCTGATCCCGGCCTATGGCACGCCGACCGAGGTGCTGAGTGCAGCCATCGCCGGCACTGCGGCTGCCGGTACCGCCAGCATCACGGTCAATCTGCCGCAAGGTCCCAGCACCCTGCAGGCCACGACGACCTACACCGTGGTCGTGGCCATGGGTGAGGCGCTGTCGGTCTTTGCCCAAAACGAACGGGTCGAGAAGGTGCAACTCATCGCCACCTTGGGTGGTGCTGGCCAGGCCAAGCTCATCACGATCAGCGGCAAGGAATACACGGTGCCCATGTCCGTGCTGCAGCAAGTGGGTTTCGCTGGTTAAGCGGGCTCAGGAATTACAAGCAAGTTGATATCAGAACAGAAAGTGAGCATGGTCTAAGCGCTTGATCGGGGCGGGCTGGGAGGCCTGCCTCGCATGCCGTGTGCCAAGTGAGCCGCGGTTTGCACGCGCAAGACCTGCGATCTTCACACTCAGGGATAGGCGCGATATGTCGTGGATCACAAGCAGTAATGTGCGGACGCTGTTGCGTCGGCTGCAGGGCTGGCTGATAGGCTGGGGGGCGGTGCTGCTCCTGCTGGGGGCTTCCCACGCAGCAGCCCAGACCACGATCTATGGTCCCCAGAGTGCATCCATCACGCCCACGGGGCTGGGCGCGGCCAATTTTGCTGATATCGACAGCTTTGCCGTTGGCCGTAACGTCAGCGGTCCTTTCTATATTTCCATCAACAACAACTCGGCGCAGTGGCCCAGCGGCAAGAATGCCTCCGTCGAAATCTGGGTCAACTTCCAGAAAGTCGTCAGCACCAGCAACGTTTTCACGGCGCAGGGTGCGCCCATCCCCACCTTCCAGAAAAACATCTCGCTGCGCACCGGCATGCTCAACCTCATCCTGGTCAAGGTCAATGGCACCGCACCGGTGCGCATCAACTACCAGATCCAGGCCGGCCAGATTCCCGTCGTGCCTTCCACACTCAGCGGCTTGGCGCCCAATCCGCTGGCATTGATCAATGGCAAGAACGGGGTGCTGACGGCCACGCTCAATCCCACACCTTCCGCGGCCGGTGCCGTGACGCTGAGCAGTGCGGATACGGGTATTGCCACCGTTGCCGGCAGCGTGGCTTATGGCCCAGGCCAATCCCAGGTGGCGATTCCGGTGCAGGGCAAAGGCGTCGGCCAGACTTCTGTGACAGCCAGCCTCAACGGCAGCACACACAGCGTGGCCGTCAATGTGTCTCCGGTACCGCCGCGCGTCGTGTCCTTGCGGCCCATCTACAGCGCCGTGCAACAAGGGGCCACTAGTCAGTTGCAGCTTCGCATTTCGCCCAGCCAGCAGCAGGACACCACGGTCACCCTGGTCAGTTCGGATGCGGCCAAGCTCGGCGTGCCGGCCAACGTCGTTGTTCCGGCCGGGCAGACCACCGCCAACTTTGCAGTACAGGGACAGGCCACGGGCATTGCGTATGTCACGGCCACCTTGCCGGGCGAGTATCGACCATCGCGTGCTTGGGCCATCGTTCGCGTGGTGCCGGCCACTGTGTCGGTCACATCCCTGCTACCCGCTACCAGCGTGCTGACCAAGGGCAGTATCGCCCAGTTGACCGTGCAGCTCTCGGCGGCACAGAGCGCCAATACGGTCGTCGCGCTACAGGCTCGCACCGGCGGGGTCGTGAGCATTCCTGCCAGCGTCACCGTACCGGCAGGGGCCATTCAGGCCAGCTTCAACGTCAACGCGATCGAGGTGGGCAACACCCTGGTGGCGGCCACACTCAACGGCAGCACGGTGGAGTCGGCTGTGCAGGTCACCCCAGTGCCTGCCGCAGTTGCGGCGCTCGCACCGGCGAGCAGCACCCTCATCGTTGGGGCCAGCGGCACGCTGACGGTCCAACTCAACAGTGCGCAAAGCACAGTCACCACGGTGGCGCTTTCCGCTCAACCTGCGGGTACGGTGCAGGTGCCGGCCACCGTCAACGTGCCGGCTGGTCTAAGCCAGGCCGAGTTCCAGGTCAGCGCCCTGGCCGTGGGCCAGGCGCAGGTGATGGCCAGCCTCAATGGCACGAGCCAGAGCGTTACGGTCGTCGTCACCCCGCAACCTGCGGCCCTGGCCTCGGTGCTGCCCAGTCCCCTGGGCTTGCAGCAGGGGGCCAGCGGCGCCGTCACGGTGCGACTGAATGCCGTGCAGAACGAAGACGTCACGGTCGACCTGGCCGCCGCCAACCCGGCTCTGCTGCAGGTGCCCGAGACTTTGTTGATTCCCGCCGGCCAGATCGAGGCGGAGGTCAGCGTCCAGGCGCTGGCCGAGGGCAGCACCCAGCTCATGGCCAGCCTCAACGGCGCGACGCAGGCCATCACGGTCACCATCACGCCGCCGCCGCCCGTGTTGGCCAGCTTGATGCCAGCCAGCCAAGACCTGCCCAAAGGCAAACTGGGGCAGCTGCGCCTTACGCTGGACCGTGCGGCGCAAGAGCCGGCCCTCGTCAGTCTGAGCAACAGCAACACCGGGGCGCTGGGCCTGCCGGCCCAGGTGACGGTGCCCGCGGGTGTGCTTGCCATTGACGTGCCCATGACGGCCTTGGACTTGGGACAGTCCACGGTGGTGGCCAGTCTCAACGGCAGCACGGCCCAGGTGGTGGTCAATGTGGTGGCTCCCGAAATCACGGGCATCACGCTCACACCGTCCAGTGTCAGCCTCACGCCCGGCCAGAGCACCGAGGTGCAGGCCACGGGTACTTATTCCGACGGCAGCACCCGTAACATCAGCAACGATCCCAACACCAGTTGGGCTGTGGCCGATGCGGCACTGGCCAGCGTCAGCGCCCAAGGCCGCGTGACGGCCTTGCAGCAGGGCGAGACCGTGCTCAGCGCCAGCCAGACCGTGGCACCCACCTACGGCAACCCCACGCCCAGCGCTGTCGTTGGCCAGGCCAACGTGACGGTCGGCAGCCCGGCCCCGCTGGCCATGTCGGCCGCCAAGACGGCGCTGGTGGTGGGTGAGACCGTGGCGGTCAGCATCACGGCCCCCTATGCCGCTGGCGCCACCGCCTACACCGTCAACCTCAGCAGCAGTGGCACGGCTACGCTGCAGCATCCGTCCAGCGTCACCATCAACCCCGGCTTGACCAGCGTGACGTTCAACGTCCAGGCTACCGGTGCCGGTACGGTGGTGCTCAGCGCCTCAGCCGTGCCTTTCGCGCCGGGCCAACTCAGCTTCACGGCCACCCCGCCCGTGGCCACGGCTGTTCTGATCAGTGGTATCACGCCCACCAGTGGCACCGTGGGCAGTGTGGTCACGCTGACGGGTGAGGGCTTCGCCTCGCCGGCCAGCGCCAACACTGTCGCCTTCACAGGCAATGTGCCGGCCATCGTGCAGTCCGGCACGGCCATCGAGCTCAAGGTCCTTGTGCCTGAAGCGGCGCAAAGCGGCCCCATCACCGTGAGCAACAGCCTGGGCTCGGCCCTGAGCCCGGTCTTCACGGTGATCCGCGAGCAGGACTTCAGCTTCCAGGTCAGCCCGTCCACCGTGGACGTGATTCAGGGCTCCAGTGCCAGCTTGGTCCTGAACATGACCAATACCGGCACCAGCGCCTACCAGGGCCTGGCCAGGCTCAGCGCCAGCGGCCTGCCCACAGGGGTGACGGCCCAGTTCGATCCGCCCGCGCTCAGCGCCTACCAGACCGGCAAGCTCACCCTGCTGGCCGACAGCGCGGCCGCCCTGAACCAGGCCACCGTCACGGTGCGTGCGGAAGCCACACTCAACGGCCTGCCCTGGGTGCGTGAGAGCCAGGTGAGCGTGCGTGTCGTCACCAAGGACAACGTCACGGGCGTCAAGGGCCGTTTCATCACGCCTTCTGGTGCTGGCATCGCCGGCATCATCGTGCGCCAGGACACCACCACCAACCAGGTGGTGACGGACGCCGGCGGCAACTTCACGCTCACGGGTCTGTCCAGCGGGGTCACCACCCTGCGATTTGACGCCACGCCGGCCAACAGCCTCTACCCCATCTGGCCCTACAACATCACCCTGGCGGCCAATGAGCTGCTCACCATGTCGGACTGGATCCTCCAGCCGCCGCCGGCCGATGCGCTGTTCAAGCCCATCGACAACGCCACGCAGGACCAGCAGATCAGCGACGAGCGCTATCCCGGTTTTGCCATCACCCTGCCCGCAGGTGCCACCATCACCGGCTGGGACGGTGTGAAGAAAACCCGCATCGCCGTGCAGAAGATCGACCCCGACAAGCTGCCCGTCGGCGCGCCGCCTTTCCCCATGAAAGAGGCCTACCAGCTCTACTTCGGCACGCCCATGGGCGGCATCCCCAGCACGCCCATCCCCGTGACCCTGCCCAACGTGTCCGAAAAGGACCCGGGCGAAAAGGTGGAAATCTGGTGGTTCGACGGCTCGCCCATGGGCGGTACCGGCGACTGGAAGATGGCCGGCCTGGGCACGGTCAGTGCCGACGGCAAGACCGTCACCAGCGATCCGGGCGTGGGTATCCCGCGCTTCTGCGGTGTCTGCGGCCTGTTCAGTTTGAGCTGCCCGCCCGTACCCAAGCCGCCGCAGCCTTGCCCGACTTGCGATGGGCAGGCCCAGGCTGCGGGCACGGCCGGCAACCCGGTGGACCTCTTCACCGGCCAGGAAATGGCGCGCTACAACAGCGGCTTGTCCTTCGGTGGCGTGACGGCTGTGAATTCCGGTCTGCGCTACAACCCCGTGGACGCCTTCGACAACCGTGCCGGCACCATCACCAGCTTTGGTTATGGCTGGACGTTTGATTACGACATCAGCTTCTGGCCCATGAGTGGTGTGCAGAAGCGCGTGGTCATGCCCGGCGGCATCTACGTCAATCTGGTTGATGACGGCACGGGCAAGTACCGCCCCGTGGACGACACCCGCTACGCCGGTGCCTATGCACGTGCTGTGTCGGGCGGCAACTGGGAGTTCGTCCTCAAGGACGGCACGCGCTGGTATTTCGAGCCCTTTGCAGGCATTCCGGGTGTCATCCGTGGCGGTCCGCCGCAGTTCCTGACCAAGATCATCGACACCAGCGGCAATACCACCACCATCAGCCGTCAGAGCAATGGCCGCATCCTGTCCATCAACGGGCTGGCCAGCCGTGGCCTGAGCATGAGTTACGGCTCCAATGGTTTCGTGTCCCGCATCACGGACCACACGGGCCGCCGGGTGGACTATGAGTACACGAGCGAAGGCCGCGTGAGCAAGGTCACGGACGCCGCCAACCGCGCCACGCAATACACCTACCAGTCCGTGCCCCTCTATACCAACACGGACAGTGGTTCAGCACAGATCGCCTGCTCTGCGGACCTCGTGCCCCCCAGCATGCGTCTGCTGAGCTCCATCCTCTACCCGGATTCGGGCACGCCCACGGTCAACACCTATGGCACAGACCGTGTCGTCAAGCAGGTGACCTCCACCGGGGAGACCTGGAAGTTCGCCTACCGTCGCACCGGCGCCTGTGTGGTCAAGGTCCTGGGCGGTGAAGGTGGCCTGGAGCCCGTCGGTGGCGGTAGCGGCCGGGTGTGGGATTACACCTGCCGCGCCGGCCAGTCCCTGTCCACGCGCATCCTCGCGCCCAGCGGCGGCAACACCATCGCCATTCCCCTGGCGGGCACCTGCCCGGATGTGGAATCCGAAGAAACCCGCGCCGCCGGCTGGCGCTTCTTCGGCGGCACGGTGCAGGAAGTCATCGTCACCCAGCCAGACGGTCAGGTGCGTCGCAGCAAGTTCAACGCCCGCGGCCTGGCCACCGAGGCCATCGACCCCCTGGGCCAGCGCACCCAGTTCGTCTACGACGCCAAGCAGCAGAAAACCAAGTCCATCGACCCGCTGGGCCGTGAGACCAGATATGAGTACGACACTGTGGGTAACCTCACGGCCGTGGTCGATGCCCTGGGCCAGCGCATCGAGGCCCTGTACGACCCCATCTTCAACAAGCCTGTACAGGCCACGCGTTTTCTGCTCGGCGTGCCCAGTACTCAGGGGGGAGTGGAGCTCAGCTACACGCCTGTTTTTACCAGCAGCGCATATGACAATGCAGGTCGTTTAATCGCATTTACAAACCCTGTTGGAATTCAAACTAGCCTCGGTTACAACTCCCAGGGCTTGGTCAACCAGGCGGTAGCGCCAGCGCAGGTCAATGTGGCTAGTATCCCCGTGGTGCAGTCCGGCGTGGCCAGCAGCATTGCACCTAGTCAACGTAAGGTCAGTCTGGGCTACAACATCGCCGGCGATCTGGCCCAGATCACCGATGCACAAGGCAATGAAACCCGCCTGGGGATAGATGGATTGGGCCGTACGATAGGCAGCACGGACCCCCTAGGCTACAGCAGTAGTTTCCAGTACAACACCCTGGACCAAGCCATTCAGGCCACCGACCCATTGAGTCAAAACGCTTATCAAAGTTTTGACGCTGCAGGACGTTTGACGAGCATCACTAATTCCGCAGGTGTTCAGATTGAGCGCTATGGTTACGACGTAAATGGTAGGCTGATTAGCAAGACTGATGCGCTCAATCAGAGTGAGACCTATGAGTACGACGTCGCTGGCCGCCTGAGCAAGGTCACCAACCGCAAGGGCCAGCTCAGTACTCTGCGCTACAACGAGCGCGGCCAGCTGGCGAGTCTGGAGCTGCCGGACCGCACGGTGAGCTACCAGTACGATGCGACGGGCCGCCTCAGCGAGGTGCGTGACGCCAGCAGCGTCAACACTTATGTCTACGACGCCGTCAACCGTATCGTCCAGACCACCAGCACCACGGCCGCCGGCAGCCACACCCTGGCCTACCAGTACGACAGCCTGGGCCGCATGACCCGCCGCACCTTGAGCGGCACGGGCATCGCCGCACCGGAGGTGACGACTTATCGTTGGGACAACGCCGACCGCCTGCTGGGCCACACCACCAACGTCGGGGGCCAGGATCACGCCACCAACTACAGCTATGACGCCGCAGGCCGCCTGAGCGCGCGCAAGGTCCAGGCCGGTAACACCCCGGACCTGATCACCCAAGCCTATGGCTACGACAGCCTGGACCGCCTGAGCCAGATCAAGTACCTCAAGGCGGCCGGCACGGCCGGCGAGCAACTCATCGAGCAGATTGACTACGAGTACGACGCCAATGGCCGCCGTACCGCCCGGACCACGCTCAACGCCAACGGCACGGGCCAGGGCGAAACGCCCATGACGGCCGTCTTCGATGCGGCCAATCGCATGACGGCCATCACCCTGAACCTTGGCGGCACGAGTAAGACCTACAACCTGACCTATGACGCCAACGGCAATCTGGTGCAGAAGCAGAACGCGGCGGATACCAGTGAGCAGACGCTTTATGTATGGGATGCCAGTGATAGGCTGCTTCGGATTGAACAGAGTGGAGTAAGCGGGTCAAGTCTGTTGACAGCAAACTTCAACTACGACGCGTTTGGACGTCGGGTTCAAAACACGATCACGCAAGGCAGTCAAACCAGTACTGTGCAATACCTTTACGAGGGTGCACAAGCGTTGGGCGAAATCCGAGACGGTAAGCTAAGCCACCGTCTGCTCACGGGTTTGAGCCTTGATGAAACTATCGCTCGTACTAGCATTAACAGTGCTGGACAAAAGGACTCAGCCGATAGTCGCATTTATATAACGGATGCGCTCAATAGCGTGATTGCACAGTTTTCGGATGATGACAATTCGAATTTGCAGAATAGCTATGCATACAGTCCATATGGACAGAGCAATACAGTTGGGCCGGATTCCACAGGTAATCCAATTCAGTATACGGGTCGAGAAAATGATGGTACTGGTTTGTATTTCTATCGTGCTCGCTACTACGATCCTCAACTTGGAAAACGGTTTATTTCGGCTGATCCCATTGGGTTAGATGGGGGTGATAACGTCTATGCCTATGTCAATGCCGATCCTTTGGGACTAACTGATCCAACTGGATTGTCTCCATGGTCACCATGGTCTGGAGCGGGAAGTGGTCCAGTCTGCGGTGCCGGCGATGTGTGCAAAGCTGTTTGTAAAACAGTAAAAAGAAATTTTGTACAAGTGGTATTCTGTTTGCTTTGCTATGCAACTGATAGACGTCCGCCGCCGCCGCCGCCTAGACCACCTATACCTCAAAAACCAGTACCGGCACCACCTAAGCCTCCAGGCCCACCTGGTCCTACGCCGCCCGAGCCACCGCCTCCCCCGGCTCCGCCAACGCCATAAGGGAAATGTGATGGATGAGAAAGTGCAAAAACTCTTGAGCAACGCATATGCTTCTCTTGAGATCGAGCATCACGAAGAAGCTCGGATGTATCTCGAAGAGGCGCTTTCTTTGGGTGCTAAGGAGGGAGCCTTGCAATTAGGGTGGCTATATGAGCAAGGCTTAGGCGTGACAGCGGATACGGATCGATCTATTGGTCTGTATAGAACTGCATATGAATATGACCGGCAGCAAGGTGCGTACTATTTGGGCTCCTTGTTGATGCGTTTAGGACGCTCAGAAGAGGCCAGAAACTTTATGGAGGAAGCGTCTAATTTGTCGCATCCATCTGCAGCTTATTGGGCTTATGTTTTAAACGTTGATAGAGGCACACCTGAGGGTATAGAGCGCGCAAAGAAATTCCTGATTCGAGCTGCGGACTTAGGGCATGAATACGCTAAACGTGATCTGGCGCGATTGGAAATGAAAGAGTCAAAGTCCATGCGGCAGTGGTTGGTTGCATTTTGGAAGTATTTGCATACTAAATGTCGTGGTGTCCGTTTGGTGCTGAAGAATCAGAATGACCCCAGAGTTAGATAGTAGGTGGAGACCTAGTACGCCGTTGGATAATTAAGTCCGAACTTGATCGCATGAAAGCAAGACATAAATTGGGTGTGTACCAACCGACTAGATATGATGGTAGAGGCAAACTGAGAGGGTTTACCCTGTTAGAGCTTCTGGTGGTGGTTGCCATCATCGGCCTTCTCGCCGCCTACGTCGGCCCCAAATACTTCGGCCAACTCGGCAAGTCCGAACAAGCCGTCGCCAAATCCCAGATCGAAGCTTTCAGCCGTGCTCTCGGTGCCTACCGCATCGACACCGGCAGCTACCCCAGCACCGAAGAAGGTCTGGGCGCCCTGGTAAACCGCCCCGCCGACAGCGCGCGCGCCGCCAAGTGGAACGGCCCCTACCTCGAAAAAGCCGCGCCGCCCGACCCCTGGGGCAAGCCCTATCTCTACACCAGCCCGGGCAGCAAGGGCGACTTCGATTTGCTGAGCTACGGCAAGGACGGCCAGCCCGGAGGTACGGGCGATGCGGCCGACGTCAGCAACCATTGACGGGGCGCGAGGGGCGCCGTCATGAAATTCGAGGTGCGTGCACTCAGCGCGCAGCAGCAGATCGAGGCCTTTGAGCTGGAGGCCTTGGACGCGGCGCATGCGCAAACGCTGATTCAATCCCGCGGTCTGGCGCTGCTGTCGCTCAAGGTGGCAGCCGGCAAGGCTTGGCTGCCTGCGCGGCGCAGCAAACCCTTTGACCTGCTCTTGTTCGCCCAGGAATTGCTGGCCCTGGTCAGTGCGGGCCTGAGCGTGGTGGAGGCCTTGGACGCCTTGCTGGAGCGCGCGGGGCAAGCCCATCTGCGGGCTGTGCTGCAGCGCCTGCGGGATGCCCTGCAACAAGGGCAACGCCTTTCGCAGGCGCTGGCGCAGCAGGGCGAGGTGTTCCCCCCTCTCTTTGTGGGCGTGGTGCAGGCCGCCGAAGGCACCAGCGACCTGCCACGGGCGCTGGAGCGTTACGTGTCTTACGAAACGCGGCTACGAACCTTGAAACACAAAGTGGTCAGCGCGGCCATCTATCCCTCCATACTGTTCTGCGTGGGCCTGGCCGTCGCGCTGTTCCTGCTGGGTTATGTGGTGCCGCGCTTTGCCTCGGTCTACCAGGGCGGCGGGCGCAGCCTGCCCTGGGCCTCACAGGTGCTGTTGGCCTGGGGGCAGTTCGCCGCCCACTATGCGCTCTGGCTGGTGGGCGGCCTGGCCGTGGCCGTGGTGGCGCTGGTCTGGGGCGCGCGCCGTTTGCTGCGCACGGGCCAGTGGAGCCGCCTGCTGCGGGTGCTGCCCGGTGTGCGACAGCGCCTGGAAATCCTGACGCTGACGCGCCTGTACCTCACGCTGGGCATGCTGCTGGACGGGGGCATTTCCATCATGCGGGCCATGCAGCTCTGCGAAGCCGTCTTGCCGCAGGACACCGTGGGCCGGCTGCAGGCCGCACGTCTGGCCGTGGGCCAGGGCGAAAGCCTGTCCAGCGCGCTGGAGCGGCATGGCCTGGCTACACCGGTCTCCCTGCGCATGCTGCGGGTGGGCGAGCAGACGGGGCAGATGGGTCAGATGCTGGGGCGCACGGCGGCCTTTTACGATACGGAGACCACACGCTGGATCGAACAGTTCAGCAAGGCCTTTGAGCCCATCCTGATGGCGGCCATCGGCCTGGTGATCGGGGTCATCGTGGTCTTGCTGTACATGCCCATCTTTGATTTGGCGGGGAGCTTCTGATGACAGACACGGTGGCGGCACCGACGCTGGAGGGACTGCAGGGTCTGCGTGCTCGTGCACAGGTCAGTGGTCGGCCGCTGGTGGATGTGCTGGCCGAAGCGCATCAGATGCATCCGCGTGAGGCCGCCGCCTGGCTGGCGACCCAGTTTGACCTGCCTTTCTGGGACAACCTGGCGCTGAACCCGCAGACCGCCCGGCTGGACCTCTGGCCCATGGCCCGGGCGCAGACCCAGCGCGCTGTGCTGCTGCAGCGAGCCGATGACCCCGGCATCTGGGTGGCCGCCCTGACCGACCCTTTTGACGGCGATGTGCTGGCCCAGCTGGAACAGGCGGCGGGCCAGGCGGTGCAGCAGGTGCTGTGCACGCCAGAAGACTTGCACGCCTATCTGACGCAGCAGGAGGCGTCGCTGCGGGCGGTGGACAGCCTGGAGTCCATGCGCTCGGACAAGTCCGAGGCAGATCAGGGCATTGAGGTGCTGTCCCTGGTGAGCGCCACGGATGCGGCGAGCCCGGCGGTGCGGCTGGTGAACTCCACGCTCTACGACGCCCTGCGCGCCGGGGCCAGCGACGTGCACCTGGAGTCCACACCCATCGGGCTGGCGGTGCGCTACCGCATCGACGGAGTGCTGGACGATGTGACGGAGATCCAGGACCGCGCCGTGGCGGAACAGACCATCTCGCGCCTCAAGGTGCTGGCTGAGCTGGACATTGCCGAGCGGCGTGTGCCGCAGGACGGCAGCTTCCAGGTACGGGCCCAGGGGCGGCTGATCGACCTGCGTGTGTCCATCATGCCCAGCATCCACGGAGAGGATGCGGTGGTGCGGATTCTGGACAAGCAGGCCATGATCGAAGCGCATGGCAAGCTGAGTCTGGAGGCGCTGGGTTTTGATGCGGTGGCGCTCAAGACCATGCGCACTCTGACGGAGGCCGCCTACGGCATGTTGTTGGTGACGGGCCCCACGGGCTCGGGCAAGACCACCACGCTTTATGCCGCGCTGGCCGAGACCTATACGGGGCGGGACAAGATCATCACCATCGAAGACCCGGTGGAATACCAGCTGCCCGGGGTGCTGCAGATCCCGGTGAACGAGAAGAAGGGGCTGACGTTTGCGCGCGGCCTGCGCTCTATCCTGCGGCACGACCCCGACAAGATCATGGTGGGCGAAATCCGCGACCGTGAGACGGCCGAGATTGCGGTGCAGTCAGCCCTGACCGGCCACCTGGTGCTGACCACGGTGCATGCGAACAATGTGTTCGACGTATTCGGCCGTTTCACACACATGGGTCTGGACCCTTACACCCTGGTGTCGGCACTCAACGGCATCTGGGCGCAGCGCCTGGTGCGGGTGAATTGCACGCATTGCCGCCAGCCCTACCAGCCCGAGGCGCTGGAGTTCGAGAAGCTGGGACTGGACGCCGGGCAGTGGACGGATGCGAAGTTCATGAAAGGCGCGGGCTGCGGCGACTGCCGCGGCACGGGTTTCCGAGGGCGGCGGGCGATTGCGGAGTTTCTGCTGCTGGACGATGAGCTGCGCGAGATGATCATCCAGCGCCTGCCGGTGCGCCAGATCAAGGAGGCGGCACGACAGCGCGGCACGCGCACGCTGCTGGAGGCGGCGCTGGACCTGGTACGTTCAGGCGCGACCACGCTGGAGGAGGTGCGACGTGTCACGCTGGCGCAGTAAGTCCGCCTTACCGGTGCTGCCGCTGGTGCTCGGTGTCTCCGAGCGGGGGGTGGCCTGGCTGGCGCCGGAGGCGACGGACTGGCAGAACTGGGACTGGCCTGAGGATGTGGATGGACCGACCGCCGTGCGGGAGTGGGTGCTGAACCAGGCGCCGCAGGCGAGCGCGACGCGGCAGCCGGTGCAGGTGTGCCTGGCGCCCAGCCTGGCCCGGCATTGGGTGCAAAGCGTGCCGGCCCAGACGGCCTCCTTGTCCGAGTTGCATGCGGTGGCTGCGGCCAGAGCGCAGCAGCTTTGGGGCGCCGGCCCGTCAGGCGGGTGGATGGTGACGGGTGATTGGCAAGCCGAGGGCGCGTTTCTGTGTACCGCTGTGCCGGCTGTGTGGGAGCCGGTCTGGGCGGCCATGCGGGCGCGCTGGGGCGGGATTGCGCTGCACACGCCTCTGCTGCTGGCGCAACAACAGGGGCAGACCCAGTGGCCGCAGACGGGCTGGCTGGCCGTGGCCGTGGCGCAGCGCCTGTATGTGCAGCGGCGCGAGGCCGGGCGCATGGTGTCCTTGCGCAGTGTGCGTTGGCCGGGCGCCAGTAGCTTGAAGACTTTACAGACGCTGGCCGCACAGGAAGGTCGGCGTGAGATGTTGCGTGTGGACAGTGGGCAGGAAAACTTGCATTTGCTGGCTTTGTTCGAAGGGGGTGACAAGGCTGCAGAGCATGAATCTTTGAAGACCTTGCCCTGGCGCCCTGCTGGCAAGATGCCGACCGCGCCGCTGGATGCCCCGGAGGCGGTGCAGGCGGCCTGGTGCGCGCGACAGTGCTTGGAAGGGGAAGGGGCTAGGCATGCGGCTTGAACCTTCCACGGCAATGCTTCACTGGGAGACCGCGCCGCGCTGGACGCTGTGGGGCCGGCAGAGCCGGATGCGTACAACAGTTGCCGCATTGGCGCTGGCTGGTGTGGCGCTGACAGCTTTGGCCTGGGGTGGCTGGGTGGCTTGGCAGCAGAGGCAGGAGATGGAGGCGGTGCAAGCCCAGGTGCAGGCGCTGCGTTCTACGCCCGCGAAGCCGGTGGCGGCACGCACATCCACCGCGGTACGACGTGACGCAGGGCTGGTGGCGGGGCAGGCCTTGAGCACGGACCAGCGGCAGGGACTGCGGGCGGTGGCTCGGCAACTCAACATCCCCTGGCAGGAATTGTTCGAACAACTGGAACGCTCCACGCCACCGCAGGTGGCGCTGGTCAGCGTGGAGCCGGACGGGCAGCGCGGAACGGTGCGCTTGCAGGCGGAGGCCAAGTCGCTCGACACCCTGCTGCAATATGCCGCAGCCTTGCAGGGCCAGGGCGTGCTGGGACGTCTGACCTACAACAAGCATGAGACGAATGGCCAGGATGCGAACCGGCCCATGCGCTTGACCTTCGAGCTGATGTTGCTGCCCACGCGGCAGGCGACGCTGGTCTCGAACCTGCAGGAGGGGGCGCGATGAAGCCGGCTTGGATGAAAGTGGGGCACGGGCGTCTGCGGCTGGAGATCCTGCTGTGGCGCCATGGCATGGTCTGGCTGGGTGTGCTGGCTTTGCTGGTGGGGAGCCTGGCGCTCTGGCTGGTGTTGCTGCCGGGCGGCGCTCAGCAACTGGCACAGGCTCGGGCGGAGTTGCAGGGATTGCAGTCCGGGCAAGCCATGCGGACGGTGAGTCCATCAGAGCTGACCGGACAGCAGGATATGGCGTTGGTGGCGGAGCTGGACCGCGTGACATTGTCTGAGCAGGAAGTCAGCGAGGTGCTGCGGCGCCTGGGGCGGATTGCGCAGAGCAAGGGTCTGACACTGTCGGAAACGGATTTTCAGGTGACGGGCGAAGGGCTGGGCGGTCTGCGGCGTTTGCAGCTGACCTTCCCGCTGCGGGCTGCATACCCGCAAGTGCGGCAATTTGTAGAAGCCGTGCTGCTCGAATTTCCTGGAGTGAGTGTGGACCAGATGCTGCTCAAACGTGAGTCCGTGGGGCAGAGGCAAGGCGAGATACGCCTGCGCGTGTCGATCTGGACCAACCCGGCCAGGTCCGGGAAGGGGAGCACCTGATGGGCACCAAGGGGCAGCACAAGCGCTGGTGGATTTTGGGCCCCGTGTTCGTGGGTGCCTTGTTGCTGGCGGTGTTTGGTGACAAGACACCTGCGGATGGTGCCGTAGCCGTGGTGGCGCCGCGGGTGCAACCTGCAGCGCGGCTTGCATCTCCTGGCCAGCCGGTGCTTGAGTTGGCCACGCCAGCACCATTGCACGGCGCCCAGGTGCTGGTTCCGCGTGATCAATTGGTGAAGTCCGGGCAACGTGCGCCGGTGCGAGATCTATTCAGCCAGCACAGTTGGACGCCGCCGGCACCCAAGCTCAAGCCCGTGGTGGTGCCCGAGCCTGTACCGACGGCGCCGACCATGCCTTACGTCTATCTGGGTAAGAAGCAGGAAAACGGCAGCTGGGAGGTTTATCTGGGGCAAGGTGAAAAAACGTTTGTGGTGCGCGAGGGGCAGGTGCTGGAAGGCCAGTACCGTGTGGATTCGATCAAGCCGCCGCAGATGGAACTGATGTATTTGCCGCTGGGCCTGTCCCAGAATCTGGTGATTGGAGAAACGCGATGAAGTGGATCAGGGACGGGCGTATCCGGCGGACTCTGCTGGGCTTGCTGGTCGGCCTTGTGCTGGCGGGCTGTGCCAGCGAACGCGCTTACCGTGAAGGCCAGGACCTGGCCCGTGAAGGGCGCACCGAGGAGGCGCTGGCGCGTTTCGAGGAGGCAAGCCAGAGGGAGACGGATTCGGCCAAATTCCGCATTGCTGTCCTGCAGACCCGCGAAGGGCTGGTTTCCGCGGCTCTCGCGGCGGGACGCAAGGCGCTGGACGAGGAGCGGTATGACGATGCGCGTGCGGCATTCCGGCGTGCGATGACTTGGCAGCCGGGGAATCCTCGCGCGCAGGATGGACTGAATGCCATCGCAGCAGCCCAGCGTCATGCTAAATGGATGAATGCAGCCCAGCAGGCGCTGGATCGCAA
The DNA here is from genome assembly GCF_059415585.1 of Hylemonella sp. GW821-FHT10B10. Lineage (NCBI taxonomy): Bacteria > Pseudomonadati > Pseudomonadota > Betaproteobacteria > Burkholderiales > Comamonadaceae > Hylemonella > Hylemonella sp. GW821-FHT10B10. The sequence goes on along the minus strand of NZ_JBWKNN010000006.1, from coordinate 20,386 downwards.
GGAAGACAAGGTGGCCGAGAACTGGCTGCGCATGGTGTTGACCGAGGACTCGCAAAACCGCAAGGCCAAGGCCCTGTTGCAGGACCTGGAGGAGACCAACCAGAAAAAGACGGGCACGGTCCTGTTGGCTGAGGCCTACCGCAAGCCCATCACGATTGAGTTCAAGGATGCACCGTTGAAATCGGTGTTCGAAGTGATTTCGCGCACCTCGGGTTTGAACTTCCTGTTTGACAAGGATGTGCGCTCGGATCAGAAGACTTCCATCTTTCTGAAGAACTCGACCATCGAAGCCGCCGTGAACCTGACCTTGCTGACCAATCAGCTGGAGCAGCGGGTGCTTGACGCGAATTCGGTGCTGATCTATCCCAATACGCAGGCCAAGCAGAAGGACTACCAGTCCCTCACGGTCAAGGCTTTCTACCTAGGCAATGCAGAGGCCAAGGTGGTGGCCAGCACGCTGAAGACCATCCTCAAGTCGCGTGATGTGGTGGTGGACGAGAAACTGAACTTGCTGATCCTGCGGGACACACCGGAGGCGATCCGCATGGCGGCCAGGCTAGTGGCCATGCATGATGTGGCGGAATCCGAGGTGATGCTGGAGGTGGAGATACTCGAGGTCAAGCGCACCCGTTTGCTTGACTTGGGCATACGCTGGCCGGAGCAGATCAGTTTGAGCCCTTTGGCAGCATCCACGGGGGCCTTGTCAGTTGCTGACTTGCGTGGACTGAATGCGGAAACCATTGGCGCCACCATAGGGCCAACCACCATCAATGCCAAGAAGGTGGACACGGACGCGAATATCCTGGCCAATCCGCGTATCCGTGTGCGCAACCGCGAGAAGGCCAAGATTCTGATTGGCGAGCGAGTGCCCAACATCACGTCTACCTCGACTGCCACCGGTTTCGTGGCGGAATCGGTGAACTACGTGGATGTGGGACTGAAGCTGGATGTAGAACCGACGATTTCCATCGAAGGTGAAGTAGCCATCAAAATTTCACTGGAAGTGAGCAGCGTGACCAGTCAGGTGCAAACGAAATCGGGCTCTTTGGCCTACCAGATAGGAACGCGGACAGCGCAGACCATCCTGCGTTTGAAGGACGGCGAAAACCAGGTGCTCGCAGGTTTGATCAACAACGAGGACCGGCAGACGGGGAACAAGGTTCCCGGCCTGGGCGATATACCGCTCCTGGGACGCTTGTTCGGAGAGCAGCGCGACGATACCTCCAAGACAGAAATTGTTCTGTCCATCACACCGCGCATTCTGCGCAATCTCACTCGACCCGGTACTTCCAATTTGGAGTTTGATTCAGGGACGGAAACCAGTCTCAGCGGCTTCAGTTGGGGAAGTACGGACACAAACGCGAAACCTGCAACAGCGGCGGGTAATGCTTCAGCTGAGGGGGCGGTCAAGGCGGCGAACGGGGCGGCTGCATCGCAAGGAAATGGCGATGCTGGCGGGGCGCAGACCCCGACAGCGCTGGCCTGGCAGGGGCCAGAGAAGGTGAAGGTCGGCGATGTGTTTGCAGTGCAGCTGACGATGCAGTCCAGCCAACCCATGATGAGTTTGCCCCTGGCGGTCGGATTTGACGCGCGCAGCATGCAGGTGGTGTCCGTGACCGAAGGGGATTTCCTCAAGCAGGGCGGAGCACAGACGAATTTCAGCAGCCGGGTGGACCCGAGTGGCCAGATCGTGCTGACGGTGACGCGTTCCGGCGATTCGGGGGCGACCGGCAGCGGGGTGGTGGCGACGGTGAATCTTCGGGCAACTGCGGCCGCCAGCGCCGATGCGCGGGTCCAGCTGCTGAGCATGGCGCCCGTGGCTCAGGGTGGCAAGGCGGTGAGTGCGCCTTTGCCGTCACCGCTGGTGATCGGCGTTGCTCCCTGACGGCGTATGCGTAGGCCGCCAGCATTTTTGAAGCGGGGTGGCAGCTGGCCGCTGTGGCGGGAGTGCGGCTTCACGCTGGTGGAGTTGCTCGTGACCCTGGCCATTCTGGCGGTGCTGGCCAGTCTTGTGGTGCCGGTGGCACAGATTCAGGTGCAGCGGGGTAAGGAGCAGCAGTTGCGGGCAGCGTTGACTGAAATCCGTACGGCCATCGATGCCTACAAAAAGGCTGGTGACGAAGGACGGGTACATCGTGATGCCGGTACGACGGGTTATCCCAGAAACCTGGAGGTCTTGGTTGACGGGGTGACTGACCAGCGGGACCCAAAGCGTGGCAAGTTGTACTTTTTGCGACGTGTTCCCCGAGACCCTTTTTTCGAAGACCCAAACGTTGAGGATGCCCAGACCTGGGGCAAGCGCTCCTATGCGAGCGAGCCAACCGACCTGGCCGAAGGTGACGATGTGTACGACGTTTTCAGCCTGTCGTCGCTGATAGGTCTGAACGGTGTGACCTTGAGGCGTTGGTGATGACAATGCGCAATAGAGGATTCACCCTGATCGAACTGCTGGTGGTGTTGGCCATCGTCGCGGTGCTGCTGACTTTGGTGGTTCCACGGTATGCAGACCGGATCGATGTAGCCAAGGAAACCGTGCTCCGTGACAATCTGCGGGGCGTGCGGGATGTCATCGACAAGTTCTACGGTGACCAGGGCCGCTTCCCGGAGAGTCTGGAGGAGCTAGTGGAGAAGCACTATCTCAAGACACTGCCTGTCGATCCAGTGACGGACTCCGATGCCACCTGGCAGATCGTTGAGGTGCCCAGCGGTCACAAGGGGCGTGTTTATGACATCCGGAGCGGGGCGCCTGGGAACGGGCGCAACGGGCGACCCTATGCGGAGTGGTAGTGGGCAGGTCAGCCACGGCTGGCGGGCGCAGTATGGCTTTGCCTATGTGCTGCTGCTGATGGCCGTGGCGGTATTGGCTCTGGGTGCTTCTGCGGCTTTGCAGCTAGGCGCGCAGGCGGGGCGCCGGGATGCGGAACAGGCCTTGCTGTCGACAGGGGCCGAGTTCGAGCGGGCACTGTACAGCTATGCCGGGGTTGCTGTGGCGGCGACAGCCGCCAATACCAGCGGTGCATTGGCTGCACGGGGGCCCCGTGACCTGCAGGACTTGCTGAAGGACCCCCGGGTGCCTGGTGTGCGACGGCATTTGCGTCAGCTTTATGCGGACCCGATGACGGGACGTCAGGAATGGGGTGTGGTGCGAGACCCTGCGGGTTTCATCATCGGGGTTTACAGCCAGGCGCAAGGCCAGCCGATCAAGCGGCTGGGATTTGATGCGAGGCATGCCCATTTTGAAGAGGCGCCGGGTTATGCCAAATGGGTGTTCGGCCTGCCGATGGCACAGCTACAGACGATGCGTGGCGCCGGTCAGCCAGCGACACCGGCAGCGGCCAAACCGTGAAGGGAAAGAGACGATGTGTTTGACCTGGAAGCGATGGCTACTTTTGACTTTCTGCCTGATGTCGGCTTGGAGCGCATGGGCGCAGACCGGCTGCGAGCGCTATGAGCTGCTGACGCCAAAGCGAGGCAGCCAGATTGCAGATCGGCAACCAGAATTGCAGTGGGGCGGTGACGCCAATTCCAGCTACAGGGTGCAGGTGGCCGTGGTGCTGCCCGAGGGGCGCGTGCTTGAGTCTATCGACACTGTGGTGACGGGGGCGCGCTGGCGTCTGGGTGCGCCAGTTACGGTGCTGACTTCTGCTGTGAAGGTTATTGTGAGCCGCAACTGTCCGACTTACTCGGTGCAGGATCTGCATGCCCAGGGGCCATACTTTGTTATCCAGGCTGCCGACCAGTGTGCGTTGAAATCCCGGTCGGTTCAGCAGCAAGCGGATGCTTTGCATTGGAGCGCTCCCGTCAATGCAGACAAGTACGTCGTCCAGATTTTCTCGATGGCACAAGCGACCGATGGAGTAACGACGACTCAACGGCTAGGCGGGTACGACGTTGCGGGGATTTCCTGGAAGTTTCCAATCGACCTCAAAGCCCAACTGAGGCAGCCTGGCATGGCTGACCGGGCCTGGGTGGCAACAGTTCAAGCGCGCTGCGGTGCGTTGTTGAGTTATCCACAAGCGCTGGTCTTGGATGCTTCACTCATCTGATCATGTCTTCAGGGGTCTGGAATCCGGCTAGAAATGGCTCAGGTTTGGAAATGAATCAATAGCTTCGCGTTAAAAATAAAGCCCCCGGGTGGATACCGGGGGCTAACCAAATTCTCAGCCGCGTCAACACTTTAATTGAACGGCTCGCGGTATGCGCCGGCTTTTTTCTTGGGAGTAGGTGATCAGGCCCGGCTGGCCAGCCACTTCACGTACTGGGCCACACCGGTCTGCACGTCGGCAAACTGGTGATCACAGCCGGCAGCGCGCAGCTTGGCCAGATCCGCCTGCGTGAAGCACTGGTACTTGCCGCGCAGTGCGTCGGGGAAGGGGATGTACTCGATCAGGCCCTGGGCCGCGATCTTCTCCAGCGGCAGGGCGGTTTCTCCCTTGAGCGCACGCAAGGTGTTGACCACGCCCACGGCCACGTCGTTGAAGGGCTGGGCCCGGCCCGAGCCGAGGTTGAACACGCCGCTCTTGCCCGGGTGGTCGAAGAACCAGAGGTTGACGGCCACCACATCGTCCACGAAGACGAAGTCGCGCATCTGCTGGCCCGGTCCATAGCCGCCATATTCGCCGAAAAGTTTGACCTTGCCTTCGGCACGGAACTGGTTGAACTGGTGGAAGGCCACGCTGGCCATGCGGCCCTTGTGCTGTTCGCGCGGGCCGTAGACGTTGAAGTAACGGAAGCCCGCCACCTGGATCTTGGCTTTCTCGAAATTGGTGCCGAGTTCGCGGCGCATGCGCTGGTCGAACAGCAGCTTGGAATAACCGTAGACGTTGAGCGGAGCCTCGAACTCGGGCACCTCCCGGAAGGTCTCGGAGTTGCCATAGGTCGCTGCGGAGGAGGCGTAGAGCAGGCGGGTGCCATAGCGCTGGCAGGCCTGAAACAACTCGCACGAGAGCGTGTAGTTGTTGTCCATCATGTACTTGCCGTCCTGCTCCATGGTGTCGCTGCAGGCGCCTTCGTGGAAGACGGCCTCGACCTTGCCGTAGTGGCCTTCCTCGAAGTTGGGATAGAAGTCGTCCAGGTCCACGTAGTCGGCGATCTTGAGGTCGGCGAAGTTGCGGAACTTGTCGCCCTGGCTCAGGTCGTCGACAACGATGATGTCGTCGATGCCGCGCGCGTTCAGGCCCTTGACGATGTTGGCGCCGATGAAACCGGCGGCTCCGGTGACGACTACGCGTGTCATGGTGTATTCCTCTTGTCCGATTCGATTTACTTTGTGGCGAACAGCTCGTCGTAGCTGACCGTGGCCGTGCCGAACTTGCCCACGACGATGCCACCGGCCTTGTTGGCCAGGGGCATGGCTTCGCGCAGTGGCAGGCCGGCGCCCACCAGGGCCGCCAGGGTGGCGATCACGGTGTCGCCCGCGCCGGTCACGTCGAACACCTCGCGCGCCTGGGCCGCCACGCTGATCTCGCCTGCGGCGTCATAGAGTGTCATGCCTTCCTCGCTGCGCGTGAGCAGCAGGGCCTGCAGGCCGAGCTTGTCGAGCAGGGTGCGCGACTTGGCACGCAGTTCCTCTTCGCTGCTCCAGGAGCCCACCACCTGCTGCAGTTCGGCGCGGTTGGGGGTGATCACGGTGGCACCGCTGTAGCGCGAGTAGTCCGAGCCTTTGGGATCGATCAGCACGGGCTTGCCTGCTGCCTGAGCGTGCTCGATCATGTGGTGCACATGGTCCAGGCCGCCCTTGCCGTAGTCGGAGAAGAGCACGGCGTCGTGGGAGGGCAGCAGCTTGATGAAATCGGCCGTCTGTGAGGCCAGCACTTCACTCTTGGGGCTGTTCTCGAAGTCGAGGCGGATGAGCTGCTGCTGGCGGCCGATCACACGCAGCTTGACGGTGGTCTGCAATGCTGCATCGCGACCGAAATGCGGGGTGATGCCGGTCTGGGCCACCAGGGATTCGAGTGTGTGGCTGGCCTCGTCGTCGCCCACCACGGTCAGCAGCGTGGCCTTCGCACCCAGCGACACGACGTTGCTGGCCACGTTGGCGGCGCCGCCGATACGGAGTTCCTCGCGCGTCACGCGCACCACGGGCACGGGAGCCTCGGGGCTGATGCGGTCGACCGCGCCGTACCAGTAGCGGTCGATCATGGCGTCGCCCACCACGAGCACGCGGGACTTGGCGAGTTGTTGTTTGCTGATGGTCGTCATGGTGTTCAGAGTTCTTCGACGCGACGGGCAGGATAGCTGTCCCAGGTCTGGCAGCCCGGGCATTGCCAGAAATGCTGCTTGGCCTCGAAACCGCAGGCGGCGCAGCGGTAGCGCGTGAGCGGCTTGACGGCGTGGTCCAGCGCGCGCTGCACTTGGGGATGAAACTGTTCGTGCTCGAGCTTCTCGCCGGCGATCCACTTGGCGGCGGCGACCAGCGAGGGTTCCCGTTCCAGGTGGTGCACGTACCAGTCACGCGTGCTGGTGCTGCTGCTGCCGGCCGCGGCCTGCAGGGTCACCAGGGCTTCAAGCACATCCAGCGAAGGTGTCTGCTCGTAGATGTCCTGCAGCCTGGCCAGCACGGGCACGGTGCGGCCGCTGGCCACGGCAGCCTGCGCCAGAGGGGCGGCGATCAGCGGCGTGGCAGGCGGGCAGGCGGTCAGGGCGGCTTCCAGCGTCGCGCAGGCCTGCGCGGCCTGCCCTTGTTCCATCTGCAGGCGGGCCAGTTCGACGCGCGCGCGCGGGGCGGTGGGGGCGGTGCTGATGGCCTGGTTCAGTACGTCCTGTGCCTGCGTGACTTCGCCGTGCGCGAGGTGGGCGGCGGCCTGTTCGCACAGATAGTGCGCCAGGCGGCTGCTGAAGCTGCCATGGTCGGCACTTTCAAGCTGGCGTGCGATTTCGGCCGCCAGTGGCCAGTCACGTGAGCGTTCGTAATTGGCGAGTCGGGCCAGTCTGGCCTGGGCCTGGAAGGGCGTGCCTTCGAGCTTGATCAAGGCGTCTTCGGCCCGGTCGAGCAGGCCGGCCTTGAGGTAGTCCAGCGCCAGGGCATGCTGGGCCCGCTGGCGATCGGCTTCGGACAGGTCACCCCGCGAAAGCAGGTGCTCGTGTACCCGCACGGCGCGTTCGTACTCGCCGCGGCGACGGAACAGGTTGCCCAGGGCGAAGTGCAGCTCGGAGGTGTCGGGGTCCTGCTGCACGGCTTCGATGAAGGCGTCGATGGCCTGGTCCTGCTGTTCGTTGAGCAGGAAATTCAGGCCGCGGAAGTAGGCCTTGGGGTTGCGCCGGTTCTCGATGCGCAGTTGGCGCAGGTCCAGGCGAGAGGCCAGCCAGCCCAGGATGAAGGCGGCCGGCAGGCCGAGCAGGATCCAGCTCAGGTCAAGATTCATGGGGTGGCTGCAGTGTGGAGAGGGAAAGCTGGCTTTCGGCTGCGCTCAGGCGGCGCGCCCGGCGTGCAGCGCGACGCTGCTTGAGCCAGCGCGGCAGCATGGCAATCACTCCCGCGGCCAGGCCCAGGGTGAAGGCGGCCAGCACGACCAGCACCATCGGCGCGGTCCAGTCGTGGCCGAAGAAGAGGTGCACGCTGACGTCCTGCTGGTTGTTCAGGGCAAAGGCGAGCAGGGCAAAAAAAATGGCTGCCCGCAGTATCCACTTCAGCAGCCATGTCAGTTGTTTCATCGATGTCCCCCGGGTGAGGGCATTCTAGCGAGTAGCGCGTTCAAACTTTGGGTTCGTTCGCCTGCATTTCGCTGGTGCGCTGGTCCACCGCTTCGCGCAGGGCCTTGCCCGGCTTGAAGTGGGGGACGCGCTTTTCGGGGATGGCCACGCTCTCACCACTGCGCGGGTTGCGCCCCATGCGGGGCGGCCTGCGGTTGATGGAAAAACTGCCGAAGCCGCGGATCTCGATGCGGTGCCCGCGCACCAACGCATCGTTCATCGCGTCCAGGATGGCCTTGACCGCGAACTCGGCGTCGCGGTGGGTCAGCTGCCCGAAACGGGCCGCCAGTTCTTCAACCAGGTCGGAGCGGGTCATGAAATGAGACGTTCGCGTGGCTCGCAGGGTCTCGCCGCTGCACAGCAGCAGCGAGACCCATGCTTATCACTTCTCGGACGTGTCCAGCTTGGCGCGCAGCAGAGCGCCAAGGCTGGTGGTACCGGCGCTTTCGCGGGCCGACTGCTGGTTCAGGTTGGCCATGGCACCCTGCTCGTCGGCCAGGTCCTTGGCCTTGATCGACAGCTGGATGTTGCGGGTCTTGCGATCCACGTTGACCACCACGGCGGTGACTTCGTCGCCTTCCTTGAGCACGTTGCGGGCGTCTTCCACGCGGTCACGCGAGATTTCGCTGGCGCGCAGGTAACCCAGGATGTCCTGGCCCAGATCGATCTCGGCGCCACGGGCGTCCACGGTCTTGACCTTGCCGGTCACCGAGGAACCCTTGTCGTTCACGGAGGTGAAGGTGGTGAAGGGATCCTGGTCCAGCTGCTTGATGCCCAGGGAGATGCGCTCGCGGTCCACGTCGACGGCCAGCACGAGTGCTTCCACTTCCTGGCCCTTCTTGTAGTTGCGCACGGCGGCTTCGCCCGGCTCGTTCCAGGACAGATCGGACAGGTGCACCAGGCCGTCGATACCGGCAGCCAGGCCCACGAACACGCCGAAGTCGGTGATCGACTTGATCGGGCCCTTGACGCGGTCGCCGCGCTTGGTGTTCTGCGCGAATTCCTGCCAGGGGTTGGCCTTGCACTGCTTCATGCCCAGGCTGATACGGCGCTTGTCTTCGTCGATTTCCAGGACCATGACTTCGACTTCGTCACCCAGGGCGACGATCTTCGATGGAGCCACGTTCTTGTTGGTCCAGTCCATTTCGGAGACGTGCACCAGACCTTCGATGCCCGGCTCGAGTTCCACGAACGCGCCGTAGTCGGCGATGTTGGTGATCTTGCCGAACAGGCGGGTGGCGGTGGGGTAACGGCGGGAAACGCCCATCCACGGGTCGTCGCCCATCTGCTTCAGACCCAGGGACACGCGGTTCTTCTCGGTGTCGAACTTCAGGATCTTGGCGGTGATTTCCTGGCCAGCGGTCACCACTTCGGAGGGGTGACGCACACGGCGCCAGGCCATGTCGGTGATGTGCAGCAGGCCGTCGATGCCGCCCAGGTCCACGAAGGCACCGTATTCGGTGATGTTCTTGACCACGCCCTGCACCACGGAACCTTCCTTGAGGTTCTGCATGAGCTTGGCGCGCTCTTCGCCCATGGAGGCTTCCACCACGGCGCGGCGGCTCAGCACCACGTTGTTGCGCTTGCGGTCCAGCTTGATGACCTTGAATTCCAGGGTCTTGTTCTCGTACGGAGACAGGTCCTTGGTGGGACGGGTGTCGACCAGCGAGCCGGGCAGGAAGGCACGGATGCCGTTGACCAGAACAGTCAGGCCACCCTTGACCTTGCCGCTGGTGGTGCCGGTGACGAATTCGCCGGTTTCCAGGGCCTTTTCCAGGCTCATCCAGGAAGCCAGACGCTTGGCGGTGTCACGCGACAGGATGGTGTCGCCGTAACCGTTTTCGATGGAGCCGATGGCCACCGAGACGAAGTCGCCAACTTGCACTTCGAGCACGCCCTGGTCGTTCTTGAATTCCTCGACGGGGACATAGGCCTCGGACTTGAGGCCGGCATTCACGACGACGAAGCTGTGCTCGATGCGCACGACTTCGGCGGTGATCACTTCACCCGGACGCATTTCGGTGCGTTGCAGGGATTCTTCAAACAGGGCGGCAAAAGATTCAGACATTTAAGTTCCTAGACCATCTGGGCGTCCACGAAGGGGATCGTGGCGTGACAGTCGCACCATTGCGACTGGTGGGTAGCTTTCGATGGCAGTTTGTGCGGATGATCCGCGGGTTAAGTTGTTGATCCACACGGCCGTGCGCTTAGCGAGCGCGAGGGGAGCCGGGTGGGCCTCACCAGCCTCTCAGACAGGTCCGAAAGGCTGTTTGCCCTGCCACCAGTCCAGCACGAGATCCACCGACTCTTCAATCGACAGATCCGAGTTGTCCAGCAACCGGGCGTCCTGTGCCGGTTTGAGGGGCGCGACGCTGCGGGACATGTCCCGGGCATCACGCGCTTCCAGATCGGCACGAAGGGTTTCGATTGTAGTCGAAAATCCCTTTGAAATCAACTGCTTATGGCGCCGCTCGGCCCGTTTGGCAGCGCTGGCGGTCAAAAACACCTTCAAGGGGGCGTCCGGGAAGATCACGGTGCCCATATCGCGCCCGTCAGCCACCAGGCCGGGCAGACGGGCAAAGCTGTGTTGCAGGGCCACCAGGGCCGTACGCACGGCCGGCAGGGCCGAGACCTTGGAGGCGTTCATGCCGCCGTTTTCGCTGCGGATGGCGTCACTGACGTCCTCGCCGTCCAGCAGCACGCGCTCACCTGCGAAGCGCACGGGCAGGCGCTCTGCCAGGGCGGCGATGGCTTTCTCGTTGGCCGGCTCCAGCGTCAGACCGGCGCGCAGGGCGGCCAAGGCGGTCACGCGGTAGAGGGCGCCGGAATCCAGCAGGTGGTAACCCAGGCGCTCGGCCAGGACCGCGGCCAGGGTGCCCTTGCCGGAGGCGGTGGGGCCGTCCACGCAGAGGATGGGGACGGCGCCGGTTTGCGGCACTGTGACGGAAAACAGGGCCTCGAAGTAGTCGGGGAAGGTCTTGGCCACGCACTTGGGGTCCAGGATGCGCACGGGCCGGCCAGCCGGGTTGAAGGCGGCCAGCGAAAAACACATGGCGACACGGTGGTCGTCGTAGGTGTGGATGCTGGCGGCCTTCCAGCCGGAGGTGACCAGGGGCGTGATGCGGATGAAGTCCGCGCCTTCTTCGACCGTGGCGCCCAGCTTGCGCAGTTCGGCGGCCATGGCGGCGATGCGGTCGGTTTCCTTGACGCGCCAGCTCGCGATATTGCGCAGAGTGCTGGGGCCGTCGGCATAGAGCGCCATCACGGCCAGGGTCATGGCGGCGTCGGGGATGTGGTTGCAGTCCAGGTCGATGGCCTTGAGCGGCCAGCTGCCCCGGGAGATTTCGAGCCAGTTCGGCCCGCTCGTCACGCGCGCGCCCATCAGGCGGGCGGCGTCGACGAACTTGATGTCGCCCTGGATCGAGCTTTCGCCCACGCCTTCGATGCGCACCGGGGCGGTCGCTTCGGCCGCGATGGCGCCCAGTGCAATGAAGTAGCTGGCCGAGGAGGCATCGGCCTCCACGTGCAGCACGCCGGGCGACTGGTAGCGACTGCCGGCCGGGATGGTGAAGCGCTGCCAGCCTTCGCGCTGGACCTGGATGCCGTAACGCGAGAGGAGGTTGAGCGTGATCTCGATATAGGGTTTGGAGATCAGTTCGCCGATGACTTCGATGGCGATGTCTTTCGACGCGACCAGGGGCAGGGCCATCAGCAGGGCCGTGAGGAACTGGCTGGAGACGTCGCCGCGAACCTTGATCGGGGCGTCAAGGTGGAGACTCGGGCGCCCGATGCGCAGCGGGGGGTAACCGTCGTTACCCAGGTAATCGATGGTGCAGCCCAGCGGGCGCAGCGCATCGACCAGGTCGCCGATGGGGCGCTCGTGCATGCGCGGCACACCCGAGAGTTCGAAGTCGCCGCCCAGTACGGCCAGTGCCGCGGTGAGCGGGCGCATGGCAGTGCCCGCATTGCCCATGAAGAACTTCAGGGCGGTGGTGGGTAGCCTGCCGTCGATGCCGTCGATCACCACGGTGCTGCCGTCCTGTTGCACGCCGCAGCCCAGCTGGCGCAGGGCGGCCAGCATCACGCGGGTGTCGTCGGAGTCGAGCAGGTCATGCAGGGTGGTGCGGCCGCGGCACAGGGCCGAGAGCAGCAGCACGCGATTGGAGATGCTCTTGGATCCGGGCAGGAGCACACGGCCGTGCGCACCGGCCAGGGGCGGCAGGTCGAGAAACGCGGTGGAAAACATCGGGGCGGGATTACCGGCGGTTCTTGTTCATGCTCCAGTGGGCACGGGCCTGACTGGCCTGGCCGATCAGGTCTTCGAGCGCGTCGGCGTTGCCATTGGAGATCATGAGTTCGAGAGCCTGCAGATTGCGCTGGAAGAGCTTGGCCTGGGTCAGCAGCTCTTCACGGTTGGAGATCATGATGTCGCGCCAGACTTGCGGGTCGCTGGCAGCGATGCGGGTGAAATCACGGAAGCCGGGGCCGGCCAGGGAGAGGAAGTCCTTGCCCTGGTTCTGCCCGGTGATGGAGTTCATCAGCGCAAAGGCGATCAGGTGGGGCAGGTGGCTCACTGCCGCAAAGGCCGCGTCGTGCGACTCGGGCGTCATCTTGAGCACATGGCAGCCCAGGGCGGACCAGACGTCGATGGCCTGCTGCACCTGTGTCGCATGGGTACGGTCCAGAGGCGTGAGGATGATCTGCTTGCCCGAATACAGGTCGGGATCGGCATGTTCCACGCCGGAGACTTCCTTGCCCGAGATTGGGTGGGCCGGCACGAAGGAGCCAACCTGTTCGCGCAGGGCACGGCGCGCGGCGTCGACCACATCACGTTTGGTCGAACCCACGTCCATGATCAGCATCTGCGGCGTGACCAGGTGCTTGATGGCCTTGAAGGTGGCCTCGGTGGCAGAGACCGGCACGGCGATCAGCACGATGTCGGCGCCCGAGACGGCCAGCAGGGCCGAGGGGGCTTCGACGTCGATCACGCCCATGGCGCGGGCGCGCTCTGTGGTGGAGGGCGACTTGCTGTAGCCGACCACGCGTTTGACCAGTCCGGCGCGTTTGAGCGCCAGGGCAAATGAACCGCCCATGAGGCCGCAACCGATCAGACCCAACTGTTCAAACATCATTCACTCACCGGGTAGGTGCCCAACACCTTGTAGAACGCGCACAGGCTTTGGAGCTCTTGAAGCGCGGCTGCGACATGGGGCTGGGACGTGTGGCCCTGGATGTCGATGTAGAAATAGTATTCCCATTGTCCCGATCGCGCCGGGCGCGATTCGAAACGTGTCATGGACACGCCGTGTTTTTTCAACGGAACCAGCAGATCGTGCACGGCGCCCGGACGGTTGGGCACCGAGACGATGAGGCTCACGCAGTCCTTGCCCGAACTTTCCGGAGTCGCCAGGGTCTGCGGCAGGCAGACCACGGCAAAACGGGTGCGGTTGTAGGCGTCGTCCTGGATGGCGTGGGCCACCACATGCAGGCCGAATTCGCTGCCGGCGCGTTCGCTGGCGATGCCGGCCCAGGCCGGATTGGTGGTGGCCAGGCGCGCGCCTTCGGCGTTGCTGGCCGCGGCGTGGCGCTCGGCGTGGGGCAGATGGGTGTTGAGCCAGTTCTGGCACTGGGCCAGGGCCTGGGGGTGGGCATAGACGGCGGAGATGCCTTCGAGCGAGTCGGACTGGCGCAGCAGGTTGTGGCGTACCAGCAGGCTGGTCTCGCCTATCACATGCAGCGGCGAGGCGAGGAAGAGGTCGAGCGAGCGCGAGACCATGCCCTCGGTGGAGTTTTCCATGGGCACCACGCCGTACTGGGCGCTGCCCGCGGCGGTGGCGCGGAAGACCTCGTCGATGCTGCCACAGGGCATGCGCTCGATGCTGGAGCCGAAGAATTGCAGGGCCGCCTGCTCGCTGAAGGTGCCGGCCGGGCCGAGATAGGCCACGCGCTGCGGCGCTTCCAGGGCGCGGCAGGCCGACATGATCTCGCGCCAGATGGTGGCCACGCTTTCGCGCTTGAGCGGTCCGGGGTTGCCGGCCTGCAGGCCGGTGATGACCTGTGCCTCGCGTTCGGGACGGAACACCGGCGAGCCTTCAACCTTCTTGATCTCGCCGACCTCGTGCGCCAGTGCGGCTCGGCGGTTCAGCAGGGTCAGCAGCTCCTGGTCCAGGGCGTCGATCTGGGTGCGCAGTTGGGGGAGGGTCTTGGCCATGGCTCAGCTTTGCGTGCGCTCGAATTCTCGCATGTAGGCCACCAGGGCCTGCACACCTTCGAGTGGCATGGCGTTGTAGATGCTGGCGCGCATGCCGCCGACGGACTTGTGGCCCTTGAGTTGCAGCAGACCGGCGGCCTTGGCGCCGGCCAGGAAGGCTTCGTTGCGCGATTCGTCACGCAGGAAGAATGGCACGTTCATGCGCGAGCGACAGTCCTTGGCCACCTTGTTCACGTAGAACTGCGAGCCGCCGATGTAGCTGTAGAGCAGTTCGGCCTTGGCGATGTTGCGTGCTTCCATGGCCGGCACGCCGCCCAGCTTCTTGAGCCACTGGAAGATCAGGCCGGCCATGTAGATGGCATAGGTCGGCGGGGTATTGAACATGGACTCGTTGTCGGCCACGGTCTTGTAGTCGAAAGCGCTGGGGCAGACGGGCAGGGCGCGGCCCAGCAGGTCTTCGCGCACGATGACCAGGGTCAGGCCGGCGGGGCCGATGTTCTTTTGCGCACCGCCGTAGGCCAGTCCGACGCGTGACCAGTCCACTGGACGTGAGGCGACGTGCGAGGAGAAGTCGATCACCAGCGGCGCTTGCGAACCCAGGGCTTTCAGATCGGGCAGTTCGTGGAACTCGATGCCATGGATGGTCTCGTTGGAGCAGATGTGCACGTAATTGGCGTCGGGGCTGAGCTTCCAGCTGGCCGGCGCGGGCAGTTGCGTGAAGCCCCGGGCCTCGTCGCTGGCCGCGATGTTCACGCTGCAGTACTTGCGAGCTTCCTTCTGCGACTTCTGGCTCCAGGCGCCGGTGATGATGTAGTCCACCGTGCCGCCGCGCGAGAGGTTCAGCGGGACGATGGCGTTCTCCGCCAGGCCGCCGCCTTGCATGAAGAGGATGTGGAAGTTCTTCGGTACCGCGAGCAACTCGCGCAGATCGGCCTGGGCCTGCTCGTAGATGCTGATGAACTCCTTGCCGCGATGGCTCATCTCCATCACGCCCATGCCGCTGCCGTGCCAGTCCAGCATTTCGCTGGCGGCCTGCTGCAGCACTTCGGGCGCGATGGTGGCGGGGCCGGCGGAGAAGTTGTAGGGACGCTGCATCAGGAGGCGTCTTCCGCGTCGCCGGGCTCACTCTCGGCGCCTTCGACCCCGTTGGCGTCGTTCTCGACGATGCGCTGCAGACCGCTGAGCTTGGCGCCTTCATCCAGGCCGATCAGGGTCACGCCCTGAGTGGCTCGGCCGAGTTCGCGGATCTCGGCAACGCGGGTGCGCACCAGCACACCCTTGTCGGTGATCAGCATGATCTCGTCGTCGGTGTGCACCAGGGTGGCCGCCACGACCTTGCCGTTGCGCTCGCTCTGCTGGATGGCGATCATGCCCTTGGTGCCACGGCCATGGCGCGTGTATTCCAGGATGGAGGTGCGCTTGCCATAGCCGTTCTCGGTGGCGGTCAGCACGCTTTGCTGCTCGTCCTCCGCCACCAGCATGGCGATCACACTCTGGCCGTCGTCCAGCGTCATGCCGCGCACGCCGCGCGCATTGCGGCCCATGGGGCGCACGTCGTTCTCGTCGAAGCGCACGGCCTTGCCGCCGTCGCTGAAGAGCATCACGTCGTGCTGGCCATCGGTCAGTGCCGCACCGATCAGGAAGTCGCCCGGGTCCAGGTCCACGGCGATGATGCCGGCCTTGCGCGGGTTGCTGAATTCGTCGAGCGTCGTCTTCTTGACCGTGCCCATGCTGGTTGCCATGAACACATAGTGGTCGGCCGGGAAGCTGCGGTTGTCGCCGGTCAGCGGCAGCACCACGTTGATCTTCTCGCCCTCTTGCAAGGGGAACATGTTGACGATGGGGCGGCCGCGCGAGCCGCGTGAGCCGGCGGGCACTTCCCAGACCTTGAGCCAGTACAGGCGCCCGCGGTTGGAGAAGCACAGGATGTAGTCGTGGGTGTTGGCGATGAAGAGCTGATCGATCCAGTCGTCTTCCTTGGTCGCCGTGGCCTGCTTGCCGCGACCGCCGCGCTTCTGCGCGCGGTATTCGGACAGCGGCTGGCTCTTGATGTAGCCGGCGTGTGAGAGTGTCACCACCATGTCGGTCGGCGTGATCAGGTCTTCGGTGGCCAGGTCCTGGGCGTTGTGCTCGACCTGGCTGCGACGCGCGCCGACTTTGCCCTGGCCGAACTCCTGCTTGATGGCGGTCAGTTCTTCGCTGACGATGATGGCCACGCGCCCGGATTTGGCCAGGATGTCGAGCAGATCCTCAATCTCGGCCATGACCTCCTTGTACTCGGTCACGATCTTGTCCTGCTCCAGGCCAGTCAGACGCTGCAGGCGCATCTGCAGGATTTCCTGGGCCTGCGTGTCGGACAGGCGGTACAGGCCGTCGTTGCCCATGCCGTAATTCTTTTCCAGGCCTTCGGGGCGGTAGTCATCGGCATTGACCACGCCGCCATCGGCGCGCGTGCGGGTGAGCATCTCGCGCACCAGCTTGCTGTCCCAGGGCTTGGTCATCAGTTCGGCCTTGGCCACCGGTGGCGTGGGGGCGTTGCGGATGATGGCAATGAAGTCGTCGATGTTGGCCAGCGCCACGGCCAGGCCTTCCAGCACGTGACCACGGTCGCGTGCCTTGCGCAGGTTGAACACCGTGCGGCGTGTCACCACTTCGCGGCGGTGGTCCAGGAAGACCTCGACCAGGTCCTTCAGGTTGCACAGCTTGGGCTGGCCGTTGATCAGGGCCACCATGTTCATGCCGAAGGTGTCCTGCAGCTGGGTCTGCTTGTACAGGTTGTTGAGCACCACCTCGGGCACTTCGCCGCGCTTGAGCTCGATCACCACGCGCATGCCGGACTTGTCGGACTCGTCCTGGATGTGACTGATGCCCTCGATCTTCTTCTCGTGCACCAGCTCGGCGATGCGCTCGAGCAGGTTCTTCTTGTTGACCTGGTAGGGCAGCTCGTCCACGATGATGGATTGGCGCTGGCCCTTGTCAATGTCCTCGAAGTGGCAGCGCGCGCGCATCACCACACGGCCACGACCAGTGCGATAGCCTTCCTTGACACCCTGCATGCCGTAGATGATGCCGGCGGTGGGGAAGTCGGGCGCGGGCACGATCTCCATCAGTTCGTCGATGGAGGCCTCGGGGTTGCGCAGCAGGTGCAGACAGGCGTCGACCACCTCGTTGAGGTTGTGCGGCGGGATGTTGGTGGCCATGCCCACGGCGATACCACCCGAGCCGTTGACCAGCAGATTGGGCAGGCGGCTGGGCAGCACCAGCGGTTCTTTCTCGGAACCGTCATAGTTGGGGCCGAAGTCGACGGTTTCCTTGTCGATGTCGCCCAGCATTTCGTGGGCAATCTTGGCCAGGCGGATTTCGGTGTAGCGCATGGCCGCAGCGTTGTCGCCGTCAACCGAGCCGAAGTTGCCCTGGCCGTCCACCAGCATGTGGCGCATGGAGAAATCCTGCGCCATGCGCACGATGGTGTCGTAGACCGACTGGTCGCCGTGCGGGTGGTACTTACCGATGACGTCACCGACGATACGCGCGGACTTCTTGTAGGCGCGGTTCCAGTCGTTGTTGAGTTCGTGCATCGCGAAGAGCACACGCCGGTGCACGGGCTTGAGGCCGTCGCGCGCGTCAGGCAGGGCCCGGCCGACGATCACGCTCATGGCGTAGTCCAGGTAGCTGCGGCGCATTTCCTCTTCGAGGCTGATGGGCAGGGTTTCCTTGGCGAATTGGGTCATGGAAGAGGTGAGCTCGGACGTGGGCAATCCTCAATTCTAAAGTGCCGGCCATGTGGCATAGCTGCAACAGACCGTTGGAGGACCCAGCAGGCATGCGCCCCCGACGGGATGCGCAGGTTGACCCCCCCTTTTGATATGGCACAATGCATAAGACAGTCAGGTGGCGCTCATAAAGCTATGAATGCCTTCCATTTACCCGCCGTGCCGCTCAGGCCCCAATCCGCTAGAGGAGAACCATGAAGAAACTGAATTCCGTGGCAGCCCTGTTCGCTGCAGTCGCACTTGTGATGGCCGGTTGCGCGTCCACCCCCGAACCCGAGCCGGCACCGAAGGCTGCTCCCGCTGCACCGGCACCGGCACCCGCTCCGGCCCCCGTTGCTGCTCCCGCCCCCGCTCCGGCTGCTCCCGCGACCCCGCCGCCCCCGGCCGCTGTCAAGGTGACCTACGCTGCCGACACCTTCTTCGATTTCGACAAGGCTGTCATCAAGGCTGACGCCAAGGCCAAGTTGGATGACCTGGCCGAGAAGGTCAAGGGCATCAACCTGGAAGTCATCATCGCTGTGGGTCACGCCGACTCCATCGGTACCGATGAGTACAACCAGAAACTGTCTGTGCGTCGTGCCGAAGCCGTGAAGGCCTACCTGACGACCAAGGGCATCGACAAGAACCGCGTGTACACCGAAGGCAAGGGCGAAAAGCAGCCCGTGGCCGACAACCGCACCGCCGAAGGCCGCGCCAAGAACCGCCGCGTGGAAATCGAAGTGGTCGGCACCCGCGCCAACAAGTAATCATTCAGTTGATTGCCTGAAACAAACCCCGCTTCGGCGGGGTTTGTTGCTTCTGGAAGCGCTTTGGACATGAGCTGCCGGATAATCCATCTATGACGATGACTGTGAACGCCGATCCGGCCGAACTGGCCAAATTCTCCGAGCTGGCCCACCGCTGGTGGGATCCCGAGAGCGAATTCCGCCCCCTGCACCAGATCAATCCCTTGCGGCTGGACTGGATCAGCGGCCTGTCGCCGCTGGCCGGCAAGCAGGTGCTTGATATCGGTTGTGGCGGCGGCATCCTGTCCGACTCGATGGCGCGCAAGGGCGCACAGGTCACTGGTATCGACCTTTCGACCAAGGCGCTCAAGGTGGCCCAGCTGCACGCGCTGGAGGCCGGTACGCCCAATGTGAGTTACCGCGAGATCAGCGCCGAGGCGCTGGCGGCCGAGAAACCGGCGAGCTTCGATGTGGTGACTTGCATGGAGATGCTGGAGCACGTGCCGGACCCGTCTTCCGTGGTGCAGGCCTGCGCTACGCTGGTCAAGCCCGGTGGCTGGGTCTTCTTCTCCACCATCAACCGCAACCCCAAGTCCTTCCTGTTTGCCATCGTCGGTGCCGAGTATCTTTTGAACCTGCTGCCGCGCGGTACCCACGAGTACGCCAAGATGATCCGGCCCAGCGAACTGGCGCGGTATTGCCGCCAGGCCAGCCTGGATCTGGGGCCCACACGTGGCATGGAATACAACCCCCTGACCCGGCGCTATTGGCTCAGCGGCGACACCAGCGTCAACTACCTGCTGGCCACACGCAAGTCGGGGATCTGATGGCACGCTTTGCCGGTATCGAGGCTGTCCTCTTTGACCTGGACGGCACCCTGATCGACAGCGCCCCGGACCTGGGCGCCGCCGCTGACCAGATGCGCACCGCCCGCGGATTGCCGCCGCTGCCGCTGGAGCTGTACCGCCCGATGGCGGGTGCCGGTGCGCGCGGCATGATAGGCGTGGCTTTTGGGCTCACGCCGGAAGCTCCGAACTACAACGATCTGCGCGAAGAGTTCATGGCCAACTACGAGCGCTGCATGACGGCGCGCACGTACGCCTTTGCCGGCATCCCCGAACTGGTCCAGGCGCTGTTGCAGCGCGAACTGGCCTGGGGCGTGGTGACCAACAAGATCGAGCGTTTCACGCTGCCGCTGACCGGCGCCATGCCCCTTTTCGCCAGCGCAAGGGCCATTGTCGCCGGCGATACCACGCCACATCCCAAGCCGCATCCGGCACCGCTGTTCGAGGCGGCGCGCCGCCTGGGCCTGGAGCCGCAGCGTTGCCTGTATGTAGGCGACGACGAACGCGACATCGTGGCGGGCCTGGCGGCCGGCATGGGTACGGTGGCCGCCACCTATGGCTACCTGGGTTCCAAGGGTGATGTTTCGACCTGGGGGGCGCACGCCACGATCAATTCTCCAGCCGAGCTCTTGCATTTGCTTGAACAGGCCTAAAATGTGAGCCTTGGGGCTGCATTGGTTTCGACGTGGGTTCGGACGCGATGTGGTGCATGTCGAGCTGAATGTGCTCGTAAAACAGATTCAAAAAACCTAACTGCAAACGACGAACGTTTCGCACTCGCTGCTTAATTGCCAGTGAGCTTTACAACAGCAGGCCGATGGGCTGGGCAAGGG
Organism: Hylemonella sp. GW821-FHT10B10; assembly: GCF_059415585.1. Classification (NCBI taxonomy): domain Bacteria; kingdom Pseudomonadati; phylum Pseudomonadota; class Betaproteobacteria; order Burkholderiales; family Comamonadaceae; genus Hylemonella; species Hylemonella sp. GW821-FHT10B10. Next base: position 307 of record NZ_JBWKNN010000006.1, on the reverse strand, counting down.
GGCGCAAGCCTCCCGGCTGTAAAGATAATTTCATCGGCTGGTCCGGGGCTGGGTACCTTAGCAACGGACGAGAAAATAGGGTGCTGGCGGCTGGCATAGCGTGCGACTGCGCGATGTCAGTGGCGAGATCCAAATCAGACCGCTAAACATGTAGATCTGCTCGAACAAGGCTTGCGGACGGGGGTTCAAATCCCCCCAGCTCCACCAAAAAACAAAACCCCGGCCGGGAACGGCCGGGGTTTTTTATTGTTCTGACGCGCTGGCGCTCAGTGCAACTCGCCGGATCGGCTGTCCAGCGGGGCGACGA
>NZ_JBWKNN010000005.1:0-100567 GCF_059415585.1 Hylemonella sp. GW821-FHT10B10 | reverse complement strand
AAGAAGGCCTGCGCTTCGCCATCCGCGAAGGCGGCAAGACCGTGGGCGCCGGCGTGGTGGCCAAGATCCTTGCGTAAAGGTTTAGTAGGGGTATAGCTCAATTGGCAGAGCGTCGGTCTCCAAAACCGAAGGTTGTAGGTTCGATTCCTACTGCCCCTGCCACCTGATCTGCCGAGGCAGGTTGGTGCACAAAAAGCCCGCCACCCCCGTGGCGGGCTTCAGCGTCTCAAGAGATGCAGTGGTTTTGATACAGGCGCTAAGCGGAATTTAGAAAATGGCAACGTCACAAGTGGAAACGGTCGGTAGCGGGGCGAACAAGCTCAAGCTGGTTGCGGCAGTGCTGCTGCTGCTGGCTGGCCTGGTGGCCTTCTACTGGTTCGGCAAGCAGGGTGCCCTGGTGCAATGGGCTGCCTTGCTGGCTGGCGTGGCTGCGGCTGTCATTGTTTTCTTCACGGCCCAGACTGGGCGTGACCTGCTGGCTTTCGGTCGCGATGCCTGGCGCGAAGTCGGCAAGGTGGTCTGGCCGGAGCGCAAGGAAGCGATCCAGATGACGGCCTACGTCTTCGCCTTCGTGGTGGTGATGGCCCTGTTTTTGTGGCTGACCGACAAGACCCTCGAGTGGGCGATTTTTGACCTGATTCTGGGCTGGAGGAAGTAATGACTGACGTGGTAGATGCTTCGTCCGCACCGGCGGCCAAGCCGGCCAATCCGGATCTGCGCTGGTATGTCGTGCACGCCTACTCCGGCATGGAGAAGGCGGTCGAGCGCAACATCATCGAGCGCATCAACCGCGCCGGCATGCAAGACAAGTTCGGCCGCATCATGGTGCCGATGGAAGAGGTGGTCGAGGTCAAGAACGGCCAGAAGCGCACCACCGAACGCAAGTTCTTCCCCGGCTACGTGTTGGTGGAAATGGTGATGGGTGACGACACCTGGCACTTGGTGAAGCACACCAACAAGGTGACCGGTTTCGTGGGTGGTGCCAAGAACCGCCCGGCCCCGATCTCCGAAGAAGAGGTCATGAAAATCGTCAACCAGATGCAGGAAGGCTCCGACAAGCCGCGGCACAAGGTTGAGTTCGAGGTGGGTGAATACGTGCGCGTCAAGGACGGCCCCTTCACCGACTTCAACGGCACGGTCGAGGAAGTCAACTACGAGAAGAACAAGGTGCGCGTGGCGGTGACCATTTTCGGCCGCTCGACGCCGGTGGAGCTGGAGTTCTCCCAGGTCGAGAAGACCTGAGAGGTCCGGCAAGAATTTTCAGTTCGCGCTTTTCGACTCGGCGCGGATGTTGTCTCGATGAGTCGTTAACCCCGGGGAGCCCAGGCAGATTGCCCAGGCGCTATCACCCGTAAGGAGAAAAGCATGGCGAAAAAAATCGTCGGTTTTATCAAGCTGCAAGTGCCGGCTGGTAAGGCCAATCCCTCGCCGCCGATTGGTCCCGCTCTGGGCCAGCGCGGTCTGAACATCATGGAGTTCTGCAAGGCGTTCAACGCCCAGACCCAGGGCGTCGAGCCCGGTCTGCCGCTGCCGGTGGTGATCACCGCTTTCGCGGACAAGAGCTTCACCTTCATCATCAAGACGCCCCCGGCGACCGTGATGATCAAGAAGGCCATCAAGCTGGACAAGGGTTCGGCCCGTCCGCACACGGACAAGGTCGGCAAGATCACCCGTGCCCAGCTCGAGGAAATCGCCAAGACCAAGATGAAGGACATGACGGCCGCCGACCTGGACGCCGCCGTTCGCACCATCGCTGGTTCTGCCCGTTCCATGGGCGTGAATGTGGAGGGCGTGTAAATGACCACCAAGAAACAAAAAGCCCTGCAAGGCAAGGTCGACAGCAACAAGCTTTACCCGCTGGCCGATGCGCTGAAGATCGTGCAAGAGTGCGCCACCGCCAAGTTCGATGAGTCCATCGACGTGGCCGTGCAGCTCGGCATCGATGCCAAGAAGTCGGACCAGGTGGTGCGTGGCGCCGTCGTGCTGCCCAACGGCACCGGCAAGACCAAGCGCGTGGCCGTGTTCGCCCAAGGCGCCAAGGCTGAAGAAGCCAAGGCCGCCGGCGCCGACGTGGTCGGCATGGACGACCTGGCTGCTCGCGTGAAGGCTGGCGACATGCCCTTCGACGTGGTGATCGCTGCTCCTGACGCGATGCGCGTCGTGGGTACCCTGGGTCAGATCCTGGGTCCCCGTGGCCTGATGCCCAACCCCAAGGTCGGCACCGTCACCCCCGACGTGGCCACGGCCGTGAAGAACGCCAAGGCCGGTCAGGTGCAGTTCCGTGTGGACAAGGCCGGTATCGTGCACACCACGATCGGTCGCCGTTCCTTCGACGCCGCCAAGCTCCAGGGCAACCTGGCTGCGCTGATCGAAGCGCTGAACAAGGCCAAGCCGGCTTCGAGCAAGGGTGTGTTTTTGCGTAAGGTTGCAGTTTCGTCGACCATGGGTGTGGGTGTCCGCGTGGACACGCAAACCATCTCGGCGTAATCGCAAGAAATTTGGGCGGCTGGAAACGGCTGCCTAGAGTGGTGGGTCGTTTTGCTCACAAGCAAGACGAGCCATCCAAGACCGTTGGCGCACAGTTCTGCTGTGCTTAATCAGTGAAAGCCAGCGTAGATGGCGATCCCGCTGCAGATGGATTGAGTTCCGTAAACAGTTGGTCGCTGCAAGCAAGGCGTGTCTGCAGGCGCAAGTCGTCAGACACATTTTTGAAGGAGTTAGACCTTGAGTCTGAATCGCAGTGAGAAAGAAGCGGTCATCAATGACGTGACCGGCCTCGCCGCTAAAGCTCAAACGCTCGTGATGGCGGAATACCGCGGCATCACGGTCGCTGACATGACCAAACTGCGCGCCACCGCCCGCAGCCAGGGTGTGAGCCTGAGTGTTCTGAAGAACACCCTGGCCCGCCGTGCTGTGGCTGGTAGCCAGTTTGAAGTCGCGGCCGAGAAGATGACCGGTCCGCTGATCTATGGCTTCTCCGTCGATGCCGTGGCCGCCGCTCGCGTGGTGGCCGATTTCGCGAAAACCAACGACAAGCTGGTGATTCGCGGCGGCGCATACGGCGGCAAGGCCCTGGACGTCAACGGCGTTAAGCAGCTGGCAAGCATTCCCTCCAAGGAAGTGCTGCTGGCACAGCTGTGTGGCTTGCTGATGTCGCCGATCTCCCGCACCGCCGTGGTGCTGGGTGCCCTGGCGGCGAAAAAAGGCGAAGGCGAAGTTGCCGCTGCTTGAAGCACGGCAACCCTGTTAAACCCAATTGTTAGGAAATTAAAAATGGCATTCGATAAAGACGCATTTCTGACCGCGCTGGACAGCATGACGGTCATGGACCTCAACGACCTGGTGAAAGCCATCGAAGAGAAGTTTGGTGTGAGCGCTGCCGCCATGGCCGCTCCCGCTGCTGCTGGCGGTGGCGCTGGCGCCGCTGCTGCCGAAGAGAAGACCGAATTCAACGTGATGCTGCTGGAAGCTGGCGCCAACAAGGTGTCGGTCATCAAGGCCGTGCGCGAAATCACCGGTCTGGGCCTCAAGGAAGCCAAGGACCTGGTCGACGGCGCCCCCAAGGCCGTCAAGGAAGCCATGCCCAAGGCCGACGCCGAAGCTGCTGTGAAGAAGCTGGTGGAAGCCGGCGCCAAGGCCGAGCTGAAGTAATTCAGTCCTGCTCGAAGGCTGGAGTGTCTGAAAAGGCCTCCAGCCTTTGGCGCTTACAGAGCGCACTCAAAAGCCCCCTCGCCAAGGATGTTTTTGAGTGACTTCTGACCCGACTGCAGAAGACGCCTTGGTTCGGGCCGCGTGCAATGCGCGGCCGTCCGCCATTGGTTGGTAGCGGCCAACCACCAAGCCTGCTGGGTGTGATGCCCGGCGCGCCAGTCGCCAAAGACCTCATAGCCCGGAGATCTCATGGCCTATACCTATACCGAACGCAAGCGGATCCGCAAGAGTTTCGGCAGCCGCGACAGCGTGCTTGAAATCCCCTACCTGTTGCAGATGCAAAAGGACGCCTACACGGCCTTCCTGCAAGCAGAAAACCTGCCCACCAAACGCACCCCCGAGGGCTTGCAGGCCGCTTTCGAAGCCGCCTTCCCCATCGTCTCGCACAACGGTTTTGTGGAGATGAAGTTTCTCGAATACAACCTGGCCAAGCCCGCCTTCGATGTGCGCGAATGCCAGACCCGCGGCCTGACCTTTGCGTCCGCCGTGCGCGCGCGCGTGCAGCTGATCATCTATGACCGCGAGTCCTCGACTCCGCAGAACAAGGTGGTCAAGGAAGTGAAGGAACAAGAGGTCTACATGGGTGAAGTGCCGCTCATGACGACCAAGGGTTCGTTCATCATCAACGGTACCGAGCGCGTCATCGTGTCGCAGCTGCACCGTTCGCCTGGTGTGTTCTTCGAGCACGACAAGGGCAAGACCCACAGCTCGGGCAAGCTGTTGTTCTCGGCTCGCATCATCCCCTACCGTGGTTCCTGGCTGGACTTCGAGTTCGACCCCAAGGACGTGCTGTATTTCCGTGTCGACCGCCGTCGCAAGATGCCTGTCACCATCCTGCTCAAGGCCATCGGCCTGAATCCCGAGTCCATCCTGGCGAACTTCTTCGTCAATGACAACTTCCGCCTGATGGACAGCGGTGCGCAGATGGAATTCGTGGCCGAGCGCCTGCGTGGTGAAGTCGCCCGATTCGACATCACCGACAAGAGCGGCAAGGTCGTTGTTGCCAAGGACAAGCGCATCACCGCGCGTCACACGCGCGATCTGGAGCAGTCCGCCACCACGCACATCAGCGTGCCGGAAGACTTCCTGGTCGGCCGTGTCGTGGCCCGCAACATCGTGGATCCGGACACCGGCGAGATCATCGCCAAGGCCAACGACGAATTGACCGACGCCCTGCTCAAGAAGCTGCGCACCGCCGGTGTGCAGGACCTGCAGTGCATCTACACCAATGAACTCGACCAGGGTGCGTACATCTCGCAGACCCTGCGCATCGACGAAACGACCGACGAGTTCGCCGCCCGCGTGGCCATCTACCGCATGATGCGCCCCGGCGAGCCGCCGACCGAAGACGCCGTGCAGGCCCTGTTCCAGCGTCTGTTCTACAACCCGGACACCTACGACCTGTCGCGAGTGGGCCGCATGAAGTTCAACGCCAAGATGGGCCGTAACGACCCGAATGGCCCCATGGTCCTGACCAACGAGGACATCCTCGCCGTGGTCAAGATCCTGGTGGACCTGCGCAATGGTCGCGGTGAAGTGGACGACATCGACCACCTGGGCAACCGCCGCGTGCGTTGCGTCGGCGAGCTGGCTGAGAACCAGTACCGCGCCGGCCTGGCACGTATCGAGAAGGCCGTGAAGGAGCGTCTGGGCCAGGCTGAGCAAGAGCCCCTGATGCCGCACGACCTGATCAACTCCAAGCCAATTTCCGCGGCCCTCAAGGAGTTCTTCGGTGCCTCCCAGCTCTCGCAGTTCATGGACCAGACCAACCCCCTGTCCGAGATCACGCACAAGCGTCGCGTCTCGGCCCTGGGCCCGGGCGGCCTGACCCGCGAGCGCGCCGGCTTCGAAGTGCGTGACGTGCACGTCACCCACTACGGCCGTGTCTGCCCGATCGAGACCCCCGAAGGTCCGAACATCGGCCTGATCAACTCCCTGGCCCTGTACGCCCGCCTCAACGAGTACGGTTTCATCGAAACCCCCTACCGTCGTGTGGTGGATGGTAAGGTGACCAACCAGATCGATTACCTGTCCGCCATCGAGGAAGGCAAGTACGTCATCGCCCAGGCCAATGCCACCCTGGACAAGGACGGCAAGCTGACCGGCGAGCTGGTCTCGGCCCGGGAAAAGGGTGAATCCATCCTCTGCGGTGCCGAACGCATCCAGTACATGGATGTGTCGCCCGCACAGATCGTGTCGGTGGCCGCTTCGCTGGTGCCCTTCCTGGAGCACGACGACGCCAACCGCGCGCTGATGGGCGCCAACATGCAGCGCCAGGCCGTGCCTGTGCTGCGTCCCGAGAAGGCCTTTGTCGGTACCGGTATCGAGCGCGTTTCCGCGGTCGACTCCGGCACCGTGGTCACCGCCAACCGCGGCGGCGTGGTCGACTACGTCGACGCCACCCGCATCGTGATCCGCGTGAACGACAACGAAGCCCTGGCCGGTGAAGTGGGTGTGGACATCTACAACCTCATCAAGTACCAGCGTTCCAACCAGAACACCAACATCCACCAGCGTCCCATCGTCAAGAAGGGCGACAAGCTGGCCAAGGGTGACGTGATCGCCGACGGCGCATCGACCGACCTGGGTGAACTGGCCCTGGGCCAGAACATGCTGGTGGCCTTCATGCCCTGGAACGGCTACAACTTCGAAGACTCGATCCTGATCTCCGAACGCGTGGTAGCCGAAGACCGCTACACCTCGATCCACATCGAGGAGCTGGTGGTCATGGCGCGCGACACCAAGCTTGGCGCCGAGGAAATCACCCGCGACATTCCCAACCTGTCCGAGCAGCAGCTCAACCGTCTGGACGAGTCCGGCATCATCTACGTGGGCGCCGAAGTCATGCCGGGCGACACGCTGGTGGGCAAGGTCACCCCGAAGGGCGAGACCACGCTGACGCCGGAAGAGAAGCTGCTGCGTGCCATCTTTGGCGAGAAGGCCTCCGACGTGAAGGACACCTCGCTGCGTGTGGACCAGGGTTCGCAGGGTACCGTGATCGATGTACAGGTCTTCACCCGTGAAGGCATCACGCGCGACAAGCGCGCCCAGCAGATCATCGACGACGAGCTCAAGCGCTACCGCCTGGACCTGAACGACCAGCTGCGCATCGTGGAAGCCGACGCCTTCGACCGAATCGAGAAGCTGCTCAACGGCAAGGTCGCCAATGGCGGCCCGCAGAAGCTCGCCAAGGGCACGAAGATCGACAAGGCCTACCTGGCCGGCGTCGAGAAGTTCCACTGGTTCGACATCCGCCCGGCCGACGACGAAGTCGCCAGCCAGCTGGAAAGCATCAAGAACTCGCTGGAGCAGACCCGCCACAGCTTCGACCTGGCTTTCGAAGAGAAGCGCAAGAAGCTCACCCAGGGCGACGAGCTGCCCGCGGGCGTGCTCAAGATGGTCAAGGTCTACCTGGCCGTCAAGCGCCGCCTGCAGCCGGGTGACAAGATGGCCGGCCGCCACGGCAACAAGGGCGTGGTGTCCAAGATCGTTCCGGTCGAAGACATGCCCTACATGGCTGACGGCACCCCGTGCGACATCGTGCTCAACCCCCTGGGCGTGCCTTCGCGGATGAACGTGGGCCAGGTGCTGGAAGTGCACCTGGGCTGGGCCGGCAAGGGTATCGGCCAGCGCATCGGCGACATGCTGCAGGCCGAAGCCAAGGCGGCCGAGCTGCGCAAGTTCCTCGAGACGCTGTACAACACGTCCGGCCGCAAGGAAGACCTGAGCAAGCTGAGCGACGCGCAAGTGGTGGAGATGGCCGGCAACCTGTCGACCGGTGTCACCTTTGCCACGCCGGTGTTTGACGGCGCCTCGGAAGAGGAAATCCGCAACATGCTCAAGCTGGCCTATCCGGAAGAGGTTACCAAGGCCAAGGGCCTGACCGACGCCCGTACGCAGGCCCGCCTGTTCGACGGCCGTACCGGCGAGCAGTTCGAGCGTCCGACGACCATCGGCTACATGCACGTGCTCAAGCTGCACCACCTGGTGGACGACAAGATGCACGCCCGTTCGACCGGCCCCTACAGCCTGGTTACCCAGCAGCCGCTGGGCGGCAAGGCCCAGTTCGGCGGCCAGCGTTTCGGCGAAATGGAAGTGTGGGCACTGGAAGCCTACGGCGCGGCCTACACGCTGCAGGAAATGCTCACCGTCAAGTCGGACGACGTGCAGGGCCGTACCAAGGTCTACGAGAACATCGTCAAGGGCGAGCATGCCATCGAAGCTGGCATGCCCGAGTCGTTCAACGTGCTGGTCAAGGAAATCCGTTCCCTGGGCCTGGACATCGAGCTCGAGCGCTCCTAATTCGCAAAGGATAGAGTCATATGAAATCCCTACTCGACCTGTTCAAGCAGTTCACGCCGGATGAGCATTTCGATGCCATCAAGATCGGCCTGGCCTCGCCCGAGAAGATCCGTTCCTGGTCTTTCGGTGAGGTGAAGAAGCCCGAGACCATCAACTACCGTACCTTCAAGCCCGAGCGTGACGGCCTGTTCTGCGCCAAGATCTTCGGCCCCATCAAGGACTACGAGTGCCTGTGCGGCAAGTACAAGCGCCTCAAGCACCGCGGTGTGATCTGCGAGAAGTGCGGCGTTGAAGTCACGCAGACCAAGGTGCGCCGTGAGCGCATGGGTCACATCGACCTGGCCGCGCCCTGCGCCCACATCTGGTTCCTGAAGTCCCTGCCTTCGCGCCTGGGCCTGGTGCTGGACATGACGCTGCGCGACATCGAACGCGTTCTGTACTTCGAAGCCTATGTGGTGACCGACCCCGGCATGACCCCGCTGAAGAAATTCGGCATCATGTCCGAGGACGACTACGACGCCAAGATCAAGGAATACGGTGACGAGTTCACCGCCAAGATGGGCGCAGAAGGTATCAAGGACCTGCTGCAAGGCATCGAGATCGACACCGAGATCGAGCGCCTGCGCGGTGACCTGACCGGTTCCGAGATGAAGGTCAAGAAGAACGCCAAGCGCCTCAAGGTGCTGGAAGCGTTCAAGAAGTCCGGCATCAAGCCCGAGTGGATGGTGCTGGAAGTGCTGCCCGTGCTGCCGCCGGACCTGCGTCCGCTGGTGCCGCTGGACGGCGGCCGCTTCGCGACCTCCGACCTGAACGACCTCTACCGTCGCGTCATCAACCGCAACAGCCGTCTGCGCCGCCTGCTGGAGCTCAAGGCCCCGGAAATCATCGCACGCAACGAAAAGCGCATGCTGCAGGAAGCTGTGGACTCGCTGCTGGACAACGGCCGTCGCGGCAAGGCCATGACGGGCGCCAACAAACGCGCCCTCAAATCCCTGGCCGACATGATCAAGGGCAAGAGCGGCCGTTTCCGCCAGAATCTGCTGGGCAAACGCGTCGACTACTCGGGCCGTTCCGTCATCACCGTGGGCCCGACCCTCAAGCTGCACCAGTGCGGCCTGCCCAAGCTGATGGCCCTGGAACTGTTCAAGCCTTTCATCTTCTCGCGCCTGGAAGCCATGGGCATCGCCACCACCATCAAGGCGGCGAAGAAGGAAGTCGAAACCGGCACGCCGGTGGTCTGGGACATCCTGGAAGAGGTGATCAAGGAGCACCCGGTTCTGCTGAACCGCGCCCCGACGCTGCACCGCCTGGGCATCCAGGCCTTTGAGCCCATCCTGATCGAAGGCAAGGCCATCCAGCTGCACCCGCTGGTCTGCGCCGCCTTCAACGCCGACTTCGACGGCGACCAGATGGCCGTGCACATCCCGCTGTCGGTGGAAGCCCAGATGGAAGCCCGCACCCTGATGCTGGCCTCCAACAACGTGCTCTTCCCCGCCAACGGCGAACCCTCCATCGTTCCTTCGCAGGACGTGGTGCTGGGCCTGTATTACACGACCCGTGAGCGTACCAACGGCAAGGGCGAGGGCATGATCTTCGCCGACACGACCGAAGTCCAGCGTGCGCTGGACAACAACCAGGTCGAGCTGACCGCCCGCGTCAATGTGCGCCTGACCGAATGGACCAAGGACAAGGACACCGGTGAGTTCGTGCCGGAGACCAAGCTCGTGGAAACCACGGTCGGTCGCGCCTTGCTGTCGGAAATCCTGCCCAAGGGCCTGCCTTTCTCCAACATCAACAAGGCGTTGAAGAAGAAGGAAATTTCCAAGCTGATCAACGTGTCCTTCCGCAAGTGCGGCCTGAAGGAAACCGTGGTGTTCGCAGACAAGCTGCTGCAAAACGGTTTCCGTCTGGCGACCAAGGCCGGCATCTCGATCTGCATCGACGACATGCTGGTGCCCAAGGAAAAGCACGAGATCATCGAGTCCGCCGAGAAGGAAGTGAAGGACATCGAGCAGCAGTACACCTCGGGTCTGGTCACCTCCGGTGAGCGCTACAACAAGGTGGTGGACATCTGGGGCAAGGCCGGCGACAAGGTCTCCAAGGTCATGATGGACCAGCTGCGTACCGAGAAGACCATCGACCGCCACGGCAAGACGGTGGACCAGGAGTCCTTCAACTCCATCTACATGATGGCCGACTCCGGCGCGCGCGGTTCCGCCGCGCAGATCCGTCAGCTGGCCGGCATGCGCGGCCTGATGGCCAAACCCGACGGCTCCATCATCGAGACGCCCATCACGGCCAACTTCCGTGAAGGCCTGAACGTGTTGCAGTACTTCATCTCTACGCACGGCGCCCGTAAGGGTCTGGCCGACACGGCGCTGAAGACCGCCAACTCGGGTTACCTGACCCGTCGTCTGGTGGACGTGACGCAGGACCTGGTGGTGACGCAGGACGACTGCGGCACCAGCGAAGGTTCGCTGATGCGCGCCATCGTCGAGGGCGGCGAGGTGATTGAGTCGCTGCGCGACCGTGTGCTGGGCCGTACCGCAGCCGAGGACGTGCTGCACCCGGAATCCCGTGCCGTGCTCGTGCCCTCCGGCAGCATGCTGGACGAGGACGTCATCGAGGAGCTGGAAGCCGCCGGTGTCGACGAGGTCAAGGTCCGCACTGCGCTGACCTGTGCCACGCGCTTCGGCCTGTGCGCCAAGTGCTACGGCCGCGATCTGGGCCGTGGTGGTCTGGTCAACATGGGCGAGGCGGTCGGTGTGATCGCTGCCCAGTCGATCGGCGAGCCGGGTACCCAGCTGACCATGCGCACCTTCCACATCGGTGGTGCCGCTTCGCGCGCTGCCATCGCCTCCAGCGTGGAAGCCAAGTCCAACGGCATCATCGGCTTCAATGCCACGATGCGCTATGTGACCAACAGCAAGAAGGAACTGGTGGTGATCGCCCGTTCCGGCGAGATCGTCATCCATGACGAGCATGGCCGCGAGCGCGAACGCCACAAGGTGCCTTACGGCGCCACGCTGACGGTCAAGGCCGACCAGACGATCAAGGCTGGCACCATCCTGGCCAACTGGGATCCGCTGACCCGCCCGATCATCACCGAGTTCGCCGGCAAGGCGCATTTCGAGAACGTCGAAGAGGGTCTGACCGTGGCCAAGCAGGTGGACGAAGTCACCGGCCTGTCCACCCTGGTCGTGATCGATCCCAAGCGCCGTGGTTCCGCCAAGGTCGTACGTCCGCAGGTGAAGCTGATCGACGCCTCGGGCAACGAGGTCAAGATCCCCGGTACCGATCACTCGGTGACCATCGGCTTCCAGGTCGGCGCCCTGATCCAGGTGCGTGACGGCCAGGATGTGGGCCCCGGCGAAGTGCTGGCCCGTATCCCGATCGAAGGCCAGAAGACCCGCGATATCACCGGCGGTCTGCCGCGTGTGGCCGAGCTGTTCGAAGCCCGCTCCCCCAAGGACAAGGGCATCCTGGCCGAGGTCACGGGTACCGTGTCCTTCGGCAAGGAGACCAAGGGCAAGGTTCGCCTGCAGATCACCGATCCGGAAGGCAAGGTCTGGGAAGAACTCGTGCCCAAGGAAAAGAACATCGTGGTGCACGAAGGCCAGGTGGTCAACAAGGGCGAGAGCATCGTCGACGGTCCGGCCGACCCGCAGGACATCCTGCGCCTGCTGGGCATGGAAGAGCTGGCACGCTACATCGTGGATGAGGTGCAGGACGTCTATCGCCTGCAGGGTGTGAAGATCAACGACAAGCACATCGAGGTGATCGTGCGCCAGATGCTGCGTCGTGTCGTGGTCGAGGCCCCCGGCGATTCCGGCTACATCGGCGGCGAGCAGGTGGAGCGTTCCGAGATGCTCAATACCAACGACGCGCTGCGCAAGGATGGCAAGGTGCCCTCGACCTACACCAACCTGCTGCTGGGTATCACCAAGGCCTCGCTGTCCACGGACTCGTTCATCTCCGCGGCTTCCTTCCAGGAAACCACCCGCGTGTTGACCGAAGCCGCCATCATGGGCAAACGCGACGAGCTGCGCGGGCTGAAGGAAAACGTCATCGTCGGCCGCCTGATCCCCGCAGGTACCGGCATGGCCTACCACGACGCGCGCAAGATCCGCGAGGGTATGGACGAGGCCGAGCGCCGCGCCATCGCCGAAGCGGAGTCGGCTGAACTGGCTGCCCAGACCAGCGAAGGCGCCGCTACCGAGTAAAACCGGTAACGCTCGCGCAAAATGCCCCAGGTGCTGCTGCACTTGGGGCATTTTTTTGAGCGCGATGAAACCCGAACCACCGCACGAGGACGCCATGCATGAGTGAGACCGGACTAGCCCCCGCCCTGTGGCGCCAGCTGCAGGCCGGTGCGGTCGCGCTGGCGGCCATCCGTGCCGGCACCTCCGGCACGCAGGCCATCGAGGCTGTGCCCACCCTGCTGCGCCCCGGCGTGCAGGCCCTGGTCTACGCCGCGCTGCGCCAGCTCGGCCGCGCCGAGGCCCTGCGCAGGTTGCTGGCCCCACGCAAGCCGCCGCCTGCGGCCGATGCCCTGCTGTGTCTGGCCCTGGCCCTGGCCTGGCGTGACGAGGGTGCGCCCTACGAGGTCCATACCCTGGTCAATCAGGCGGTGGAGGCGGCCAAACGGACCGAAGCCACCCACGCCCAGGCCAACTTCATCAACGCCTGTCTGCGCCGTTTCCTGCGCGAGCGCGAGGCCCTGGTCACCCAGACCGACGCCGACCCGGTGGCGCGCTGGAACCACCCCGCCTGGTGGATCACCCGCCTGCAGCGCGAGGTGCCACAGCACTGGCAGACCATCCTGCAGGCCAACAACAGCCAGGCGCCCATGACGCTGCGCGTGAACCTGCGCCAGGGCAGTGTGGACGACTACCTGGCCACGTTGTCGGCCGCCGGCATCGGCGCCCGGCGCAACGGGGCCCAGGGGTTGACGCTGGCCGCGCCCCTGCCGGTGCAGCAGATCCCGGGTTTTGCCCAGGGTCGGGTGTCGGTGCAGGACGCGGCCGCCCAGCAGGCAGCACCCCTGCTGCTGCAGGGCCTGGAGGGGCGATCCGGCCTGCGCGTGCTGGACGCCTGTGCCGCGCCCGGCGGCAAGACGGCGCATCTGCTGGAACTGGCGGACGCCCAGGTCATCGCGCTGGACATTGCTCCCGAGCGCTGCCAGCGCATCGCAGACACCCTGCAACGTCTGGGCCTGCAGGCGAAGGTACTGGCCGCCGATGCCGGGGTGCCCGAGCGCTGGTGGGACGGACAGGCTTTTGACGCCATCCTGCTCGATGCCCCCTGTACCGCCTCGGGCATCGTACGCCGCCATCCGGATGTGCGCTGGCTGCGCCGGGAAAACGATGTGGCCCAGCTGGCGCAGCAGCAGGCGCGCCTGCTCAAGACCCTCTGGCCCCTGTTGAAGCCGGGCGGGCGATTGGTGTACTGCACCTGCTCGGTGTTCCGGGCCGAGGGCGAGGATCAGGTGCAGGCGTTTCTTGCGCACAACAAAGAGGCCCGTTTGCTGCCTTCCCCCGGCCATTTATGGCCCTCCACGTCGCTGGAAGGCGACGGGGTCACGGACAATCAGAACAGTGACCACGATGGCTTTTATTACGCACTGCTGGAGAAGGGCGCGGGCTGACCTGTCCGTGCTGATGGTGGCCTGCGCCCTCTTTGCGCTGTGCCTGCCGGTGGCCCTGCATGCCCAGCCGGCCGTGGCTGAAATCACCCAGATGGACCTGAGCCGCAGCGGCGACGGCGTCGAACTGGCGGCCAACGTCAAGTTCCAGCTGCCGCCCGCCGTGCAGGATGCGCTCTACAAAGGCCTGCCGGTGATCTTCGTCGAAGAGGCCGAGATCTACCGGGAACGCTGGTACTGGCTGGACAAGCGCGTGGGCGGCGCCCAGCGCCACATGCGCCTGGTTTTCCAGCCTCTGAGCCGGCGTTGGCGGTTATCCGTGGGCACGGGCCCGTCCAGCGGCAGCGATGCCGGCGTGGCCTTGGCACAGACCTTCGACACGCTGGACGAGGCCCTGGGCGTGATCCGGCGTGTCTCAAGCTGGCGCATCGCCGATTTTGCCGAACTCGAGACCGGCTCGCGCCACCGCCTCGACTTGCGTTTCCGTCTCGACATCGGGCAGCTGCCGCGTCCTCTGCAGATCGGTGCCCTCGGTGAAAGCGACTGGGTACTGGCCGTCAGTGCCAGCAAGCGCCTGCAGCCGGAGAGTCTGAAGTGAGCACCCAGGCTACGGGCAGCGACAAGCGCCTGTATCCGAAGCAATCCAAGGCCCTGCGCTGGACCCTCGGTGTGGTCGTGGCCATCGTGGTGGCCATCGGCCTGGTGCTGCTCTTCCTCCTGACCCAGGCTACCGACAACCGGCAGATGTACGAGCGCAATTACGCGCGCCTTTTCACGCTCAACGTGGTGGTCGCCGTCGCCCTGCTGGGGATCATCGGCTGGGTCGCCTGGCGCCTTCTCAAACGCCTGCGCCAGGGTCGTTTCGGCAGTCGCCTGCTGGTCAAGCTGGCGGCGGTGTTCGCCCTGGCCGGTTTTGTGCCCGGCCTGCTGATCTATGTCGTCTCCTACCAGTTCGTCTCGCGCTCCATCGAAAGCTGGTTCGACGTGCAGGTCGAAGGCGCGCTGGAAGCCGGCCTGGGTCTGGGGCGTGCCACCCTGGAAACCCTGTCCAACGACCTTGCGGGCAAAACGCGCGCAGCTTCCACGCAGCTGCAGGACACACCCGATGTAGTGGCCGGCCTGATGCTGGAGCGCCTGCGCGAGCAGCTTGAGGTGCGTGACGCCATCCTTTGGGGCGCCAATGGCCAGCTGCTGGCCAGTGCGGGGGATTCACGCTTCCAGCTCAACCCCGAAAAACCGGTGCCCTCGCAGTTGCGCAAGGCACGCAGCCAGCGCGCCGTGACCTGGATCGAAGGCCTGGAAGAGGGCAGCGCCATGGCGCCGGCCCAGGCCCGCATCAAGGCCTTGGTGCTGGTGCCGCGCACCGGGCTGGACATGCTGGACGAGCCGAGGTTTCTCATGGTGACCCAGGCCCTGCCCGAGACCCTGGTGGCGAATGCCCTGGCCGTGACCGAGGCGCACCGCGAATACCAGGAGCGCGCGCTGGCGCGCCAGGGCCTGCGGCGCATGTACATCGGCACGCTCACGCTCAGCCTGTTCCTGGCCGTCTTTGGCGCCGTGCTGCTGGCCGTGGTACTGGGCAATCAGATCACGCGGCCTCTGCTGCTGCTGGCCGACGGTGTGCGCCAGGTGGCCGCCGGTGACCTGACACCCAAGGCCGCGCTGCAGGGGCGCGACGAACTCGGCGGCCTGACCCGGTCCTTTGCCGACATGACCCAGCAGTTGGCCGATGCGCGCCGCGCCGTGGAAAACAGCATGGAGCAGGTCAATGCTGCGCGCGAGAACCTGCAGACCATCCTGGACAACCTGACCGGTGGTGTCATGGTGCTGGACGGGCAAGGGGTGATCCAGTCCGTCAACCCTGGTGCCACGCGCATCCTGCGTGTGCCCATGGCCGCTTGGGAGGGCCGGCGCCTGGCCGACATCGAGGGGCTGGAGGATTTCGCCAAGAATGTGCAGCAGCAGTTCGACCGCTTTGTCGAGGAGCGTGCCGAGCATGCGCTGGACCACTGGCAGCAGTCCTTCGAGCTTGGCCCTCCATCGGGCTCGCCGGCGGCCAGCGCGAGCGGGGAAGGCACCCTGACCCTGGTGGCGCGCGGCGCCGAGTTGCCAGGCAAGGCCTGGCTGCTGGTGTTCGACGACATCTCCGAAATCGTCTCGGCCCAGCGTTCCCAGGCCTGGGGCGAGGTGGCGCGCCGATTGGCCCACGAGATCAAGAACCCGCTCACGCCCATCCAGCTCTCGGCCGAGCGGTTGGAGAAAAAACTGGCCGGCAAGGTGGAGCCCGCGGAGCAGGCCGTGGTGACCAAATCGGTCAAGACCATCGTCGACCAGGTCGATGCCATGAAGCGTCTGGTCAATGAATTCCGCGACTACGCGCGTCTGCCCGCAGCCGAGCTCAAGCCCCTGGACATCAATGCCCTGGTGGGCGAAGTGCTGCACCTCTACGGCGGTGACGGTGCGCGCGTGCCCGTGCGCACCGATCTGGACGAGCGTTGCCCCCGAGTCATGGGCGACGCCCAGCAGTTGCGCCAGGTGCTGCACAACCTGCTGCAGAACGCCCAGGACGCCACCGAGACCGCCGGGCGCAGCGGGCCGGAATTCCCGGTCACCGTGCGCACCCAGTGGGTCGAGGCCAGCGGTCGTGTGCGTCTGAGCGTGCAAGACTGGGGGGTGGGCTTCCCCGAGGCCATCCTCAAGCGGGCCTTCGAGCCCTATGTCACCACCAAGGCCAAGGGCACCGGCCTGGGCCTGGCCGTGGTGAAGAAAATCGCCGACGAACACGGGGCCCGGATCGACCTGGCCAACCGTCTGGCCGAGGAGCAGGTGGTGGGGGCTCAAGTATCGTTATCATTCGCAGTGGAGAAACCGGCACAGGCCTGAATCCCGCCCGTACTACGAGAGACCCAGCGTTCACATCATGGCAAACATACTGGTAGTCGATGACGAACTCGGCATACGCGATCTGCTGTGGGAAATCCTGAACGACGAGGGGCACAGTGTCGAGGTGGCCGAGAACGCCGCGCAGGCGCGTGCCGCCCGCCAGCGTGAACGCCCCGACCTGGTCCTGCTCGACATCTGGATGCCCGACACCGATGGCGTCACCCTGCTCAAGGAATGGTCCACCGGCGGCCTGCTGACCATGCCCGTCATCATGATGAGCGGCCACGCCACCATCGACACCGCCGTAGCGGCCACCAAGATCGGGGCGCAGGCCTTTCTGGAAAAACCTATCACCCTGCAGAAACTGCTCAAGGCGGTGGAGCAGGGCCTGACGCGCAATACCCCGCAGCCGGCGGCGCCGGCGCACGTAGGTCTGCAGCCTGCCTCTGGTGGCGATGTGCATGTGGGCCTGGCCCAGCCCCTGATGGCGAGCGTAGACGCGGGCCCGCAGGCGCAACAGAACTTTCAGCTCGACAAGCCGCTGCGCGAGGCGCGCGACGAGTTCGAAAAGGCCTATTTCGAATACCACCTGGCGCGCGAGAGCGGCTCCATGACCCGCGTGGCTGAGAAGACCGGCCTGGAGCGCACCCACCTCTACCGCAAGCTCAAGCAGCTCGGCGTGGACCTCAGCCGAGGCAAGCGCAACGGCAGCTGAGCCCGGCCGGAAGGCCGCCCGAGTGCTGCTATAATTCCATCTCTCTGGCCCGGTAGCTCAGTTGGTAGAGCAGCGGATTGAAAATCCGCGTGTCGGTGGTTCGATTCCGCCCCAGGCCACCAGATTTCTCCGAAAGCCATCCTCTCAGGGGTGGCTTTTTATTTTCCTGCATCGACCCCCGCCGGCACCGTGAGGACAGTCCGGCCGCGTTGCAGCCCAGCCCCGAGCTTCTCCTGGCGCCGATTCCTCCGTGGAGGCGGCGCCGAACCACCGTGGTGGCCAGTCGGCCGGCCATGTTTCCAGCGTCTGCCCGTCGACCTGCAAGGCGACGGCCCTCAGGCGCACTTCGGGCCCACGCTCGTCACCTCACCAGGAGTCTTCCATGACCACTGAAAATTCTGTGCACGAGCACTCCGCCCAGCTTGCCCAAGTGATGAACGCCATTTGCACCCGCACGCTGAACCACTTCGCCGAAGAAGCCAAGCTCAACGGTGAGAGCCTGAAAGACGCCTTCGAACGCTACGAGATCGACTACGCCTGGCACGTCCTGGGCTCGGACCGCCTGCGTGACGCCACCCTGGCCTGTCTGGCCCAGCGGCACAGCCATATCGCGACCGACGCGCAGAAGGCCAGCCTGGTTGGCATCCTGAAGTCGGCAGCCGAAGCCCAGGCGCCCGAGCTGCTGATGAGCTTTGACAACGAGGTGCCCGAACAACTGGCGGACTCGCTGTGCGCTGCATGGACGGGCCGGCCGCTGAGCCCAAGCGGCGCGCAAGTCGCTTGAACAAAAGGCCCCGCAAGGGGCCTTTTGTTTTCTGCTGCCCGTGTCGCCGAAGCGCACAGCAGAAAACCGGGAACCCTGCCATCATGGGTTCAGCGGGCCGCTGGTGGCCCTTCTCAGGATTTCATGGCTGCATCACCCTCTCTGACCACGGCCCCCATCCTCCCAACCATCTGGCGGATGAGCCTGCCCAATATGTTCGCCATGGTGGCCACGGCCCTGGTCAGCGTGGCCGAGACGGTCTATGTAGGGCAGCTGGGCACGGCACCACTAGCGGGCATGGCCCTGGTGTTTCCGCTCATCATGCTGCAGCAGATGCTCTCGGCAGGCTCCATGGGCGGGGGCATTGCCTCGGCCATCAGCCGCGCGCTGGGTGCGGGGCAGCCCGCGCGGGCCGATGCGCTGGTGCTGCACGCCGTGATCATCAGCGCGGTGCTGGGCCTGTTCTTCAGCGCACTGGTGCTGATCTGGGGGCGGCCCCTGATCGCCTTGATCGGCGGGCGCGAGGCTGCGCTGGAAGAAGCCCTGGCTTATGCCGGTGTGGCTTTTGCCGGCGCGATGGCGATCTGGTTGCTCAACGCCTTTGCCTCGTCACTGCGTGGCGCGGGCGATATGAAGACACCGTCGGTCACGCTGCTGCTGGTGGCGGTGGGACAGATTGCGCTGGGCGGTTTGCTGGGGCTGGGCTGGGGGCCCGTGCCGCGCCTGGGCATGACGGGTATTGCCCTGGGGCAGGTGCTCGCCTTCACCCTGGGCGCACTCTATCTGTTCCGTCATCTGCGTTCAGGCCGCGCCCGTGTGCGGCTGCTGTTCACGGCGCGTCTGCAGCGCGAGAACTTCAAGGACATCCTCAAGGTCGGCGCAGTATCGAGCCTGTCGGCCCTGCAGACCGTGCTGACCATCCTCATCGTCACGCGCATCGTGGCCGGTTTCGGTACCGAGGCACTGGCGGGCTACGGCATCGGCGCGCGACTCGAATTTCTGCTCATCCCCATCACCTTCGCCATCGGTGTCGCCTGCCTGCCCCTGGTGGGCATGGCGCTGGGCGCGGGCCTGGTGCCGCGTGCGCGGCGCGTGGCCTGGACGGGCGCCGGACTGGCGGCCGCCATCGTTGGCGGCGTCGGCCTGCTGGTGGCGGTTTTCCCCGATGCGTGGTCGGGTCTGTTCACGGACCAGCCGCAGGTGATGGCGTACGCGCGCAGCTACTTCCGCTGGGTTGCGCCGGCCTATGCCTTCTTCGCATTCGGCCTGTGCCTGTACTTTGCGGCCCAGGGTGCGGGCAAGCTGCTGGGGCCGGTGCTGGCCGGCACGCTGCGCCTGCTGCTGGTGGCCGTGGGTGGGTGGCTGCTGGTGCGGTATGGCGCACCGGTGGGGAGCATGTTCGCGCTCATCAGCGCGGCCATGCTGCTCTACGGGGTGGCCACGGCGCTTACGGTGTACTACGTACGCTGGGGGGACTGAGCGGGCGGGCTGCCCGGGCCCTGTACAGTGGCTGGCACATCAGCACCTACGGAGACACCATGGACGAGAACCCTAGATTCAAGGCCGGCCTGGCCGTGCGCAAGGCTGTGCTGGGCGACGAGTATGTCAACCAGTCGCTGGCCAACGCCAGCACCGACGAGTTCATGGCAACGATCCAGCAGTTCATCACCGAGAACGCCTGGGGCGCGGTCTGGACCCGTGAGGGCCTGGACCGCAAGACGCGCAGCATGCTCAACCTGGCCATGCTCACGGCGCTGAACCGTCCCAACGAACTCAAGCTGCACATCAAGGGCGCGCTCAACAACGGCGTGAGCAAGGAAGAGATGCGCGAGATCTTCCTGCAGGCGGCTGTCTACTGCGGCGCGCCTGCAGGGCTGGACTCCTTCAAGATCGCGCAGCAGGTTTTCAAGGACGAGGCCTCCAAGGCCAAGTCCTGAGCCCTGTTCAGACCTTCTGCGTGCGCGCGGCGCGGCGCAGCGCGACCACGCTGAGCCCAACCATCACGGCCTGGGCCAGCAGGGTCTGCACGGTGGGGTAGATGCCCAGCAGCGGCACACGGACGAAGTCCACCGCGGTCGCGGTGATGGCACCGGCTTCCTGCAGGGCCACCACACCCTGGCCTGTGAAGACCACGGCCAGCACTACGAGCAGCAGGCCTGAGACCGAAAAGAACAGACCCAGAGGCAGCTTCACGCTGGCACGCAGGATGAGCCAGGCTGCGCCCAGCAGAAGCACCGCACCTACCGCCAGCCCGCCCAGCAGGGCGCCGTGCCCTTCGGGGCCGGCCTGGGTGGACAGGGCCTGCAGGAACAGCACGGTCTCGAAGGCCTCACGGTAGACCGCCAGGAAGGACACCACGGCCAGCGACTTCAGGGTGCCGCCCTCGGCCAGCGAGCCGCTGACCTGGCCGCCTATGAACTTCTGCCAGGCCTTGCTGTTGGCCTTGCTGTGCATCCAGTAGCCGATGTACAGCAGCATGGCTGCGGCGATCAGGGCGGTGATGCCTTCGGTCATCTCGCGGTCGGCGCCCGATATCGCGACGAGGTAGTTCGAGACCATCCAGGTCACGCCGCCCAGCAACAGGGCCAGCACCCAGCCGCCGTGCACCCAGCGCCCGGCGTCGGCACGCCCGGCGCGGCGCGTGAAGGCCAGGATGGCGGCCACCACCAGCAGGGCTTCCACGCCCTCGCGCAGCAGGATCAGCAGCGCGCTCACGAAGGTGCTGGTGTGCGAGATCTGCGTGTCTTCTAGCTTGCCGCGGGCCTGTTCCAGCAGGGCGATCACGGCGGCGGTCTGTGCCTCCACCTGTGTGAGGGGCGCGCCGCTTTGCACGGACTGGCGCAGCGCCATCATCTCGCGCTCGGTGCGCAGCATGAGTTCGGGGTCGACGTTGTGCAGCTGGGCTTCGGTCAGCTCGAAGCCTTCCAGGTAGGCCTGGACGGCCAGTTGCGATGCCTGGGTGCGTTGGCCCCGGCGGTACAGGTCCAGGCTTTGCTGCAGGGTCAACACGGCGAAGACCAGAGGAGAGGGCTTGCCAGCGGCCAGCGCCTGCGGGGCGCTGCGCAGATAGGTCTGCAGGGCCACGCCTTCGGCGCCATGGCGTGCCTGTGTTTCCGTCTCGGACAGCGAGACCACATTGACCAGATCGGGGAATTGCGCGCGGCCCTGGCCAGCCTGCCAGAGCGCACGGCCCTGTTCGATCCGGGCCTGGTCGTTGGCGAAGTTGGACACGAACAGGGCCAGGGCCCAGCGCTCCTGCTCGTTGAGCTGGGTGTGGGAGCTCATGGCCGTGCCCTTCACGCCCAGCGTGATGGTGTTGTACAGGCCGTAGACGCTGCGCTGTGCCATGCGCTCGCGGTCGTGAAAATCCGAGGGCGCGGGCTCCAGGCCGCGGGCGGCGGGCCCGTCACCGTGGCCGAGCGGGCCATGGCAGCTGGCGCACTGCGTGGCATACAGGGGTGCGGCGCGCTGCAGATCGGGCGCGGTCTTGGGGGCGACCGCTACCTGGTAGCCCGCGATCAGTGACCAGCGCAGCGCCTGGGCCTGTTCCCGTACGGTGTCGGCCGAGGCCCGCCCGGCGACGCTGCGCACCAGGGTATGCGCCTGCGCCAGCAGGCCGGGCTGCGCGGGGTTGGCCGGCAGGGCCTGGATCAGGGCCTGGGCCTGTTGCGCGAACTCGCGCATTTCGGCGTACTCATCGGCGCTCTTGATCTGTCCGTTTTGCACGGCATTGCCGTAGTCCACGGCAACGTAATCCAGCAGATGCAAGGCCGTGCGCGCCGTGTCGCCGGACTGTGCCTGGACGGGATGGCCCAGCAGGACCAGGGGGAGGATCAGGAAGGCAAAGAGGCGGTGCATGCGCGTGTCGGCAAGGCTGCTGCGGGCAGGGCTTGTGAGGTGACTATGACAGGCGCAATTATAGTTTTAAATGAGAATCAATTTCATCTGCGAGGATGAGCTTTACCAATCCACCAGGCTCAGGCCGATGCTGAGCACGGTGCGCCCGCGGTTGTAATCCACCAGCGAATCACCGTAGCCGTTGAACAACTGCACATGCAGGCGCAGGCCGCTGGGGGTGCCGTTGCGATTGGATTCACCCAGGGTCTGCAGCCATTCCAGCCGGTAAGAGCCGTTGGCGGGGCTGCTCATGGAGTGGCGCAGCGTCATCATCAGGGTGTTGTCCTTGTTGACCTGCCAGCTGCCGGTGACTTCGCCCCGGCCGACAAGGTTGTCGATGTCCGGGTTGTCGTCGGTCTCGTCGCCGTCGGGGATGCGGTTCCACAGGCGGCCGGTGAGGGTGAAACGATCCCCCTTCTCCATGCCGGCCATCAGGATGGCGCGGTTCCAGCTGCGCGACAGCGGCAGGCTCTGGCCGTTGGACTGATGGTTGAAGCTCAGCCCGCTGTAACGCAGGCGCCAGCCCCCCGGCAGATCGGCCGGCGTGGGCACGATGTACATGACCTCGGGCTCGTGGTCCGTGTTGCGGAAGGGGCGCGAGATGCTGGACGTGAACAGCTGCCAGTAGGACTGCTGGGTGTAGCCGAACCAGAGCGAATCGCGTCCGCCGAAGTTGCTCACTGGCAGGAAACCCTGGCCGATCTTGGTGCGCACCGAGAGCTGCAGGCGCCCCTCGTTGATCAGGTAGGGCGTTTCGCTGGTGGCGGTGTGTCCTGCGGTCGGTGAGCTCGGCGCGCGGTTGACGGTATCCGACTGAATGTAGGACAGGCTGATGGGGCGGTAGCCACGGATGTTGAAGCGCCCGCAGTCCGTGCCGTCTTCCAGTTCCCAGTAGCGCGACAGCGCCGAATACCGGGGGCTGCGGCAATCGGACACCGGTTCCGGTGGCGCCGTAGGGGGCTGGGCCGCCTGGGTGGGGGCCGGGCTGTTGATGGCGCCTTCTTGCACCCAGCGGTCATAACAGGCCAGGCGCGCGGTGGCGTCCTGCGTCTGCTGCGCACAGAGCTGCCAGCCGCTTGCGGCCGGCGCATCCGCGTTCACTGCCGGGGTCTGGGCCCAGATCCCGCTGCAGGCCAGCGCGCCCAGCAGCCCGAGGCGTTGGCGTAGTTTCATGCAGCACCTCCTGCCAGGGCCTGCGCTGCCGCCGTGTCCTGTGCCTTCTTGGCGAACTCGGCACGCAGGGCGCGCAGTTTCTCGCGCGGGTCTTCCTTGGTGGTCGCCTGGTTCAGCGCCATCTCGGCAATGAAACGGCTGGGCTGCACGCTGACCATGTCGCGGCCCTTTTTGCGCCGTTTGGGCCAGCTCACCGCCAGCGAGCGCTGTGCGCGCGTGATACCCACGTACATCAGCCGTCGCTCTTCCTGCAGGCGCTGGGCAATGTTCTCGTTCACGGCCTCGTGCTCGCGTGTGGAGCCGCCCAGGGAATCCGCGCCGTCGTCCAGCTTGAAAGGCAGCATGCCCTCGCTCACGCCCACCATCATCACGTGGGGCCACTCCAGGCCCTTGGCGGCGTGCAGGGTGGACAGCGTCACCACGTTCTGGTCCTTCTCGCGTTCGCTGATGGTGGAGAGCAGGGAGACGGTCTGCGCCACTTCGAGCAGCGACTTCTTCTCGCTGGCCAGGGTTACGCCGGCCGTGTCGTCGATCTCGCCGCCGCAACGCTTGGCCATCCAGTCGCAAAACTCCATGACGTTGATCCAGCGCGAAGCCGCCAGCCGCTCGTTGTCTTCGCTGTCGTAGAGGTGTTTTTCGTAGCCTATGTCCTTGAGCCACTCGGCCATGAAGGCGCGCGAGTCCTCGGCGCCGGTCGTGTGGCGGGCGCGGTATTCGAGGTCGTTCACATACCGGCCGAACTCGTGCAGGCTGCCCACGGCGCGCGCGTTGAGCACCGAACCCAGGGAGCTGGAGAACAGGCCCTCGAACAGGCTCACCCGGTACTTGCTGGCGAAGGTGCCCAGGGCCTGCAGGGTCTGGTGGCCGATGCCGCGCTTCGGGGTGGTGACGGCGCGCAGGAAAGCCGGGTCGTCGTCGTTGTTGACCCACAGGCGGAACCAGGCGCAGAGGTCGCGGATCTCGGCGCGGTCGAAGAAGCTGGTGCCACCCGAGACCTTGTAGGGGATCTGCGCCTTGCGCAGGGCCTGCTCGAAAACCTTGGCCTGGTGATTGGCGCGGTAGAGCACAGCGAAGTCCTTGAACTCCTTGTGCTGAGATTCTGCGCGCAGGCTCTGGATGCGCGCGACCATGCGTTCGGCCTCGTGCTCCTCGTTGTCGGCGTCCACCACGCGCACCGGTTCACCCGGCCCCAGATCGCTCCAGAGCGTCTTGGGGAACAGCTTGGGGTTGGGGCCGATCACATTGTTGGCGGCTTGCAGGATGGCGCCGGTGGAGCGGTAGTTCTGCTCGAGCTTGATGACCTTGAGCGTGGGGAAATCGAGCGGCAGCTTCTTCAGGTTGTCCAGCGTGGCACCGCGCCAGCCGTAGATGGACTGGTCGTCGTCGCCCACGGCGGTGAAGCGCGCGTCCCTCGGGTCTGGCGGCACCAGCAGCTTGAGCAGGTCGTACTGCGTGGCGTTGGTGTCCTGGTACTCGTCCACCAGGATGTGGCCCATGATCTTCTGCCACTTGGTGCGCACCTCGGCGTGGTCACGCAGCAGCTTGAGCGGCAGGCCGATAAGGTCGTCGAAGTCCACGCTCTGGTAGGCGGCCAGGCGCTCCTCGTAGCGCGCCATGATGCGCGCCGTGATGCGTTCGTTATCGTCCTTGGCCTGGGCCTCGGCCTGCGCTGCGTTCAGGCCCATGTTCTTCCACAGGCTGATGGTCCATTGCCACTGGCGTGCGGTGGCGGCGTCCGTGCTGCCGCCCGCATCCTTGAGGATGCCGGTGACGTCGTCGCTGTCGAGGATGGAGAACTTCGGCTTGAGCCCGACGGCCTCGCCGTCTTCACGCAGCAGATGCACGCCCAGGGCGTGGAAGGTGCAGATGCGCACCTCTTTGGCGGCCTTGCCGATCAGGCCTTTGGCACGCTCGCGCATCTCGGCCGCGGCCTTGTTGGTGAAGGTGATGGCGGCAATGCGCTTGGGTTCCAGCCCGGCCTGTATCAGGCGGCCGATCTTGTGCGTGATGACCCGCGTCTTGCCGGAGCCGGCGCCGGCCAGCACCAGGCAGGGGCCTTGCAGGAAATTGACGGCGTCCTGCTGCGCGAGATTGAGACCGTGGGAAAAGGAAGTCGACATGCGTGATGGATAGCTCTTGCGGACTGATCATACCGAGAGACCATTTCACACTGCGGCGACAATACACACCGTGTTGCAAATCTTCTCGGTCACTTTCCCCTTCTTTGCACTGGTTCTGTGCGGCTACCTGGCCGCGCGGCGGCGCATGCTGCCGCTGGAGGCCATCCCGGGTCTGAACGGCTTCGTACTCTTCTTCGCCCTGCCCTGCATGCTCTACCGTTTCGGCGCCAGCACGCCGATCGCCCAGCTGCTGGATTTCGCGGTGTTCGGCGTCTGGTTGCTGTGCGCGCTGGTCATGGTGGGTTTCACCCTGGCGGTGTCCTTGAACCAGCGCATCCGCTGGAATGACGCCTCTTTCGGCGCCCTCGTCGCCGCCTTCCCCAACACCGGTTTCATGGGCGTGCCCCTGCTCGTGGCCCTGCTGGGGCCGCTGGCGGCTGCGCCCATCATCGTGGGCATGCTGGTGGACATGGTAGTCACCACCTCGCTGTGCATCGCGCTCTCGCGCCTGGATGGGGCCGACAAACACGGCACTACCGTGGCGCTGAAAAATGCGCTCAAGGGCATGCTGACCAACCCCATGCCCTGGGCCATCCTGCTCGGTGGCGTGGCCTCCTATATTCAGCTGGAGCTGCCGGGCCCGGTGGGCAAGACCGTGGGCCTGCTGGCCGATGCGGCCAGCCCCGTGGCCTTGTTCACCATCGGCGCCGTGCTGGCGCGTTCGCAGATCCTCACCATCGAAAGCAAACACCCGCCCATCCCGCTGCGCGACTACGTGCCTGTGGCCGTCTTCAAGCTGCTGCTGCACCCCTTGCTGGTGCTGCTGGTAGGCGTGGGTGCCGTGCAGATGGGGGTGCCGCTCACGCGTTTCGCGCTCACCGTCATGGTGCTGGCCGCGGCCCTGCCTAGCGCCAGCAATGTCTCGCTGCTGGCCGAGCGTTTCGGCGCCGACAACGGGCGCATCGCCCGCATCATCCTGGTCTCCACGGCCGTGGCCTTCCTGAGTTTTTCGGGCGCTGTCGGTTTGATGACCTGAGGCGCGCTTGCTCAGGTCGGCTTGGTGGCCAGCCGGGTGAGCTGCTCGATGGCAAACAGCGCCATAGGGGAATGGCTGCGCCCCTTGAGCGACACCACACCCATGTCGGCGAACAGGGGCGGCAGGTCGGCGATGTCCAGGCGCACCAGGATTTGCGCGGCTTCGCTACCGGGTTCCGAGCAGGGGTAGCCGATGACCGTGTCGGTGGTTTCGGCCAGGGACCGGATCACTGCCAGGCTGTCGCACTCCACGGCCAGGGAGAAGGTGGTGTCGGGCCCCAGCAGCTGCGCCAGGACGGCTTGCACGGCCTGCGGGATGCGCACGCTGGCCAGGCCGTAGGGCAGCAGGTCGGCCAGCTTCAGCGCAGAGCGTGCCAGCAGCGGATGCCCCGCACGCACATAGAAGGCCGCGTGCTGACGGCCGATGGCCTGCAGAGTGAAATCCGGCGCGGCCACCACCTGGCGCAGGTCCGCCACGTAGAAATCCAGTTCCTCGGCCCGCAGATGGGCCGACAGTGTTTCCGTGTTGTTGACCGTGACGCGCGAGCGCACGCCCGGGAACTGCTGGCGCAGCTGCGTCAGCAGGGGTGGCAACAGGGTGCCTGCCACATAGGGGCCGACGCCGAAAGCGAGATCGCCGATCAGGCGTTCGCGGTACAGATCGACGTCTCTTTCGAGACAGCGGCTGTCGAACAGCAGCTTGCGGGCGCGTTCGACGATGAAGGCGCCGGCGTCGGTGCAGGTCACTTCGAGATGGCCGCGGTCGAAGAGCTGCAGGCCGTATTCTTCCTCGGCAGCCTGGATGCTGCGACTGAAGGCGGGCTGGCTCAGATGGCAGAGCTC
The DNA here is from genome assembly GCF_059415585.1 of Hylemonella sp. GW821-FHT10B10. Taxonomy (NCBI): domain Bacteria; kingdom Pseudomonadati; phylum Pseudomonadota; class Betaproteobacteria; order Burkholderiales; family Comamonadaceae; genus Hylemonella; species Hylemonella sp. GW821-FHT10B10. The sequence goes on along the minus strand of NZ_JBWKNN010000005.1, from coordinate 73,481 downwards.
AGCCGCGCGCCCGAAGTTGCGGGCGTCGGCCAGGGTCACCAGGTGTTTGAGGCGTCGCAGGTCCATGGCTTGTCTTGCCTTGTGATTATCTGCTGCCGCCCCGAGCGGCCTCAGGCTGGCGTGCGCAGTTCGCGCCGCAGGATCTTGCCCACGGTGGACTTGGGCAGGGCGTCGATGAAACGCACGGTCCTGGGCACCTTGTAGGAGGTCAAGTCCTTGCGGCAGTGCGCGATCAGCGCCTCTTCCGTGAGGGTGGCGTCCTTGGCCTTCACCGCGTACAGCACCACGGCCTCGCCGGTCTTGTCGTCGGGTGCGGATACACAGGCGCATTCGGCCACACCGACGCAGGCGCTGGCCACGGCTTCGATCTCGTTGGGGTAGACGTTGAAACCCGAGACCAGGATCATGTCCTTCTTGCGGTCCACGATCTTGAGGAAACCCTGGGTGTCGAACACGCCCACATCGCCGGTGCGGAAATAGCCGTCAGCGGTGAAGGCCTGGGCATTGGCTTCGGGCTTCTCCCAGTAGCCGCTCATGACCTGCGGTCCTTTCACGCAGATCTCGCCGGACTCGCCGATGCCCACCTCACGGTCCTGCTCGTCCAGCAGCTTGATGTCGGTGGAGGGGAAGGGCAGGCCCGTCGTGCCCGTGAACGCCTGCACCGACGCCGGGTTGAAAGAGACGATGGGGCTGGTCTCCGACAGACCGTAGCCTTCGCGGATGAAGGTGCCGGTGATGGCTTTCCAGCGCTGCGAAACGGCGCCGATGATGGCCGCGCCACCGCCAGCGGCCAAGCGCAGGCGCGACCAGTCCACCTCGCCGATGCGCGGGTGCAGGGTCAGACCCGCGAAGAGCGTGTTCACGCCGGGCAGCACGGTGGGGCGGGATTGCTTGAGCGTTTCGACAAAACTGTCCATGTCACGCGGATTGGCCACCAGCCAGTTCTCGGCGCCGACCGCGAAGTAGGCGATGAAGTTCACCATCAGCGCGAAGATGTGGTACAGCGGAATGGCCGTGACCACCACCTCCTGGCCCGGGCGCATGATCTCGGGCATGAAAGCGCCGAACTGCGCGCAGTTGGCCAGCAGGTTGCGATGCGTGAGGGCCGCGCCCTTGGATAGGCCGGTGGTGCCGCCGGTGTACTGGAGGAAGATCAGGTCATCGTGCCCCAGGGGCACGGGCGTGTAAGGCAGGCCGGCGCCGGTGGCCAGTGCGTAGATGAAGGCGACCGTGTCCGTCAGTCGCGCATCCACCGGGGGCGCCGGCAGTTTGCCTTCGGCGCCGACGGTGAGGCCGGCCGTGATGACGTGTTGCACACCGGTCTTGCCAATGATCTCGGCCAGCACCGGGGTGGAGCCGCTGAAGATCACCAGGGTGCGCACGCCGGCATCGTTGAGCTGGTGCTCCAGTTCACGCGGCGTGTACAGCGGGTTGACGTTGACCTGCACCGCGCCCGCGCGCAGGATGCCCAGCGTGGCCACCGGGAAGGCCAGCACATTGGGCAGCATCACGGCAACACGGTCGCCCTGACGCACGCCCTGGCCCTGCAGGTAGGCAGCAAAGTCGCGCGACAGGCGGTCCATGTCGGCATAAGTCAGTGTCTGGCCGACGGAGCGAAAGGCCGGAAGTGTGGCGTACTGCCGCATGGCTTCTTCCATCATCTGTGTGATGGATCCGTGTTTCAGCGGCGCAATCTCGGCGGGGATCTGGTTGGCCTCATAGGTCTTGAGCCAGGGTTGGATGGTCATGGAAGCTCCTCGTTCTAGAGTGGTTTCAGGTTGCAAAGGGGTGGCTGTATGCCGCGCCGGTCTAGCGCACGTAGCGGCCATCGTGGCCCACCATGGTCAGTTCCACAAAGTTGGAACCATGGTGGTTGGTCTTGCTGTAGTTCAGGCGGTAGCCGCCCAGATCCACGTCGTTCATGCTTTCCATGGCACTGACGATGCCGCCCGGTGTCACGGTTTTGCTGCTGCGGCGCAGGGCTTCGGCCAGGATCATCACGTTGAGATAACCCCACATGCGCTCATAACTCAGGGGCAGGCTGGCGGCTTTCATGGCCAGGGTGAACTGGCGGGTCAGCGCCGAGGTGGTCCGCCAGGGGTAGGGCAGCACCTGAGCCAGAGCCAGTCCGCGTGAGGCGGGGCCCAGGGCCTTGAGCATGGTTTCCGAGCCGCCGATGGACAGGCCGTAGATCGGGACCTTGATCACCTCCACCGCGGTTTTCATGAACGCCACCTGGGCCGCACCGGTGAAGGTGAACAGCACCGCCTGGTTGTCCTGCGCACCGATGTCCCTGGCTGCCGCAGCTGCATTGCTGCCGTCCACGGCCAGCGCGGCGGAGGCAATGACCTTGACACCCAGGGGGTGGGCGATGGCCTCCGTGGCCTTGAGCAGGCTGCGCCCGATGTCGTGGTCCGCATGCACCAGGCTGATCCGGGTGACGCTTTGCATGGCCAGGGTGCGGAGGAGTTGCGTCAGTTCGGCGGTCCAGCTGGCCGTTGTGGTGAACAGATAGGGGTGGGGCTTGGCGCGCAACTGGTCGGCACCGTTATAGATGCCGATCAGCGGGATCTTGCGCTGCAGCAGTTCGGGGAGCAGCGCGGCGATGCCGCCCCCTGTGACGTAGCCGAAGAGGCAGTGCACGTCGTTCCCGTCCATCAGCTCCCGGCTGCACTCCAGCGTGCGTTTCGGGTCGAAGCCATCGTCCAGCGTGGTGATCTCCATGCGCAAGCCACCGGCCAGGCCCTTGGCGTGGACCTCGGCCAGGGCCGCTTTCTGTCCTTCCACCAGGGGCGTCACGGTGGCGGCCAGGGGGCCGCTCAGCGGCAGTACCTGGCCGATGCGCGCGATGCCTTCCGAGGCCGCGGCTTGCGGCCAGACCGAGGCGCCCAGTGCGGCGGCGCCCAGCTGGGTGAGGACCTGGCGACGATGGGGCGAGTGGTTCATGGGAACTCCTGCGGACGGGGTGGAAGGGGTGTGACTGGCGGTCCGGCGCCAGCAAGACGCAGGACAAGGCGGCCCCCACCCTGTGGCGGGGCGCGGGGCTCGATGCGGGGTCAGCGCGTGACGATGGGGAAGGTGCCTGGTGCTTTGTCGATCAGGGACAGGAAACGCGCCAGATCAATCTTGCTGCCGCCGATCTTCACGTCGTCGCTGAGCAGCAGGTCCTTGGCACCGGCGGTGCCGGCCATCATCCTGACGAAGAAGTCCTTGGTCAGCGTCAGCGTGGCGTGGGCCTTGGCGTCAGGTGCATCCTTCTTGAAGTGCAGCACGGCGTTTTCGATCCACAGCACATAGGATTCCCGGGTGTCGGTCAGCACCAGGTTGATCCTGTAGTCCTTGCCCTCGGCGGAGGGGCCGTTCAGGCCGGCAGCCATGGCTTCGAGGAAACGCTCCACCGGCGTCTGCTTGAGCATCTCGACGAAGTAGGCGCGGTCGATGCCCTTCTTGGGCGGGCCGTTGCGCAGCTCGGCCGCGGCGGTCAGGTAGCTGTTGCGCCAGGTGCTGGCTTCGGCCACGTAACCCAGCTGGTCATAGGTGCGGGCCAGCAACTCCTTGGCGTTCTGGTTGCCAGGTGCGCCGAACACCACCTTGTTCAGCAGCTCGGCGGCCCAGCGGTACTCGCCCTTGTCGAAGGCGGTCTGGGCGGCGGTCACGGCCTTGTCGGCCCCGCCGATCAACTCCAGCATGCGGCGTGCCGATTCTTGCGGGGGCAGTGGGTCCAGGTTGGCCGGGTTGCCGTCGTAGGCGCCCAGGTAGAACTGGTAGACCGCCTTCACGTTGTGGCGCAGGTCACCGTAGTAGCCACGCACGCCGAAATGTTTCTGCAGCGAGGCTGGCAGCTTGACCTGTTCGGCAATCTCATAGGGCGTGAGGCCGGCGTTGATCAGGCGCACGGTCTGATCGTGGGTGTACTTGTGGACGTCGCGGTGCTTGGTGATGAACTCGGCGATGCGGGCGTTGCCCCAGATGGGCCAGTTGTGCTGGCCAAAATAGACCTCGGAGTTGCCCAGCTGTTCCAGCGCCAGCTGCATGTAGTTGGCCCAGCGCAGGGCGTCGCGCACCTTGGCGCCGCGCACCGGCAGCAGGTTGTGCATGGTCTGGGCCAGGTTCTCGGCGCCGCCGTAGGCCTTGCGATCGGGGATGGAGAAGGTCAGCTCGGCAGGGGCTTCGGCGCCCGGTACGTTGTGGAACACGAAGCGCACACCATCCAGCACCATCTCCTGCGTGGGCTGTGTGATCAGACGAGTGGGCTGCACGATGCCGAAGTTGCCGTAGGCTACGGCCTTGCCCAGACCGGTGTCCACCAAGCCCTTGGGCGAGCGTTCGAGGTCACGGCCGAACTGATAGATCGAGCGGCGGCCCATGGCTGTGCCCACCATCACGTTCTCGCTGGTGGACTCCTCCATGAAACCTTCGGAGGCGATCACGGGGATCTTGCGCTGGGCCAGCTCCGCGGCGCTGACCACCCCCAGCACGCCACCGAAGTGGTCGATGTGGCTGTGGGTGAAGACGATGGCCGTCACCGGCCTGTTGCCCAGGTGCTGGCGCGCAAAGGCCATGGCGATGGCGGCGCTCTCGCGTGCGGTGAGCGTGTCCACCACGATCCAGCCGGTCTTGCCTTCCACCAGGGTGATGTTGGCCATGTCGAAGCCGCGCAGCTGGTAGATGCCCTCGGTCACCTTGTACAGGCCGATCTCGGCATTGAGCCGCGCATGACGCCACAGGCTGGGGTTGACCGTGGGCGGCGCCTTGCCGTCCACGAACTTGAAGTCGTCGAAGTCGATCAGCACCTTGCCGTCGGCCGTCTTGATCTGGCCGCTGGGGCGTGCGATCAGTCCGCGGCGTGCGTCTTCGAAACCCTGCGGGTCGTCGAGCTGGAGTTCCTTGGCCACCTGTTCATTGGCGGCCAGGGTGGTGGGGCTGGCATCACTGGCGCTGCCGCCGATGCCGCTGTTCTTGCCGCAACCGGTCAGGACCAGCAGAAGGGCGACCAGGGTGGAGAGTCGTGCTTGTGTGTTCATGAGGTGTTCCTCGGTTCAGGTCGTGGAATGTTTCAGTGGTGCTGGTCCGCGCGGATCATGTCGACGACCTTCTCGCCGATCATGATGCTCGGAGCATTGGTGTTCCCGCCGATGAGGGTGGGCATGATGGAGGCGTCGGCCACGCGCAGGCCGCGCAGGCCGTGCACGCGCAGGCGTTCGTCCACCACGGCCATGGGGTCGCGGCCCGGGCCCATCTTGCAGGTGCCCACAGGGTGGTACTGGGTGTCGGCGCGCTCGCGGATGTCTCGGGCGATGCCGACCGGGTCGTCGACACGGGTGGGGTAGAGCATCTTGCCGCGCACCGCGTCGAAGGCGCTCGATTCCATGATGCGTTGCTGCATCTGCGCGCCCTTGACCAGGGTGTGCAGATCGCGCTCGTCGGAGAGGAAGCGCGGGTCGATCAGGGGCGCATCGCGCGGGTCGTTGCTCTGCAGGCCCACCCGGCCGCGGCTGTGGGGGCGCAGCACGTCGACGTGGCAGGAGATGCCGTGGCCCAGGTGCATCTTGCGCGCATGGTCGTCCACGATGGCGATCACGTAGACCAGCTGCAAATCGGGGGCCGGCAGATTTGGGTTGGAGCGCATGAAGGCGCCGGCCGTGGCGTAGGGGGTGGTGATGAGGCCTGTGCGCTTGCGCCTCCACTCCAGCATCGCGCTCGCCATCCTCACCATACCGCGCAGGGAGAGGCCTACGGATTCCGTGTGGCTGGGGACACGCCAGGTCTGCACATAGTCGATGTGGTCCTGCAGGTTCTCGCCCACACCCGGCAGGTTGTGCGCGACCTCGATGCCTTGTGCCTGCAGCTCGCGCGCTGAGCCTATGCCCGAGAGTTGCAGCAGCTGGGGCGAGCCAAAGGCGCCCGAGGACAGGATCACCTCGCGCTGCGCGCGCACCTGTTGCAGCGTGTTGCCCTGGTAATAGGCCACACCCTCGGCGCGGCCGTCCTTCACGAGGATCTTGGCCGTGACGGCGTGCGTGATGACCTTGAGGTTTGGGCGCGACAGGTTGGGCGTGAGGTAGCCCTTGGCGGCACTGCAGCGTTCGCCGTTCCTGTGCGTCACCTGGTAGAGGAAGGCCCCGTCCTGGCGCTCACCGTTGTAGTCCGGGTTGGTGGTCAGGCCCTGCTGCGCGGCGGCGTCCAGGAACATCTGGCTCAGTGGGCTGCTGTGGCGCGGGTAGGTCACGTTCAGGGGGCCGCCCTGGCCATGAAAGTCGTTGTGGATTTCCTCGTTGTGCTCGGAGCGGCGGAAGTAGGGCAGCACCTCCTGGTAGCCCCAGCCGCTGTTGCCCAGCGAGGCCCAGTGGTCGTAATCCCAGCGGTTACCGCGCACATAGAGCATGGCGTTGATGGAACTGGAGCCGCCCAGGGTCTTGCCGCGGGGCTGGTAACCGCGCCGGTTGTTGAGACCGGGCTGCGGCACCGTCTGGTAGCCGTAGTTGTTGATCCTGGTCGGCACCATGGCGACCACACCGGCCGGCGCGTGGATCAGCACACTCTTGTCCGGGCCACCCGCTTCGAGCAGACAGACCGTCACCTTGGGGTCTTCGCTCAGGCGCGCAGCGACGACGCAGCCGGCCGAGCCGGCACCGACGACCACATAGTCAAACTCTTGCATGTTCATGGCTGACCTTGATTTCGGGGATGAGAGAGGGGTCGGGACGACCGAGGAAGAAGCGCAGCGCGAGCCGCTGCACGAGATTGCCGTAAGGCGGGTAGAACAGGTCGATCGGGTAGAAGCGGTGCCGCTTGAACACGGTCTTGGCGTGCGAGAGCTCGCGGAAGCCTTCGACGCCGTGGTAGCCGCCCATGCCGGAATTGCCGACACCGCCAAAGGGCGCGTCGTGGTTCATCACATGCCAGCCCCAGTCGTTGACCGTGACGCCGCCCGAATGCGTGCGGCGCAGCAGCTCGTCGCGCCGGGCTGCGTCATGGCTGAAGCAGTACAGGGCCAGCGGGCGTTCACCAGCCTGGATGTGCCGGATCACCTCGTTCAGGCTTTCATAGGCCAGCACCGGCAGGATGGGCCCGAACAGTTCCTCCTGCATTACCCGCATGTCGGGGCGGCAGTCGAGCACGATGTACAGGGGCATCTGGCGCTGCGCCGTGTCCGACATGTCCTGGCCACAGCTGATTACGCGCGCACCCTTGGCACGTGCGTCCGCCAGCAGCGCCTGGAGGCGCTCGTGGTGACGCTCGTTCACGATGGCGGTGTAGTCGTGGTGTCCGGCGACTTGCGCGCCGTAGAACTCGCGGAGAGTGTCCTGTACCGCTTGCACGAAGTCTTCTATCCGATCCCGGGGCACCAGCGCGTAATCGGGCGATACGCAGATCTGCCCGGCGTTGACGGTCTTGCCGTGTGCGATCCGCCGTGCAGCGTCGGCCACGGGATAGTCGCGCAGCACCACGGCCGGTGATTTGCCGCCCAGTTCCAGCGTGACGGGCGTGAGGTTCTGCGCGGCCGTGCGCATCACGATCTTGCCCACAGCCGGCGAACCGGTGAACACGATGTGATTGAAGGGCAGCGAGGTGAAGGCGTTGGGGTCGACCAACTCCTCGCCCACCACGGCCACTTCGTTCTCGGGGAAGATTTCGCCCAGCAGGCGCGTCAGCACCGCGTTGGTGGCGGGCGTGATCTCGGACATCTTGATCATCACCCGGTTGCCGGCGGCCAGGGCTGCCACCAGCGGGCCCAGGGCCAGGTAGATGGGGAAGTTCCAGGGCACGATGACACCGACCACCCCCTTGGGCTGGTAACGGACCTGCAGGCTGTTGCTGAGGAAGAGCAGCTCGGCGGCGCGCCGGCTCGGTTTCATCCAGCGGCGCAGGTGGCTGATGGCGTGGTTGACTTCGAGCATGGAGCCCATCAGGTCCAGCATCTTGGATTCGGCCGGGGCGCGGAAGCCGAAATCGCGGCTCATGGCCGCGGCGAGCACATCCTGGTAACGGCTGATCTGCTGCCTGAGGGCCTTCAGCTTGGCCTGGCGTTCACTTGTGGTCGGGTAGGGCTGGGCCCGAAAGGCCGCCTGTTGCGCCGTGAACAGCCGCGCCATGCGTTCGCTGGCAGGGGTTGTCATGTGGGGTCTCCTTGTTGGGGCTGGGCGGACGGTCGCTCAACTTATGCAAGAAGGCATTGTTCGAGGGGGGCTGCGTTGCGTCCAATGCATTTACGCCGGGATATCGATGCGTCAAACGCATTGATTCGGGTAAACCAGAGCAAAAAATGCATAGCAATCCATAGCGCGAGGCTAATTAATAGATATGTGAAATCAAATTCAAAAATAAATAGTTAAAAACTAAACTGACCTGGCCTTCAAAACACAGGAAACCCAGATGACAACTCCCCGCACCCCGAGCCCGGCCTGGCTGGAATGCCTTGCCGCCCTGGCCCAGGCCAGCTAAGTTTCCCTTCCGCTCACCCACAAACACACAGGAGAACCCCATGTCCAGCGAAGCCAAATGCCCCTTCCACCACGCTGCCGGCGGCGGCACCACGAACTCCGACTGGTGGCCGAACCAGTTGCGCGTTGATCTGCTGAACCAGCACGGCAACAAGTCCGACCCATTGGGCGCCAAGTTCAGCTACGCTGAGGAATTCAAGAAGCTCGACTACAAGGCGCTCAAGGCCGACCTGGTGAAGCTCATGACCGACAGCCAGGACTGGTGGCCCGCCGACTTCGGCCACTACGGCCCGCAGATGGTCCGCATGGCCTGGCACGCGGCGGGCACCTACCGCACGCTCGACGGGCGCGGCGGTGGCGGCCGCGGGCAGCAGCGTTTCGCCCCGCTCAACTCCTGGCCCGACAACGTCAACATCGACAAGTCGCGCCGCCTGCTCTGGCCCATCAAGCAGAAGTACGGCCAGAAGATCTCCTGGGCCGACCTCTTCATCCTCGCGGGCAACGTGGCGCTGGAGTCCATGGGTTTCCGTACCTTCGGTTTCGCCGGTGGCCGTGAAGACGTGTGGGAACCCGATCAGGACATCAACTGGGGCGCCGAGACCCAATGGCTGGCCGCCGACAAGCGTTTCAGCGGCGGCGGTGACCGCAACAAGGGCGAAGGCGAACTGAACCAGAACCTGGCCGCCACCCACATGGGCCTGATCTATGTGAACCCCGAAGGCCCCAACGCCAGCGGCGACTACATGGCTGCGGCCAAAGACATCCGCACCACCTTCTATCGCATGGCCATGGACGACGAGGAGATCGTCGCCCTGATCGCCGGCGGCCACACCTTCGGCAAGGCCCACGGCGCGGCGCCTGAATCGCACAAGGGTCCCGAGCCCGAGGGCGCGGGCATCGAGGCGCAAGGTCTGGGCTGGATGAGCAGCCACGGCAGCGGCCACGGCAAGGACACCATCTCTTCCGGCCTGGAGGTGACCTGGACCAAGACCCCCGCGCTGTGGAGCAACAACTTCTTCGAGAACCTGTTCAAGTACGAGTGGGAACTCACCAAGTCGCCCGCCGGTGCCAAGCAGTGGGTCGCCAAGAACGCCGAGGACATCATTCCCGACGCGCATGTGAAGGGCAAGTTCCACAAGCCCACCATGCTGACCACCGACCTGACGCTGCGCTACGACCCGGCCTTCGGCAAGATCTCCAAGCGCTTCCTCGACGACCCGCAAGCCTTTGCCGAAGCCTTTGCCCGCGCTTGGTTCAAGCTGACCCACCGCGACATGGGCCCCAAGGCCCGTTACCTCGGCCCCGAAGTGCCGAAGGAAGACCTGATCTGGCAAGACCCACTGCCCGCGGCCACGCTCAAGCCCACGGCCGCCGATATCGCCGATGCCAAGGCCAAGATCGCCGCCTCCGGCCTCTCGGTGGGCGAGCTGGTGTCCGTGGCCTGGGCTTCGGCCTTCACCTTCCGCAGCGGCGACAAACGCGGTGGCGCCAACGGTGCGCGCCTGGCCCTGGCCCCCCAGAAGGACTGGGCGGTCAACAAGGGTGTGGCCAAGACGGTGGCCAAGCTGCAGGGCGTCACCGGCAAGCTCTCGCTGGCTGATGTGATCGTGCTGGCCGGCAGCGTAGGTGTGGAGCAGGCCGCCAAGGCCGCCGGTGTGGCGGTGGAGGTACCCTTTGCACCGGGCCGTGTGGACGCCACCCAGGCACAGACCGACGTCGAATCCTTCGCCGTGCTCGAACCCCAGGCCGACGGCTTCCGCAACTACCGCAAAGGCCCGATCGGCGCCGCCACCGAAGCCCTGCTGGTCGACAAGGCCCAGCTGCTGGGCCTGACCGCGCCCGAGATGACCGCGCTGGTCGGCGGCCTGCGTGTGCTGGGCACCAATGCCGACGGCAGCCAGCACGGTGTGTTCACCAACAAGGTGGGCGCTCTGAGCACCGACTTCTTCGTGAACCTGCTCGACATGGGCACGGAGTGGAAGGCGACCGACGCCACGGCGGAAGTGTTCGAAGGCCGGGACCGCAAGAGCGGCAAGGTCAAGTACACCGGCACCCGCAACGACCTGATCTTCGGCTCCAACTCGGTGCTGCGTGCTTATGCCGAGGTCTATGCCAGTGCGGACGGCAAGCAGAAGTTTGCGCAGGACTTCGTTGCGGCCTGGGTCAAGGTGATGAACGCGGACCGGTTCGATCTGGCTTGATCTGACGGTTTGAGGGGTGAGCGGTCGTCGGGGTGTGAGCCTCAGCGGCCGCTTTTTTATGCCGGTGGCAGCTGATGCGGAAGGTCTGGCATCATCTGCATCGCACCGAATTCAGGGAGAAAAATCATGCGTCGTGCTGTCCGATTTGCCGTTCTGTTGCTGTCGTCCTTGGCGATCAGCGTTTCCGCTGCGGAGGGTGAGCTCGCTGCTCCGCAGGCCACCTCGCCTCAGCCGCAGATCTCGTCTAGGGTGATTGCCCTCGCGCCGGTTCTGGAGCCCGCCAAGTTTTCCCTCGAAAACAGGGGCAGCGCCCTGACCCTGGTTCCGGGCGGTGCGTGGGGCCAAAAGGGCATCGACGCAGGCCGTAGGGCGGAATTCGTGGGGGTGCTCCAGGCGCAGAAGCTGGATTTCGCTGCCGAAATGACAGCGGCGCTCAAGGCCGCCTTGACGGAAAACGGTGTGCAGGTCGTGAGCTTGGACGAGATCAAGTACGTCAAGGATGACCCCCGCACGCTGGAATACAAGCAGCTCAAGAGCAGCACAAACCTGGTGCTGGCTATCAACATCGACGAGGTCGGCCTGTACTCGGGGCGCTTCACGAGCACGTATCTGCCGCGATTCAACGTCTCGTTCGCGCTGGTGGATTCGCGCACGGAAGACGCGCTTTACGAACCCACCATCTACTACGGTGTGGACGCGCGAAAGAACTCGGAAGATCAGATCCTGGCTGATCCGCAATTCACGTTTGCGTCCTACGAGCAAGCCATTGAGCGGCGTGAAGACCTGGCCACTGTGTTCCGAGAGGGCATTCGCAAAATTGCTGCGCTCGCGGCACGGCAGGTGCGCGACCTCAAGATCAAGCCCTGAGACGCAGCGGTTTCAAATCGTCAACGGATCCACATCCACCGCCCAGCGGATCAGCCCCTTGCCCTCGGGGCCCTGCCGCACCTGGTGCAGCACCTCATGCCAGCCCGCCAGAAAACGCTGCAGCGCGGCGCGTGAAGGGCTTTCGATCAGCATCTGCGCCCGCTCCACATTGGCCACGCGCTGCACGCTCATGGGCACGGCCGGGTAGAGCGTGACGTTGAGCGAGGCCGCCGCTTCGGTGCCCAAGGTGCTCGCCGCGTTCAGGAAAGCCTGCGCCGTTTCCTGTGTGCGTGCTTCAGCCCGCACCAGAGCCTGAAAGCTGTAAGGCGGCAGGCCGGCCTGTTCGCGGTCCTTGAGCTGCTGCGCGGCGAAACCCGGGTAGTCGTGTTTCTTGAGGTTCTCGTAGAGCGGGTGGGTGGGGTGGTGGGTCTGCACCCACATCTCGCTCTGCGCGCTGATGCCGGCGTCGCGCCCCGCGCGGCCCGCGGCCTGCATGAGCAGGCTGAAGAGGCGCTCGGGCGCGCGGAAGTCGCTGGAGAACAGCGCGCTGTCGGGGTTGGCCGCAGCCACCAGGGTGATGCGGCGGAAGTCGTGGCCCTTGGCGATCATCTGGGTGCCGACCAGCACGTCCACCTCGCCGCTGTGCACCTGGGCCAGTTGCGCTTCGAGTTCGCCCTTGAGTTTGGTGGTGTCGGCGTCGATGCGCACGATGCGTACCGGCGCGCCATCGGGCCGTTGCACATCGGCCAGCAGCTCGGCCAGATGCTCTTCGAGTTTCTCGGTGCCGCGGCCCATGGGGCGGATGTCGGGGCTGCCACAGCTGGGGCAGGCGCGCGGCACGCGCTCGGTGAAGCCGCAGTGGTGGCAGCGCAGGGTGCGGTCCAACTTGTGGAAGACGCGGTAGGCGCTGCAGTGCGGGCACTCGCTTTTCCAGTCGCAGTCATTGCAATGCAGCACCGGGGCGTAACCACGCCGGTTCAAAAAGACCATGCTCTGCTCACCCTTGGCGATGCGGCCCTTGAGCGCTTCCAGCAGGGGGGGCGAGAACACCGCGTTCTTGGGTTGGTGGTTCATGTCCACGCGGCGCACCAATGGGAGTGCACCACCGTCGCCGACGCGGCTGGGCATGAGCAGGCGCACGTAGCGCCCGCCCTCGGCGACCGGGCGGCTGTGATGCCAGCTTTCCAGCGAAGGCGTGGCCGAACCCAGCATGACCTTGGCGTTTTCCTGTCGGCCGCGGTAGATAGCCAGGTCACGCGCTGAATAACGCGCGCCTTCCTGCTGTTTGTAGCTGGGATCGTGCTCCTCGTCGACGACGATCAGCTTCAGCCTGGGCATGGAGGCGAAGACGGCCATGCGTGTGCCCAGCACGATGCGCGCCGCACCGCTGTGTGCGGCCAGCCAGCTCTTGAGGCGCTGCGGGTTGGTCATGCCGCTGTGCAGCGAGACGACGACCTCGGCACCGAAGCGGGCCGCAAAACGTGCCTCCAGTTGGGGCGTGAGGTTGATCTCGGGCACCATGACCAGGGCCTGGGCCTCGGGGTCGCGTTCCAGCAGGGCCTGCACGCTGCGCAGATAGACCTCGGTCTTGCCGCTGCCGGTGGCGCCGAAGAGCAGGAAGGGGCCGGCCTGGGCTTCGATCTGCGCCAGCACCGTCTGCTGCTCGGTGGTGAGTGTGGGTGCCCGCTCTGTCGTTGAGGGCGCGGTCTCGACGGTCTTGCGCTTGAGGCGACGTGCCAGCTGCTCGCTGCTGAGTTCACGCAGCTGTGGCGGCAGCGCGGCCAGGGCGATCTCGCCAGCCGCGCGCTGGTAGTAGCTGGCGGCAAAGTCCACCAGCTGGCGCCAGGCCGGGGTCAGCGGAGCCAGCGCGGTGAGTGCAGTGGCGATGGGCCGCAGGCGGCTGTTTTCCACCTCGGCCTGGTCCTGCGATGCAGCATCCCAGACGATGCCCAGGGTCTCGCGTTTGCCCAGCGGCACGCGCACCAGCGTGCCGGGAGGAAGTGCCTGCTCGCTCAGGTACGTCAGCGTGCCTGCCACCTGGCTGTGGGCCGGCGTCTGGACCAGGATGGGGAGCGGGGCGGTCATGCGGAGGCTGTGCTTGGGGACTGTTCTTCAAGCCGACTGGTGAAAGTCGCGCTAAGTACTTGATCTGGAATGACTTTGCGAATGATTCAACAATTCTGTGGATAACTTTGTTGATACCTTGTCACGAGACTGTCCTAAGCCTTGATTTTCAAGGCTTTGCTCAAAATGCCCTTAAAAAAAGCAACGAGCAAATTTATTATGAATCAACAACTTACGTGCGCTATTGGTTTTGTAGCAACAGTCACACCCCGGGGGGCACTATGGCGCACCGCAGCACGTCTTTTGTGCATAAGTGAGTCTGCACTGAGCTTTTTTGGGGCTGTCCAAGACAAGGCCGGAATTAGGGAAATCCATGAGAAAGCGTGCCAGCCCTGCCCTTGACAGGGCTCAGGCCCGCATCCGGCGCGAATGCGCGTGGACGGCCTGAACCAGGGCGGTGACGTGTTCGGGCGGGGTGTACTGGCTGATGCCGTGGCCCAGGTTGAAGATGTGGGTGGGGCCGTTGGCCTTGGGGTCGCGGTGCGGGGCGCCAAAGCTTTCCAGCACCTTGATCACTTCGGCCTCGATGGCCGCGGGCGGGGCGAACAGTACATTGGGGTCGATATTGCCTTGCAGGGCCTTGCTGCCGCCGACCAGGGCGCGGGCCTTGCCCAGGTTCATGGTCCAGTCCAGGCCCAGCACCTCGCAGTCGAGCCGGCCCATCTGTTCCAGCCACAGGCCGCCGCCCTTGGTGAAGACGATGCGCGGCACAACCTGTCCGTCCGCGCCCGTGCGCTTGAGGCCGGCGAGCACGCGCGCGGTATAGGCCAGGCTGAATTCCTGGAAGGCGCCGTCGGCCAGCACGCCGCCCCAGCTGTCGAAGACCATCACGGCCTGGGCGCCGGCGTCGATCTGCGCGTTCAGATAGGCGGCCACGGCGTCGGCATTGACCCGCAGGATCTGGTGCATCAGGTCCGGGCGGCCGTAGAGCATGCTCTTGACCAGGCGGTAGTCGTCCGAGCCCGCGCCTTCGACCATGTAGCAGGCGAGGGTCCAAGGGCTGCCCGAGAAGCCGATCAGGGGCACACGGCCGTTCAGGGCCTTGCGGATGGAGGTGACGGCGTCGAAGACGTAGCGCAGCTTGTCGAGGTCCGGCACTCGGAGTTTCGCCACGGCGGCCTCGTCACGCACAGGCGTGGCAAAACGCGGGCCTTCACCCTGCGCAAAAGACAGACCCAGGCCCATGGCATCGGGCACGGTGAGGATGTCGGAAAAGAGGATGGCCGCGTCCAGCGGGTAACGCGCCAGGGGCTGCAGTGTGACCTCGGTCGCGTAGTCCACGTTGGTGGCCAGGCCCATGAAGCTGCCGGCCTGGGCGCGCGTGGCGCAGTACTCGGGCAGATAGCGCCCGGCCTGGCGCATCAACCAGACGGGGGTGTGATCGGTGGCCTGGCGCAGGCAGGCGCGCAGGAAGGTGTCGTTTTGCAGGGGGGCGAAGCTGGAACTCATCCCCCGATTGTCGCAGGCCGGCCAGGTACCGGCCCCTGCCGGCTTACTGTGCCAGCCGCACTTCCAGGATCTCGAAGTCGATGGCTTCGCGGTAGATGCGGATATCGTGCGTGGCCATGTAGAGCAGGATCTTGGGGGCCTGGTGCGCCACCACACGGTGGGCGCCCACGCCGAACAGCACCAGGCCCAGGCCCAGCCAGGGGTAGCCGAAATAGGCCATGCCGATGCCGGTGCCGATGATGGGCAGGATCAGCGCGGTCAGCATCAGGCGGTGCTTGACGTATTTGCGTGCGCGTTCCGGGTTGACGATAAGGCGAAAGCGCCCGGCCGGCAGGCCGGTGCGGAATTCCTCGTAGGGCACGTAGATGGGCTCGGGGCCATCGACGATGCCGGTGTTGGTGGTCTCACTCATGGTTCTGGTTCTGGGCGTGGTCGATCTTGAGACAGCGATTCTGCACCACGCGCAGACCGGCCTGGCGGGCTCGGGCGACGGCGTCCGCGTGTTCCACACCCAGCTGCATCCAGACTGCTTGCGCGCCGATGGCGATGGCCTCGTCGACGATGGGCGCAATCTCCTCGCTACGGCGGAAGCAGTCCACGAGTTCGATGCGCGCGTGGCGCGCGGCTTCAGTGAGGCTGGGGTACACCTGCTCTCCCAGGATCTCGCCGCTGGCCATGGGGTTGACCGGCACAATGCGCCAGCCCTGGGCCTGCATGTAACGCGCCACGCGGTGGCTGTCGCGCTCGGGTCGTGGCGAAAGGCCCACCACGGCCACCGTGCGGCAGTGGCCCAGGATCCAGGTGATGTCCGCGGCTTGCTGCATCAGCGGTAGGTGATGGGGCAGCCGTAGGGCCGGTTGCTGACCACGCTCAGTGGCTTGCCGGCCAGCGCCTCGTCCAGGCCCTGGCGCACGTAGTTGGTGGCGACGGGGATGTCTTCGGCCTTGGCCGAGGGGATGCTGTCGATGGCGCCGGCATAGATGAGCTCGCCGCGCGGGTTGAGGATGAAGAAGTGCAGCGAGTTGCGCGCACCCATGGCACGGCCCAGTTCGCCGCTTTCGTCCATCACCGTCGCCGTGGGCGCGGCCTTCTGCTCGGTCATCCAGCGTGCCATCTGTTGCGGCGTGAGGAAGTCGGCGCTGCCGTCGGCAGTGGAGTTGACCGTGAGCCAGACCACGCCCTTGCCACGGGCCTCGGCCTGCAGGGCCTGGATGTTGCCGCTGCGGTAATGCTTGCGCACAAAGGGGCAGCCCGGGTTGGTCCATTCCAGCACCACATGGCGACCGCGGTAGTCGCTCAGGCGCAGGGGCTTGCCATCGATGTCCTGCAGGTTGATGTCGGGTGCGCGCTGGCCGATGGCGAGAGCGGCCTGGGCCAGGCGCGGTAACAGCAGGGAACCTAGGGCGAGTGCGCCCAGTTGGCGACGGGAACAGGACATGGGGTGGGTCTCAGCGGTACTTGATCGAGCAGCCGTAAGGCCGGGTGCTGGCCTGGCTGATGGGCTTGCCGGCCAGGGCCTCGGCCAGGCCGGTGCGCACGTAGTTGGTGGCGGTCTTGATGTCGTCGGTGCGGGCCGAGGGGATGCTGTCGATGCCGCCGGCATAGATCAGCCTGCCCTGCGGGTCGACGATGTACATGTGCGGTGTGGTCCGCGCGCCGTAGGCCCGACCCACCTTGCCCTCCTCGTCCATCAGGGTGGCACCGGGGGCGGCCTGCTGCTCCTGCATCCAGCGGCCCAGCTGGGCCGGGCTCAGGTAGTCGCCGTGTCCGGTCTCGGTGGAGTTGATGGCCAGCCAGACGACGTTCTTCGCCGCCGCCTCTTTCTGCAAGGCCTGCATATTGCCGCTGCGGTAGTGCTTGAGCACAAAGGGGCAGCCCGGGTTGTTCCATTCAAGCACCACATGGCGGCCGCGGTAGTCGCTGAGTTTCACCGTCTTGCCGCTGACATCCTGGAGCGTGAAGTCCGGTGCGCTCTGGCCCACCGTGATGGCTTGCGCGTTACCCAGCAGGGCGGCCCACAGAAGGAAAACTGAAACAAACAGGCGTTGCGGCATGGTGATCTCCCAGATGGCGAGACTAGAGCGTATCCAGGGCCTGGCGGACTTCGTTCACGGTCAGCACCTCCGACAGCAGCAAAGGCGCGCGCCCCTGGCGGTAGAAGACGTAGACCGGCACGCCGTTGCGACCCAGCTGGGCCAGGGCAGCGGTGATGGCCGGGTCGCGCCGGGTCCAGTCGGCGCGCAGCATGACGACCTGCCTGGTATCGAAGCCGGCCAGCAATTCGGCGTCGGCCAGTGTGGTCTGCTTGTTGTACTGGCAGGTCACGCACCAGGCGGCGGTGTAGTCCACGAAGACGGTCTTGCCCTCGGCCAGCAGGGCCTGCTGGCGCTCGGGACTCCAGGGCGACCAGCGCTCGCCGCTGGCCTGCAGGGTGGCAGCGCCTTCTTCCTGGAACATGTAGGGACCGAGCGCCCAGGCCCCCCAGCCCCCCAGAGCGATGAGCAGTCCCGCCAGCACCGTGCGCAGGCGACCGGAGAGCGTGAACGCCCAGATCACCGCGCTGAGCGCGACCAGCAGGACCAGCAGGGTCGCGGCACCGTTCATGCCGCTCTGGTGGCCCATGACCCAGACCAGCCAGACCACGGTGAGCAGCATGGGGAAGGCGAAGAACTTGCGCAGCGCATCCATCCACGCGCCCGGCCTGGGCAGCAGGCGCGCGAAGGCCGGCACGAAGCTGGCCGCCAGATAGGGCAGGGCCAGACCCAGGCCCAACGTGGCAAAGATCAACAGGGCCTGCGCGGCCGGCAACGTGACGGCCAGGCCCAGCGAGGCCCCCATGAAGGGGGCGCTGCAAGGCGAGGCCACGGCCACTGCGAGCACGCCGGTGAGGAAGGCATCCACGACCGGATGGCGCGCCTGGAAGGCCGCCAGCGAGCTCGGGGCGAACTGGCCGAACTCGAACACGCCGGCCAGGTTGAGCGCGATGATGGTGAACAGGGCCGCGAGCGCCGCCACCACGGCCGGGTTCTGCAGCTGGAAGCCCCAGCCCAGGCTCTGGCCCGCGGCGCGCAGGCCCAGCAGCAGCAGGCCCAGGCCTACGAAGCTGACGATGACCCCGGCGGTGTAGGCCAGGCCGCTGAGGCGGTGGCCGCGGTGGTCATCGGCATGGCGCGTGAAGCTCAGCACCTTGATGGCCAGCACAGGGAACACGCAGGGCATGAGGTTGAGGATGAGGCCGCCCAGCAGCGCGCCCAGTAGCGCGGCGTAGAAACCCAATGGTGCGGCCGGTGCAACGCTCGCGGCATTGGCGGCCAGTGCGGCTTGCAGGGCCGGGGAAATGGGGGTCGGCGCGGCGCCGGCCGGCCATTTGCCCTGGACCGGCAGCTCGACGCGCCAGCCCTGGCCGCCCTGGGTCAGCAGCACGGGCAGCACCTTGGGGCTGGCGCTGCGTTGCGCCATGAGCGGCAGTTCGGCCGTCCACTCGGCGCCCTGCCAGCCTTGTTGCCAGGGCGCTGCGGGGTTGATGACTTCGGCGGTCTCGGGGAAGACGTTGAGTTGTTGGCCGTGCAGTTGGGCGGGCAGGCCGGCGACGCTGAGCTTGAGGGTCTGGTCGTCGATCTGGATATGGCTGTTTTTGTTGGTGCCGAGCGCCCGGGGCTGGGCCTTGCGTGCGGCTTCAAAGGCAGTGCCGTTCAGGGCGGTGGAGCCCTTGAGCGGGATGCGTAGGGTGTATTCGCCCTCCTCGGGGATGCACTCGGTTTTGCAGATCAGCCAGCTGGCGCGCAGCTTGACGGTGAGGTCCTGGCCCAGCAGGGGCGGCTTGAAGTCGGGGGTGATGGTCAGGGGCACAGCCAGCAGCAGCGTGCCTTCATAGCCGTAGTTGACCAGGGGACCGACCGGGATTCTTTTGGGGATTGGCCAGGCGATCTCGCCGGCCTGGACGCCGGGCGGCAGCGTCCACGCGAGTTCGGTGGGTAGGCCGGAGTCACCGGGGTTTTTCCAATAGGTGTGCCAGTGCTCCTTGTGCTCGATCTGCAGGCCTACCCAGACCGGCTGGCCGGCCGACACACCCTCAGGCGCATGGGCCAGCAATTCGGTGCGGGCCTGGGGCGTGGTGACCACCGACTTCTGGGGTGTCAACTGTGCGCTGACGCACGGAGCGTAAAGCGTGGCGGCTGTAAAAAGCGAGGCCAGCAGGGATCGCAGAAGCCGGAAAGAAGTCATGGGTGCCAAGGTGAGGGAAACAGATGGGAGTGCGCCAGGCTGGTGCAAGTTCCCCACGGGCCCTGTCTGGGGATGGGGCTGGCCACGAATATAAGCCAAGCCTGAAAGGCTTGAATTCCCTATAGGGCTCATAGACACTATCAAATTCCGTATGCGGTTTCTGGTCCGAATAATGCATACGTGGAAGATGACCACAGGCCGTCACGCAGGTCTGTACATGAAACGCTCGTTGGATGGGAGATTCATGATCATGATGGCGACCAGCATGGAAACAGTCCTGAGCCCCTGGGTGACTCAGCTCAAGTCCAAGACCCAGCTGCCCCTGCTCGTGCAATGGGGCGAGAACCCGGCGCCCGGCTCGGGCCTGCGGCTGGGGGATTTCACCACCCCCAAGGTCGTGATGCGGGTGCGCAAGGCCAGCGCGGTGCCCTTGCTGCTGTCCCCCTCGCTGGACAGTCTGGGCGAGGCTTATGTCGAAGGCCTGGTCGATGTGGACGGCAGCGTGGACGACATCCTGGAGATGGCGCACCGCCTGGCCGAAGCCGGGAGTCGGACCGAGAGCCGCCTCACGCGCATCGCGCGCCACTTCCAGCACACGCAGAAGAGCGACAGCGCGGCCATCCAGTACCACTACGACGTCTCCAACGAGTTCTACCAAGCCTGGCTGGATCCGCGCATGGTCTATTCCTGCGCCTATTTCGAGAACGGCGACGAGACCCTCGAGGAAGCGCAGATCAAGAAGATCGACCACATCCTGACCAAGCTGCAGCTGCAGCCCAACCAGCGCCTGCTGGACATCGGCTGTGGCTGGGGCGCGCTGGTGATGCGTGCCGCCAGCAAGTTCGGTGCGCGCTGCACCGGCATCACGCTTTCTCAGCGCCAGTTCGAACTGGCCACGGAACGGGTGCGCGCAGCCGGCCTGCAGGACCGGGTGGAGATCCGCCTGCAGGACTACCGCGACGTGCAGGGCCAGTTCGACCGCATCACCAGCGTGGGCATGTTCGAGCATGTGGGCATCAAGCACCTGGAGGGCTATTTCGCCTGCATCAACGGCCTGCTGGCCGACGATGGCTGGGTGCTCAACCACGGCATCACCTCGACCGACGCCAACGACGGTGAGACCGCCTATGGGGGTGGCCGTTTCATCGACCGCTATGTGTTCCCGCAGGGAGAGCTGCCGCACATCAGCACCGTGCTCAAGACCCTGCAGGCTGGCGGCCTGGAGGCGCTGGACGTGGAGAGCCTGCGCCGCCACTACGCGCGCACCACCGGGCTGTGGAGCCAGGCCTTCGAGGCGGCCGGCCACAGGCTGCGCGACATGGTGGGCGAGCGGCGCTGGCGCATCTGGCGGGTCTATCTGGCCGGTTGCCAGTGGGCCTTCGAGCACGACGAAATCTCGCTTTACCAAGTGTTGTGCACCAAGGCGGGTCGCCAGGCCCACGGCCTGCCCTGGTCGCGCCGCTGGATGTACGCGCGCTGAAGGCCGTGGTGCCGGTGGTACGGCCCCGGAGGCCGGAGGCCCTAAGATAGAAGGATGGCTACACCTGCCACCCCCTCCCCCTACTGGGCCGACCTGTCCACGCGCGACTTCGCGCGGCTCGACACTGGCCGCGCCATCGCCGTGTTGCCTGTGGCGGCCATCGAGCAGCACGGGCCGCACCTGCCGCTGAGCGTGGACACAGACCTGGCCAACGGCGTGGTGGCCGCCACGCTGCCGCACCTGCAGGCCGACCTGCCCGTGCTCTTCCTGCCGACCCAGGCCGTGGGCCTGAGCCCCGAGCACCAGGCCTACCCCGGCACGCTCACCCTGTCCGCGCACACCGTCATCAGCCTGTGGACGGACATCGGCGAATCGGTGGCGCGGGCGGGTGTCAAAAAGCTGGTGCTGCTGAATTCGCACGGTGGCCAGGTCGGGGTGATGGACATCGTGGCGCGCGACCTGCGCGCGCGGCTGGGTCTGCTGGTCTACAGCGTGAACTGGTTCAACCTGCCGCTGGGCGCCGAGGTCGAGGGTCAGTTTTCTGCCGAGGAACACCGCTTTGGCATCCATGCCGGGCAGATCGAAACCGCCATGATGCTGGCGCTCAAGCCTGAGCGAGTGGCCATGGCGCAGGCGCAGAACTTCGTTTCAGCCTCCCAGCAGCGCGCGCAGAAATTTCCCATCCTGGGCAATGGCAAGAGCGCCAAGCTGGGCTGGCAGATGCAGGACTACAACCCGGCCGGGGCCGTGGGCAACGCGGCCGCGGCCACGGCGCAGCAGGGCCGTGCCGTGCTGGATGCCGCCGGCCGAGCGCTGGCCGCCTTGCTGGCCGAGATCGACCGCCTGCCAGCGGACACATTGGCCCCGCCACCCTGATCCATGAACGACCTGGCCAGCCCTGTCACCGACGAGTTCTTGGCCGAGGAGCGACGCATGGCGTCGCTGCGCAGCTACGCCGTGCTGGACACGCCGCCCGAGCTGGACTTTGACGAGCTCACGCGCCTGGCGTCCGAATGGCTGGGCATGCCGATCGCCCTGGTCAGCCTGGTCGACGAAGAGCGGCAGTGGTTCAAGTCACGCGTGGGCCTCGATCCGAGCCAGACGCCGCGCAGCATGTCGTTTTGCAGTGTGGCCATCCAGCGGCCGCACGAGGTCATGGTCGTGCCCGACGCCAGCACCGACCCGCGTTTTCGTGACAACCCGCTGGTCACGGCCGATCCGTACATCCGTTTTTATGCAGGGGCGCCCTTGCTCATGCCTGATGGTCAGGCCCTGGGCACACTGTGCGTGATCGACCGGGAGCCGCACGAGTTCAGTCCGAAGCAGCGCCAGATACTGGCCCTGCTGGCGCGGCAGGTGGTGGCGCAGCTGGAGTTGCGCAAGAAGCAGTCCCAGTTGCAGCTGGCGGTGGACCGCTACCAGAGGCTGTTCGATTACACCCTGGACGGCGTGCTGCAGACCCGGCCCGGCGGCGAAGTCCTGGCGGCCAACGCCGCTGCCTGCGCCATGCTGGGCATGAGCGAGGACGAGATACGCCAGCGTGGGCGAATCGGGGTGCTCGATCTGCAGGATCCCCGCCTGCAGGCCTTGCTGGACGTGCGCCAGCGCGAGGGCCAGGCCCGTGGCGAGCTGCGCATGCGGCGCGGCGACGGCACGCTGTTCGAGGTGGAGCTCACCTCCGCGCTGTACCACGATCACGATGGACAGTGGCTCAGCAGCATCGTGTTCCGCGACATCACCGAGCGTCTGCGCTGGCAGCACGATCTGCAGACCCAGGTGACGCTGCTCAACAACCTGGCCCGGCACGTGCCCGGCTCGCTCTACCAGTTCCACCTGGATGCCGGCGGCCATCTGAGTTTCCCGTTCGCCAGCGAAGGCATTCGTGCGATCTACGAGGTCACGCCCGAGTCCGTGCGCGAGGACGCGACCCTGGCCCTGCAGCGCATCCATCCCGATGACCTGCAGCGGGTGCTTGACTCGATCCAGGTCTCGGCCGAGACCCTGGAGCCCTGGCGCGTCGAGTACCGGGTGATCCTGCCCGAGCAGGGACTGCGCTGGCGCCTGTGCAATGCCCAACCCGAGCGTCTGGCCGACGGCGGCACGCTCTGGCACGGCTTCAACACCGACATCACCGAGCGCAAGGAGGCCGAGGCCCACACCTTCCAGCTCGCCTACTTCGACGCCCTGACCGGCCTGCCCAACCGTACCCTGCTGCGTGACCGCGTCGAGCAGGCCCTGGCCCTGGCGCGGCGTAACCGCCAGTACGGGGCCGTGATGTTCGTCGACCTCGACAACTTCAAGCAGATCAACGACGCGCGTGGCCATTCGGTGGGCGACCACCTGCTGACCGAAGTGGCCAAACGCCTGCAGGCCCTGCTGCGTGCCGAGGACACGGTGGCACGCATCGGAGGCGACGAGTTCGTGCTGCTGATCAACGAACTGGGGCAGGACGTCGATGCCAGCGCGCGCGCCGCCATGGCCGTGGCCGAAAAAGTGCGTGCCACGCTGGACCGGCCCCACCTGATCGACAACTTCAGTTACACCAGCACGGGAAGCATCGGCATCAGCCTCTTTCCCAAGGCCGGCCAGCAGCTCGACGACCTGCTGCGCGAAGCCGACACCGCCATGTACCGCGCCAAATCCGCGGGGCGCAACCGCATCGCCTTCTTCGAAATGACCATGCAACACGAGGTCGAGGAGCGGCTGGCGCTGGAGCAGGAACTCAAGGAGGCGCTGGCCTCCGGCCAGTTGCGCCTGCACGTGCAGTCCCAGGTGGACACGGCCGGCTCCGAAGTGGCGGGCGAGCTGCTGCTGCGCTGGCAGCATCCCACGCGCGGTCTGGTACCGCCCATGCGGTTCATCCCCTTGGCCGAAGAAACCGGCCTGATCCTGCCGCTGGGCGAGTGGGTGATCGAACAGGCCTGCCAGACGCTGGCGCGCATGCAGCGCGCGGGACTTACGCAGTCCCTTTCGGTCAACGTCAGCGCGCGCCAGTTCCGCAGTGACGATTTCGTGCCGCGCGTGCGCGCCATCCTGAAAAGCACCGGTGCGCCGGCCCGGCAACTGGTCTTCGAGGTGACCGAGAGCCTGTTCATCCAGGACTGGGACAACTCCCTGCGCCGCATCAGCGAACTCGTGCAAATGGGCATACGCTTTTCCATCGACGATTTCGGCACCGGTTACTCCAGCCTGAGTTACCTGCAGCGCCTGCCCCTGTTCGAACTCAAGATCGACCGCAGCTTCGTGCAGGACACACCGCACGATGTCAACGACACCGCCATCGTGAGTTCCATACTTTCCATGGCGCGGCACCTGGGCCTGGAAGTGGTGGCCGAGGGCGTGGAGAACCGTGCCCAAGCCGATTTCCTCAAGGCCAATCAGTGCGATCGCATGCAGGGTTATCTGTTCTCCCAGCCGCAGCCGCTGGAAGACTGGCTGACGCGCATGGGTTTGCGCGGCTGAAACCGGCCGGCTGGCGGGTTTGACAGCCTCCTCGCCCCTGCGGATACTCCCCCTATCCGTTCCAGGATCAGGAGCCGCCCTTGAACACCACCACCGATCGCCGTCTTTTCCTGCGTTCCGTGTTCCATGCCCCGGTGCGCTTGCGGCTGGGCGAACAGGAAAGTCTGGGCTACCTGCACGACATCTCGCTCAAAGGCGCTCTGGTTGAGGTCGCGGCCAGCTGGGGCGGGCGGGTGGGCGAGAACTGTCGCCTGGTCCTGAAGCTGGCACCGCATGCGACCATCCTCATGGACACCACCGTGGCGCACGTCGAAGGTCGCCATGTCGGTCTGCACTGCGAGCGCCTGGACCTCGACAGCATGACCCACCTGCGCCAGCTGGTCGAACACAACGTGGACGACCCGGCCCTGCTGGAGCGTGATCTGGCGACCCTGGTCGCCCAGGGGCGCGACGCCGCCTGACGGCCGCTTGCGGCACCGTCCGCTGCGGGCCTCCCCACCTACGATGACTTGAGCGCCCTGCCGGGTGCGCCCTAGCCGCAGTGCGGTGCCGGCCGTGCACCAGACATGTGCACGTACATGACCTTTTCTTGTACACAAGCTGGCCCGACATTTGCATACACATTGGCATCCCAGCCCCAGGAGGTGATGCCATGACGACCTACTTCGATCCCTACAACGCTGATCGTCCGCTGATGCTCAAGTGCAGCTGCGGGCGTGACCACACGGTGGCCGAGCACCAGGCCGAGGCCGCTGCCGGGCAGGCGGCTGCCACCCTGCGGGCGCGCAGCGAGACGGCCGACTTCGAGGCCTACAGCCAGGAATTCATTGAGGCCACCCTGGTCAAGGCCCTGTTTCCGCAGGACGCGTTGCGCCGCCGTTTCCTGCGTGCGGTCGGCAAGGGCGCGGCCATGTCGGCCATCGCCAGCGTGCTGCCCGTGGCCAGTCTGCAGGCCATGGCGCAAGAGAAGGGGACGCTGGAGAAGAAAGATCTCAAGATCGGTTTCATCCCGATCACCTGCGCCACGCCGCTGATCATGGCCCACCCGCTGGGTTTCTACCGCCAGCAGGGGCTGAACGTGGAGGTGGTGAAGACCGCGGGCTGGGCGCTGATCCGCGACAAGATGCTGAACAAGGAATACGACGCCACGCATTTCCTGAGCCCCATGCCGCTGGCCATCAGCCTGGGCCTGGGCTCCAATGCCACGCCCATGAACGTGGCCACGATCCAGAACACCAACGGCCAGGCCATCACGCTGGCGCTCAAGCACAAGGACAAGCGCGATCCCAAGGACTGGAAGGGGTTCAAGTTTGCCGTGCCCTTCGACTACTCGATGCACAACTTCCTGCTGCGTTACTACGTGGCGGAGCACGGGCTGAACCCCGATACCGATATCCAGATCCGCGTGGTGCCCCCGCCCGAGATGGTGGCCAATCTGCGCGCCGGCAATATCGACGGCTTTCTCGGTCCCGACCCCTTCAACCAGCGCGCGGTCTACGAGGAAGTGGGTTTCATCCACCTGCTGACCAAGGACCTGTGGAACGGCCACCCCTGCTGCGCCTTCGGCACCAGCACCGAGTTCATCCAGAAGAACCCCAACACCTTTGCGGCCCTGTACCGCTCGGTGCTCACGGCCGCGGCCATGGCGCGCAAGCCCGAGAACCGCGAGCTCATCGCCAAGGTCATCGCGCCCACCCAGTACCTGAACCAGCCCGAGGTGGTGCTGCAGCAGGTGCTGACCGGCAAGTTCGCCGACGGCCTGGGCAATATCCAGAACGTGCCCGACCGCGCCGACTTCGACCCCATGCCTTGGCAGAGCATGGCGGTGTGGATGCTCACGCAGATGCAGCGCTGGGGCTACATCAAGGGTGATGTGAACTACAAGCAGATCGCCGAGAAGGTCTTCCTGCTGACCGATGCCAAGAAGCACATGAAGTCGCTCGACCAGAAGTTGCCTGACGGCGCCTACCCACGGTTCAAGGTCATGGGGCGCGAGTTCGATCCGGCCAAGGCGGCCGAGTACGCCGCGAGTTTCCCCATCCGCAAGGCGGTCTGAGCGAGCACGACGAGGCCCCATGCACGATCCCTACGACGCCGAACGCCCGCTGAACCTGCAATGCGCCTGCGGGCAGCCCCACGCGCCGCATGAACACGACACTGCGTCTGTAAGCAGCGCCGAAGCGCACGCCCTGTCTTTCATGGAGGCCGCGCTGGTCAAGGCCATCTTTCCGCGCGACGCCGAGCGACGCCTCTTCCTCAGGGCCGTGGGCCGACGCACCGCCATGGCCGCCATCGCCAGCATCGTCCCGCTGGGCACCTTGCAGGCCCTGGCGCAGGAGACGCGTCCGCCCGAGAAGCGGGATCTCAAGGTTGGCTTCATCGCCATCACCTGCGCCACGCCGCTGCTGATGGCCGAGCCCCTGGGCCACTACCGCGATCAGGGCCTGCGCGTCGAGCTGGTCAAGACCGCGGGCTGGGGCGCGATCCGCGAGAAGGTGCTCAACAAGGAGCATGACGCCTCGCACTTCCTGAGCCCGATGCCGTTGGCCATGGGCCTGGGGCTGGGTTCGGCCGCCGCACCCACCTCGGTGGCCACCATCCAGAACGTCAACGGGCAGGCCATCACGTTGGCACGCAAGCATGTGAACCGCCGTGAACCGCGCAGCTGGAAGGGCTTCAAGTTGGGCGTGCCCTTCGAGTACAGCATGCACAACTTCCTGCTCCGGTACTACCTGGCGGAAAACGGTGTGAATCCAGATACCGACGTTCAGATCGTGGTGGTGCCGCCGCCGCAGATGGTGGCCAAGCTCAAGGAGGGCGAGATCGACGGCTTTCTCGGTCCCGACCCCTTCAACCAGCGCGCGGTATTTGACGGGGTGGGTTTCATCCACCTGCTGTCCAAGGACATCTGGGACGGGCACCCCTGCTGCGCTTTCGGCGTGAGCGATGCCTTCATCGCGCAGTACCCCAACAGCTTTGCGGCCCTGTTCCGGGCGGTCATCGGCGCATCCTTCATCGCCAGCGTCTCGACAGACCGAGCCCAGATTGCCAAGCTGATTGCACCGCCTTCGCTGCTCAACCAGCCTGAGGAAGTGATCGCGCAGGTGCTGACCGGCAATTTCCCTGACGGCCTGGGCAACACCCGCTCTGTACCTGACCGCGCCCTGTTCGACCCTGTGCCCTGGCAGAGCATGGCCGTCTGGATGCTGACCCAGATGAAGCGCTGGGGCTATATCAAGGGCGATGTGGACTACGCGCAGATCGCAGAGAAAGTCTTCATGCTCACCGACGCCAAGCGGCAGATGGCCGCGATGGGCTGGCGCGCCCCGGAAGGCACCACACGCAGGATCCGCGTCATGGGACGCACCTTTGATTCCGCCAAGCCTGAAGAGTATGTGCGCAGCTTCCCCATCCACAAGGTGGCCGCATGAAGCTCTGGCAGACCTTGGGCTTCCGCGCGGCGCTGGTCTCGCTGCTGCTTCTGGTGCTGCTGCTGGCAGGCTGGCGCGCGGCCACGCTGCCCGATGCGGGCGCGCCCCCGCCTGCCTCCGCGGCCAACCTGACCCCCGAGCAGATCGAGTACCTCAAGATGATGGGCAAGGACCCGGGTGCGCTCACGGCGGGTTCGGGCAAGCAGGCGGGCTTCCCCACCCCTTTGCAGATCGCGCAAGCGGCCTGGAAGCAGCTCAGCAACCCTTTCTACGACAACGGTCCCAATGACAAGGGCATCGCCATCCAGCTGGCCCATTCACTGGGCCGCGTGGGGCTGGGCTTCGGCCTGGCCTGCCTGGTGGCGATTCCGCTGGGTTTCGTGATCGGCATGTCGCCGTTGCTGCGCCGCGCCTTCGACCCCTACATCCAGGTGCTCAAGCCCATCAGCCCGCTGGCCTGGATGCCGCTGGCGCTGTACACCATCAAGGACTCGTCGGTCAGCGGCATCTTCGTGATCTTCATCTGCTCGCTCTGGCCCATGCTGATCAACACCGCCTTCGGCGTGGCTTCGGTCCGGCGCGACTGGCTCAATGTGGCGGCCACGCTGGAGGTCAGTCCGCAGCGCTTGGCCTTCCTCGTGGTCTTGCCTGCGGCGGCACCCACCATCGTGACGGGCATGCGCATCAGCATGAGCATCGCCTGGCTGGTCATCGTGGCCGCCGAGATGCTGGTGGGCGGCACGGGCATCGGTTACTTCGTCTGGAACGAGTGGAACAACCTCTCGCTCACCAATGTGATCTTCGCCATCCTGGTCATCGGGGTGGTGGGCATGCTGCTGGACCTGCTCTTCGGCCAGCTGCAGAAAGCCGTGTCCTATGTGGAGTGAAACGCCGTGAGCGGGTTCCTGAAGATCGAAAAACTGGCCAAGGCCTATGTGGCCGAGCGGCCCGTCTTCGCCGACGTGTCCTTCGCGCTGGACAAGGGTGAGTTCGTTTGCATCATCGGTCATTCGGGTTGCGGCAAAACCACCATCCTCAATGTGCTGGCCGGCCTGGACACGGCCAGCTCGGGCCTGGTCTTCATGGACGGCCGGGAGGTGGTGGGTCCCAGCCTGGAGCGTGGTGTGGTGTTCCAGGGCCATGCTCTCATGCCCTGGCTCACGGTGCGCCAGAACATCGCCTTCGCCGTTCGTTCATGCTGGCCCGAATGGCCGGCGGCCAAGGTCAACGTCCATGTCGAGAAGTTCGTCGCCATGGTGGGTCTCAGCCCCGCCATCGACAAGAAACCCAGCGAACTCTCAGGTGGCATGAAACAGCGTGTGGGCATCGCCCGGGCCTTCTCCATTGCCCCCAAGATGCTGCTGCTGGACGAACCCTTCGGCGCGCTAGACGCGCTCACGCGTGGCACCATCCAGGACGAGCTCATGGGCATCGTCCGCCAGACGCAGCAGACCGTCTTCATGATCACGCACGACGTGGACGAGGCCATCCTGCTGGCCGATCGCATCCTGCTCATGAGCAATGGCAGCGAGCATGAGGGCGTTTACACGCCCGGCGGTATCGCCGAGGTGGTGGTCAACCCGCTGCCGCGCGAGCGCAGCCGTGCCGGCCTGCACCACCTGGACGGCTATTACGAGCTGCGCAACCACATCGTGGATTTCCTGGTCACGCGGGCCACGGCGCATTGACCCATTTTTGCTTTCCCCCAACCACAAGATGAAGGAGTTCACATGAACCGCAACGACGTCACCGAGAAGATCATCACCGTCAAGGTGAGCAAGGGCCTCAAATGGGAAGACGTGGCCAAGAAGGTCGGCCTGAGCAAGGAGTGGGTCACGGCCGGTTGCCTGGGCCAGATGACCTTCGACGCCAAGCAGGCCAAGGTGGTCGCCAAGATCTTCGGCCTCACCGCAGAAGAGCAGAAGTGGCTGCAGGTCGTGCCCTACAAGGGCTCGCTGGAAACCGCCGTGCCGACCGACCCGCTGATCTACCGCTGGTACGAGATCGTCAACGTCTACGGCACCACGATCAAGGAGCTGATCCACGAGGAGTTTGGCGACGGCATCATGAGCGCCATCGACTTCAGCATGGACATCCAGCGCCAGGCCGACCCCAAGGGCGACCGTGTCAACGTGGTGCTATCGGGCAAGTTCCTGCCCTACAAGCAATACTGAACAGACCCTAGTAGTGGGGTGGCAGCTCGTCGCGCAGACTGCGCAGCACGGGCTGGCTGCCTTCGGGCAGCTGCTGGCGCAGGCCCACGACCTCGCGCAGCAACTGTTCGATCTGCTGCTGTTGCCGGTAGATCGTGGTGTTGAGCTGCTCCAGCAGATCTTCGGCATAGCTGGCCTTGATCTCCAGCTCGGTCAGGCGGGCATCGGTGTCTTGCATCGGGTTCATGGCCGTATTGGACCCGAAAAGCCGGCGTGTCGCGCTGCGAAGTACGGGGTGGCCCGATGATTTCCGGCAGCGAAAACCTCGTTCATAGGTCATCGCAGGGCTTAAGGCAAGCGCCCATTTTTCGAGTGTTGCGCTCCGAAGACGCCACACTTCAAGCGATTTCTCAAGTGTCGCCCCTAAGCGCATGGGCTGCCGTGATGCGCGCGTAACAGTCTGATTTTTATGTGTTTTCCACTGGCGTTCCCTGTGCTTTTGCAGCGTGTGGCCCGGACAATAGACGCAGCAACTGCGACAGCGTGAGAGCACAACACAGAAAGGGCGACACCCATGTTCAAGACCTGGAAAAAATTCGCCACCCGCCCCGAGCCCGTCGACGTGGTCGAGGCAGTGCCCGTTTTGAACCGTTCCATGGCCTACCGCCGTTTCCTGCGTTCGGTGTACCAGGCGCCGGCCCGGCTCAATCTCGCGGGGTATATGCGCGAGGTCCAGGTGCTTGATGTCTCCCTCAAGGGAGCGCTGGTCGACATGGGTGCGGCCCTGCCCTGCCCCGTGGGCATGCGCGGCCGCCTGCGTCTGCAGCTCTCTCCCGTCACCTACATCGCCATGGACGTGGCGGTCACGCGTGTGCGGGGCAGCCAGCTGGGCCTGCAGTGCCTGCACATCGACCTCGACAGCGTGACGCACCTGCGCCAGCTGATCGAACGTAACTCCCCGGATCCGACCCTGCTGGTGCGTGAACTCTCGGCGCTTGTCGGCGCTGCGGCCTGAGCCAGGACTTATTCGACACAGCCTCAGCGGTCCTTGCTGATCGCCTGCCGCGTCTGTGCCGCCTGTCCCGCAAGCCATTCGCAAAAAGCCTGCACCTCGGGCCGCGCGTGGCTGTGTGGCGCGGCAATGAGCCAGTAGGCCATGGGCGAGTCCAGGCGCATGCCGGGCAGCACCTCGATCAGATCGCCTGAACGCAGGCTGTCGGCCACCAGAGGCATGCGCGTGAGCGCCACGCCCTGGCCGGCGAGGGCAGCCTGCGCGATCTGGTAGGCGTAGCCGAAGTAGAGCCAACGCTTGGGCTCGAGCTTGCGCAGACGGTAGACGTCGAGCCAGTGGCGCCAGGTCAGCCAGGTCATGGGCTGGCTGTGCTGGGCCTCGTTGGCCTCGATCAACGTGAACTGGGCCAGGTCCTCGGCGCGTTGCAGGGGGCGGCCCTTCTTGAGCAGCCAGGGACTGACCACCGGGGTGAGCTGTTCGTCGAAAAGGTGCACGGCGTGCGCGGGCACGTTGGAGGCCTGGGTGTAGCGCAGCACCAGATCGACGTCGGCGGTGTCGAGGTCGACCAGCGCATCCGAGGCATCGATGCGGATATCGATGTCGGGGTGCTGGCTCTGGAAAGCTTCGAGCCGCGGGATCAGCCACATGGACGCGAAGGAGGCCCAGGTGCTGATGGCCACGCTCTTGCGCCCGGCGCTGCGCCGGATCTGACGCACCGCGCTGTCCATGCGCTCCAGCGAGGGCAGCACGGCCTGCAACAGCTGTGCCCCAGCAGCCGTGAGTTCCACTGCGCGCGTGTGGCGCAAGAACAGGCTCACGCCCACCTCGTCCTCCAGAGCCTGGATCTGGCGCGTCACCGCGCTCTGGGTCAGCGCCAGTTCTTCCGAGGCGGCGCGGAAGTTCAGATGCCGGGCCACGGCCTCGAAGGCGCGCAGCTGGCCCACCCCGATGGGACGGGTGCGAGGCGAGAAATCGGTGGGCGACATGGGGATACCGGTGGGGGCTTGATTGATGCGCTTTGCGAATCAATAGCCTACCCGGATTTCATTAGACGGGCCAGCGGATTTTGCTGATGATGCAATGCCGAACACTCTCAAAAGGAGTTAGTCATGGCATCCCTCGGCGATCACGAATTGCAACAATCATTCGACGCGATCGGTGTCGCGCGATGCTGGAATCTGGCGGCCGGCCAGGTGCTGAGCCTGCGCCCGCGCAGCGCGGGCATGTTGCGCATACGCGAGGGTTGGGCCTGGATCACGCTCGATGAACGGCCCAGCGGACACGGTCCTGACGCGGGGGACTATTTCCTGCTCGTCGGTGACCAGCTGGCGGTGGCGCCCGGACGGCATCTGGTGCTCGAGTCGCTGGACCAGGACGTGCTGAGCTTCGAGTGGCTGCCTGCCACACAGCGCGCATCGCAGCAGCAGCGCGAGCCGCTGCTGCACACGCTGGGGGATCTGCACGCGGCCGCGCAGCTGGCCGGCAGTGCCTTGCTGCGCCTGCTGCGCGGGTTGGTCGCCTATCCGGAACTCCTGCTGCTCGCGGGTTACCGCGGGCTGATGCGCCGGTGAGTTCCTGCGTCGCGCAACTCAGGCTACGGTGAAGAACTGCATCTCGACGCGGTCCGGGCGGCGCACGCCCGTGCCGACGAAGAGCCGCTCGCTGATCCAGCCCAGTGCGGGCGATGCGGTCTCGAAGCTCGGGCTGCAGCGGAAGTAGATCAACTGCGGGTCGACGGCCTCGCCACGGATGAGCCGGCGCATCACCTCGGGCTCGGCCGCACGCACGGCCCGGTTCTGCACGTAGATCAGGTCGCCCGCATCGGTTTCCAGCACATAACGCGCGTCGAGTTCTGCCAGGCGCGGATTGACGATGAGCTGGAAATCGGCACCGCCCGGCAGCACGCGCGCGGTCCAGCCCAAGCCGCGGGCTTCGCCGCCCAGGATGGGGATGAGGCGGCGCACACCATGTACGGTCTGGCCGACTTCCTGGGGCCGGTCCACCGTAACGGACAATTCGGCGAAAAATTCCAGCGTGGGTGGTGTGGGATGTTGCATGGCGCCAGTTTAGGACACGGCGGCATACCCCTGGCAGTCGGCCTTCAGGAGTAGGTCACCCAGTCCGCACGGTCCGGATGGTCCAGGTGCGGCAGGGTGTTGAAGCTCAGCAGGCTGTGACGCTTCGGGTTGTAGTTGAATTCACTGACCGCGCTGTTGCGTATGCGCAGGTTCAGTTCGATCGTCGTTTCGGGCGTGGTGCCCAGCACATGGCCCACAGCGGTGGAGATCGGCCCGCCGCTGGAGACGATCAGCACATTGCCCTCATGGTTCTTGCGCACATGGTCCAGCGCGCCGGTCACGCCGGCCAGAAAGTCTGTGTAGCTGGGCATGCCCCTGGGGCTGACCACGCCATTCATCCATTGGCGCAGGCCGTCGCGCAGCAGGCGGAAATGGTGGCGGTACATCTCGGGCGTGTCGGGTTTCTGCAGCGGATGCGGATGGATGGTCGCGATCACGGCCTCGCTGTCGTATTCGTTGAGGCCGTCAAGGGCCAACACCTGCTGGTCGTAGCCCGCGCCCGCAGCGATGCCGGCCCAGGTCTGCGCGTGACGGCGCAGCGTGCCGGTGAGCACGGCATCGAAGGTGATGCCGCGTTCGCGCCAGTAACGACCCAGGCACTCGCTCTGCTTGCGGCCGAGTTCACTGAGCTGGTCGTAGTCGGCGGCGCCGAAAGAGGCCTGGCCGTGGCGCACAAGGTAGAGGGTTCCCATGCCGGTCATTTTGACAAGGACGACGCGCCGGCGCAGTCGCCCAAGGGACTGATGGCTTGCTATTAAATCAGGAGCAAATTTCGATCAAACTGCGAGGCGTACGCAGTTGCGCCCGCAGCTGCGCCGGACCGGCCTGCACGGATATGCCCGGCAGGTCCAGTGCGCGACAGGCCGTCGCCAGTGCGTCAGCCCGGGGGTGCTGCAAGGCGAAGGACGCCAGGGTGATGCCACTGGCCGGCATGGCGGCGGCCGGATGCACGGCGCCCCACTGGATCAGCGTGGGCAGGGCACCGTCGATCAGGCGCTGCCCGTCTTCGCGCACCGTGATCTGCCATTGCAGCAGGCCCTGCAGGGTGGGACGTGATGCGGCAATGACCGTGCCGCGATCGATGCCCTGCGTCTTCAGCACCGCCACGGCAGCTTGCGCATCGTCCACGCGCGCCGCCCAGTGCGCAAACTGGGGGCCGTCGCGCCGCAAGCGTTCCTGCAGTGCGGGGTCGTCCATGTCGAACCAGCGCCGGCGTGCCGGGGGCGGCGCCGCAGGGTCTATGGCGATGATCTCGAAATAGGCCAGCGGAAAGGCGGGGCTGGCGATGCTGAAGAGCCGGTTGTGCGTGCCCATCAGCGCGTGCTGGCCGCCCGGGCCCGGTGTCACACCCAGTGTGGCCTCGCACCAGGCCACGCCTTCAGCCAGCGAGGACGCGATCACCACCAGGTGGTCGAGCTGTGCACTCACAACAAGACGCTCCCCGTGATGCAGGTCTGCACCTGGCCACCGACCCAGACCTGGCCCTGCGTATCGCGCTCCAGCAGCACGCGCCCGGCCCGGCCCAGGCAGGTGCCTTGCGCGGCCACGTAGCGTGCTGGCAGCCGGCCCTCAGCCATGAGCCACTGGGCCAGGCTGGCATTGAGGCTGCCGGTGACCGGGTCTTCGCTGATGCCCACGGGTGCGGCGAAGGCCCGCACTTCCAGGTCAGGCTCGGCCAGCAGGGGGGCATCGGCGGCGTGTTCAGCAAAGGCGCGGGTCTCGCGGCTGCTGCGCGCGATCAGCTGCACGGCACCGCTGTCTTGCGCGAGCGCGGCCACGCCGACTTTCTGGCCGAGTTCACGCAAGCGCTGGTGTTCAGGTTCCAGCGCCAGCACCGTGTCGACGCTGTCGAGCAGCAGGCCCAGCCAGCGGGGGCCGTTGTCCAGCACCTGCGCGCTGATGATCTGCTGAGCCCGGAGGCCCAGGGCCTGGGTGATCTGGACCAGCAACGCGGGCGCGGGGGTGCTGCGTGTGAGTGGCGGTGCGGCGAAGGCCAGGTGCTGGCCGGCCCGGCGGATGGGGACCAGGCCCACGGCGCATTCCTGCACGATGAGGTCCCTGTTCTTCGGTGCGCCGCCGGTCTCCAGCCAGGCGTGGCAACTGCCCAGCGTGGGGTGGCCGGCAAACGGCAGTTCACCACCCGGGGTGTAGATGCGCACGCGGTAGTCGGCACCGGCCTGCGTGGGCGGCAGCACAAAGGTGGTTTCGGAGAGATTGGTCCAGCGCGCGAAACGCTGCATCTCGTCTTCGCTCAGGCCGCTGCCGTCGAGCACCACCGCCAGGGGGTTGCCCCAGTAAGGCGTGGTCGTGAAGACGTCAACCTGCTTGTAGGCGCGATGGGTGGTCATGTCATGTGCTCCCGAATCACGGCAGCCAGCGCACTCACGCCGCGTTCGATTTCTTCGGCGCTGGCCGTGACGAAGGACAGGCGCAGGGTACGTGCATCGGGGGCGCCAGCGTAGAAGGCCGCGCCCGGCACATAGGCCACGCCGCGCGCCACCGCCTTGGGCAGGAGGGCCGCGGCGTCCAGGCCTGCGGGCAGGCGGGCCCAGAGGAACATGCCGCCCACGGGCCGGTTCCAGCTCACCTCCTTGGGCATGTGATGCGCCAGCGCGGCCAGCATCACATCGCGCTGCGACTTGTAGAGTGCGCGGATGCGCGGCACATGGCGATCGAGGAAACCGTCTTTCATGACTTCGGCCACCACGCGCTGGTTGAAGCCCGGGCTGTGCAGGTCGGCGGCTTGTTTGGCTTGCAGCAGCTTGGGAAATACCTCTTTGGGCGCGACCAGGTAGCCCAGGCGCAGGCTGGGTGCCAGCACCTTGGAAAAGGAACCGAGGTAGACACAGCCGTCCGGATTGCGCGCCGTCAGCGGCGCCGGGGGCGGCTGGTCGAACCAGAGTTCGCCATAGGGGTTGTCCTCGAGCAGGGGCAGGGCCAGCTCGGCCGCGGTGGCGCTGAGCGCGGCACGCCGGGCCTCGCTCATCATGCGGCCGCTCGGGTTCTGGAAGTTGGGCAGCACGTACATGAAACGCGCTGGCGTGCCAGCGGCCTGGACCGCACGCAGCGCGGCGATGTCCACGCCCTCGTCGTCACTGGCCACACTATGCACCTGCGGCTCCATGGGCGCGAAGGCCTGCAGGGCGCCGAGGTAGGTGGGCGTCTCCACCAGGATGCGGCTGCCGGTGTCGATCAGCACCTTGGCGGCCAGGTCCAGGCCCTGCTGCGAGCCGGTGGTGATGAGCACCTGGGCGGGGTCCACCTTCCAGGGCAAGCCGGCGGCCACTATCTCGCGCAGCGGGCCGTAGCCTTCGCTGGCCGCATATTGCAGGGCAGCGTGGGCGTCGTCGCGCAGCACGCGTGCGCAGGCCTGCTCGAATTCCGCGACCGGGAAAGTCTTGGGCGATGGCAGCCCACCGGCAAAGCTGATGATGCCGGGCTGCTCGGTGAGCTTGAGCAGTTCGCGCAGCACCGAGGGGTTCATCAGCGCGGCCCGCTCGGACAGCACCCAGGGCGAGGTGGAGGGGGTGCTCGGTTTCATGGGGGGTTTCCTTCTGGTTCTGGGGCGCGGGAACGGGTTGTGCCGACTGACATTTTGCGCCCGGCAAAGACCACGACGATCACGGCCAGGCCGAAACCCAGCGTGAGGGCGTCGAGCGTTTCGCCCAGCAGGGGGACGGCGAAGAGCATGGAGAGAAAGGGCTGCAGCAGCTGTGACTGGCTCACGCGCACCGTGCCACCCAGGGCCAGGCCTTTGTACCAGGCGAAGAAACCCAGCCACATGGAGAACACGGCGACGTAGGCGAAACCGCCCCAGGCCGCGGCCGAGACCGCTGTGGTGGGCCAGGTCCACAGGGTGAGCGGCAGCGTCAGGGGCAGGGAGAGCAACAAAGCCCAGCAGATCACCTGTTCCGCGGGCAGGTGCTGCGCCAGGCGTGCGCCGTAGCCGTAGCCCAGGGCGGCGGCGAGCATGCCCAGCAACAGGAGCCCGTCGGCCGGGTGCAGCGCCAGGCCCGCGCTGCCCGAGCGCAGCACCGCATAGGTCAGCACCAGTGCCGTGCCGGCCAGCGCGCAGAGCCAAAAGCCGGCCGAGGGGCGCTGGCGCTGCAGCAGCGCCCCTACGGCGGCCGTGGCCAGGGGCAGCACACCGACGATCACACTGGCGTGCACGGCCTCCACATGCCGCATGGCGATCGAGGTGCAGATGGGGAAACCGAAGACCACACCGAGTGCGACCAGGCCCAGCGGCTTCCAGTCGGCGCGGCGCGGCAAGGGTGCGCGCAGGGCCAGCAGGAAGAGGGCGGATAACACGGCCGCCACCACGGCGCGGCCCGTGGCGATGTAGAGGCCCGGGAGCTGCGGGGCGTCGGGCGTGCCCGTGGCCAGGCGGGTCATGGGCAGGGTCAGGGCGAAGACCAGCACGCCCAGCAGGCCGAGGGCCAGGCCGGTGCGCGCCGCGTCAGGACTGGGAGAGTTCATGGACTTGACTTTAGTCCGTGCATCAGCACACTTGCAGTACAGTTTCATGAACAAATGACCAAACTGTATTGTTGTTGCAGGCAGCACAGTGTGGTGTCGCAGGAGGACGCATGCTGACCCCGGGAGCTTCTCTCTCACTGGCCGAGCAACTGGCCGGCCGTTACGCCCAGCGCATCCGTGACCGGCTGCTGGCACCGGGCAGCCGCCTGCCTTCGGTGCGGTTGTGCGCCGCGCAGCAGGGCGTGAGCCCGTCCACCGTGGTCGCGGCTTATGACCAGTTGCTGGCCCAGGGCCTGGTGGAGGCGCGGCGCAACCGCGGCTTCTTCGTGCGCGAGCCCACGCCGGCCTCGCGCCGGGTGGCTCTTGCAGATGGGGCTGCCGCGCCGGCGCCGGTGGATGCAACCGCCCTGATCCGCGCCATGTTCCAGGGCCGCGGCGACCGGCCGCAGCCCGGTACCGGTGTGTTCCCACCCGACTGGCTGGAGACGCCTTTCATGGCCGCGGCTGTGCGCCGTGTTACGGGGCCGGCCTCCCTCAAGGCCCTGTCCCTGCAGTACGGCGACCCGGCCGGTGACGCCGGCCTGCGTCAGGCGTTGGCGCAGAAGCTGGCCGGCCTCAACATCCAGGCCACATCGGCGCAGATCATCACCACGGTGGGGGCCTCGCACGCGCTGGACATTGTGAGCCGCACCTTGCTGCGCGCCGGAGAGCCGGTCATGGTGGAAGAGCCTGGTTGGGCCATCGAGTTCGCGCGCCTGGGCGCTCTGGGCATGCACATCCTGCCGGTGCCGCGCGGCCCCGAGGGGCCGGACCTGGCAGTAATGGCGCGCTACTGCGAGGAACACCGCCCCCGGCTTTTTGTGAGCGTGAGCGTCTTGCACAACCCCACGGGTTACAGCCTCACGCCGGGCAGCGCGCACCGTGTGCTGCAGCTGGCGGCCGCGCACGACTTCCACGTGGTCGAGGACGACACCTACAGCCACCTGGCGCCCGAGCAGGCTACACGCCTGTGCGCGCTCGACGAGTTGCAGCGCACCGTCTACGTCAGCGGGTTCGCCAAGATCCTCGCGCCGGGCTGGCGCATCGGCTACCTGGCTGCGCCCGCGCCCCTGGTTGAGCGCCTGCTCAACACCAAGCTGCTGTCGACGCTGACCACGCCGGGCCTGCTGGAGCAGGCGCTGGCCTGGTGCATCGACCAGGGGCAGCTGCGCCGCCACGCCGAGCGCGTGCGCAGCCGGCTGGACCAGGCGCGTGCGCGCAGTGTCAAGCTGGCGCTGGCCCACGGTTGCACCTTTGCCGCGCCGCCGGCCGGGCTGTTCGGCTGGGTGGACACGGGCATCGACACGGACCTGCTGGCGCAGCGCATGCTCGACGAAGGGTATCTGCTGGCGCCGGGCGCGCTCTTCCATGCCGGCCGCCAGAGCAGCACGCTGATGCGCATCAACTTCGCGACCACGCAGGAAGCGGCGTTCTGGAAGGTGTTTGCGCGCGTGCGTGACGAGCTCGCGGCACGCGGGGGCTCAGCCGCCTAGCCCGGCCAGGCTGCGCAGCAGTGCGCGGTTCACGTCCTGCGGCGCATAACCGTAGCTTTCGCCCAGCAGGCGCGCGCCGCGCGGGGCGGCCGATTCGAGCGCGCGTGCCAACTGCAGGGCCGGGTGATAAGGGCCGCTGTGTTCCAGCAGGGCCTGCAGGATGCGTTGTGAAAGAGGCAGGCGCGGCAGAACGGTGGCCAGGGCCTCACCCTGCAGGCGATCGAGTTGCGAGTACAGGCCGCAGAGATAGACCTCGCGCCGCAGGTCTTCTTCGTCACCGGGGTCGAGCAGCTGCTCGACCAGTCGCGCCCGCGCGACCATGGCCCGGCGCACAGGCTGCAGATCGATGGCGTCGCCGGCCTGGGTCAGTTGGTCCAGCAGCCAAGCCTGCACATGGCGCAGGCCCCAGACCTGCAAACCCTGGTACAGGGTGTCGATCGAGCCACGTTGTTGTGAGGCGGTGGTGTTGACGTGCTGCAGGAAACGGTAACTCAGCACGGGCTCGGCACAGAGCAGGGCCTCGATGCGGTCCAGCGAGGCGTCCTGCTCGATGGCACGCACCACGCGGCTGATCGCGGTGCGGTCGGGCAGCCGTGCTGCAGCTTGCAGTTCGCGCAGCACATCGTCCACGGGCCAGTCGGCCACGGCCCAGGCCTCGCGCTGGTCGAGCGCGCCGGCGGCCTGCGCCCGGCTGGCGGGTGCGTACAGGATCTGCCCCGGCGCCAGGCTGTCGGCCTGGTCGAGGTGGTAGCGGCCGGGCCGTCCGCTGGCCGGCGCGGCCAGGCCTGGGGCATCGGGCCAGAGCAGGGGCAGGCCGCGCGCCTGGGCCTGCTGCGCGCGCGGGCGCAGCACGGCGTCATTCGACACTTCGGGGGGCAGCAGGAGCCAGGGGCCATCGGGCCGGCTGTGCACCAGCAGGTCCAGCAGCAGCGCGGGATCGCGCACGGACAGTAGCAGCTGTGGTGCGCGCGTGGGCCAGAGTTCGTCCAGCAGGGCCAGCAGATGGCGTGCGTCGAGGCCTTGGGCGGCGGGCAGGGATTCGACCCGCAGTTCGACCCCCGCAATGTCGCGGCGGCGGTTCCACAGCAGGCGATAGGCCAGGGTGAGCTGGTCCAGGACGGAGGCGCTCATACCGTCGCGCGCGGTGCGTTCAAGAAGTCAGTGTGGACAGGGCCCGGGTTCAACTGATGTAGTTGAACAGCGAGAGGCGCTGGATCTGGGCGTAGGTCTGCAGCGCCGCGCTGTAGCCGGTCTGCTGGGTCTGGAACTGCGAGATGCCCTTGATCATGTCCATGTCCTCGGCGCGTGAACGGTCTGCCTCGAGCTGGATGGTCTTGTCTTCCTGGTTGTTGTCGATGATGTCGCCGCGCTTGAGCAGTTCGCCAGCGGTGCCGCGCGCGGACTGCAGGCGATCCATGGCGCTGTCGAGCTGGGACAGGGCCAGGGAGTTGTTGTGCGTGAGCACATTGCCGTTGGGCTTGCCGTCGATGGCGGCGATGGCTGCGTCGACCACAGCGAAGACATCGGTGCGCGTGCTCGCGCTGATGGCCAGGGTGTCGCCGTTGGCGGGCACACCGCGGGCTATGAAGGACATGCCGTCAAAGACGATGTCCTGGCCATCGACATAGGCTTGGTTGGCGAGCACCGGCACAGCAGCGGCGCCCGTGGGATCCGTCACCGGGTCGTAGCGATAGACGTCGTAGGTGATGGTGGGTGGCAGAGCCGCCCCCAGCGGATTGGGTGTGACGTTAAAGGCCAGCGTGTAGTTCTGTCCTGTCAGCGCTGCGGGGTTGACGACCTTGCCGACGTCGGTCCAGGCCTGACCGGTGTTGGTCGTGTTGGTGGCCCGGGCCGGGACCAGCGCGGCTCGGGCGGTGCCCAATGCCGTGGGCACTGCGGCCAGATTGGAGAGACCGAGGTCGAGGTTGAACACGCCATTACCCGTGGGTACATTCATGAACACGGTCTGCCCGTCCATGGCGGAGGGAATGCTCACCGGGCCGCCGGCCTGCTGGCCCGGGATGCCGTTGAAGGTCACACCGGTGGTCAGGTCGACGAAGGGCGCGTTGGCGCTGCCCAGGCCACCGAACAGCGGCACGCCGTTGCTGTCCTGCTTGTTGGCGTAGGTGAAGAGTTGCTCGCGCAGGCTGCGCATTTCCTGGGCCAGGCTGCGGCGGTCTGCGGGAGTGAGCGTGGCGTCACCCGCCTGGACCGACAGCTGGCGGATCTGCTGCATCAGGCCCTGGGCGTCACCCAGGGTGGATTCGGCCAGGCTCATGGAGTTCTTCTGCAGGGCCAGGGCACGCTGTTCGATCTCCACACGGGTCAGCCGTGTCTGGGAGCGTTCGGCCTGGGCTGCGCCCGTGGGGTCGTCGCTGGCGCGCAGCACCTTCTTGCCGGCGGAGAGCTTTTCCTGCAGGTCGGCCAGGTCGGCCTGACGTGTCGTGAGGTTGAGCAGGGTGCGGTCGTAGGAGTTGGCAGTGCCGAGTCGCATGGTTCAGATCCTCGTGTTGGCCTTTAACGGCCAATGCTGTCGATCAGGGTGTCGAAGATGGTCTGCGCCACCTGCATCATCTTGCCGGAGGCCTGGTAGGCCTGCTGGAACTGGATCAGGCGCGCGGCCTCCTCGTCCAGGTTCACGCCCGAGATGCTGGTGCGCTCTTTTTCGAGATTGGTGGCGATGTCCGTCGAAACCCTTGATGCGGACTGGGCGCTCAGGATGCGGGTGCCGATCAGGGCGATGGCGCTGGCGTAGCCGTCGGTCAGCGGGCCGCCGTCGAACATGGCCACGTCGCGCAGATCGAGCATGGCCTGGGCATTGCCGGCATTGAGCTGCGGGTAGGGGTTGGCGTCCACCGTGTAGGTGTCGTTGGCGGCCGGCACACCTTTGAGGGTGAGCGACCAGTCCCATTCGGTGGCCGGATTGAAAGGCAGGTTGGTCGTACGCCCCGTGGCACCAATGGCTTGGCTGGGCACATAGGTGTATTTCTGGCCTGCCGGGTGCGCGGCGATGGCGGCGGCGTAGGCCGCGCTGTTGGTGGCCAGGGGAGGCGGGCCATCCAGGGTCGTGACCAGGGCTGCGTAACCGGCGTCGTCCGAGCGGACGTATTGCCCGGGGCCGATGAAGCGCAGGGTGACAGCCGGTGCGGGCAGGGTGGTGGGCACCGTGTTCACCGACAAACTCTGCAAGCTGACGGTGCCGGTATTGGCCGCACCGGCACTGGCGGCGATGGGGCTGGCCATGGCCAGGCCGCGCGGCGAGGCAAAGGCCGTCGCGATGCTGCTGGCGGAGGTGTTGAAGGGCTTGAGCAGGAAGTGGTCGCCGATGGCAGCGGCGCCACCGAAGGTGATGTCCAGACCGTCGATCTGCACGACCGGTGGCGCGGCTGGGATGGTGAACGCTTGCTGGGTGCCGTCGGACAGCCGGGTGATGGTGCCTGCATTGGCGGCGGTGAAGACCACCTCGTAGTCCGTGGCCACAAAAGAACTGGTGCCCGTGGGGGTGGTCTGGATGCTCAGGGCCAGGGTGGCCGTGCCGGTGTTCTTGTTGGAGGCCAGGCCATTGGGCAGGGCGGCCAGGCTGAACAGCGGCGAGCCGGGGTTGCCGTTGAGGTCCAGGCCCAGGGCCTGCTGCTCGTTCATGCGCGTGCCGATGGCCAGGGCCATGCGGCCCAGCAGGTTGCGGGCCTCGAGCAGGTCCTTGTTCTGGAAGCGCAGCATGCCGCTGACCTCGCCGCCACCCAGCATGGTCTCGTCCAGGGTTTTGGTGACGCCGGCGATTGTGATGGCGAGCTTGGACTTGGAAAGGTCGGAGAACTGGTCGGTGACGATGGATACGGGCGAGGCCGTGGTGCCCAGCACCAGGGCCTGGCTGCCGAGGAAGATGCCTATGCTGCCGTCGTCGGCCGGAATGCTGGTGGTCTGGATGTATTTGTTCAGATCGCGGATCAGCTGGTCGCGCTGGTCCAGCAGATCGTTCGGGGACTGGCCGTTGCCCTGCGCGCGCGTGATTTCCTGGTTGGCCTTGGCGATCTGCGCGGCCAGGTCGTTGATGGCTCGCGCGTCGGTCTTGAGCTCTTCGACGGTGCCGATCCGCAGCTGCTCCAGCTGCAGGTTCATCTGGTTGAAGCGCGTGGCCATCTCATCGGCGCGGGTCAGCGCCACCGAGCGTGCGGTCAGATCGGTCGGCGCATTCACGATGTCGCTGAAGGAGTTCAGCATGTCGCTGACCGAGGCGCCCAGGCCGTTGCTGCCGCCCTTGAAGTAGTTCTCGAGCTG
The DNA here is from genome assembly GCF_059415585.1 of Hylemonella sp. GW821-FHT10B10. Taxonomy (NCBI): domain Bacteria; kingdom Pseudomonadati; phylum Pseudomonadota; class Betaproteobacteria; order Burkholderiales; family Comamonadaceae; genus Hylemonella; species Hylemonella sp. GW821-FHT10B10. Next base: position 30,267 of record NZ_JBWKNN010000005.1, on the reverse strand, counting down.
GTTCAACTTGTCCAGACGGATGCTGTCGGACGAGGCAATCGACTGGGCGCTGGCGGCCTGGCGGGTCAGGAAATCGTTGTAGCTGCGCGTGACCGTGAGCACGTCCACGCCCTTGCCGAAATAGCCGCTGCCGGTGAACTGGCCGGCGATGTTCTGCAGCACCACCTGCTGGCGCGAATAACCGGGCGTGTTGACGTTGGCGATGTTGTTGCTGACCGTCTGTAGCGCGGACTGGTTGGCGTTGAGCGCCAGCACACCGATGTTGAGAATGCCGCTCATGACTGGCTCCTGGCCTCAGAGGCGCGCTGCAGGCGCAGTGTGGTGTTGATGGCGCGGCTCAGCTTGTCCGCGTAGTCGGGGTCGGTGGCGTAGCCGGCGTCCTGCAGGCCTTGGGTCCAGCCCTGTACCGATTGGGTCTGCTGGCGTGCCTGCGCATAGCGCGGGCTGTTGCCGATCAGGCTGGCGAAGTCGCGGAAGGACTCGGCCGGCGTGTCATAGGCACGAAAGCGCGCCACGGTCTTCTGGGGCATGCCGTCCACGTATTCGGTGGTGGTGACCTCGGCCACCTTGCCTTTCCAGTCGGCCCCGGCCTTGATGCCGAAGAGATTGTTGGAGGAGCTGCCGTCCTTCATGAGGATCTCGCGCTGGCCCCAGCCGCTTTCATGGCCGGCCTGGCCCAGCAGGTAGCTGGCGGGCAGGCCGCTGCTGCGTTGCACTTCCTGGGCGGCAGCGCCGTGTTGCTGCACAAAACCGCGCGCGGCGGCGGGTGCCGGCATCGGACTGGTCGCGTCGAGTTCGGTGGTGACGCCGGCCTTGTCCTTCATGCCCATCTGCTGCATAAGCTGCTTGGCGATCACTTCGGCCAGGCCACCGGGCCGGCCAGCCATCTGCACCGCGAACTGCTGGTCCAGCAGGTCCGTACCCAGGTCACCGCCCGGGCTGTCCAGCATGCCGCTTTTCATGGAGGCGTTGGCCTCGCGCATGCTCTTGAGCAGCTCGCGCATGAAGAGCGCTTCGAACTGCTTGGCGGTTTCCTTGACGGACTCGGGCGTGGACTGCCCGGCCTGGAACTTCAGGCGGTTCAGGCTGGCGCCGTCGGCAGCCAGCGACTGCGTCAAGGGGTTGAGTGCGCCGGACTGCATGTCAGATCACTTCGAGTTCGGCGTTGAGCGCACCAGCGGCCTTGATGGCCTGCAGGATGGCCAGCAAGTCCTGCGGCGTGGCGCCCAGGGCGTTGAGCGCGCGCACCACATCGGCCAGCTTGGGCGCTGTGGGCAACTGGATCAGGATGCCGGGTTCCTGGCGGATTTCGATATTGGCTTTCTCGGCCACCACGGTCTGGCCCGACGAGAGCGGACCGGGCTGGCTGATGATGGGTGTGGACGTGATGCTGACCGAGAGGTTGCCGTGCGCGATGGCGCAGGGGCCCAGGGTCACGGCCTGGTTCAGCACGATGGAGCCGGTGCGTGAGTTGATCACCACCTTGGCCGAGGGCACCGAGTTTTCCAGCGGCAGTTCCTCGAGTTCGGCGAGGAAGCTGATGCGGTCGTTGGCCTCGCGCGGGGCGCGCACGTCCACCGTGCGGCCGTCGAGCGCGCGGGCCACGCCGTCGCCGAAACGAGTGTTGATGGCCGCGGCCACACGGCGCGCGGTCTGGAAGTCGGAGGCTTCGAGGCCGAGCTTGATGCTGTCGCCTTCGAGCAGGGGCGTGGGCACAGCGCGTTCGATCTGGGCGCCGCCCGGGATGCGGCCGGCACTCAGGTGGTTGATCTGCACACGGCTGCCACCGGCAGCAGCGCCGGCACCGGCAATGATCAGGCTGCCCTGGGCCAGTGCGTAGACTTGGCCGTCGGCGCCGCGCAGCGGCGTGGAGATCAGGGTGCCGCCCTTGAGCGACTTGGCATTGCCCATGGAGGAGACGGTCACGTCCATGCTCTGGCCGGGACGCGCGAAGGCCGGTAGCTGGGCCGTGACCAGCACGGCGGCGACGTTCTTGAGCTGCAGGCGCGAGGCGAGCTCCGGCGAGAGGGCGATGCCCAGCTGCTGCAGGTAGTTGCTCATCGTCTGCGTGGTGTATGGCATCTGTGTGGTCTGATCGCCCGTGCCGTCCAGGCCGATGACCAGGCCGAAGCCGCTGAGCTGGTTGCTGCGCACGCCTTCGATGGCCGCCACTTCCTTGATGCGACCGGCCTGGGCCGGCGCGATGGCCAACAGCCCCAGCAGCAGGGCTGTGGCAAGGCGGGCAAGAGAGCGGGTGTTCATGATACGGTTCTCAAGTTCTTGCTTGGCGTGTCGAAGATGTCGTTAAGCGTAGTGCTGGGCTTCAGAACGGCGATACGTTCATGAAAAAGCGCGTGAGCCAGCCCACGGTCTGGGCCTCGTGCTGCGGGCCGCGGCCCTTGGACTCGACCCGCACATTGGCCACCGAGCTCGAGTTGACGATGCTGCCCGGCAGGATGGCCAGCGGATCGACGGTACCAGTGAAACGCAACACGTCGACGTTGTGGTTCAGGCCGATCTGCTTTTCCCCTGTGACGACCAGATGCCCGTTGGGCAGCACCTCGGCCACGGTGGCCGTGATCGAGCCCGAGAAGGTGTTGGCGGCTTCGGTGCCGCCCTTGCCCGAGAAATCGGCTTCGCTGGCCGCGCCGATGCGGAAGTTGTTCTCGGCCACGGTGCCCGGGAACTTCATGCCCGGCACGGCGGTGATGCTGCCATCGATGCTGCTGGTGCGGTTGGCCGTGGAGCTGGACTTCTGGCTGGCCGTGACGTTCTCGACGATGCGGATGGTCAGGGCGTCGCCGACCAGGCGCGCCCGCCGGTCTTCGAAGCTAGGGCGGTAGCTGGTGTTCTGGAACAGGCTGCCCGTGGGCATGCGCGAGCTGGCGGGGGCCGGCGCCAGGGCCAGGCGCGGTTCGGCAAAGTCGACTTGAGCCGGCTTCGGGACGGCGGAGCAGCCGGCCAGCGCGACGGCCGCGAGGAGCAGGCTCAGGTGTTTCATCACAGTTGCCCCAGCTTCTGCAGCATCTGGTCCGAGGTCTGGATGGCCTTGGAATTCATCTCGTAGGCGCGCTGGGTCTGGATCATGCCGACCAGTTCCTGCACCACATTGACGTTGGAAGTCTCGAGGAAACCCTGCATCAGCTGGCCCAGGCCGTTGGTGCCCGGTGTGCCTGTGTTGGGCTGGCCCGAGGCGGCGGTTTCGGCATAGAGGTTCTGGCCACGCGGGTCCAGGCCGGCCGGGTTGATGAAGCTGGCCAGCGGTATGGTGCCGATGGGTTGCGGTGTGACGTTGCCGGGGATGGTGGCCGTGACGTTGCCGTCGGCCGAGATCGAGACATTGGTGGCGTTGGCCGGCACCGTGATGCCGTTGGCCACCGGCAGGCCGTTGCTGGTGACGAGCTGGCCCTGGGAGTTGACCTGGAAGGAACCGTCACGCGTGTAGTTAAGGGTGCCGTCGGGCATGGTGATCTGGAAAAAACCGTTGCCCTGGATGGCCACGTCCAAGCCATTGCCCGACTGCTGCAAGCTGCCCTGCGTGAAGTTGCGGCTGGTGGACACGGTGCGCACCCCCAGACCCACCTGCAGGCCCGTGGGCAGCTGTGATTGCTCGGAGGTGGCCGAGCCGACCTGGCGCAGGTTCTGGTACATCAGGTCCTCGAACACGGCGTGCGCGCGCTTGAAGCCGTTGGTCGAAGAGTTTGCCAGGTTGTTGGAGATGACGTCCAGCTGCATCTGCTGGGCTTCCATGCCGGTCTTGGCGATCCAGAGGGAATTGAACATGATGGCTTCCTAAAAAGGGCTTCAGCCTTGCAGGCTCAGCAGTTGACCGGCGGAGCGGTCGTTGGATTCGGCGGTCTGCATCAGGCGCATCTGCACCTCGAACTGGCGCGCGGTCTGGATCATGCCCACCATGGTCTCCACGGCGTTCACGTTGGAGCCTTCGAGCACACCCACCAGCATGCGGGCGTTGCCGTCATTGGGCAGCGGGGCGCCCGATTGCGGGCGGAACAGGCCGTCCGCGCCACGCTTGAGTGGGTCTTCCGCGGTGGGCGTGGCCAGCTTGAGGCGCCCCACATTGCTGGAGGGCTGGTTGCCGGTGCGCGCGCTGATGGTGCCGTCGGAACCCAGGCTGATGACCGAGTCCCGCGGCAGTTCGATCGGTCCGCCGCCGTCGGACAGCACGGGCAGGCCGTTGCTGGTCTGCAGCACGCCAGTGGGGGAGACCTCGAAGCCGCCATTGCGTGTGTAGGCCTCGGTGCCGTCCAGGCCCTGCACGGCAAACCAGCTGCTGCCCTGCGGCATGGCATCCAGATCGCGCCCGGTGCGCTGGGCCGGGCCCGGCGCATCGCGGTGGCCCGAGGTCGCCTCCAGCGCGAACACGCGTGTGGTTGCGCCCTCGCCGCGCAGGGGCACGGCGCGGTAGGCCGAGAGCTCGGCGCGAAAACCGTTGGTCGAGACGTTGGCCAGGTTGTTCGACAGCACCGACTGCCGGTGCGCCGCGGCATTGGCCCCGGTCATCGCGGTGTAGATCAGGCGGTCCATGGTCTGTCTCTTTCTTCCGTGCTTAACGCAGGTTGACCAGGGTCTGCAGGACCTGGTCCTGCGTCTTGATGGTCTGGGCGTTGGCCTGGTAGGCGCGTTGCGCGGTCATCATGTTCACGAGCTCGGCCGTGAGGTCCACGTTAGAGTCTTCCAGCGCGCCTGAGCGCGTGGCGCCGAACTTGCCCTGGCCGGGTTGGCCCATGAGGGGCTGGCCCGAGGCGTAGGTTTCAGCCCAGTTGTTGCCACCGATCGGCTCCAGGCCCTGCACATTGCGGAAGTCCGCCACGGCCAGCATGCCAGTGGCCTGGGTCTGCCCGTTGGAGTAACGCGCAGTGACCACCCCCAGTTCGGAGATCGACATGCCCACAAAGGAGCCAGCGGTGTAGCCGTTCTGGGTCAGGTCGGTGATGCCAAAGGCCGCGGCATATTGGGTCACATTCGAAATGTCGAAGGTGGCGACGATGTTCGGCGTGATGCTGGGTGCTGTCGGCGTGATCGTCACCGTGGGCATGACAACCGGTGCCGACAGCTGGCCGGTGGCGTCAAAGGACATGGTGAACAGCGGGGTGTTGGCGGGGGTGGTGGGGGGGAGATTGGCGTCCCACACCAACCAGTTGTCTGCGGCCGGCGGACCTGCCGTGGAGGGATCGCGGGTGAAATAGACACTGAACAGGGCTGGATTGCCCTGCGAGTCATACACGTTCAAGGCCGTGCCATAGGTCGTGTAGGGCGGCGTGTCGGTCACCCGGTTGTAGATCGTTTTGTCGCTGGCGTTCAGATTAAATTCGGCCGTGATGCTGGTCGTGGCCTGGGCCGGGATGGGCGCGCCCGTGGGCAGCACCAGCGGGCCTGGGGTGGTGCTGGTGGGTACGCCGGCGGTCGTGGTGGGATAACCCATGACCTTGGCGCCGCCGTTGGTGACGATGGTGCCCTGGTTGTCCATCTTGAAGTTGCCCGAGCGCGTGTAGGCAGTGGTGCCGTCCGGCATCTGCAGCTGGAAGAAGCCCCCGCCGTTGATCGCCACGTCCAGCGCATTGCCCGTGATCGAGATATTGCCCTGCGTGAACTGCTGGGCCACCGTGTCCAGGGCCACACCCAGGCCGGCGTTGTTGCCCCCGCCCGCGCCGATGGACGAGGCCACCAGTTCGGAGAACTCGGCGCGCGAGTATTTGAAACCCGTGGTGTTGCCGTTGGCGATGTTGTGGCCGATCACGTCCAGGTTCTTGCTGGAGGCGTTCAAGCCGGAGAGGCCTGTCTGAAATCCCATGATGCGTTCCTTCCGGGTTTAGAAAATGGCGGCGACTTTGGAGTACGGCACGTTCTGGCCGCTAAGCAGATCGAGGCTGAGGGCGCCGTCAACCGTGCCCACGGCCAGCACGCGATCGCTGGTGTAGGTGGTGGCGGCAACGGCCTTGCCGTCGTTGACGGCAGTGACGCGGTAGTTCAGGCTGGTGTAGTTGCTGAACTTGGTTGCGTCCCAGGTGAAGGAATTGCGGCCGGCTTCCATGGCGCCCGAGGAGATGGTGTCCAGCACCGTGCCTGCGGGCGAGAGGATCTCGATCTTGACCTGGCTGGCCGAGCCGCCGAGGTCGAAGGCTGAGCCGGCCATGTGCGTGGTCGTGTCGCGCCAGAGTGTGTTGCCCGGGACCAGCACGTCACGGCCCACCAGGGAGGCGCCCTGCAGCACCTGCATGGCGGTGAACTGGGTCGACATGCTCTTCATGGTGTCGTTGAGCTGCTGGATGCCGCTGACCGTGTTGATCTGCGCCATCTGCGTGGTCATCTGCGCGTTGTCCATGGGGTTGAGCGGATCCTGGTTGTTGATCTGCGCAACCAGCAGCGTGAGGAAGCGGTCCTGCATCTCTGCCGACGTTGTCCCGCCCGCGCTGGACGCGTTGGTGGGGGTGTAGGTGTAGCTGCTGACAGGGGTGGTCATGGTTGGCTCCGGATCACTGGCCCATCTGCAGCGTCTTGAGCAGCAGGGTTTTGGCGGTGTTCATGACTTCGACGTTGTTCTGGTAGGAGCGCGAGGCCGAGATCATGTTGACCATCTCCTCCACCGGGTTCACGTTGGAGTGGCTCACATAACCTTCGGCGTCGGCCGAGGGGTGGGTGGGCTCAAACACCCGACGCGCTGGCGTCTGGTCTTCCTTGATGCTGCTGACCTTGACGCCGGCCGATGAGGCGGAGTCCATCAGCACGGTTTCGAAGGTCACCTGGCGGGCCTTGTAGGTCTGGCCATCGGGGCCAGCCACCGCGTCGGCATTGGCCAGGTTGCTGGCCACCACGTTGAGCCGCTGGGACTGCGCGCTGATCGCGCTGCCCGAAACCCCGAAGATGGAGAACATGGACATGATGGTTTTCCTTATGCCGGTTCAGTGGCTGGGCTGCGACTTATTGGCCCGAGATCGCGCTCAAGATCGTGCGCGAACTGCCGTTAATGAAACGCAGGGTGGATTCGTAGCGCACGGCGTTGTCGACGAATTTGCCGCGCTCGCGGTCCAGGTCCACGCTGTTGTTGTCCATGGCCGGCTGTGTCTGCACGCCGTAGCCTAGGTTGGAGCCCAGTGCGCTGCCACTGGCCGTGAGCGGCAGGTGGCGCGGGTTGGGTGCGCTGGTGGCGGGTTGTGCCAGGCCGGCAGCGCTGGAGCTGTCGAGGGCCTGGCTCATGGCCTCGCGGAAATTGAAGTCACGGGCTACGTAGCCCGGGGTGTCGGCATTGGCGATGTTGCTGGCGATGGTGCGTTGGCGTTCGGCGCGCGCAACCAGGGCCTTCCCGTGGAAGTCCAGTGTGCCTGTCAGTTTGTCGAACATATTGATCACCTCTGCGGTCGTTGGGGCCCTGGGGCGAGTGCTGGCTGGGACCCCGTACGGAAATTATGGGAAGAACTTGAATTACCGAGCCCCTGAAATACGGGGGTAAAGCTGCGCATTTGCCCGCTTTACGCCTTGGGCCTGTACGTATAGTCGGCAATGTGGGTGGAGTCCTGAGCACTTTTTTGTAACACCCCACGACGACGCTCGGACAGGAGATGCAGCTCATGCAAGCGAATCAAACAGGCAGAAAGATGTGGGCACGTGCCGCACTGGTCCTGCTCGCCTGGGCGTTTGTCCAGCTGCCGGCCCAGGCCCAGGCTGTGACGGGCGAGGCCCAGTTGCCGGCGCTGGCGCAGCAGTGGCTGGACCAGACCCTGGCCACCCAGGCCGCGCGCATCGGCCAGCCCGTGCGCCTGCAGGGCACGCTGGGGCCGCTGGACAGCCGCCTGAAGCTGGCGTCCTGCGCCCGCGTCGAAGCTTATCTGCCGCCGGGCAGCCGCCTCTGGGGCCAGGGCCGCATCGGCCTGCGCTGCCTGGAGGGCGCGACCCGCTGGAATGTTTCCATGCCCGTGACCGTCAAGGCCACCGGATCGGCCTGGGTGCTGCGCCGTGACGTGGCGCCGGGCCGCGCCCTGGAAGAAGGGGATCTGATGCTGGCCGAGGTGGATTGGGCGGCCGAGCCCAGCCCCGTGCTGGCCGGGGCCCATGACTGGCAAGGCCAGGTCGCCACCCGCGCCCTGGGCAGCGGCCAGACCCTGCGCCAGAACATGGTGCGCGCCGCCCAGGTTTTCCAGGCCGGCGCCCAGGTGCGGGTGCTCGTGCAGGGCGGCGGCTTCCAGATCAGCTCCCAGGGCCAGGCCCTGTCACCGGGTGTGGTGGGCCAACTGGCCCGGGTTCGTACCGACAGTGGGCGCGTGCTTACTGCCACGGTTCTGGATGCCCGTACAGTCCAGGTCGAGATGTGAGAGCTCTAAACGAAGGAAAAGCGGAGAAAAGCCTCAAGTCAGTCATGATGCTGCCGATACCCAACGTACGGGGCAGAACATGCCCTCCCGGCGGGTAGCTTCCACCCGCGGCAGTTTTTGGAGAACACGATGAAAGTAGGCCAACCGGCAGATTTGCCCAAAGTTTCGACACCGCCCTCGGCGGCGTCAGGCGCGGCTGCACCTGCGAAAAAGGAAGCAGCGGCTACGGCCACCAGCACGGCCAGTTCCAGTGGCGTGGCCGTGACGGTCTCCACCTCGGTGCGCAGCCTGGAGCAGGCCAACCGCGGTGAAGCTGCCGACATTGATACCGAGAAGGTCAATGCGGTGCGCCAGGCTATTGAAGACGGCACCTATGTCGTCAATCCCGAAGTGATCGCTGACAAATTGCTGTCCAACGCTCAGGAAATGCTGAACCGCACGCAGAACTGAGCCCCACGGAGTCCCCATGCTGCCCGCCGAAATTGAAAAACCGCTTTTGCTGATCGAATTGCAGTGCGAGGCCGTGGCAGCTGGCGTGGCCAGCGGTGAGCCCCAGGCCCTGGAAACAGCGAGCAATGGCCTGCGCCAGGCGGCGGTGGATTTTGCTGGCCTCGTGGACCAGCTGGGCGGTGCACCCCAGGCCGGCCCCGAATTGCGTGCCCGCCTCAAGAAGCTGGCCGTCCTGCTTAATATCCAGCGCGAAAACCTCATGCGCCGCAGCGCCGTGATCGAACGCGGCCTGCATGCCCTGGTGCCTTCCACGCAGAAGAGCACTTATGCGCCGGCGGGGCGGGCGGCTGTGTACCGGGGTTTTGCGTCCTGAGACACCGGGAGCTCTGAATGAACAAAAGGCTGCCTTGGGCAGCCTTTTTTGCTGGCGCGCGTGGTTTTCAATGCGAACGCATCTTGGCCCGCAGCCGCGCGATCGACTGGCTGTGCAGTTGGCACACGCGTGATTCGGTGATGCCCAGCACAGAGGCGATCTCCTTGAGGTTCATGTCCTGTTCGTAGTACATGCTCATGATGTACTGCTCGCGTTCGGGCAGGCTCTTGATGGCGTCGACCAGGGAGCTGCGGATGCGCTGGTTGCGCAGCATCTGCATGGGGTCGGAGTCGCCGTCGATCATGTGGCGGTCGAGGAAGCCGTCTTCGCCATCGCCGCTGCCGGTCATGTCTTCCAGGTAGACCAACTGGGTGCCTTTGACCTTGTAGAGCAGGGCCTGGTATTCAAGCAGTTCCATGCCCAGTTCGGCGGCGATCTCGGATTCGCTGGCCGAGCGACCCAGCTTGTGCTCCAGGCGGGTGAGGGCAACCTCGATTTCCTTCTGGCTCTTACGCGAACCGCGGCTCATCCAGTCGTTCTCGCGCAACTCGTCGATCATGGCGCCGCGGATGCGCTGGGTGGCGAAGGTCTCGAACTGCACGCCCTGGCTGGCCTCAAAACGCGTGAGCGCCTCGGACAGGCCGATCAGGCCGACCTGGATCAGGTCGTCGACCTGGATGCTGGGCGGCAGCTTGGCCATCATGTGGTGGGCCAGGCGGCGCACCAGCGGTGAGTACTGCCGGATCAGGGCGTCGCGGTCGAGCTGGCCTTTGGCGGTGTACATCAGAGGTTCCTTGCGGCCCGGGTTTCGCGGGGCGCCGTGTGCGTCGGGGTCCAGCGCTGCGCCTGCAGCGCATGTTCCAGGGTGCGCAGCGCCAGGCGCTGGATCTCATCGATCTGGGTGGGGCAGACGGTCAGGGCTGGCACCTCGCAGGCGAGGAAATCCCGGGCACAATCCTGCAGGTTCCTGCTGATGCTGTGTCCTGAGACGCGGGTGGCCAGGGCGGAATCGTCCATCACGCTCACGATGGTAGGCCTAAGTTTGCCCATGTTCAACAGCTGTTTGAGCGCATGGTAGGCGCTCAGCAGGGCGGCGTCGTTGGCCGAGACCGGGAGCAGCGGCGACAGGCCGCTGCCGGGCAGGGAACGTGCCAGCTCGTGCGCCGGGGCGTAGAGCAGGATCACCTCGTAGTCATGGAAGAGTTCAGCCAGCTGGCGCACGCGTTCGGCGCTGGCGCTGGCCGGCGGGCCAGCCTGGGGTGTGCCCAGCGCGGTCAGGCCCAGGGCGGCGGGCACGATGGGCCAGTCTTCCGGGCCTTGGCCGAGGTGGGCGAGTTCGTCGCGGTCCAGCAGCAATTGTTGCAGGCCGGGGGAATTTTCTGTTTCACGCACGGTGGCATCGAGCACCACCACGGGATACTCCAGCGCCGTCCAGGCGGCGCACAGCTGCCACAGCAGGGGCAATTCGCTGCGGCGGTCGCCATGGCTGGCCAGGGCCACGACACGTGGCACCTGTTCTGCGGCCAGGGCGGCCAGTCCGGCGGCCTGGTGGCTGTCGGTGTCAAGCATGCAGCTGTCCCTGTGCGTGAGCGCTCGGGGCGCCCACCTGCGCGTAGTACAGGCCCAGTTCCGCCATCTGCGGGTCGTGGGCCGATTTGCCCGAGGAACGCATGGACTGCCGTACGAGCTGTTCGGCATTGGCGCGCTCCCAGTCTTCGGGCACACGCTGGCCGCCGCTGACACCGCGCAGCACGAGATGGTTGCGGATGACGGCGTCCAGTGCGGGGCCGAGTTTGACGGCCTCGTCGATTTTGGTCAGCACGGCCTGCTTGGCGCCGAAGGAGGCCACGGCCTCGTCCTGGCTGTCGCCGTGGCTGGCGGCGTTGAGCACCAGCAGGGGTTTGATCTGCGGCAGGTTCAGCACATCGAGGATGTCGCGCTTGCGCGGGTCGCGCGGGGCCACACCGGTGGTGTCGATGATGACCATCTTGCGGTCGGACAGCAGGCCCAGCAGGTCCTGCAGGGCGGCGCGGTCGTGCGCCATGTGGGCCACCACGCCCAGCATGCGGCCGTAGGCGCGCAACTGCTCGTGCGCGCCGATGCGGTAGCTGTCCAGCGTGATCAGGCCCACGCTGCCGGTGCCGTGCGTGCGTGCGCACAGCGCGGCCAGCTTGGCGGCGGTGGTGGTCTTGCCCACGCCGGTGGTGCCGACCAGGGCGAACACGCCGCCTTCGTCCTTGAGCGCAAGCGCGCCGGCGTCGGTCTTGATGTTGCGTTGAAGGATGCCCATCAGCCATTGCATGGCCTCCGCCGGACTGGCGTCGTCGGGCATCATGCTGAGCACGGCGCGCGCCAGGGCGGGCGAGTAGCCCGAGCGGATGAGCTTGAGCGTGAGGTTGGAGCGGATCGGGCTTTGTTTGGTCTGGCCCAGCCAGGCCATGGTGCTGAAGCGTTCTTCGATCAGCTCCTTCATGGCATGGAGTTCATTGACCAGGCCCTGTGAGCTGGCGTTCGGGGCGGGGGCAGGTGCAGCGGCCTTGGGCGCCGGCGGTGCAAGGGGTGCGGGTGCCGCTACGGCTGCGGCCTTGCGCACCGGGGCCGGGACCTCGGGGTCGGGTGGGAGGATCTCATAGACGGAACGAGTCGCTGCGGCGGGCGCAGCCTTGACCTGCTGGGCTTCCTGGCGGCGTTGCAGCATGCGCTCGCGCACATAGTCCTGGAAGGACAGTGTGCTCATGGCCAGCTGGGCGGCATCGTCTTCCACCGGGATGTGGGGGTCGATGCGTGTTGCGGGCGCAGCGGCCACGGGCGCAGGCTCTGCAGTCGTGCGGGCGCGGGCCGGCGTGGTTGCGTTCATGGCGGGAGCCGTCGCGGGGATGGCCTGCTCCAGGACGGCCAGTGCGTCCTCGGTGGTGGCCATCACTTCAACGCCCTGCGGGGTCTGGCGGTTGGAAAGGATCAGCGTGCCGTCGCCGAAGGCCATGCGGGCCTTGGCCAGGGCTTCGCGGGTGGTGGCAGCGTGAAAGCGTTGGATGTTCATGTCAGGGCACCTCGAAGGATCGGGCCGATGCGGATGGAATGGGTTTCAGGAATCTCGCTGTGCGCCAGCACCTGCATGCGCGGCGCGCTGCGGCGCACCAGGCGCGCGATGGAATTGCGGATGGCGTCGGGCACCAGCAGGCACGCCGGCACGCCGGTCTCTTCCTGCTTCATGGCCACGGTGGCGGCGTTGCGCGTGAGCATGTCAGCCACGCCGGGGTCCAGCGCCGGGCCGCTGGCATTGCCCAGGGCTTGCACCAGCAGGCGTTCCAGCGGTGGGTCGATGGCGATGACGTTGAGTTCCTTGGACGGGCCGTAGATCTGCTGCACGATGGCTGGCGAGAGGGCCACGCGCACGCGCTTGGCCAGTTCGACCGGGTCGGTGGTGGCGGTAGCGTGTTCGGCGATGGTCTCGATGATGGTACGGATGTCGCGGATGTGCACCGACTCCTCCAGCAGCAACTGCAGGACTTTCTGGAACACGGCTATCGAGATCATCTTGGGGACCACTTCTTCGATCAGTTTCGGGGCCAGCCGGGCAACGTGCTCAACCAGTTGCTGGGTTTCGGTGCGGCTGAGCAGTTTGGCGGCGTGGACCTGCATCAAGTGTGACAAATGGGTCGCCATCACGGTCTCGGAATCAACGACGGTAAAGCCGGCCATTTGCGCTGCTTCCTTCTGTCGTTCGTCGATCCAGTGCGCGGGCAGGCCGAAGGCGGGGTCGGTGGTGGCCGTGCCGATCAGCGGCGTGGTGATGCCGCCCGGGTTGATGGCCAGGAACATGCCGGGGAAGGCCTCGCCGTCGCCGACCACCACGCCACGCAGGCTGATGCGGTAACCACTGGGCTTGAGTTCGAGGTTATCGCGCACGTGCACGGGCGGCGGCAGGAAACCCACCTCCTGCGCAAACTTGCGGCGCACGCCCTTGATGCGGGTCAGCAGGTCGCCCGAGCGGTTCTTGTCCACCAGCGTGATCAGGCGGTAGCCCAGCTCCAGGCCGAGTTGGTCCACCGGCTGCAGATCGTCCCAGCTGGCTTCTCCGTCACCCTGCGCCACCGGTGCCGGTGTGGGTTCTTCCGCCGGCGGGGGCTTGTGTGCCAGCACCCAGGCCGCGTAGCCGATCAGGCCGGCGATGGACAGGAAGACCAGGTTGGGCATGCCCGGGATCAGGCCCAGCGTGCCCAGGATGCCGGCGGTGATGCCCAGGGCGCGCGGCGAGACGAACATCTGGTCGGCGATCTGGCGGCCCAGGTCCTGCTCCTTGCCCACGCGCGACACCACCATCGCGGCCGAAACCGAGATCAGCAGGCCGGGGATCTGCGCCACCAGCGCGTCACCGACGGCCAGCAGGATGTAGCTGTCGGCGGCCTGGCCGGCGCTCAGGTTGTGCTGCAGCATGCCGACGGCAAAGCCGCCGATGATGTTGATGAAAAGAATCAGGATGCCGGCGATGGCGTCACCGCGCACGAACTTGGAAGCACCATCCATGGAGCCGAAGAAGTCGGCCTCCTCGCTGACTTCGGCCCGACGGCGTTTGGCTTCCTTCTCGTCGATCATGCCGGCGGAGAGGTCCGCGTCGACCGCCATCTGCTTGCCGGGCATGGCGTCCAGGGCAAAGCGCGCCGACACCTCGGCAATACGCTCGGCACCCTTGGTCACCACCACGAAGTTGATCACCACCAGGATGGCAAAGACGATCAAGCCGACGGCGAAGTTGCCGCCGATCAGGAAGTGGCCGAAGGCTTCGATCACCGCGCCGGCGGCGCCCGGGCCGGTGTGGCCGTCGAGCAGCACCACGCGCGTGGAAGCCACGTTGAGCGAGAGGCGCATCAGCGTGGTCAGCAGCAGCACGGCCGGGAAAGAGGCGAAATCCAGCGGGCGCAGCATGTAGGCAGCCACCATCATCACCATCAGCGCCACGGCGATGTTGATGGTGAAGAGGATGTCGAGCATCCAGGATGGCAGCGGCAGCACCATCATGGCGAGAATGGAGACGACCAGCAACGGCGCGGCGGCACCCGAGAGCATGGCCGCCTGGCGGCCGAAGCGGTTTTGCAGGGTCTGGAGTAGCGGGTTCATGCGGCGCTCGGGTTCGTTGTGGCCAGGGGCGGGGTCTTGGGCTGCAGCGGATCAAGTCCGGGAGGCACCTGGGGTTGCGGCGGCTCGCCAGGCATGGGACCTTCGCCGCGCATGGCGGCGCGCAGGCGGTAGATGTAGGCCAGCACCTGGGCCACCGCGGTGTACAGGCTGGCGGGGATGTCCTGGTCGATCTCGGCGTGCGCGTAAAGGGCACGTGCCAGCACCGGTGACTGCAGCACCGGCACCTCGTGCGCCTTGCCGATGTCGCGGATCTTCATGGCCAGCAGGTCGGCGCCCTTGGAGACGACACGCGGTGCGCTCATGGTCTGCTCGTCGTAGCGGATCGCCACGGCGTAGTGCGTCGGGTTCATCAGGATGAAGTCGGCCTTGGGCACGGCCTTGATGCTGCCGCGCTGGGCGATCTCGCGCGCCTTCTGGCGGCGATGGTTCTTCATCTGCGGGTTGCCTTCGGATTCCTTGTGCTCGTCCCGCATTTCCTTGAGCGACATCTTGAGTTCGGACTGGTGCAGGAAGTTCTGCAGCGGCATGTCCACCAGGGCGACCAGCAGCACGACAGCCAGCAGCAGGCCTGTACCGGTGAGCAACCACTCGAACATGCTGCCCAGGGCCCCGGCCGAGGGCTGCATCACCAGGGCGGCGACGGAGGGCAGGGTGGAGTGGATGAAGGCCGTGGCCAGCGCCAGGATGAAGGCCATGATGAAAGTGGTCTTCACGATCTCGGCCACCTTCTTCTTGGAGACCAGGCCCTTGAGGCCCGCCAGGGGGCTGAGCCGTGTGAGGTCCGGCATGATGGGCTTGAGACTCAGGACCCAACCGCCCGAGGCCAGGGCGCCCAGCACGGCGACGGCGGTAACGATGGCGGCAAAAGCGACGCAGGCGATCAGGCCGGTCATGGCCATGGACTGAAGGCGCTCCAGCATGCTGCCCGAGGCCTGGACTGTGGCTACATCGAAGGTGAGCTGGCGTCCCATGGCCAGCTTGAGTTCGCCGTACATATAGGGAGCCAGCAGCAGCAGGGTGAGGGCGCCGCCACCGAGCACCGCCAGGTGCCCGAGATCGCGTGAGCGCGCCACCTGGCCGTCTTCGCGCGCCCGCTGCAGCTTGCGCGGCGAGGCGGGTAAATTGCGGTCCTGACTGCTGGATTCCATGGTGGCGCGACACTGAAGTTCACGCCATTGTCGGCTCGGGGTCCCCGGGCTAAAGGGGGAAAAGCCGGGTGTTTCCGGCCTTCATCCGGGGCGGGATTTCAGAGCCGTGACACCCGTGGAATCGGCGCAGCCGCTCGGGGGGTTAGAAACCTAGACTTGCCAGCAGATCGTCGACCTGGGACTGGCTGGTCACGACATCGCCGGATGCCGCAGCATCGACCACGGGCCCGGACAACACCACCTCATCCACGCTGAGCGGGGCGGAAGCGGATGCAGGGGAGCTGACGCGGGCCTGGGCTTCGGGCGGGGCGGTCTGGATCAGCAACTGGACCAGCTGGTCTTCGATGGTGGTGGCCAGGTTCACGACGCGCGCGATCACCTGGCCGGTCAGGTCGTGGAAGTCCTGGGCCATCATGATTTCGGTGAGATGCTGGTCAACCTCGCCATTGGCCTTTTCCAGGTCGGTCAGGAAATTCATGATGTGGCCCTTGGCCACAGCGGCTACCGGGTCGGCCACCAGCAGGGCGATCATGTGGCGGGTCTGGGCCGCGATGTGGTCATGCTGGGTCTTGGCCTGGTCTACACGGTTGAGGACCTTCTCGGCGGCTTCACCGGTGAGGCGGGCGATGTAGGAGAGGCGTGACTTGGCGTCAGGCAGTTCGCCGGCTGTGCCTTGCAGCTTTTCGGCATACCCCAGCTCATGCAGGGCATCGTGCAACTGGCGGGTCAGCTGGCCGATCTTGTGGTGGACCTGCGGCGCGGCGTCCGGGGAAGCGGCGTCCCCGGCGTTGTGGGCAGAGGCGCTGGGTTCCATGATTTACTGCAGCCCCGTCTTCTTCAGGATGTTGAGCAGTTTGTCTTCGAGGGTGGCCTTGGTGAAGGGCTTGACGATGTAACCGGCCGCGCCCTGCTGGGCGGCCAGCACGATGTCTTCCTTGCGGGCCTCGGCCGTCACCATGAGCACGGGGATGTGCTTGAGTTTCTCGTCCTTCTTGATCTCGGCCAGAAGCTGGAAGCCGTTCATGTTCGGCATGTTGATATCGCTGACGACGAAGTCGAAATTGCTGGCGCGCAGTTTCTGCAGGGCGACCACGCCGTCCTCGGCCTCGTCGGCCTCGCTGAAGCCGCTTTCCTTGAGCAGGTTGCGCACGATGCGCCGCATGGTGGAGAAGTCGTCAACGACCAGGAATCGAAGGGGGTTGTTGGCCATAACTGAGCCTTTCTGATTTATTGAGCAGATTATCGCAAGTCCGGGCTGTGGCCAAGTCTTTCGGATTTATTGCGTGGGAGCCGCAGGCGTCGGGCCCGGGGCCGCAGGCGGGGCGTTGCCGCTGTCGGGTTCGGCCAGCACGGCTTCCCGGTTGATGCCCAGCAGGCGCTCTTCGGCCTCGCGGGTCAGGACCAGGATGCTGATGCGGCGGTTCACCGGCGCGGTCGGGTTGGCGGGCTCCAGCAGGGTGCTGGAGGCCAGGCCCGTCACGCGTATGAGTTTGTCCTCGGGCATGCCGGCCCCGACCAATTCGCGGCGCGAGGCATTGGCACGGTCGGCCGAGAGTTCCCAGTTGCTGTAGCCGCGGTCGCCGCTGCCATAGGGGGACTGGTCGGTGTGGCCGTCCAGGCTGATGCGGTTCTCCACACCGCCGAGGGCGGCACCGATCTCGCGCAGGATCTCGCGCATATAAGGCTGCACCACGGCGCTGCCCGTGGTGAACATGGGACGGCCCTGCTCGTCGACGATCTGGATCTGCAGGCCGTCAGGTGTGGTTTCCAGGCGGATCTGGTTGCTGTACTGCTTGAGTTTCTGGTTGTTCGAGATGGCTGCGCTGATCTTGGCGCTGAGAGCGGCCAGGCGCTTGGCGTCCTGGCGGGCCGCTTCGGCCCGGGCCTCGGCCATCGCGCGCTTCTTGCGCAGCGGGTCGGCGCTTTCGCCCTGCTGGTTCTGTCCCACGGTCTGGGACAGGTCCGCGCCACCGCCGGGCAGGATGGTGGGGCTGGCGCCGGCACCGCTGCCGCCGGCCATGGCCACCTTGAGCGGTGAGCTGAAATAGTCAGACAGGCCCTTGAGGTCCCCCTTGGAGGTCGAGCCCAGCAGCCACATCAGCAGGAAGAAGGCCATCATGGCCGTCACGAAGTCGGCGTAGGCGATCTTCCAGGCACCACCATGGGCGGCGTGCCCGGCCTTCTTGACCTTCTTGACGATGATGGGCTGGAGCTTTTTGGCGTCGGAGGCCATGGCTAACCTGATCGGTGCGGCGGCTTATTTCTTGCCGCGCACGTGGCTTTCAAGTTCGATGAAGGTCGGGCGTTCGGTCGAGAACAGCACCTTGCGGCCGAATTCGATTGCCGTGGAGGGGTTGTAGCCCTGCATGCTGGCCAGCAGGGTGGATTTGATGCAGACGAGTTCCTTGGCGCTGTCCTCGGACTTCTGCTCCAGCAGGCCGCCCAGGGGTTCGACCACGCCGTAGGCCAGCAGAATGCCCAGGAAGGTGCCGACCAGGGCCGAGGCGATCATGCCGCCGAGCACGGCCGGGGGCTGACCCACCGAACCCATGGTGTTGACCACACCCAGCACAGCGGCCACGATACCGAAGGCCGGCAGGGCGCCGGCCAGACGGGCGATGGCGGCGATCGGGCCGTGCGATTCCTGGTGATGGGTGTCGATCTCGTTGTCCATCAGGGATTCGATCTCGTGGGCGTTCAAGTTGCCCGAGACCATCATGCGCAGGTAGTCGGTGGTGAACTCGACCACGTGGTGGTCGCTGCCCACGACGGGGTATTTCTGGAAGATGGGCGACTCGTGCGGGTTCTCGACGTCCTTCTCGATGGCCATCAGGCCTTCCTTGCGCGCCTTCTGCAGGATGTCGTAGAGCATGGCCAGCAGCTCCAGATAGCGGTCCTTGGTGTACTTGCTGCTCTTGAGGGCCTGGGGAATCATGGCGATGGTCGCCTTGAGCACCTTGGGCTGGTTGTTCACCACGAAGGCGCCCAGGGCACCGCCGAAGATGGTGATCAGCTCGAAAGGCAGGGCGGTCAGGATCACGCCGATGTTGCCACCGTGCACGATGTACACCCCGAAGATGCAACCCATGGCAACGGCATAACCTACGATGACTAGCATGTTCGTGGAGGGTCAGTGTGGAGTGGGCGGTCGGGGGCGTTCTTCGGGCCTGTGCCGAGCCATTCTAGGGGAAAGGCTGGCGGAGGTGCTATGAAAAAAAGGGGGCGTATCCGCCCCCTTTTCCGGAAATGAAGGTCCGTCGCCCGGACTCAGTGCAGCAGAATGCCGCCCGCCGCATTGCCTTTGCCGGCGCGCGCCGGCGGTTCGCACAGGCCGCAAACGTAATGGCGGGCGTTTTCGTAGGGTTCGGAAACGAAATGCCCGTTGCACTTGGAGCATCGTGTCATGGCCAGCATGTTGTTGTCAACGAACTTGACCAAGCGCCAGGCGCGTGTGACCGAGAGCAGGGGTTCCATGTCCAGGGTGACCATCTGCTCGTTGTAGAGACGGAAGGCCTTCATCACGGCTTCGATGTCTTCCAGGCTGCTGGTCTTGCTCAGGTACTCATAGATGTTGAGGAAGAGCGAGGCGTGGATATTGGGCTGCCAGGTCAGGAACCAGTCGGTCGAGAAGGGCAGCTGGCCCTTGGAGGGCGACTTGCCGGCCACTTCCTTGTACAGGCGCAGCAGGCGCTCGTAGGACAGGTCGGTCTCGCTTTCGAGCACCTGCAGCCGGGCACCCAGCTTGATCAGGGCGACGGCGCGCTCGATCTGGCGCGATTCATTGAGGACGCTTTTGCCGGTGGCCATGGTTGTTTCCTCAGGTGGCTTCGGCAAAACGGCCGGCCATCAGGATGCTGGCGTGCAGGCGGGTGGTGGCGTCGTTGTCCACCTTGCGGGCGGTCTGGTTGGTCAGCAGGCTCCACACCACGTCGTCGTCCATGCGGAAACGGCACAGCAGCATGCTGCTGGAGGCGATCTTGGAGAGCTGGGCCGGAGAGAGTGCGGCCATCAGGTCGGCCGATTCCTCGGAGATGCCCAGACGGAACTGAGCCTCGGCCTTGTCCTTGCGGATCAGGTTTTGCGCCAGCATCAGGTAGGTGAGATTGGTTTCACGGATCTCGGCACTCATCTGTTCGTCGGTCATTTAGGTCTCCTTTAGGGCGCAATTCAAAGGTTTCGCGTTGGGGTTGATTCTGAACAGCGCCCCAGAAACTTGAATCAGCCAGCGGCTGTCCCGGTTGAAAGAAAAAGCGGTAGTGTTCTGTAGGGGGAAATCCTACAAACTAACGGTCGGGGGAAATGCATGAATTGCTGCATGAATACCGGACAATTCCCCTGTTCCCCGGCCCCCGTCTGCCGTATTCTTGGCTTCTATCTATATAGAACATCCTGCGCGCCACACCATGAAAGCAGTCATCCTGGCCGGCGGTCTGGGCACCCGGATCTCCGAGGAAACCCATCTCAAGCCCAAACCGATGATCGAGATCGGGGGCAAGCCCATCCTTTGGCACATCATGAAGATCTACAGCGCCCACGGGGTGAACGACTTCGTGATCTGCTGCGGCTACCGTGGCTACGTGATCAAGGAATACTTCGCCAACTACTTCCTGCACACCTCGGACCTCACCTTCGACATGGCGAGCAACCGCATGGAGATCCATCACCGCCACGCCGAACCCTGGCGCGTGACCGTGGTGGACACGGGTGAGCAGACCATGACCGGCGGGCGCCTCAAACGCGTGGCCGACTACCTGAAGGACGAAGAGGCTTTCTGCTTCACCTATGGCGACGGCGTGGCCGACGTGAACATCAGCGCCGCCATCCGTTTTCACCATTCACATGGCAAGCTGGCCACCGTCACGGCGGTGCAACCCCCGGGACGTTATGGCGCGCTGCAGATGGATGGCCAGGCGGTGACGGGTTTTGCCGAGAAGCCGCGCGGGGATGGCGGTCTGATCAACGGCGGCTTCTTCGTGCTCTCGCCGCGCTGCATTTCGCGCGTATCGGGTGATGCTACGAGCTGGGAGGCCGAGCCGCTGACCAGCCTGGCCGCTGCCGATGAGTTGCGGGCCTATGCCCACCACGGCTTCTGGCAGCCCATGGACACACTGCGCGAGAAGAACCTGCTCGAGGATCTCTGGGCCTCGGGCCGCGCGCCCTGGAAGGTCTGGGAATGACTGGAGTTGGGCCCGACGCCGCGTTCTGGCGCGGCAAGCGCGTGCTGCTGACCGGGCACACGGGCTTCAAAGGAGCCTGGCTGGCGCTGTGGCTGCAGCGCCTGGGTGCGCAGGTCACGGGCCTGGCGCTGGCGCCGACCACGGAACCCAGCCTGTTTGAATTGGCCAGCGTCGCGCAGACGCTGGACCATCACGTGGCCGACCTGCGCGACACGACGGCCGTGGCGCGTGTGGTGCAAGCGGCTCGCCCCGACATCGTGCTGCACCTGGCTGCGCAGGCCCTGGTGCGCGAGGGTTATCGTGAGCCCGTGGCCACCTGGGCCAGCAATGTCATGGGCACGGTGCATGTGCTGGACGCACTGCGCCGGCACCCTGGCGCTCGTGTGGCCGTTTGCGTCACGACGGACAAGGTCTACCGCAATCACGAATGGCACCACCCTTATCGCGAAAGCGACGAGCTTGGTGGCCACGATCCTTACAGCGCCAGCAAGGCGGCCTGTGAGCTGGCGATTGCGAGCTACCGTGACGCTTTTCTGGCCCAGCAGGGCCTGGCCCTGGCCAGCGCCCGTGCGGGCAACGTGATTGGCGGTGGCGACTGGGCGGCCGACCGCCTGCTGCCCGACGCCGTACGCGCCTGGCAGCGCGGGGACACGCTGCAGATCCGCCGGCCCGAGGCCACCCGCCCCTGGCAACATGTGCTGGAGCCGCTGGCTGGTTATCTGTGCCTGGCACAGGCCCTGTGGCAGGACGCCGCGCTGGCGGGCGCCTGGAATTTCGGTCCCCATGCGCACGAGCGCGCCACGGTGCGTCAGGTCGTCGACCTTGCAAGAGGGGTCTGGGGCGGTGGCGCGGTGGACTACGCGCAGCAGGCCGAAGGTCCGCATGAAGCGGGCTGGCTGGCGCTCGACACCTCCAAGGCGCAGGCGCAGCTGGCCCTGCAGCCACGCTGGGGTCTGGAGCAATCGGTGCAACGCACACTGCGCTGGTACCGCGCGCAGCATGAGGGCGCCAACGCGCGCGAACTCTGCCTGCGTGACCTGGCAGCCTGGGAGGCTGCCGCATGAGCAGCCTCGCCGTGACCGATCTGCCGCTGGCCGGTCTCAAGCGTGTGCAGCGTCGTCAACATGCCGACGAGCGTGGTGTGTTCGCGCGCCTTTTCTGCGCCGAGGAGCTGGCCCCCGCCGGTTGGCGCGGGCCCATCGCCCAGATCAACCACAGCCTCACGCGCACACGCGGCACGGTGCGCGGCCTGCACTACCAGCGCGCACCACACGCGGAGATGAAGCTCGTGAGCTGTCTGCGGGGTGAAGTCTGGGACGTGGCCGTGGACCTGCGTGTCGGTTCACCGACTTTCCTGCGCTGGCACGGCGAACTGCTGAACGGGGCCGACGGCACGGCCCTGCTGATCCCGGCCGGTTTTGCGCACGGCTTCCAGCTGCTCAGCGACGAAGCCGAACTCGTCTACTGCCATTCAGCCGCGTACGCGCCGCAGGCCGAGGCCGGCCTGCATGTGCGCGACGTGCGCCTGGGCATCAACTGGCCCCTGCCCGTGCAGGGCCTGTCGGCGCGTGATGCCGGCTTCGAGTTGCTGAAGCCGGATTTCGAGGGAGTGAAACTGTGAAGTGCCGTCATTGCGCCAATGAATTGCGCCTGCCTTTCCTGGACCTGGGCAGCGCTCCGCCGTCCAATGCCTATCTGGGCGAAGCGGCACTGCACGCTCCCGAGACCTGGTACCCGCTGCGCCTGCTGGTCTGCGAAACCTGCTGGCTGGTGCAGACCGAGGACCATGCCGGGCGCGAACAGCTGTTCGACGCGGACTACGCCTACTTCAGTTCCTATTCAAGTTCCTGGCTGGCGCACGCCAAGGCCTATGTGTTGTCCATGCTTGAACGCCTGGGCCTGAACGCGCAGAGCTGCGTGGTCGAGGTGGCCGCCAACGACGGTTACCTGCTGCAGTACGTGCGCGAGGCCGGCGTGCCCTGCTACGGCATCGAGCCCACGGCCAGCACAGCGGCTGCGGCGCGCGCCAGGCACATCGAGATCGTCGAGCGCTTTTTCGGCGTGGCGCTGGCGCACGAGCTGGCTGGCAAAGGGCGCCAGGCCGATCTCACGGCTGCCAACAATGTGCTGGCGCACGTGCCCGACATCAACGATTTTGTCGGCGGTTTCACCGTGCTGCTCAAGGAACAGGGCGTGGCCACCTTCGAATTCCCGCACCTGCTGCGCATGGTGCAGGAATGTCAGTTCGACACGGCCTACCACGAGCACTATTCCTACCTGTCGCTCACGGCGGTACAGCGCATTTTTGCGGCCAACGGTCTGCAGGTCTTCGATGTGGAGGAACTGCCCACCCATGGCGGCAGCCTGCGCGTGTTCGCGCAGCGCAACGATGCGGGCCGCCGGCCGGTGGCGCCGGCCGTGGCCGCATTGCTGGCGCGTGAGCGGGCCGCCGGCATGACCACGCCGGCGTTTTATGCCGGCTTCCAGCGTGAGGCCGAGCGCGTCAAGCGCGAGCTGCTGGGATTCCTGCTGCAAGCCCAACGTGAAGGCCTCAAGGTCGGCGCCTACGGTGCGGCGGCCAAGGGCAACACCCTGATGAACTTCGCCGGCGTGCGGCCGGACCTGCTGCCCTATGTGGTGGACCTGAACCCCGCCAAACAAGGCAAGTACATGCCGGGTAGCCGTGTCCCCATCGTGGACGAGGCCCACCTGCGCCGCGACCGGCCCGACCGCGTGCTCATCCTGCCCTGGAATCTGCGCAGCGAGATCACCGCGCAGCTGGCCTATATCCGCGACTGGGGCGGGCGTTTTGTGACGGCCGTGCCGCGGCTCACCATCGAACCATGAGAGTCCTGCTTACAGGCGCCAGCGGTTATCTGGGCCGGCATGTGCTGGCACGGTTGCGAGAGCGTGGCTGTGAGATCGTACTGCTCGGACGTAGCCGCCCGGCCGGCGCGGAAGACCTGCCCTGGCTCGCGGTCGACCTGCTGGAGTGCCGTGACCTGGCGCCCGTACTGCGCGAGGCGCGGGCCAGCCATCTGCTGCATCTGGCCTGGTACGCCGAGTACGGCAAGTTCTGGACTTCGCCGCTGAACCTGCGTTGGGTGGATGCGAGCTTGCGTCTTCTGCAGGCCTTTACCGAACAGGGTGGACGGCAGGTCTGCATGGCAGGGTCTTGCGCCGAATACGACTGGAGCGGTAAAGGCCCCTTCCATGAGGACAGCACGCCGCTGAATCCGGCCAGCCTTTACGGCGCAGCCAAGGACGCCACCCGTCGCCTGGCCCAGGCCTGGTGCCGGGAGCAGGGCGCCACGCTGGCCTGGGGCCACGTGTTTTTTCCCTTCGGCCCGGGCGAGGCAAGTCAGCGCATGCTGCCTTCCTTGATCGAGGTGTTCCGTGGCCGGGCTGCGCCCTTCGGTGTCAACGCCGAGGCCCGTCGCGGCATGCTGCCGGTGCGGGATGCTGCGCAAGCTTTTGTTCATCTTCTCGCGCAGGGTTGTGACGGACGCTACAACATCTGCTCGGGCCAGCCCGTGCAGGTGGGCGAGGTCGTGCGCACGCTGGCGCGCCTGTGCGGGGCGGATCCGTCGCCGGTGCTGGCGCTGGCCACGGTGCGTCCCGGCGACCCGGCCCTGCTGGTGGGCGACAACAGCCGGCTGTTGGCCACGGGCTGGCGGCCCACCCTGAGCCTGGAGCAGGGGCTGGCCGCCATGGTCCAGCCCGTCACGGAAGGGGCCGGCGCATGAGCAACCACGCCACGACCATGTTCTGGGGCTTCAGCGACGGACCGAAGTTCATCGCCGGCATCCAGCAATCCATCGACAGCCTGGCGCCGCAGAGCGGCATCTACACCGGGGACAATCTCTTCACCTACCAGCGCAACCTGAGCTTCATGGAGGATGAGCCCTTCATGGCGGCCTGGCGCAAGCACGCCAGCGACGCCGTCGAGAAGGCCATCCTCTGGCGCACGGCCATCCTGCTGGGGGGGGTGCGCAACGGCCTGAAACTCCAGGGGGACTTCGTGGAGTGCGGTTGCTACAAAGGCACCAGCGTGCGCATCCTGTGCGACGCGGTGAATTTCGGGGCGACCGACAAACGCTATTTTCTCTACGACCTGTTCGAGTACGACGCCGCGAGCATGTCGAATGGCATGCCCGAACACGGTGAGACTTTGTACCGGTCGGTGGTGGACCGGTTTGCCGACCTGCCCAATGTCGTCGTGACCCAGGGTCGGGTGCCCGAGGTGCTGGGTCAGGTGGTGCCCGACAAGGTGGCCTTCATGCACCTGGACATGAACAGCGCCGCGGCGGAAGTTGGCGCTTTGAGCGTGCTCTGGGACCGTATGGTGCCCGGCGCCATGCTGGTGCTCGACGACTACGGCTGGGAAGGTTACCGTGCGCAGAAATTGGCGGAAGACGCCTGGCTGCAAGCGCGTGGATTCCATGTGATTGAACTGCCGACAGGGCAGGGCATGGTCATCAAACAATGAACAAGGAGTGCTTATGACCCCCGAACAACAGTTTTCCCAAGAGCGCAAAGAGCGTCTGGCTGCTTATGCCCAGGACAAGCCCTTACAGCAACTGTCACGCCAGTGGCTGCAGGAGTCCATGGCCAAGAAGTACGTCTACAACTTCGACTGGATGGGGCGCCCCATCATCCAGTACCCGCAGGACATGGTGGCGATCCAGGAACTGGTGTGGCGCGTGCGGCCCGACCTCATCATCGAGACCGGCATCGCCCACGGCGGCTCGCTGATCCTCAGCGCCTCTATGTTGGCCATGCTGGACATGTGCGACGCCATCGAGGCCGGCACCACCATCGATCCGCGCACATCGAAGCGCAAGGTGATCGGCCTGGACATCGACATCCGCGCCCATAACCGCGCCGCCATCGAGGCCCACCCCATGGCCAGCCGCATCCAGATGTTCCAGGGCTCTTCCATCGACCCGGCCGTGGTGCAACAGGTACGTGCTGCGGCCCAGGGTTACAAGAAGGTGCTGGTGTTCCTGGACTCCATGCACACACACGACCATGTACTGGGCGAACTGGACGCTTATGCGACCCTGGTCACGCCCGGCAGCTATTGCGTGGTCTTCGACACTTTCGTGGACGATATGCCGCCCAAGTTCTTTGCCGACAGGCCCTGGGATGTGGGCAACAACCCCAAGACCGCCGTGCGCGCCTGGTTGCCCAAGCACCCGGAGTTCGAAGTGGATGCGGAGATGGAGCAGCGCCTGCAGGTGACCGTGGCACCCCACGGTTTCCTGCGCAGGAAATAAAACACCCCAGAGACGCTACGCGTCTCCCCCTCAAGGGGCGTACCCAGCGGCGTGGCCAAGCCAGCTCCGTGGGTGCTCCGGAACGGCCAGCTGCGCGGCCTGGTTGTCTTCGGAAGAGATCAGGGCGTCGGCGCGGGGTCGGCTTCGCCCAGGTATTCCAGCGCGGCCTGCACGTACTGTTGCGTGCGCGCCAGCAGTTGCTCTGGCGGTTCCGCCGGGGTCAGGGACTTCAGCGCCTCTTTCAGATAGACACGGCCGAATTCCTCGTTGCCGTGGGCGTTCTCGATTTCGGCCAGGGCTGTCAGGGCCACCGGGTCGTGCGGCTTGGCGCAGAGGATGCGCTCGGCCAGCACGGTGGCCTCGTACCAGCGTTTGCTGGCGAGTTGCTGGCTGGGTGTGGCGGGGCTGACAACCACTCGGACCTCGGCCTGGGCGCGGGCGATGGCCGCCTGCAGGCGTTCGTAGGCGCGTGACAGGGGGACAAGCTCCCCCGGCGCCACACCCACCTGGAACTCCTGCTCCGGCAGTGCCGGCGGCTGGCTGACCCAGTCGCCCACCTGGGCGAGCATCTGATCGGCCGTCCACTCCGGGTGGCCGGACTCGACC
Source organism: Hylemonella sp. GW821-FHT10B10 (assembly GCF_059415585.1). NCBI lineage: Bacteria > Pseudomonadati > Pseudomonadota > Betaproteobacteria > Burkholderiales > Comamonadaceae > Hylemonella > Hylemonella sp. GW821-FHT10B10. The sequence continues at coordinate 3,768 of NZ_JBWKNN010000005.1, read as the reverse complement.
AGCCACAGCATCCACATGAAGCGCAGCGCATTGCCGAACTCCTGCATGTACACGTCTTCGCGCATCAGCACGCTGGTTTCCATCTCGTCGCGCAGGCCCAGCCGGGTGCGGTTGAGTGCTTCCACGTCGCCGGCCAGGCGCGCGGCGATGGCCACGTACTCGTCCGGGCTGCGTGCAATCCATTCATGGTGGCCCAGGTGCGCCAGTATGCCCACGCCCATGCGCGAACCCAGGCTGTCGCCTTTCATGGTGATCAGCGGCACGCCCATCCAGGTCAGGTCGCTCGAAGTGGTGCCGCCCACCAGCGGGAAGGGATCAAGGGCGACGTCGATGCGGTGGTAGGTCAGGTACTGGTTGTTCTGGTTGAGCGTCAGCAGTTCCAGCCGCGTGATATCGATGCCCAGTCGTTCGCAGCGTGCACGGTAGGCGTCGGCGAATTCCGCCTTCTCGAAACCCTTGCCTTCGATCAGCAGCCGCGCATTCGGCACGGTGGTAAGGATGCGGCCCCAGAGGGCGAGCACCTTGTCGGTCAGCTTGCCCAGGTTGTTGCAGCAGCCGAAAGTGACAAAGCCGTTCTGCAGGGCCGGCGTGGGCCGCACTTGGTAGGCTGGCTGGTAGCGCCACAGGGGGTTGCGGCTCTGGGGGCGGTAGAGCAGCCAGCGCGTGGGCAGACGGTAGAGGCGCTCGCTGTAATAGGCGTCCGCCCCCGGGGGGTCGGTGATGCCGTCGCTGAACCACCAGTCCATGGCCGTCAAACCCGTGGTGCCCGGGTAGCCTATGGTGCTGGCCTGCACGGGGGCGGGTTTGCGCGCCATGGTGGGCAGGCCGTTGCCGCCCGTGTGGCCAGCCAGGTCGATCAGGATGTCGATCTGCGCTTCTTGGATCATCCGGGCCTGCTCCTCGAAAGATTTCCGGTGCAGGGAGACAAAATGGTCGGCATGGCAGCGCACGCGTTCGTTGGCGCTGTCCTCGTTCTGGGTGCCCATGTAAAAGGCCCAGACCTCGAACTGGCGTCGGTCCAGTCCCGACAGCAGCCCTTCGGCGAAATACATCACCGCGTGGTGGTGAAAATCCGGTGACAGAAAACCCACCCGAAGCTTGCGCCAGGGGCCACCTTCGCGCCGTGCGGCGTGGTCCGGCCAGTGCGGCTTGAGCGGCGGCTCGAAGACGGCGCTGAACTCGCGCGCCGCAGTGGCCAGGTCCTGCACGCCAGCCTCGGGGTCGGCCAGCATGAAGAGCAGCAGATTGGTGTGGTGGGCGATGTCGTGGGGGGACAGGGCAATGGCGGCCCTGCAGTCTTCAACGGCCTCATGCACCTCGCCCAATTCGCGCCGGTGGATGGCGCGCTGGTTCAGCGCACCGACCTTGTCCTCCGGGGTCTCGGCCAGGTCCCAGGCCTTGTTGGCGGCGTCCAGGCCTTCTCGGTGCTGCTGCGTTCCGTAGCAGCATTGCGCCAGCTTGATCCAGCTGACGGCTTTGTCGGGCCGCAGCCCACAGACTTTTCTCAGGATGGGGGCGGCTTCGGACGAGCGACCCTCTTGCCTCAGGATATCGGCGTAGTTGATCAGCAACTCGGCATCTTCGGGGTGCAGCGTCGCACCCTGGCGGTAGGCGGCGATGGCCTCTTCGAGGCGGTTCAACTTGGACAGCGCGAAACCCAGCATCTGGTGCGAGCGCAGATGCATCCCGTTCTTGCGCAGGGTCTGGCGGCACAGACGAACGACCAGCAGCCAGTCCCCTTTCAGGAAAGCCTGGCTGATCTTGACGGCGTCGGCATCGGGCGCAAAGCCGGGCTTGGCGCCGTGGGGGTGCTGGCCGTGTTTGCGGTGGTGGGATGAGGTCACGGCCCTCATTATTGCCCTTAGCGTTGGAGCAGCTGCAAGACGCCTTGCGGGATGGAGTTGGCTTGGGCGATCATCGCGGTGCCGGCCTGCTGCAGGATCTGGGCGCGCGACAGGGCGGCGGTTTCGGCCGCGAAGTCGGCATCCATGATGCGGCTGCGCGAGGCGGTCAGGTTTTCCGAGGTGATCTGCAGGGCGGAAATGGCGGTCTCGAAGCGCGACTGCAGGGCACCGAGCTTGGCGCGCTCGCCGCTGACAAAGGCCAGCGCGGAATCCACCGTCTTGAGTGCGTCGTTGGCCTTGATCACCGTCGTCACGTCCAGGTCCGCCACCTTGTGCAGCGTCGAGGAGGTGTCGATACCGATGTACGAGGACGAAGCCGCCACCGTGGCGGCGTGGCTCAGCACGAAGGACTTGTCCGAATCGAAGGTCACGTAGCCGCTCATCAGGGCGTTCTCAGCCACGGCGTTGGCCGTCAGCGTGACTGCGCCCACCGAAGCCAGCGCACCGGCGCTGTCCGGCTTCATCTTGTTGACCGTCACGTTACCGGCGTTCTGCACCAACGTGTCGGACACCATGATGTCCTCACCCGAGCTGTTGGTCAGGATCACGCTTGTGCCCGCGGCGTTCAAGCTGGCCACCACACCGGTCTTGGACGACTTGTCGTTGAAGGCCGAGATGGCGCTGGCCAGGCCGCTGGGGCTGTTGGTCGTGGTCAGGCTGAAGGTGATGGCTTCGGGCGAGCTGTTGTCCGAACGCACGGTCAAGGTGTAGGCACCGGTGGCGGCGAAGCTCAGCTGCACATCGGTCTGGGCATCGGCGGTCACACCCGTGATGGGGGACTGCTGGTTGACGGCGGTCACGACCGTCTTGGCCGTGTCATTCGCGGCGATGACCACGGCCGCGCTGCCGGCTGCGCCGTTGATGGTGACGGTCTCGCCCGTGATGCCGTTGGCGCCCCAGGCCGCGCCGGTGGCGGCCATGCTCATGGCGGCCACCGAGTTGATGGCCTGGTTGTTGCCGTACTGGTTGGTGCGGCCGTTGGCCGTGGCCGCCACGATGACCTGGCCCGCATTGGCGCCGATCTGGAACTGGGCGGTACCGAAGGTGCCGTCCAGCAGCTTCTGGCCGTTGAACTCGGTGCTTTGCGCAATGCGGTCCAGCTCGGCGACGAGCTGGCCCACTTCCTGGTTCAGGGCCTGGCGGTCCGAGGCGCTGTTGGTGGCGTTGGCCGACTGCACAGCCAGTTCACGCACACGCTGGAGAATACTGCCGGCTGAACCCAGGGCGCCTTCCGTGACCTGGGCCAGGGAGATGCCGTCGTTGGCGTTGCGCGCAGCCTGGTTCAGGCCTCGGATCTGGCTGGTGAAGCGCTCCGAGATGGCCAGGCCAGCCGCGTCGTCCTTGGCGCTGTTGATGCGCAGGCCGCTGGACAGACGCTGGATCGCGGTGTTCAGTGACGTCTGACTCATGCCCTGGTTGCGCTGTGCGGTCAGCGAGGGGACGTTGGTATTGATGATGGCAGCCATGGAAACACTCCTTAGTTACAGGGGTTGTGGCCCCGACATAGCGATGGAATGAATTGTGGGCAGCTGCTATCGGGCTGGTATTTCGATAAAAGGGCTTGAAACCAGCCTTTTTTCGATTTAAGCCTCAAGTTTGGGAAAAAGCCGCCGATAACTTCTGCGTATCCGGCGGGTTCCGGAGCGACACGCGTGCTCCAAGGGGCTTAAGCGCAGAGTTAAAGTCGAAAAACCTGCTTTTTCTGGCTTTAGTTCTCAAGTTTCGGTCGCCGGCGTACGAAAACAGTGGCGAGGGCATCTTCCTCTGCCTCTAACAGGAGTTCAGCAATGGCATCCATCATCAACACCAACATCGACTCGATGAGCGCGCAGCGCTATCAGGGCTTGAGCAGCTCATCGCTCAG
>NZ_JBWKNN010000004.1:0-375669 GCF_059415585.1 Hylemonella sp. GW821-FHT10B10 | reverse complement strand
ATCCCCACGCCTGAGCGCGCTGTGGACGGTGCCTTCCTGATGCCCGTGGAAGACGTGTTCTCCATCTCCGGCCGCGGTACCGTCGTGACCGGCCGTATCGAGCGCGGCGTGGTCAAGGTCGGCGAAGAAATCGAAATCGTCGGCATCAAGGTCACCCAGAAGACCACCTGCACCGGCGTGGAAATGTTCCGCAAGCTGCTGGACCAGGGTCAGGCTGGCGACAACGTCGGTATCCTGCTGCGCGGCACCAAGCGTGAAGAAGTCGAGCGCGGCCAAGTGCTGTGCAAGCCCGGCTCCATCAAGCCCCACACCCACTTCACGGGTGAGGTGTACGTCCTGTCCAAGGACGAAGGCGGCCGTCACACCCCCTTCTTCAACAACTACCGCCCGCAGTTCTACTTCCGTACCACGGACGTGACCGGTGCCATCGAGCTGCCCGAGGGCAAGGAAATGGTGATGCCTGGCGACAACGTGTCGATCACCGTCAAGCTGATCGCCCCCATCGCCATGGAAGAAGGCCTGCGCTTCGCCATCCGCGAAGGCGGCAAGACCGTGGGCGCCGGCGTGGTGGCCAAGATCCTTGCGTAATTCGCAAACAACCAGGAATTACCATGGCTACCAAGCAAAAAATCCGCATCCGCCTCAAGGCGTTTGACTACAAGCTGATCGACCAGTCGGCTGCCGAGATCGTGGACACCGCCAAGCGCACCGGCGCCATCGTCAAGGGTCCCGTGCCCCTGCCGACGCGCATGAAGCGTTTTGACATCCTGCGTTCGCCGCACGTCAACAAGACCAGCCGTGACCAGTTCGAAATCCGCACCCACCAGCGTCTGATGGACATCGTGGACCCGACCGACAAGACGGTCGACGCCCTGATGAAGCTCGACCTGCCGGCCGGCGTGGACGTCGAGATCAAGCTGCAGTAAGGCGAGTTCGGGGTTTCAGGCCGAAAGGCCGGGGCCCCAAAACCGACGGAATGGCCTGATTTGCCAGAAATGGCAGATCAGGCTATACTGTCAGGCTCTGTCGAATTTCGACCGAGTTTTATTAACCCTCTTTCACATTCCAACGTCCGCGACCAATTGAAGTCGTGGCGGTGAAAGCAAAGGAGAAAAAATGAGTCTGAGCAATCGATTGGGGTTGCTGGGGCGCAAGGTGGGCATGATGCGTCTGTTCACTGATGACGGCGATGCAGTGCCTGTCACGGTGGTGGATGTGTCCAACAACCGAGTGACCCAGATCAAAACCCAGGACAACGACGGCTATGTCGCCTTGCAGGTGACGTTCGGCTCGCGCAAAGCTTCGCGCGTGACCAAGCCGGTTGCTGGCCACCTTGCCAAGGCAGGGGTTGAGGCCGGTGAAATCATCCAGGAATTCCGTGTCGCTGCCGATGCTGCCGCCAAGTACCAGGCCGGCGCCGCTGTGCCTGTGAGCGATGTGTTTGCGGTGGGCCAGAAGGTCGACGTGCAGGGCACCTCGATCGGTAAGGGCTTTGCCGGCACCATCAAGCGTCACAACTTCAGCTCGCAGCGTGCTTCGCACGGTAACAGCCGTTCGCACAATGTTCCGGGCTCCATCTCCATGGCGCAGGATCCGGGCCGCGTGTTCCCGGGCAAGCGCATGACGGGCCACATGGGCGACCAGACCAAGACGATCCAGAACCTGGACGTCATCCGTATCGACGAAGCTCGCCAACTGCTGCTGATCAAGGGCGCGATCCCCGGTTCCGCCGGTGGTTTCGTGACCGTGCGTCATGCCGTCAAGGTGCAAGCCAAGAAAGGAGCGAACTGATGCAGCTCGAACTCCTGAACGACCAGGGCCAGGCCGCTTCCAAGATGGAAGCCCCGGACACCGTGTTCGGTCGTGAATACAACGAAGCGCTGGTGCACCAGATTGTGGTGGCCTTCCAGGCCAATGCCCGTCAAGGTACCCGCGCCCAGAAGGACCGCGAACAGGTCAAGCACTCGACCAAGAAGCCGTTCAAGCAGAAGGGTACCGGCCGTGCTCGTGCTGGTATGACGTCCTCCCCGCTGTGGCGCGGGGGCGGTCGCATCTTCCCGAACAGCCCGGAAGAGAACTTCACCCAGAAGATCAACAAGAAGATGTACCGCGCCGGTATGGCTTCGATCTTCTCGCAGTTGGCCCGTGAAGGCCGCCTGGCCGTGGTCGAGTCCCTCAAGGTGGATTCGCCCAAGACCAAGCAGCTGGCTGACAAGTTCAAGGCCATGAAGCTGGACTCCGTGCTTGTGATCGCCGACCAGGTCGACGAGAACCTGTACCTGGCCTCGCGCAACCTGACCAACGTTCTGGTGGTCGAGCCGCGTTACGCCGATCCGCTGTCGCTGGTGCACTACCGCAAGGTGCTGGTCACCAAGGCCGCCATGGACCAACTCAAGGAGATGTTCGCATGAGCACCGCCAAGTTTGAAGAAGGTCGTCTGATGCAGGTGCTCGTGGCCCCCATCGTGTCCGAAAAGGCCACCATGGTTGCCGAGAAGAGCAACGCAGTGACGTTCAAGGTGCTGCAGGACGCGACCAAGCCTGAAATCAAGGCTGCCGTTGAGCTGATGTTCAAGGTTGAGGTCAAAGGCGTGTCTGTGGTGAATACCAAGGGCAAGACCAAGCGCTATGGCAAGTCCGTCGGTCGTCGCGACAACGTTCGCAAGGCCTATGTGACGCTGCAGCCGGGTCAAGAGCTGAACCTGTCCGGGGAGGCCGCGTAATCATGGCTGTCATCAAAATGAAACCGACTTCGCCGGGCCGTCGTGGCGTGGTGAAGATCTCGCGTGACCACCTGTACAAGGGTGAGGCCTACGCGCCCCTGCTCGAACCCCAGTTCCAGCAGGCCGGTCGTAACAACAACGGTCACATCACCACCCGTCACAAGGGCGGTGGTCACAAGCACCACTACCGCGTGGTCGACTTCAAGCGCGACAAGGACGGTATTCCCGCCAAGGTCGAGCGCATCGAATACGACCCGAACCGCTCGGCCCACATCGCTCTGGTGTGCTATGCCGACGGCGAGCGTCGTTACATCATTGCGCCGCGTGGCCTGGAAGTGGGCGCCACCATCGTGAACGGTGCCGAGGCTCCGATCCGTGTGGGCAACACCCTGCCGATCCGCAACATCCCGGTGGGTTCGATCATCCACTGCATCGAGCTGCAGATTGGCAAGGGCGCGCAGGTGGTTCGTTCCGCCGGTGCTTCCGCCACGCTGCTGGCCCGTGAAGGCACCTACGCCCAGGTGCGTATGCGTTCGGGCGAAGTGCGCAAGATCCATATTGAGTGCCGCGCCACGATTGGCCAGGTCGCCAACGAAGAACACAGCCTGCGCCAGCTCGGCAAGGCCGGTGTCAAGCGCTGGATGGGTATTCGTCCGACCGTTCGCGGTGTGGTCATGAACCCGATCGACCACCCGCACGGTGGCGGCGAGGGCAAGACCGGCGAAGGCCGTCACCCTGTCGATCCGTGGGGCAATCTGACCAAGGGTTACCGTACCCGTAACAACAAGCGCACGCAGGTCATGATCGTGTCGCGTCGCAAGAAGTAAGGGGAACGCACAATGACACGCTCTCTGAAAAAAGGTCCCTTTGTGGATCATCATCTGGTGGCCAAGGTCGACAAGGCCGTTGCCACCAAGGACAAGAAGCCGATCAAGACCTGGTCGCGTCGCTCCATGGTTCTGCCCGAGTTCATCGGTCTGACCATTGCCGTGCACAACGGCAAGCAGCACGTACCGGTCTATATCACTGACCAAATGGTGGGCCACAAGCTGGGTGAGTTCGCGCTGACCCGCACCTTCAAGGGCCACCCTGCGGACAAAAAAGTCCAGAAGAAATAAGGGAATTGAACATGGAAACACGTGCAACCCTTCGTGGTGTCCGCCTCTCGGTGGACAAGGGCCGTCTGGTCGCGGATCTGATCCGTGGCAAGAAGGTCGATCAAGCCCTGAACATCCTGCAGTTCACGCAGAAAAAAGCTGCCGTGATCATCAAGAAGGTTCTGGAGTCCGCCATTGCCAACGCCGAGCACAACGACGGCGCCGATATCGACGAACTGAAGGTCAAGACCATCTACGTCGAGCAAGGCACCACGCTCAAGCGCTTTACCGCCCGTGCCAAGGGCCGCGGCAACCGTATCAGCAAGCCCACGTGCCATGTGTACGTGACGGTCGGCAACTAAAGAGGTCAGAAGGATATGGGACAAAAAATCAACCCGACCGGCTTCCGCCTCGCAGTCAGCCGTAACTGGGCCTCGCGCTGGTATGCCAGCAACCGTGACTTCGCCGGCATGCTGGCCGAAGACATCAAGGTGCGCGAGTACCTGAAGGCCAAGCTCAAGAACGCCTCCGTTTCGCGCGTGCTGATCGAGCGCCCCGCCAAGAACGCCCGCATCACGATTTTCTCGGCTCGTCCGGGCGTCGTGATCGGCAAGAAGGGCGAGGACATCGAAAACCTCAAGCGCGACCTGGGCAAGCAACTGGGCGTGCCGGTGGCCGTGAACATCGAGGAAGTGCGCAAGCCCGAAATCGATGCCAAGCTGATCGCCGACAGCATCACGCAGCAGCTCGAAAAGCGCATCATGTTCCGCCGCGCCATGAAGCGTGCCATGCAGAACGCCATGCGTCTGGGTGCCCTGGGCATCAAGATCATGTCGGCTGGCCGCCTGAACGGCATCGAGATCGCCCGTACCGAGTGGTACCGCGAAGGCCGTGTGCCGCTGCATACCCTGCGCGCCGACATCGACTACGGCACATCGGAAGCCAAGACCACCTACGGCGTCATCGGCGTCAAGGTCTGGGTCTACAAGGGCGACACCCTGGGCCGCAACGATCTGCCCGCTGCTGTCGAGCCGCGTGCCGAGGAAGAGCGTCGCCCGCGCGGCCCGCGCCGTGATGGCCGCCCTGCCGGTGACCGTCCCGCGGCTCCCCGTGGTGCCCGCCGTCCGGCTGGTAGCGCCGCCGCGCCTGCCGATGGCAGCGACAAACCCGCAGAGGCCACCCCTGGTGCCGATGCCCCGAAAACCGCCGTTAAGCGCGTACGCAAAGTCGCCGCGCCAGCTGCAGCAGCTGACGGTGCCAAAGGAGAATAAAGATGCTGCAACCTGCACGTAGAAAATACCGCAAGGAGCAAAAAGGCCGTAACACCGGTATTGCCACCCGTGGCAGTTCCGTGGCCTTTGGCGACTTCGGCCTGAAATGTACCGACCGCGGCCGTCTGACGGCTCGCCAGATCGAGGCGGCACGTCGTGCCATCTCCCGTCACGTCAAGCGTGGCGGCCGCATCTGGATCCGCGTGTTCCCCGACAAGCCGATTTCCCAGAAGCCCGCTGAAGTGCGTATGGGTAACGGCAAGGGCAACCCGGAGTACTACGTGGCTGAAATCCAGCCCGGCAAGATCGTGTTCGAGATCGTCGGCGTGCCTGAAGAGCTGGCCCGCGAAGCGTTCAAGCTGGCTGCCGCCAAGCTGCCGCTGCGCACCACCTTCGTCAGCCGCATGATCGGCCAGTAATCAGGAGAATGAAGAAATGAAAACTACTGAACTGCGCCAGAAAGACGTTGCCGGCCTGCAAGCCGAGGTCAAGGAGCTGCAAAAGGCTCACTTCGGCCTGCGCATGCAAAAAGCCACGCAACAGCTGAACAACACGGCCACGCTGGGCAACACCCGCCGTGACATCGCCCGTGCCAAGACCATTCTTGCTGAAAAGCAAGCCGCCAAATAAGGAGCACTGAATGACGGAAGCTAAAAAATCCCTCAAGCGCACCTTGGTTGGCAAGGTGGTCAGCGACAAACGTACCAAGACCGTGACCGTGCTGGTCGAGCGTCGTGTGATGCACGAGCTCTACGGCAAGATCGTTGCCAAGTCGAGCAAGTACCACGCCCATGACGAAAAGGGCGAGTACAAGCTGGGCGACGTGATCGAGATCACCGAGAGCAAGCCGATTTCCAAGACCAAGAACTGGGTTGCCACCCGCCTGGTCGAAAAGGCCGCTGCGGTCTAAGTTCATTGCAGCGCAGGCTGCAGGACATACAAAAACGGCTCACAATGCGTGAGCCGTTTTTTTTACCCCTAAGCAAAATCAATCGAGGAGCACAACATGATCAAAGTCGGTGATACCCTCCCGGGCGCCACGCTGATGGAATATTCGGAAGTCGAGGGCAATGGTTGCAGCATCGGCCCCAATCCTGTCGATGTGAGCAAGACCGTGGCTGGCAAGACCATCGCCATCTTCGGCCTGCCGGGCGCCTTCACCCCGACCTGCTCGGCCAAGCACGTGCCGGGTTATGTCGAAAAATTCAACGAGTTCAAGGCCGCGGGTGTGGACGAGATCTGGTGCGTCAGCGTCAACGATGCGTTTGTCATGGGCGCATGGGCGCGTGACCAGAAGTCCACCGGCAAGGTACGCATGCTGGCCGATGGCAGTGCAGAATTTGCCCAGGCCACGGGCCTGACCCTGGATCTGACGAAGCGCGGCATGGGTCTGCGCAGCAATCGTTATTCCATGCTGGTCAAGGACGGCAAGGTGGCCAGCCTGAACATCGAAGCACCAGGCAAGTTCGAGGTGAGTGACGCCGGTACCTTGCTGGGCCAGGCCAAGGGCTGATCCGCTGGTTTGTTTCAGGCGATTCAAGCCTGACAAGGCCACCGCTTGCGGTGGCTTTGGTTTTTAGGGCTAGCCGAAACGCGAGTTGGGTGAACTCAGGTCTGCTTTGAGATAGTGAGCGCCGGCTATGGGGCTGTGGTAATACGGTGGGATTTCCTCAAAGCCCAAATCTTCGTAGAGCCCGCGGGCGGCCTCCATCTCGTCCAGCGTGTCGAGCAGGACGTGGTCGTAGGCATACAGGTGAGCGGCATCCAGAATGGTCTGAGCCAGCTGGCGGCCCAGGCCCAGGCCACGAAATGCGGGGCGCACATACAGGCGTTTCATTTCGCAGGCGTTGGGATAATCGGTCATGTCCAGGGGGCGCAGGGCACAGCAACCGGCCACCTTGCCATCGACCAGAGCCAGCAGCAGGCCCCCCCGCGGCATGGCATAGTCGCCGGGCAGGGTCGCGAGCTCGTCCTCAAAATCCTGGAAACACAGATCGACGTTGAGGCTTGCGGCGTACTCGCGGAAAATCTCGCGCACAGCGTCGAATTCAGCGGGCTGTTGCGGCGTCAGGATCGCGATGGTAGGCGAGGTCACGGCAAGGATGAGTCAGGTTATGGAAAACAAGTTTAGCGTGAGCCAAAAGCATATGGCATCGGTAGGCCTGCGGCGCCTGTGGCAGGTCCTGGCCTGGGGGGTGGCAGCCGGACTGCTGGCCGCCTGCCAGACCGTGCAGACCACAGGGGCGGGCCAGGTTGGTGTCACACGCAACCAGTACATGGGGGTGAGTGCTGCCGAGGTGGACGCTGCGTCGGCACAGGCCTATCGCAAGATGCTGCAGGACGCCGAGAAAAAGAAGCAGCTCAACCAGGACGCGGCCATGTTGGCGCGGGTGCAGGGCATAGCCAAACGGCTGGTGGCACAGACGGTGCACTTCCGCACCGACGCGCCAGGTTGGCGCTGGGAGAGCAACGTCTTCCAAAGCGACGAGGTCAATGCCTTCTGCATGGCCGGTGGCAAGATCGGCATCTACAGCGGGCTCATCGAGAAGCTGAAGATCACGGACGATGAACTGGCCGCCGTCATGGGCCATGAAATTGCACATGCCCTGCGCGAGCATGTGCGCGAGCAGGTCTCGCGGCAACAGGCTGCGCGGGTGCCGGGCATGGTGATCGCCATCGTGACCGGTATCCCGGTCCTGGGCGATTTGGGAGATACCTTGACCCAAGTGAGCTTCACGCTGCCGCGCAGCCGCGAGGCCGAGAGCGAAGCCGACCAGATTGGCGTCGAGCTGGCGGCACGAGCCGGCTACGACCCGCGCGCAGCCATCAGTCTCTGGCAGAAGATGAACCAGTTGGGGGGTGGGCGGCCCCCCGAGTTCCTCAGCACGCACCCTTCACCGGATTCGCGCCAACAGGACCTCGCGCGCGTCAGTGCCGTCGTGATGCCTCTGTACGAGCAGAGCCACCAGAAGCGCTGAGGCCCCTCAGGGGGCCGTGAGCCACAGAAGGAGGGCAACGGCGCTGGCGCTGAGCAGAAATAGCAGGGCGGCTAGCAAGCGGCTGCCACCGTCGTCGCGCGAGGCTGGGGCGGCGTGCGCCAGCACCTTGTCACCGGTCAGCATGGGGCGAACCAGGTTCTGCTTTTTGCGCCAGAGGTAGTAGAGGACGGCCAGGACGTGCAATATCACGAGCACGATCAGCACACGCTTGCCGACCTCCTTGTGGTACCAGGTGGCCAGGCTCACGAAGTCATTGGAGACCAGACGCGTCAGCGGGCCACTGGCCGCGATCTCGTCATCACTGAAGAGGCCGGTGCCGACCTGGGCCAGCAGGAAAGCCAGCAGCGCGAACACTGACAAGGCGCCCGTCGGCGTATGACCGACACCATGGCCTGGATCACCCTGGCCCCGCAGGTAGCGCCACAGGCTGACGGGCGAGTAGAGAAAGGCTGCAAAGCGCGACCAGCGCCCGCCAAACAGACCCCAGAGCAGGCGAAAGATCAACAGGGTCAGCACGGCATAACCCAGACGGAAATGCCATTCCATGTAGCCGAGCTGGGCCGTGGTGACGAGGGCTATAACGCACAGCGCCAGCAGCCAGTGGAAAAGGCGGGTGGGAAGATCCCAGATTCTGACGAGATGCGGCATGAGGGGTCCTAGGATAGGATGCGGGCAGGGAAGTCGCTGCTTGGTATTTTCCCTGAGATGAGAGAAATCGTGCGAACTTTGGCGCAGCCAGCGGCTCCCAAGTCCGGGAACCTTCCCGTTTACCAGCAAAGGAAGAACATGAAAACAGTCAGCATCCTTGTCGCCGCAGCGGCGATCATCGGCTTCAGTGGCACGGCTTCGGCCCAGTTTGCCAAGCCGGAAGACGCGATCAAATACCGCAAGAGCGCCCTGTTCGTGATGGCCCAACACTATGGACGCATTGGTGCCATGGCCAGCGGCCGCGCACCCTTTGACGCCAAGGTGGCTGCCGAAAATGCGGCCATCGCCGAAAGCATGTCTCGCCTGCCGTTTGCGGCGTTCGGTGAGGGCACAGACAAGGGCGATACCAAGGCCCTGCCGGAAATCTGGACCGAGAGGGCCAAGTTCAACGCTGCTGCCGAGAAGATGCAAGGCGAAATGAGCAAATTGGCTGCGGCTGCCAAGACCGGCAATCTTGACAGCATCAAGACGGCTTTCCAGTCCACCTCGGGCAGCTGCAAGGCCTGCCACGACGATTTCCGCGGCAAGTAAACCAAGAGGCCGGAACCGTCGGTTCGACGAGCAGGGGCAGCGCAGGCTGCCCCTGGGCTTTTGGGGCCAGGCCCCTCAGGTGGTCTGGGCCAGCAACTCTTCGATCAGCCGATGAAGCTCGGCGAAATCCGGTTCGCCGATGTAGCGCTTGACGATTTCGCCGCGCTTGTCGACCAGGTAGGTGGTCGGGGTCAGGCTCACCTCGCCCCAGGCCGAAGCCACGGCGCCGGTGTTGTCGATGGCCACCTTGAAGGGCAGCTTGCGGGTCTGGCTAAAGTTGACGACGTAGCTGGGCGGGTCATAGCTCATGGCCACGGCCACGGTGTCGAGGCCGCTTGCCTGGTACTTGTCATAGGTGGCGATGAGCTTGGGCATCTCGGCCACGCAGGTGGTGCAGCTGGTGGCCCAGAAATTCACCAGAACCACACGGCCGCGGAAGTCCGCGGTTTTCTGCTGGCTGCCGTCGAGCAGCACAAACGTGGAAGCCGGGGCCGGCCCGAAGCCGGGGGAGCGCAAGAGCAGCCAGCCGGCAACCAGCACAATGGCCGCTGCGGCAAGATAAAGGGCGCGTTTCATCGACGGGGAATATTGCATGGACAGACGTAAGTTTAGTTCGATTGGACTGCCGGCGCTGCTTGGAGTTCCCTGGCTGACCTGGGGACAGGCACAGGCCCTGACCCTGGAGGAGCTCAGCCAGAGCGAGGCGGCGCGGGCCCTCAAGGCCGCGTTGGAGCGTGGTGCGCGCAGCGCGATCGGGCAACTCGGCCAGGTCAATGGCTTTCTGGGCAATGAAAAAGTCAGAATCCCTCTACCCCGGCAACTGCAGGACGCCGAGCAGATGCTCCGTACCTTTGGCCAGGGCGAGCGTCTGGACGAACTGGTGACCACCATGAACCGCGCAGCCGAGGCGGCTGTGCCCATGGCGCAGGAGCTGATGCTGGGTGCAGTGCGCGGCATGACGGTGGCCGATGGCAAGAAGATACTGGGAGGCGGCGAGACCTCGGTGACAACTTTTTTTGCCGACAAGACGCGCTCGCCCCTGGGACTGAAGTTTCTGCCCGTGGTCACGCGCAGCACCGAAAAAGTGGGCCTGGCCGGGCAGTACAACCACATCGCCGGTAAGGCGGCTGATTTCGGTTTGCTGCGCCGCGAGGACGCCAGCATCGAGCAATACGTGACCGGCAAGGCACTTGACGGTCTTTATTACGTGATCGGCGAGGAAGAGCGCAAGATCCGGCGGGATCCAGTGGCAACGGGTAGCGCGTTGCTGGGCAAGGTGTTTGGCGCACTCAAGTAGTGCACCATCTCTGTCCAGCTGGCATCGGCGGGGATAATTCCCGGATGTACCGACGCTTTCTGCTCCTGAGCCTTTCCCTGCTGCTGGCCGCCTGCAGCCCCGCCCTGAACTGGCGCGAAGTTCGGCCCGTCGGAGGCGAGCTCAAGGCCATGCTGCCTTGCAAGCCCGACCAAGGCAGTCGGCGCCAGAGCCTGGCTGGGCGCGAGATGGAGATTCATATGCTGGGTTGCGAGGCGGGCGGCGCCCTGTACGCCGTCTCCGTGGCCGATCTTGCGGGTGACGGGCAGGCCTTGGCCGTCCAAGTGCAGTGGCAGGCCAATCTGCTGGGTAATATGAAAGCCACCACATCGGCAAGCAGCGCCTGGGTGCTCAAGGGCGCCAGCGCCATGCTGGAGCCGGTGCGTCTGAATGCACAGGGCCTGCAGCCCGACGGTCGCCCGGTGCAAGTCCAGGCGGTGTGGTTTGCACGGGGCGCACGCATGTACCACGCGGCGGTCTATGCCGGACGCATCAGTACGGAGATGAGCGAACCCTTCTTCGGCGGTCTGGAGCTGCCATGAACGTACTGAACCGCAGGGCGACCGTGCTGGTGTTCCTGGCCTTCGCCTTCACCTACTTTTTCTCGGCCTTGATCCGGGCCGTCACGGCCACGCTCTCACCACAATTGACCCAGGAGTTCGCGCTCCACGCGCGCGACCTCGGCCTGCTGGCCGGGGGGTATTTCCTGGGCTTTGCCCTGATGCAGCTGCCCCTGGGGCGCTGGCTGGACCGGCAGGGTCCCAAGACGGTCATTCTTGGTTTCCTGGCGGTTGCGGTCGGGGGCTGCATCGCGTTTGCCCAGGCCACGAGTTTTGCGGGCCTGCTGGTAGCGCGGGTGCTCTGTGGTGTCGGGCTTGCGGCCTGCCTGATGGCGCCGTTGACCGGCTTCAGGCGCTGGCTGGATCCCGTCAGTCAGCTGCGCGCGAACTCCTGGATGCTGATGACCGGTTCCATGGGCATGGTGGCCTCGACACTGCCGGTGCAGTGGTTGTTGCCGGTGTATGGCTGGAGACCCCTGTTCTGGGGGCTGGCGGCCCTGCTGCTGCTGTCCATGGTCCTCATCGCCTGGCAGGTGCCGCGATGGCAAAAAGCGGTGGACGCGCCCAGCGCAGGAACAGCGGCGGGCAGTTATGCCGAGGTCTGGCGCAATGCTTATTTCCGCCGTCTGACCCCTGTGGGATTCTTCAACTACGGGGGCATGGTTGCCATCCAGACCCTGTGGGCCGTACCCTGGATGATCCGTGTCGGAGGCTACACACCCGTGCAGGCAGCGACCGGCCTGTTCTGGATCAACGTCGCCATGCTGTCCACCTTCTGGTCCTGGGGCCTGTTGATTCCGCGCCTGACCCGGCGTGGCGTGCACACCAGCCAGCTGATCGCGTGGGGCACGCCGCTGAGCCTGGGGTTGCTGGCGGTGATCGTGTTCACCGGCGCAAATGCGGGAGAGCACGCCGGCCTGCTTTGGGCATTGTTCTGTGTCAGCTCCACCTTTCTTTCGCTGGCGCAACCGGCGGTCGGTATGGCCTTCGCGCCCGAACTCGCCGGGCGCGCCCTGTCGGCGTACAACCTGGTCATCTTTGCCGGCGTGTTCGTGGTGCAGTGGGGCATAGGCCTGCTGATCGATGTCTTTGTCGCGCAGGACTGGTCCCAGGCGCAGGCCTTCCAGGGCGCGCTGGGTGTGTTCCTGCTGCTGAACCTGCTGTCCTATCTCTATTTCCTGTTGGCGAAAAAGACATAATCAGGCCAGCATGAACAATGGCATCGTCATCATCGCCCACGCTCCGCTGGCCAGTGCGCTGCGCCAGTGCGTGGCCCACGTGTTTGCCGACCGGGTGGGTGGCGTGGTGGCCGTGGATGTGCTGCCAGATGCGCCCGTGGCCCAGAGCGTGGCGCAGGCGCGGCAGGCGATTGAAGTCCTGGGCCAGGTGCCTCTGCTGCTGCTGACCGACGTGCTGGGGGCCACTCCCAGCAATGTGGCCCGCCAATTGCAAAAGGGGCACCAGGCGCGACTGCTGGCAGGTGTGAACGTGCCGATGGTGCTGCGTGCCGTGACCTACCAGCACGAGCCGCTGGACGAATTGATGGCGCGCGCCCTGCAGGGCGGCACCCAGGGCGTGCTGCAAGTGCAGATGAGTGCAACGATTTGAACGACAGGAAGCGGGGACCCAGAGAATGATCAAGGCCAGTGTCACCATCAGCAACAAGCTCGGGCTGCACGCCCGCGCCTCGGCCAAGCTCACCAAGATGGCGGGCAGCTTTCCCTGCGAGGTCTGGCTGGCGCGCGGCGAGCGTCGCGTGAATGCCAAGAGCATCATGGGCGTGATGATGCTGGCCGCCGGCCTGGGTAGCGCGGTCGAGATCGAAGCCCAGGGCGAGCGCGCCCAGGAGGCCGTGGATGCGCTGCTGGGTTTGATCAATGACAAGTTCGGCGAGGGCGAATGACATGACCTTCTCCATCCACGGACTTGCGGTTGCACGCGGCATCGCCATCGGGCGTGCCGTGCTGGTAGCCAGCAGCCGGGTGGACGTGGCGCACTACTTCATCGAACCGGCCCAGGTGGAACGGGAAATCGAGCGTGTGAAGCGCGGCCGCGATGCGGTGGTCGACGAAATCCACCGCCTGCAGCAGACGATCTCCCAGCTCGGACCCAAGGATGCGCCGCATGAGTTGCGGGCCTTGCTGGACGTGCACCTCATGCTCCTGCAGGACGAGGAGATGGTGGGTGGCGTCAAGCACTGGATACGTGACCGGCTCTACAACGCCGAGTGGGCGCTGACCACCCAGCTGGAGATGGTGGCACGTCAGTTCGACGAGATGGAGGACGAATACCTGCGTGAGCGCAAGGCCGACCTCGAGCAGATCACCGAGAAGGTCCTGCGCGCCATGCTGGGCCAGACCAGCTCCGGTCTGCCCGCCGGCATCGACACCGCCCGCAAGGCATCCTCAGGCGAGTTGCAGCTGGAGGATACGGACACCCCGTTGGTGCTGATCGCGCACGAGATATCGCCTTCGGACATGTTGCAGTTCAAGCAGGGCGTGTTTGCCGGCTTTGTGACCGATGTGGGCGGCAAGACTTCGCATACCGCCATCGTGGCGCGCAGCATGGACATCCCGGCCGTGGTGGGCGCGCGCACGGCCAGCCAGCTGGTGCGACAGGACGACTGGGTCATCATCGACGGCGATGCCGGCGTGGTCATCGTCGATCCCTCGCCCATCATCCTGGCCGAGTACCAGTACAAACAGCGCCAGCTCGACTTGGAGCGCAGTCGCCTGGGGCGGCTGCTGGACACACCGGCCGTCACCCTGGACGGCGAGAAGGTCGAGTTGCTGGCCAATATCGAAATGCCCGAAGACGCGCATGCGGCCATGAAGGCCGGTGCCGTCGGTGTCGGTCTGTTCCGCAGCGAATTCCTCTTCATGGGCCGCCACGGCCACCTGCCCGACGAGGAAGAGCAGTACCGGGCCTATTGCCGTGCGGTCGAAGGCATGGGCGGGCTGCCGGTCACTATCCGCACCGTGGACATCGGTGCCGACAAGCCCATGGACAGCACGGTCATCGAAGGCAACCACCTCAACCCGGCTCTCGGGCTGCGGGCCATACGCTGGAGCCTGGCCGATCCTTCCATGTTCCTGACGCAATTGCGTGCGATCCTGCGCGCCGCCGTGCACGGGCCGGTCAAGATGCTGATTCCCATGCTGGCGCACCTGAGCGAGATCCGCCAAACCGTGGCGCTGGTCGAGCAGGCGCGTGCCGAGTTGCAGCGCGAAGGGCTCCCCTACGGGCCGGTGATGCTGGGGGCCATGATCGAGATCCCGGCGGCGGCCCTGACGCTCAAGACCTTCTTGCGGCATTTCGACTACCTGTCGGTCGGTACCAATGACCTGATCCAGTACACCCTGGCGATCGACCGTGCCGACGAGTCGGTGGCGCACCTCTATGACCCGCTGCACCCCGCTGTGCTGCGCCTGCTGGCCGACACGATTGCGGAATGCCGGGTGCAAGGCAAGGAGGTCAGCGTCTGCGGTGAGATGGCCGGTGATGTGGCCATGACGCGCCTGCTGTTGGGCCTGGGCTTGCGCAGTTTTTCCATGCATCCGGCCCAGATCCTGGCGGTCAAGCAGGAGGTGCTGCGGGCCGACACGAGCCGTCTGCGACCCTGGGCACAAACGGTGTTGAACGCCGACGAACCCGCTGCCGCCATGGGCAGCTGATCCAGGGGACGGGCCGCTTCAACGTGCCAGGCTGGCGGCGTGGGCCTGCTGGTCGGCGTGGTAGCTGGATCGCACCATGGCGCCGACAGCGGCGTGCGTGAAACCCATCTTGTAGGCCTCTTCCTCGAACATCTTGAAGGTGTCCGGATGGACATAACGCTTGACTGGCAGGTGCGATGTGGAGGGAGCCAGGTACTGGCCTATGGTCAGCATCTCGATGTTGTGGGCGCGCATATCGCGCATCACGTCGAGGATTTCCTCATCAGTCTCGCCCAGGCCCACCATCAGACCGCTCTTGGTCGGCACATCGGGGAACAGGGCCTTGAACTTCTTGAGCAGGTTCAGCGAGAACTGGTAGTCGCTGCCGGGGCGGGCCTGCTTGTACAGGCGCGGCACGGTTTCCATGTTGTGGTTCATCACGTCGGGCGGCGCGGCCTTGAGGATGTCCAGCGCGCGGTCGTCACGGCCGCGGAAGTCGGGCACCAGCACCTCGATTTGCGTGCCGGGCGAGAGTTCGCGCGTCTTGCGGATGCAGTCCACAAAGTGGCCAGCGCCGCCGTCGCGCAGGTCGTCACGGTCCACGCTGGTGATCACCACGTAATTGAGCTTGAGCGCGGCGATGGTCTTGGCCAGGTTCTCGGGCTCGTTCACGTCCAGTGGATCGGGCCGGCCATGGCCGACATCACAGAAGGGGCAGCGACGCGTGCATTTGTCGCCCATGATCATGAAGGTGGCCGTGCCCTTGCCGAAACATTCGCCGATATTGGGGCAGCTGGCCTCTTCGCAGACCGTGACCAGCTTGTTGGCGCGCAGGATGTCCTTGATCTCGTAGAAGCGCGTGCTCGGCGAGCCGGCCTTGACGCGAATCCAGTCGGGCTTCTTGAGTACTTCGCCGGCCTCCACCTTGACGGGGATGCGAGAGAGCTTGGCGGCAGCCTTCTGCTTGACTGCCGGGTCGTAGGTCTCGACGCTTTGCGCTTCGCGCACGGTGGTGGGGTTGTTCATGGCTTGCCTTCAGGGCTGGAGATGGGTCTGGAGCTTGTGGCTCAACACGTGGGCCACGTCGGCCCAATCGGCGGATACCCCGATTGTAGAAAGGTCCACGCTTTGCAGTCCTGCGTAGCCGCAGGGGTTGATGCGCGTGTAGGGTTCCAGGTCCATGGCCACGTTCAGCGCCAGGCCGTGGTATGTGCAGTTGCGGCTGACCTTGATGCCCAAGGCGGCGATCTTGCCCAGGCCCGTGAAATCCGGCGGGCCGGCAGCGGCACCTTGCTGCGGCCGTTGGGGTAGCGTGGCGTGGCTTTGCGGGTCGTTCAGGCGCACATAGATGCCAGGCGCGCCGGCCACGCGGTGGCCGGTGACGCCATAGTGATCCAGGGTGCGGATCACGGCTTCCTCAATGCGGTAGACGTATTCCTTGACGAAATAGCCCGCGCGTTTGAGATCAACCAAGGGGTAGGCCACCACCTGGCCAGGGCCATGGTAGGTGACCTGGCCACCACGGTTGGTGGCCACCACGGGGATATCGCCTGGCATCAGCACATGGTTGGCCAGTCCGGCAAGGCCCTGGGTGTAGACGGGCGGGTGCTCGCAGACCCACAGTGCGTCGGGGGTATCGGCCGTGCGCGTGGCCGTGTAGTCCTGCATGGCCGCATAGGTCGGTCCATAGTCCACCCGGCCGAGCAGGCGCACATCCATCAGAGCACGACCTTGACCATGGGGTGGGTGGAAAGAGTGCGGTAGAGCTCGTCGAGTTGCTCGCGGCTGGTGGCGTTGATGGTGATGGTCACGCCCAGGTAGTTGCCGCCCTTGCTCTCGCGTAGCTCAATGGAGGCGGCATCGAAGCCGGGGTCGAACTGGCGCGCCACCGTGGTCACGGCATGCACGAAGCCTTCGGCCTTGGCACCCATCACCTTGATGGGGAAGCGGCAGGGGTACTCGATCAGGCTGTCGGTACGCGAGGGAGGGGGCGGTGGGGGTTTGCTCATGCGGGGCGGCGCAGGCGGGCCTGCAGTTTGGCGGCCTGGTAGCCGGCATAAAGTTGGGCGTAGACGGGGCCGGGTTGTCCCCGGCCCACGGGCTGGCCGTCGATGCGGGTCACGGGCAACACCTCTTTGGTGGCCGAACTCAACAGGACCTCGTCCGCTGCCAGCACTTCGGCGCGCGAAATGCGCCGTAGCTTGAAGGGGATCTCGTGCGTGGCGCAGATCTCTTCCAACAGGCCGTAACGTATGCCTTCAAGGACGAGGTTGTCACGCGGCGGGCCCAGCAGTTCGCCGTCCTTGACGATCCAGACGTTGCTGGAGGACGCCTCGCTGAGGAAGCCGTCCCGGAACAGGATGGTTTCGGCGGCATCGGCGTCCACGCTGATCTGGCGCGCCAGCACGGCCGCCAGCAGGCTGGTGCTCTTGATATGGGCTTTCTGCCACCGGAAATCCTCGGCCGTCACGCAGGTCACGCCTTCATGGCGCTGCGCCTCAGCGGGGGGCCTCATGACATTGGTCATGACAAAAACTGTGGGGATGAGGCCGGGCAGCATGGCGTGGTCTCGCAGTGCCACACCGCGCGTCACCTGGATGTAGACCATCTGCGCCAGCTTTTCCGGGTCTTCCCCGGTGCTGCGCGCGTAATCGGCGACCAGACGATCGGCGATCACGCGCCATTGGGCGTGCGTATTCGGGTTCGGGATGCGCAGTTCAGCAAGGCTGCGGTCCAGGCGGGCCATGTGCTGCTCAAATCGGAACAGGCAGCGCCCATACACGGGCAGCACCTCATAGACCCCGTCGCCGAAGATGAAACCACGGTCCATGACGCTGACTTTTGCGTTGGGCAGCAGTGTGTACTCACCATTCAGGTAGCACGGCAGGGCGGGGAGGACGGGTGTCGGCATGGGGAAATTATCGCAGTACGGCGCAGTGGGCTCAGGCATGGCAACGGACGGCGCCGCAGACCATCTGGTTGGCTGATAGACATGGGGGCACTTTTTTATAGTTCTAGTCAGGAAATGGTCAGAGCAGGGCGGGTTTCTACGTATAATCAAAGGCTTTGTTGCGCTGCCTAGTCTGGATCCGGGTGTGATTTGACATGTCGAAAATAGCACCAGAACCACGGGGTAGGGCACAAGACGAGGCTACGGAGTCGAACTTCACGCCGCTGAGCGCTCAAGAGGCGCAGGCGCTGCGAGAGCGAAATCCATCGGTGTCTCCCTGGTGGGTGGTGCTGACTCAGGCGGTGGTTGGGACGGTGGCGGCTTTACTGGCTTGGCTGCTGACTGGTCTGCCTTCTGTGGCCTGGTCTCTTGCATATGGTGCGTTGGCGGTGGTGCTGCCGGCGGCCGTGTTTGCGCGGGGGCTGACAGGTCGTCTGTCTTCGGTGAATCCGTTGACGGGGGCCATGGGCTTCCTGGTGTGGCAAATGGTCAAGTTGGCCTTGACGCTGGCAATGCTGATTGCCGCGCCCAGGCTGGTGGTGGCGCTGAGCTGGCCGGCATTGTTGGTGGGCTTGGTGCTGACGTTGAAGGTGTATTGGGTTGCGTTGAAGTTCGCACCCCGGAACGTGAAACAAAAAGACGAGTAATCAGATGAGCGCTGAAACCGGACCGACCGCAGGTGAATACATCGTTCACCACCTGCAACACCTGCAGAACCAGGCGCCCAAGGCGGTAGCCGACTTCACTGTCTTCAATTTCGACTCCCTGGTCTTCTCCGTCCTGCTGGGCGTGGTGGGCTGCTGGTTGCTCTGGCTGGCCGCGCGCAAGGCTACCTCGGGTGTGCCGGGCCGTTTCCAGGCTGCGGTGGAAATTCTGGTCGAGATGGTGGACGCTCAGGCCAAGGGCATCGTTCATAACGCCAACAGCCGCAAGTTCGTAGCGCCGCTGGCCCTCACGGTGTTTGTCTGGATTTTCCTGATGAACGCCATGGACCTGCTGCCCGTGGACCTGCTGCCCTGGATCTGGGGTCAGATCTATGGCGCAGCCGGCCATGATCCGCACCATGCCTATCTGCGCTCCGTGCCCACGGCCGATCTGTCCGGCACGATGGGCCTTTCGGTGGCCGTGCTGCTGATCTGCCTGTACTACAACATCAAGATCAAGGGTGCTGGCGGCTGGATCCATGAGCTGTTCACAGCCCCCTTCGGTTCGCACCCCCTGCTGTGGCCCTTCAACTTCCTGATGCAGATCATCGAGTTCGTGGCCAAGACCGTTTCGCACGGCATGCGGCTGTTCGGCAATATGTATGCCGGCGAACTGATCTTCATGCTGATCGCCCTGATGGGTGGCGCCTGGTCGCTGTCGGCCACGGGCATCCTGCTGGCGGTCGGTCACATCATTGCAGGCTCCGCGTGGGCGATCTTCCATATTCTGATCATCACGCTGCAGGCCTTTGTGTTCATGATGCTTACCCTGGTCTACATCGGCCAGGCGCACGACGCGCACTGAGTCCGGCTGCAATATCTTTCGTTTTTTCTTTTCTTTTTAACCAAGTCCTCTAGGAGTCATCATGGAAGTTATCAGCTTTGTCGCCCTGGCCGCTGGCCTGATCATTGGTCTGGGTGCTGTCGGCGCTTGTATCGGTATCGGCATCATGGGCAGCAAGTACCTTGAGTCCGCTGCTCGCCAGCCCGAACTGATGGGCGAACTGCAGACCAAGATGTTCCTGCTGGCCGGTCTGATCGACGCTGCTTTCATTATCGGTACCGGTATCGCGCTGTGGTTCGCCACCGCCAACCCCTTCCTGGCCCAGATCGCCAATCTGCCGAAGTAAGCATCCTCCAGACCTAAAACATTCCCCGGCGCGCATGGGCGCGTCAGGGTGAAGGATGAAACATGAGCATTACCGGTACCCTCATCATTCAGATGATCGTGTTCCTGATCCTGGTCGGGTTCACGATGAAGTTTGTGTGGCCCCCGATTGCCAAGGCGCTGGATGAGCGTGCACAGAAGATCTCTGAGGGTCTTGCCGCTGCCGACAAAGCCAAGTCCGAACTGAGCGCCGCCAACAAGCGCGTGGAAGACGAACTGGCCAAGACGCGCAACGAGACGGCCAGCCGTCTGGCCGACGCCGAGCGTCGCGCCCAAGCCATCATCGAAGAAGCCAAGGCGCGGGCGACCGAAGAAGGCAACAAGATCGTGGCAGCCGCCAAGGCCGAGGCCGAGCAGCAGACAGTCAAGGCGCGTGAGGCCCTGCGCGAGCAGGTGGCCGCACTGGCCGTCAAGGGCGCCGAGCAGATCCTGCGCAAAGAAGTCAACGCCGGCGTCCATGCGGACTTGCTGGGTCGTTTGAAGACTGAGCTGTAAGAGGATCCCATGGCTGAACTTGCCACCATTGCCCGTCCTTACGCCGAAGCGCTGTTCAAGGCCTCTACCGCCGATCTGGCGGGCGCGGCTGTATGGGTTGAAGAGCTGGCTGCCATTGCGGGCAATCCGCAACTGCAGCAGTTTGCCGACAACCCCAATGCGACGGCCCAGCAGGTGTTCGACGTGATCGCCGGAGTGGCCAAGACGCCCCTGAACGATGCCGCGAAGAACTTTCTGCGCACTGTCATCGACAATGGCCGCCTGAGTGTGCTGCCCGAGATCGCCGCACAGTTCCGCGCCCTGAAAAATGCGCAGAGCGGCTCGTCTGATGCCGTCGTGTACAGCGCCTTCCCCGTCGAAGGCGCCGCACTCGCCGATGTCAAAGGCGTGCTGGAAAAGCGCTTCGGTCGCAAGCTGAATGTCGTCGTGCAGCTGGAGCCCGAACTGATCGGTGGCATCCGCGTGGTGGTCGGTGACGAGGTGCTCGACACTTCCGTCAAGGCCCGTCTGGAACAAATGAAAGTGGCTCTCACGGCCTGAGGCATCCCGCCTGACCGTCAGCCCAACCCAAGGAAAGAAGGAAAGAGTCATGCAACTCAATCCCGCAGAAATCTCTGAACTGATCAAGAGCCGGATCCAAGGCCTGTCTGCCAGCGCCGACATCCGCAACCAGGGTACCGTGGTGTCCGTGACTGACGGCATTTGCCGCATCCACGGCCTGTCCGACGTGATGCAGGGCGAGATGCTCGAATTCCCGGCCGGCAAGGATGGCCAGCCCACCTATGGCCTGGCCCTGAACCTCGAGCGCGACTCCGTCGGCTCCGTGATTCTGGGCGAGTACGAGCACATCTCCGAAGGCGACACCGTCAAGTGCACGGGCCGCATCCTGGAAGTGCCGGTCGGCCCCGAGCTGATCGGCCGTGTGGTCAATGCCCTGGGCCAGCCGATCGACGGCAAGGGTCCGATCAACGCCAAGATGACCGACGTGATCGAGAAGGTCGCCCCGGGCGTGATCGCACGTCAATCCGTGGACCAGCCCATGCAGTCCGGCCTGAAGTCGATCGACGCCATGGTGCCGGTCGGTCGCGGCCAGCGCGAGCTGATCATCGGTGACCGTCAGACCGGCAAGACTGCCGTGGCCATCGACGCCATCATCAACCAGAAGGGTCAGAACATGACCTGCGTTTATGTCGCTATTGGCCAGAAGGCCTCCAGCGTCAAGAACGTGGTGCGTGCTCTGGAACAAGCCGGTGCCATGGCCTACACCATCGTGGTGGCTGCCACCGCTTCCGAATCCGCTGCCATGCAGTACGTTTCGGCCTACTCGGGCTGCACCATGGGCGAGTACTTCCGCGACCGTGGCCAGGACGCCCTGATCGTGTACGACGACCTGTCCAAGCAGGCCGTGGCCTACCGCCAGGTTTCGCTGCTGCTGCGCCGCCCGCCGGGCCGCGAAGCCTACCCCGGCGACGTGTTCTATCTGCACAGCCGTCTGCTGGAGCGTGCCGCTCGCGTGAACGCCGACTATGTCGAAGCCTTCACCAAGGGCGCCGTCAAGGGCAAGACCGGTTCGCTGACCGCACTGCCCATCATCGAAACCCAAGCCGGTGACGTGTCCGCCTTCGTTCCGACCAACGTGATCTCGATCACCGACGGCCAGATCTTCTTGGAAACCAGCCTGTTCAATGCCGGTATCCGCCCCGCCATCAACGCCGGTATCTCGGTGTCGCGCGTCGGTGGTGCCGCCCAGACCAAGCTGGTGAAGAACCTCTCCGGTGGTATCCGTACCGACTTGGCCCAGTACCGTGAGCTGGCTGCTTTCGCGCAGTTCGCTTCCGACCTGGACGAAGCCACCCGCAAGCAGCTGGACCGCGGTGCCCGCGTGACCGAGCTGCTCAAGCAGGCCCAGTACAGCCCGCTGTCCATCAGCCTGATGGCCGCTTCGCTGTTCGCCGTGAACAAGGGTTTCCTGGACGACATCGAGGTCAAGAAGGTGTTGGCCTTCGAACACGGTCTGCACGGCTACCTGAAGGACAAGCAGGCCGCGCTGCTGGCCAAGCTGGAAGCCGCCAAGGCCATGGACAAGGATGCCGAAGCCGAGTTGACCGCTGCGATCGCCGCGTTCAAGAAGACTTTCGCCTGATTCCCGACCTGACGACGCAAGGAGCCACGCATGGCAGCAGGTAAGGAAATACGCGGCAAGATCAAATCGGTGGAGAACACCAAGAAGATCACCAAGGCCATGGAAATGGTGGCCGCGTCCAAGATGCGCAAGGCGCAGCAGCGCATGCGCTCCGCTCGCCCCTACAGCGAGAAGGTGCGCAACATTGCCGCCAACCTCGGCAAGGCGAATCCGGAGTATGTGCACCCGTTCATGAAGGTGAGCGATGCCAAGACGGCCGGCATGATCGTTGTCACCACCGACAAGGGTCTGTGCGGCGGTCTCAACACCAACGTGCTGCGCGGCGTGACGACCAAGCTGCGCGAGCTGCAGGCCGAAGGCGTCAGCATGCAGGCTGTGGCCATTGGCAACAAGGGCCTGGGCTTTCTCAACCGCATCGGTGCCAAAGTGGTCTCCCAGTCGACCCAGCTCGGCGATACGCCGCATCTGGACAAGCTGATCGGCCCGGTCAAGGTGCTGCTCGACGCCTACGCGCGGGGCGAATTGAATTCGGTGTACCTGTGCTACACCAAGTTCATCAACACCATGAAGCAGGAGCCGGTGGTCACGCAATTGCTGCCGCTGTCGGCCGCCAAGATGGAGGCCGAGGCACAAGCCAGCGGCCCCCAGCACGGCTGGGACTACATCTACGAGCCCGACGCCCAGGCTGTCATCGACGAACTGCTGCTGCGCTACGTGGAGGCGCTGGTTTACCAGGCCGTGGCAGAAAACATGGCTTCGGAGCAGTCGGCGCGCATGGTGGCCATGAAGGCCGCCACGGACAACGCAGGCAGCGTGATCGGCGAACTCAAGCTGGTCTACAACAAGACGCGTCAGGCGGCGATTACAAAAGAGCTGTCGGAAATTGTGGCGGGTGCGGCTGCTGTTTAAAACAGCTTCGACCTGACCTTTGGTACGTTAAAGATTCAAATTTTTGGAGCGAAAAATGGCTCAAGCAAACTCGCAAGTGCAGGGAAAAATTGTTCAGTGTATTGGCGCCGTGGTGGACGTCGAGTTCCCGCGCGACAAGATGCCTGGCATCTATGACGCCCTGAAAATGGACGGCTCGTCCCTGACGCTCGAGGTGCAGCAGCAGCTCGGCGACGGCATTGTGCGTACCATCGCCCTGGGTTCGTCCGACGGCCTGCGCCGCGGCATGATCGTGCAGAACACCGAGAAGCCCATCATGGTGCCGGTGGGCAAGGCCACGCTGGGTCGCATCATGGACGTGCTGGGCGCGCCGATCGACGAGCGTGGTCCGGTGAACGCCGAGAAGACCATGTCGATCCACCGCAAGGCCCCGGCTTACGACGAGCTGAGCCCCTCGCAGGAACTGCTGGAAACCGGCATCAAGGTGATCGACCTGGTCTGCCCTTTCGCCAAGGGCGGCAAGGTCGGCCTGTTCGGCGGCGCCGGCGTGGGCAAGACCGTGAACATGATGGAGCTCATCAACAACATCGCCAAGGCGCACTCGGGTCTGTCCGTGTTTGCCGGCGTGGGCGAGCGTACCCGCGAGGGCAACGACTTCTATCACGAGATGGCCGACTCCGGCGTCGTGAAGCTCGACAACCTGGCCGAATCCAAGGTGGCCATGGTCTACGGCCAGATGAATGAGCCCCCGGGCAACCGTCTGCGCGTGGCCCTGACCGGCCTGACCATTGCCGAGTCCTTCCGTGACGAAGGCCGTGACGTGCTGTTCTTCGTGGACAACATCTACCGCTACACCCTGGCCGGTACCGAAGTGTCCGCCCTGCTGGGTCGTATGCCTTCCGCTGTGGGCTACCAGCCGACGCTGGCCGAGGAAATGGGCCGTCTGCAAGAGCGTATTACGTCGACCAAGGTCGGCTCGATTACCTCGATCCAGGCCGTGTACGTGCCGGCCGACGACTTGACCGACCCGTCTCCCGCCACCACCTTCGCCCACCTGGACTCCACCGTGGTGCTGAGCCGTGACATCGCCTCGCTGGGTATCTATCCCGCCGTGGACCCGCTGGACTCCACCAGCCGTCAGCTGTCGCCCGACGTCGTCGGTGAAGACCACTACAACACGGCCCGTGCCGTGCAGGGCACGCTGCAGCGCTACAAGGAATTGCGCGACATCATCGCGATTCTGGGCATGGACGAACTGGCTCCGGAAGACAAGCTGACCGTGGCCCGTGCCCGCAAGATCCAGCGTTTCCTGTCGCAGCCTTTCCACGTGGCCGAGGTGTTCACCGGTTCCCCGGGCAAGTACGTGCCCCTGGCCGAGACCATCCGTGGTTTCAAGATGATCGTCAACGGCGAGTGCGACCACCTGCCCGAGCAGGCCTTCTACATGGTTGGCACCATCGACGACGCCTTCGAAAAAGCCAAGAAGATCTAATCCCGCGGGCCTACCGGAGTCACCATGAACACGATCCACGTCGATGTGGTCAGTGCCGAAGATGCCATCTTCTCGGGCGAGGCGCGTTTTGTCGCCCTGCCCGGCGAAGCCGGCGAGCTTGGTATCTACCCGCGTCACACCCCGCTGATCACCCGCATCAAGCCGGGCTCGGTGCGCATCGAAATGGCTGACGGCAAGGAAGAGTTCGTCTTCGTCGCTGGCGGCATCCTCGAGGTGCAGCCCGACTGCGTCACCGTCCTGTCCGATACCGCCGTGCGCGGCAAGGACCTGGACGAGGAGAAGGCCAACGAAGCCAAGCTGGCTGCCGAAGAAGCGATCAAGAACGCCAAGAGCGAAATCGATATCGCTCGCGCCACTTCCGAGCTGGCCATCGCCGTGGCCGAAATGGCCGCCGCGCGCAAGTTCCTGCAGAAGAAGTAAATCCAGTCCTGCAGCGGTCCTCGGGACTGCCCAGCACCAAACAAAGGCCCTGTCGTGTGAACGCAGGGCCTTTGTTTTTCAGACTGGGTTGCCGGGTAGGACAGGCCTTGGCGACCGGCCTGTCACCCGGGCCGTCAGGCTGGACGGAAAAGAGTTCAGCAGCGCGTTGTACTGCTGGGTGGCCAGGCTGTAGCGGTTGCGCGCCACGGTGATGCGGTTCTCCAGTCCCTCGAACTGGCCCACCATGGGTGCCAGCCCCGGCGCCCGACGGGCCGCTTGCAGGACCGGGGCCAGGGCGGCGGTCAATGCGGCCTGTGTGGCGGCATGGCCCTGCAGGAGCGCAGCATCGTCAGGCAGTACGGGCGCGGCCGCTAGCGCCCCGGCCTGGGCACGGGCTGCAGCCAGCCGCGAGAGCTGGGCAGCGTCGAGCCCGGGAAGGGCCTGGGCCGCCGTGAGCAGGTTAGCTGCCAGCGCCGCGCGTTGCTGGTACAGCGGTGCCAAGGCGAGCCAGGCGGCCTGCCGTTCGGCATCGAGTTGCTGAAAGTCGCGGTAGCCGCAGCCAGAGAGTAAGACGCTGAGCAGCAGGGCAAATGACCAGGGCCGCATGGGGAACTCCATCAAAAGGGCGTGGCAAGAATACACCGGCGACTGCCACGGCGGCTGCGCTGGAGGAAAATCAGGCGATCGGATTGACAGGCATGAACTACACCTCACCCCTCTGGCTGCCTGGTGGCCATTTGCAGACCATCTGGGCGGCGCTGTATGCGCGCCGTGTCCATGGACAGGTGCCACAGTTCCGGCGCGAGCGCTGGGACACGCCAGATGGCGATTTCATCGACGTCGACTGGCTGCAGGGCTCGGCAGGGAAAACCTTGCTGGTGCTCTTCCATGGGCTGGAGGGTTCTTCGCAAAGCCAGTACGCACAGGCCTTTGCCGGTTTTGCGCGACAGAACGGCCTGGCCTATGCCGTGCCGCATTTCCGTGGCTGCAGCGGTGAACTCAATCGCGCGCCGCGCGCCTACCACTCGGGCGACTGGCAGGAGATTGACTGGATCCTGCGGCAGCTGCGCAGCGGGCATGCCGGCCCCATCGTGGCCCTGGGCATCTCGCTGGGCGGCAATGCCCTGATGCGCTGGGCGGGTGAACTGGGCGAGGGGGCCGGCTCGGTCGTCAGTGCTGTGGCCAGTGTCTGCTCGCCGCTGGACCTGGCCGCCGGTGGTCACGCCATTGGGCGGGGTTTCAACCGGCAGGTCTACACCCGCATGTTCCTGCGCACCATGAAGCCCAAGGCTCTGGCCAAGTGGCATCAGCATCCGGGCTTGTTCGATCGCGACGCCTTGCTGCGTGCGCGTGACCTCTACACCTTCGACAATCTCTTCACCGCGCCCTTGCATGGCTTCAAGAGCACCGAGGACTACTGGGCAAGGGCTTCGGCCAAGCCGCATCTGCACCGCATCCGCATACCGGCGCTAGCGCTCAATGCGTGCAACGACCCCTTTGTGCCGGCTCACAGCCTGCCGCGTCCCGGTGAAGTGGGGAAATGGGTGACCCTGTGGCAACCCGAGCACGGAGGACACGTGGGTTTTCCCGACGGACGCTGGCCCGGCCACGTGCGCACCATGCCCGAAGCCGTGGGCAGGTGGTTGTTGCAGGCGGCGGTCCCCAAGGAGCCGTCGCATGGATGACATCGTTCGCCAGGCCATGGCCAAGTGGCCCAATGTGCCCGACTGTTACGGCTGGCTCGGGCTAGATGCGCGCGGCAACTGGTACATGCGTGACGACCGCGCCCAGGCGGCGGGCGCCTTCGACAGCGGCTTGCCGGGAGCCAAGGGTTCGCTGCTCAAGCACGAGAAGCTGATCGATTTCATCCAGCGCAACTATGCGGCCAATGCACAGGGTCACTGGTTCTTCCAGAATGGCCCGCAGCGTGTCTACGTGGAACTCGAAGCCACACCCTGGATCTGGCGCATCGAGAACGATGGGGCGGTGCGTGCGCACAGCGGTGAATCGGTCACCGTGCAGCGTTGCGTGCTGGACGAGTCGGGGCGGGTCTATCTGCAGACCGAACGGGGGCTGGGCCTGGTGCATACGCAGGATGTGGCACGCGCGGCCGACCAGGTGGAGGCCGGTCACTGGTCGCCCGAGCAGGAATCTGCGGCCAGCTTGCCTGGACGGTATGGTTATGTGCGCAGTCCACAGCGCGACAGGCCGGCAAAGGGCAAAAGCCCATAATTCCCTCGGCACTGGCGCCCCAAACGCATGCAGGCGCAGACGAGGAGACAGCATGAGTGTGAAGGATTTGTTCCGGCTCGATGGACGTGTGGCCCTGATCACCGGCGGTTCGCGCGGGCTGGGCCTGCAGATGGCCGAGGCGCTGGGCGAGATGGGCTGCCGACTGGCCTTGACGGCGCGCAAGGCCGATGAGTTGGAGGTCGCACGACTGCACTTGGAGGCCCTGGGCCTGGAGGTGCTGTGCATCAACGGCGACCTGCAGCAGACGGAAGAGATCCCGGCCATGGTGGAGCGGGTGATGGCCCACTATGGCCAGATCGACATCCTGGTCAACAACGCCGGTGCGACCTGGGGCGCGCCGGCTGAAGACTATCCCGATGCCGCCTGGCACAAGGTGATGAACCTCAACATCAACGCTCCTTTCTTCCTCTCGCGCGAAGTGGGCCGGCGCAGCATGATCCCGCGCCAGCAGGGCAAGATCATCAACATATCATCCGTGGCGGGCCTGAAGGGCACGGCACCGGGTGTGCACACCATCGCCTACAACACCTCCAAGGCTGCGCTGGTGAACTTCACGCGCGCGCTGGCGGCCGAATGGGGGCGATACAACATCAATGTCAATGCGCTTTGCCCCGGATTCTTTCCTTCCAAGCTGTCGGCGGGTCTGCTGGAGCAGGTGCAGGATGCGGTGATCGCGCGTGCGCCACTGCACCGCATCGGCGGCGAGGAAGACCTCAAGGGCTCGGTGGTGTTCCTGGCCAGCGAGGCCTCGCGCCACATCACAGGCCAGTACCTGGCGGTTGACGGCGGCAGCAGCGTTGTCTGAAGGGTGGATACCATGCACGCGGCACACAACACCAGGCATTTTGCGCACTGGCCCCCGGGCCTGCCTCGGCAGCTGACCCTGCCGCGGACCAACCTCTGGTACAACGTGGAGGTCTCGGCCACGCGTTACCCGGACAAGCCCTACATCGTCTATTACGACACGCCGCTGACTTACGCCGAGTTTCGTGACCAATGCGAGCGCATCGCTGGCTGGTTGCAGCAGACCTGTGGCGTCAAAGCGGGTGACCGTGTGCTGCTGTACATGCAGAACAGTCCGCAATGGGTGCTAGCCTACTACGGCATCCTGCGCGCCAACGCGGTGGTGGTGCCCGTCAACCCCATGAACCGCACCGAGGAGCTGCGCCACTACGTGAGCGACAGCGGTGCCCATGTGGCCCTGGTTGCGCAGGATCTCTACCCGCAGATGGTGCCCCTGCACGGCGCGGCCGCAGGCCTGGGCTTGCAGCACTTGTGCGTGGCAGCCTACAGTGATTACCTGCGCGAGCCCACCGACCTGGCGCTACCGCCTTTTGTGGCCGCGGCGCGTGAGCCCATCAGTGCGGCGGGCGTGACCCTGTGGACCGACGTGCTGCAGCAGAACCAGCGGCCGGGCCCGCTGACGGCCGGGCCGGACGACCTGTGCGTGATGCCCTACACCTCGGGTACCACGGGCCAACCCAAGGGCTGCATGCACACGCACCGCAGTGTCATGAGCACCCTGGTCGGAGGCGTGCAATGGTTCAGTCGCACGCAGGACGCAGTCTATCTGTCCGTGTTGCCTTTCTTCCATGTGACGGGCATGTCGGGCAGCATGAACGGGCCGCTGTTCGCGGGTGCCACGGTCGTGATGCTCTCGCGCTGGGACCGCGACGTGGCGGCGCAGTGCATCCGCCGCCATCGCATCGGCATATGGCAGGCCATCTCCACCATGGTGGTGGACTTTCTCTCCAACCCGCGCCTGGGTGAGTACGACCTTTCGAGCCTGCAGGGCGTGCGGGGCGGCGGTGCGGCCATGCCCGAGGCCATCGCCAAGAAGCTCAAGGACCTGACGGGACTGGACTACGTGGAGGGCTACGGCATGTCGGAGACCATGGCCGCTACCCACATCAATCCGCCACACCGTCCCAAGCCCCAGTGTCTGGGCATCCCTGTCTACGACGTGGACGCGCGCGTGCTGGACCCGGTGACCCTGCAGGAAGTGGCCGCCGGCGAAACCGGCGAGATCGTGGTGCACGCTCCTCAGGTCATGCAGGGCTACTGGCGTCAGCCTGACGCCACGGCGCAGAGCTTCATCGAGATCGATGGCCGGCGTTTCCTGCGCACGGGCGACCTGGCCTATGTGGACCAGGATGGCTATTTTTTCATGGTGGACCGCCTCAAGCGCATGATCAATGCCTCGGGTTACAAAGTCTGGCCGGCCGAGGTGGAGGCACTGATGTACAAGCATCCGGCGATCCACGAGGCCTGCGTGATCGGTGCGCAGGACACCAAGCGCGGCGAGACCGTCAAGGCTCTGGTGGTCCTCAAGGACGAGGCCCAGGGCAAGGTCAACGAGCAGGACATCATCCATTGGGCACATGAGCACATGGCGGCCTACAAGAGTCCGCGCATCGTCGAGTTCGTCGCGGCTCTGCCCAAGTCGGGTACGGGCAAGATCTTGTGGCGCGAATTGCAGGAAAAGGAGCTCGCGCGCAAATGACGCCGGTGTTGAACAGCGATCTTGAGCAGGCAATGGCACAGCCTTTTGGCACCATTGCCGGCTTGGTCCGCCTGCATGCGCAGCAGGCTCCCCAGCGGCAGGCGCTCGCGCAGGACGGGCAGGCGCTGGACTACGCCGCGCTTGACGCCTTGATGGACCGGGTCGCAGCGGCCCTGCAGCGTGACGGCGTGCTGCCGGGCGAGGCCATCGCCATCTGCGCTGGCACCTCGATCGCCTATGCCGTGAGCTACCTCGGCGCCCTGCGCGCCGGGGTGGTGGTGGCGCCGCTGGCCCCGGGCAGCA
Source organism: Hylemonella sp. GW821-FHT10B10 (assembly GCF_059415585.1). Taxonomy (NCBI): domain Bacteria; kingdom Pseudomonadati; phylum Pseudomonadota; class Betaproteobacteria; order Burkholderiales; family Comamonadaceae; genus Hylemonella; species Hylemonella sp. GW821-FHT10B10. Next base: position 345,473 of record NZ_JBWKNN010000004.1, on the reverse strand, counting down.
CGGCTGAAAGTCTGGCCGGCATGCTGCACGACGCGGGGGGCAAATTGCTCTTCACCGACCGCAGCGTGGCCGAGGCGCTGGGCAAGCAGGGCGCCACCGTGCCGCGCATCGCTCTGGACGACTCGACAGCGGGATGGCCCTGGACCCAATGGCTGGCTGCACCCGGTACCCAGCCGCAGCTTGTGGAGGTCGATGCACAGTGGCCCTTCAACATCATCTATTCCTCGGGCACCACGGGCCAGCCCAAGGGCATCGTGCAGCCGCACGGGATGCGCTGGGCCCACGTGCAGCGCGGTGCTACCTATGGTTACGGTGCCGACACCGTGACCCTGCTGTCCACCCCGCTGTATTCCAACACTACGCTGGTAGTGTTTTTCCCTACGCTGGCCTATGGTGGCACGGTGCTGCTGATGGGCAAGTTCGACGCTGTGGCCTATCTGGCCCTGGCGCAAAAGCGGCGTGTGACCCACACCATGCTGGTGCCGGTGCAGTACCAGCGGCTGATGGCGCGGCCAGAATTCGACGAGCATGATCTGTCGAGTTTCAGGATCAAGTTCAGCACCAGCGCGCCCTTTTCCGCCAGGCTCAAGGCCGATGTGCTTCAGCGCTGGCCCGGCGGCCTGGTCGAGTTCTACGGCATGACCGAGGGCGGCGGTACCTGCATCCTGGAGGCGCACGTGCATCCGGACAAACTGCACACCGTGGGCCAGCCGGCGCTGGGGCACGATATCCGCCTGATCGACGAAGACGGGGACGAGGTGTCGCCTGGTGAGGCGGGCGAGGTGGTGGGCCATTCGCCCGGCATGATGAAGGGCTACCACCAGCAGCCCGAGAAGACGCGTGAGGCCGAATGGTTTGATCCTCAGGGCAAGCGCTTTATCCGCACCGGTGACATCGGCCGCTTCGATGCCGAGGGTTTCCTTATCCTGTTCGATCGTCGCAAGGACATGATCATCTCGGGCGGCTTCAACATCTACCCAAGTGATCTGGAGTCCGTACTGCGCCAGCACCCTGCGGTGCAGGATGTGGCGGTGGTGGGAGTGCCTTCTGAATCGTGGGGCGAGACGCCTGTGGCGTTTGTCGTGCGTCAACCCGGGCAGGTGCTTGCAGCCGAGGACTTGAAGTCCTGGGCCAACGAGCGCGTGGGCAAGACCCAACGTCTGGCGGACTTGCGCTACATCGATGAGCTGCCGCGCAGCGCCATCGGCAAGGTGCTCAAGCGCGAATTGCGTGAGCTGTACCGCAGTTGAGCGGTGGCGTCTGCCCATGAAAAAAGCCGGTCAGCAACCGGCTTTTTTCATGGGCGCAAAGCGGCTTACTTGGCGGCTTCCGGTGCCTTGGGTTCGGCAAACTTGGCGCCGCCGGCATTGGCCATGTAGACCACGGCGCGGCCGATCTCGGTGTCGGAGTGATCGCCGCCGCCCTGCGGGGCCATGGCGCCCTTGCCCTTGAGGGCAGAGGTCAGCAGCTTGTCGTAGCCGGTCTTGATGCGGGCAGCCCAGGCGCCCTTGTCGCCGAGCTTGGGGGCGCCAGCAGCACCGGTGGAATGGCAGGCCGTGCACTGGGCCTTGAAGACCTCTTCGCCGCTCTTGAGTGGGCGACTGGCATCACGGATCTCGACGGTGCCGACCTTCTGCAGGCGCTCGCTCACCGACTTCTCCATATTGCTGGAACCGGCGGCGGGTTTCTTGTCGGAAGTGACAAAAAACACCAGACCGATGATGATGAAGACGGGCGCCACGAAAGAGAAGATGGACAGCCACATCATCTGCTTGGGCGTCTTGATCGGGCCGGTGTGATCTTCTTCGTGATGCTGCTCGCTCATGGTGTCCTCGGTAATCCTGATGGGGTAGGTCTAAATCAGCCGCTGATTATAACGGCCGCCCAGGCTGAAACCGCCTACAATCCCAGGCTCCACCGCATGCGGCTGTAGCTCAGTGGATAGAGTATTGGCCTCCGAAGCCAAGGGTCGTGGGTTCGATCCCCGCCAGCCGCACCAACCATCTTCCCCGCAGATCTTCCAGTTCACGCCGCTGTCGGCGTGGGCTGCGCCAGCGTGGGCCGGTCGTCCCCGGCCCGGGTGATGGCCAGCAGTTCGCGCTTGGTCTCGGTGATGTGTTCCTCCAGCAGCTGCACCACGGCCTGCACATCGCGGCGGCGGCAGGCTTCCAGGATGCGGTAATGGTCGGACTGCGGGCCCTCCTTGCCCGTGGCCTTGGACATCAGCACGTGGGTGTAGCGGTCGGTGTTGAGGCAGAACTCCTCGATCAGGCGGCGCAGGCGCTTGTTGTTGGAGGCCGAGCCCAGCGCCAGATGGAAGCGGCGGTTGTATTCGGCCCACTCCTGCACGGTCTCGGCCTTGGAATAGGCGTCGAGGATTTTCTCCATGGTCTGGAAGTCCTGCTCCACCATATTGGGCACGGACAGTTTGGCCGCATGGCATTCCAGGGCGATGCGGATGTCCAGCATCTCGAAGATCTGCTCCATGCTCATGCCCGCCACCACGGCACCCCGGTTTAGGTGGTGCATGACCAGACCCTCGGACTCGAGCTGGCGCAGGGCTTCGCGCACGGGGATCCGGCTGGCGTTGAAGCGCTGCGCCAGGGCGTCCTGCTTCAGGGGCTGGCCCACAGGCAGGATGCCGCTGAGGATCTCGTAGCGCAGCTGGGTACGGATGGTCTCGTGCAGAGCCTTTGGGCTGCTGGTCGTGCTCATGTGTTCCTGGGCATTTCATGCCAATGATTGGATACAGGATTCTCCATCTGAATCCGATCATCTATAATTGGATCCAATTTATATTAATTTGGATTAAATAATATGCCAAATACCCTGAAATCCTTCAAGGCCAGCAATGAAGCCGTGCTGGCCTACCTGCCAGGATCGGTCGAACGCCTCGGTTTGGAACAGGAACTGGCGCGCCAGCACGAGCAGCGCGTCGATATTCCACTGGTCATCGGTGGCAAGCGCCTCCATACGGCGGAGCGCGAGTCGGTGGTCTGCCCGCACGAGCACCAGCATGTGCTCGGCACGTTGAACCAGGCCACGGGCCTGGAGGCTCAGCAGGCCATAGACGCGGCCGTGGTGGCCCAGCGTGAATGGTCGCGCTGGACGCTGGAAGAGCGCGCTGCAGTGTTCCTGAAGGCTGCCGATCTGCTGGCCGGTCCCTGGCGTGCGCGGCTCAATGCTGCAACGATGTTGGGCCAGAGCAAGACCGTGCAGCAGGCCGAGATCGACTCGGCCTGCGAATTGATCGATTTCCTGCGCTTCAACGTGCAGTTCGCACAGGAGATCAGCCAGCAGCAGCCCCTGTCTTCCGCGGGCGTGTTCAACAGCAGCGATTACCGTCCGCTGGAGGGTTTCGTCTACGCCATCACACCTTTCGACTTCACGGCCATCGGCGGCAATCTGTCTACCGCGCCCGTGCTCATGGGCAACACGGTGGTGTGGAAACCCTCGGCCACGGCGGCGCTGAGCAACTATCTGGTGCTGCAGTTGCTCGAGGAGGCGGGCCTGCCGCCGGGCGTGATCAACTTTGTACCTGGCGAGCCCGTGGGCGTGAGCTCGGCCGTGCTGGCCAGCCCGCATCTGGCGGGCATCCACTTCACGGGTTCGACCGCCGTGTTCGACCGCCTGTGGCTGCAGACCGCGCAGAACCTGTCCAAGTATCGCTCCTACCCGCGCCTGGTGGGCGAGACAGGAGGCAAGGACTTCGTGCTCGCGCATGCCTCGGCCGACGTGGATGCACTGGCCGTAGGTCTGCTGCGTGGCGCCTTCGAATACCAGGGCCAGAAATGCAGCGCAGCCTCGCGGGCCTACATTGCCGCCTCGATCTGGCCACGGGTGAAGACGCGGTTGCTGGAGATGCTGGAGACGGTGCGCATGGACGATGTGCGCGATTTCCAGACCTTCATGGGCGCGGTCATCGACAGGAAGGCCTATGCGCGCATCAAGGCCCATATCGACGCGGCGCAGGTCGACCCGGCCTGCAAGGTGATCGCGGGCGGTCGTTGCGACGACAAAGTGGGGTACTTTGTCACGCCGACGGTGATCGAGGTGAGCAACCCGGCGCACGCACTGATGTGCGAGGAAATCTTCGGCCCCGTCTTGGCGGTCCACGTCTACGAGGATGGCCTATGGGATGACATCCTGCAGCGTGTGGATCAGACCAGCCCTTATGCGCTGACCGGTGCAGTTTTTGCGCAGGACCGCGCGGTGATCCAGCAGGCTATGGAGGTGCTGCGCTTTGCAGCCGGCAACTTCTACATCAACGACAAGCCGACCGGGGCCGTGGTGGGGCAGCAGCCCTTCGGTGGTGCACGGCGCAGTGGTACCAATGACAAGGCGGGGTCAGCGCTGAACCTGATGCGATGGGTGTCGCCGCGGACCGTGAAGGAGACCCGTGTGCCGCCCAAGGACTATACCTACGAGCATATGCAGCTGCGGGGTTGTGCGGGCTGGCCTTGATGCGCAACTGAGAATAAAGTGGCGTGGTGCATGCCCCCCACCGGATACAACAGGAGTCCCCATGAGCAGCAGCCCGAACGCCCTTCCTTCCTACCTGAATCCCGATGATCTCGGGCCCTGGGCGACCTACCTGGAGCAGGTGGACCGTGTGCTGCCGCACCTGGGTCGTCTCAGCGTCTGGGCTGACACCCTGCGCCGACCCAAGCGCGCCCTTATCGTCGATGTGCCCATTCATATGGACGATGGCACAGTGCACCATTACGAAGGTTATCGCGTGCAACACAACGTTTCGCGCGGGCCGGGCAAGGGCGGTGTGCGTTACCACCCGGGCGTGACATTGTCCGAGGTGATGGCCCTGGCGGGCTGGATGACGGTGAAGAACGCCGCGCTCAATCTGCCCTATGGCGGCGCCAAGGGCGGCATCCGTGTGGATCCGAAACAACTCTCGCTGAGCGAACTCGAACGCATTACACGCCGTTATACCAGCGAGATCGGCATCATTATCGGGCCCGATCGCGACATCCCCGCACCCGACGTCAACACCAACGAGCGGGTCATGGCCTGGATGATGGACACCTATTCCATGAACGTGGGTTCCACCAGCCCGGGCGTGGTGACGGGCAAACCCCTGTCCCTGGGCGGCAGCCTGGGACGGCGCGACGCCACAGGGCGCGGCTGCTTTGTGGTGGCGCGCGAAGCCATGCAGCGCCTGGGCATGGAGATGAAGGGTGCGCGTGTGGCGTTACAGGGTTTCGGCAATGTGGGCAACGCCGCGGCGCGGGTGCTGCACGAGAACGGCGCACGCATCGTGGCCATCCAGGACGTGGCCGGCACCATTTACAAACCCGACGGCATCGACCCGCACGCACTGATGAAGTTTCTGGCCGCAGGCCAGGGCACGCTGCTGGACTTTCCGGGTGTCGAGCAGATCGCCCCCGCAACGTTCTGGGAGGTGGAATGCGAGATCCTGCTGCCGGCCGCGCTGGAGAACCAGATTACCGCCGAGAACGCCGGTCGCATTCGGGCCAAGCTCATAGTGGAAGGCGCCAACGGGCCGACCACACCGCAGGCCGAGGACATCCTGCTGGCGCGCGGCGCCATCATCCTGCCCGATGTGCTGGCCAATGCTGGCGGCGTGACGGTGAGCTATTTCGAGTGGGTGCAGAACGCTTCGTCCTTCTTCTGGACCGAGGCCGATATCAACGCACGCCTGGACCGTGCACTCAGCGAGGCTTTCCGTGCGATCTGGGATCTGGCCCAGGAGCGCAAGCTGCCTTTGCGCACGGCGGCCTTCGTGATCGCCTGCACGCGCGTGCTGGAGGCGCGGGAGTTGCGCGGCCTCTATCCTTGATGCAATTGCTGCCGCACGTGCTGTAACAGGCCGGCGCTGGCATCCTCGACCAGGTCCAGCACCAGTTCAAAACCCTGCGCCCCCTCGCAATAGGGGTCGGGTACCACCTGGACCTCGTGCTGCCGGCAGAACTCGGTGAAACGGCGCAGCTTGTGCAAATGGTTGGGCGGACAGAGTTCGCGGGCGTAGGCCAGGTTCTCGCGGTCCATGACCAGGACCAGGTCGTGCCGTTCGAAATCCTGCGGCAGCAGCTGTCGCGCCCGCAGGTCGGACAGGTCGTAGCCGCGCTGGGCTGCATGTTCCTGCGACCGTTCATCGGGCGGCCGGCCGGCGTGGTATCCGTGCGTGCCTGCCGAGTCGACCTGCACCTGCGCTGCCAAACCGCACGCGAGCAGCTGGTGGCGGAACACACCGTGTGCGGTCGGGCTGCGACAGATATTGCCCATGCAGACGAAAAGGACGGCGTAGGCTTTCATGCGCTCTCGTCCTTCTTGAGCTGCAGCGCGGCCTCGTACAGGGTGTTGCGTGGCGCGCCCGTGATCTCGGCTGCCAGGCGCACCGCGGTCTTGAGTGGCAGCTCGGCCAGCAGCAGGGTGAGCACGCGCAGGTCAGGGCCGTTCCCGCTTTCCTGCGCCTGCAACGGGTGCAGCACCAGCACGAATTCGCCGCGTTCACGTTTTTCGTCAGCGGCCAGCCACCCTGCCAGTTCCGCCGCCGGCAGGGTGGCCAGCTGCTCGAACTGCTTGGTCAGTTCGCGCGCGACAGTCAGGGGTCGGGTGCCAAGCAGGGCCAGCGCGCCGGCCAGCGCCGCGATGCGATGGGGCGCTTCCAGCAGCACTACGGCCCGTGGCTCGCCGGCGAGGGCCTGCACCGCAGCCGTGCGCTCACCGGCCTTGGCCGGCAGGAAGCCCGCGAACACGAAGGCGCCCGCTTCGTCGACCACACCCGCCACACTGAGTGCAGCGGTCACGCTGCTGGCGCCGGGCAATGGCACGATGGGCAGGCCTGCCGAGCGCACCGCGGCGACCAGGCGTGCGCCCGGGTCACTGATGGCGGGGGTGCCGGCGTCGCTGACATAGGCCAGGCGCTCGCCAGCCTGAAGGCGGGTGAGGACCAGTTGCGCGGCCTCGGCCTCGTTGTGCTGGTGCAGGGCGATCAGGGCTGCCGAGGGGCGCTCGATGCCGTAGGCGCGTAGCAGGCTCTGGGTGTGGCGGGTGTCTTCGCAGGCCAGGGCGTCAACCAGTTGCAGCACGTGCAGGGCGCGTAGCGTGATGTCGGCCAGGTTGCCGATCGGGGTGGCCACCACGTACAGCGCACCCTGCGGATAATGCTGGGCAGCAGCCGCGTCATGCGCGGCGGTCAGGGCGGAGGCGTAGGTAGCGTTCAATGGTGTTCCCCAAATGGCTGGCGGCAGCCGGCAAACCCAGTACCCGGCGGGCCGGTGAGGTCGCCGAGATCCAGGCCCTGCAGCATCTGCAGGCGGCCGGCCTGCGCCTGCTGGAACGCAATTATCGGACGCCGGGGCGCGGCGGCGGCGAGATCGACCTGATCATGCAGGCAACCGATGGCACCCTGGTCTTTGTGGAGGTGCGCCAGCGGTCCGGCGCCGGGCATGGCGGAGCGGCGGCCAGCGTGGGCGCCACCAAGCAGCGGCGTATCCTGCTGGCAGCGCGTCACTACCTGCTGCGCTGGCAGGCGCCGCCACCCTGCCGCTTTGATGTGGTCGCCCTGGACGGGGAGACTCTGCAGTGGTTGCAGGCGGCTTTCGATGCGGGGTAAAGACAGTGGCCCCTGTAACACAGGGGGCGGCAGACGGCGGTTATCATAGGCGCCATGCTTGAGCAACGCATTGAACAACACTTCATCGACAGCGCCGACCTGAAGTACCAGGCTGCACAGGTCCTGAGCAAGCCCATCGCGGCGGCCGTACAGGCCATGCTGACCTGTGTCACCAACGGTGGCAAGGTGCTGGCCTGCGGCAACGGTGGCTCGGCGGCCGATGCCCAGCATTTCTCGGCCGAGTTCGTCGGCCGTTTCGAGCGCGAACGCCCCGAACTCGGCGCCATCGCGCTGACCACCGACAGCTCCATCCTGACGGCGATCGCCAACGATTACGACTTCAACTCCGTGTTCTCGCGGCAAGTGCGTGCCCTGGGCCAGCCCGGTGACGTGCTGCTGGCCATCTCGACCAGCGGCAACTCGGCCAATGTGCTGGCCGCCATCGACGCAGCGCACGAGCGCGAGATGGTGGTGGTGGGCCTGAGCGGTCGCAATGGCGGCAAGATGGCCAGTGCTCTGCGCGAGACCGATGTACACATCATCGTGCCGCATGAGCGCACGGCGCGCATCCAGGAAGTCCATATCCTGGCGCTGCACTGCATTTGCGACGGGGTCGATCACCAGTTGCTCGGGGAACAGGAAAACAAGTCATGAAGCAAGAAGTGCGTCGTCTCACCCTGGCTTGGCTGCTGGCTGTGGCGGCAGGTGCCGGTCTGAGCGCCTGCGCGCCGCTGCTGGTGGGCGGGGCCGTCATGACGGGCATGTCGGCGGCCGATCGCCGTACTGCGGGTTCGCAGCTCGAGGACGAGCGCATTGAGTCGCGTGGCAGCGCCCGTCTGCGTGAGCATCTGGGCGAACGCGTGCACATCAACATCACCAGCTACAACCGCCAGGTGTTGCTGACCGGTGAGGTGCCCAACGAGCAGGACAGGCAGCTGGCCGAGCAGGTGGTGTCGCGCATCGAAAACGTACGTTCCATCGTCAACGAACTGGCCGTGCTGGGCCATTCCACGCTGACCCAGCGCTCGTCCGACGCGCTGGTCACCGGTCGCGTCAAGTCAAATCTGATCGACGCCAAGGACATCAGCGCCAGCGCCTTCAAGGTGGTGACTGAGCGTGGCGCGGTTTTCCTGCTGGGCCGCGTGACCTTGCGCGAGGCCGATCGCGCCACCGACCTGGCGCGCCGTACCAACGGCGTGCAGAAGGTCGTGCGCCTGTTCGAGATCATCACCGAGGAAGACCTGCTGGAGATGCAATCCCAGCCGACCACCTCGGGCGGGCCGAGCGCTCCTGCTGCCAGCGGCCGGCCGATGTAAGTGTCCTGCCGGCCTGTGCAGGCCGGCGGACTTCATTTGCGCAGACGGCGCACCAGACTCGAAGTGTCCCAGCGTCCTCCGCCCATCTCCTGCACATCACCGTAGAACTGGTCTACCAGGGCAGTCACCGGCATGCGTGCACCGTTGCGGCGCGCCTCGTCCAGCACCAGGCCCAGGTCCTTGCGCATCCAGTCCACGGCAAAACCGAAGTCGAACTGGTCTGCCACCATGGTTTTGCCGCGGTTGTCCATCTGCCAGCTCTGCGCGGCACCCTTGCCGATCACGTCCAGCACCAGATTCATTTCCAACCCGGCCTGCTGACCAAAAGCCACGGCCTCGGCCAAGCCCTGGATCACGCCGATGCAGCAGACCTGATTGACCATCTTGGCGAGCTGACCCGCCCCGCTGTCGCCGATGCGGGTGAACGCCCGCGCATAAGCCATGGCTGCCGGTCTGGCCGCGTCAAAGGCGGGCTGGTCACCGCCGCACATCACAGTGAGCATGCCGTTTTGTGCCCCGGCCTGACCACCCGAAACCGGGGCGTCAACAAAATGCAGCCCGCGTTCACGCGCCGCGGCATACAACTCACGGGCCACTTCAGCCGAGGCCGTGGTGTGGTCGGTGAAGACCGCGCCGGCTTGCATGCCGGCGTAGGCGCCCTGGTCTCCGAGCACAATGCTGCGCAGATCATCGTCGTTGCCCACACAGGCGTAGACGATCTCGGCGCCGGCAGCCGCCTCGCGGGGTGTGGCTGCGGCTTGGCCGCCGAACTCCTTCGCCCAGGTCTGGGCCTTGGCGGCGGTGCGGTTGTAGACCGTGACCTGGTGCCCGGCGCGCGCCAAGTGCCCGGCCATGGGATAACCCATCACACCCAGGCCCAGGAAGGCAATCTTGCGCGCAGGAGTGGATTCGTAAGTCTTGGGGTTGAGGCTGGGCATGATGTGCTCCTGAAAAGAAAATGGTCTGGTGTTTGAGGCACCAGACCATGGGTGGGCTGAAGACCCTCAGACGATCGCGAGGTTTTCGGTGCCGGCGGCCAGATCCTGCGACTTGCCGCGCTGGCTGTTGAGCTTGATCTGCAGACGCAAGTCGTTGAGCGAGTCAGCGTTGCGCAGTGCATCCTCGTAGGTGATCTGGTTGCTCTCGTAGAGGTCAAAGAGGGCCTGATCGAAGGTCTGCATGCCGATATTGCGGCTCTTTTTCATGATCTCCTTGACCTCGGAGACCTCGCCCTTGAAGATCAGATCCGAAATCAGGGGAGAGTTGAGCATGATCTCCACAGCAGCGACACGGCCCTTGCTGTCCTGCTTGGGGATCAGGCGCTGCGACACTAGGGCGCGCAGGTTGAGCGACAAGTCCATCAGCAGTTGCGGCCGGCGCTCCTCGGGGAAGAAGTTGATGATGCGGTCCAGCGCCTGGTTGGCGCTGTTGGCATGCAGGGTGGCCAGGCAGAGGTGGCCGGTTTCGGCGAAGGCCACGGCGTGTTCCATGGTTTCGCGGTCGCGGATTTCGCCCATCAGGATCACGTCAGGCGCCTGACGCAGCGTGTTCTTCAGCGCGATTTCCCAGCTGTCGGTGTCCAGGCCCACTTCGCGCTGCGTGACCACGCAGTTCTTGTGCGGGTGCACGAACTCCACGGGATCTTCGACGGTGATGATGTGGCCCTGCGAGTTCTCGTTGCGCCAATCCACCATGGCGGCCAGCGTGGTCGACTTACCCGAGCCGGTCGCGCCCACCATGATGCACAGGCCGCGTTTGGCCATGGTCACTTCCTTGAGGATCTGCGGCACGCCCAGGGTATCGATGGTGGGCAGCACGGCGGGAATCACCCGCAGCACCAGACCGACCTTCCCCTGCTGGATGAAAGCATTGGCACGGAAGCGGCCGACATTGGGCGGCGAGATCGCGAAGTTGCACTCCTTGGTGCGTTCGAATTCTGCGACCTGCTTGTCGTTCATGACCGAGCGCGCCAGCGCCATGGTGTGGGCCGAGCTCAGGGGCTGGGGGGAAACCTTGGTGATCTTGCCGTCCACCTTGATGGCGGGCGGAAAGTCGGCTGTGATGAAGAGGTCGCTGCCGTTGCGGCTGATCATCAATCGCAGCAGGTCGTTGATGAATTTGGTTGCCTGGTCGCGCTCCATGAGAGCACCTCCTTCCTGGTGCACCCCGCCTCAACGGCGGGACGCGTGGGTTGTTCTTACCTCCACGGCGTCAGCCGGGGAAGTTCTCCGGGATCTTGGCCTTGCCACGGGCTTCCGCCGCGCTGATGACGTTGCGCTTGACCAGTTCGGTCAGGTTCTGGTCCAGCGTCTGCATGCCCACATTGTTGCCGGTCTGGATGCTGGAGTACATCTGCGCGACCTTGGCCTCGCGGATCAGGTTGCGGATGGCGGGCGTGCCCAGCATGATTTCGTGTGCCGCTACTCGGCCCTGGCCGTCCTTGGTCTTGCACAGGGTCTGCGAGATCACGGCCTGCAGCGATTCGGACAGCATGGCGCGGACCATTTCCTTTTCCTCGGACGGGAACACGTCGATGATCCGGTCGATGGTCTTGGCGGCGCTGGAGGTGTGCAGGGTGCCGAACACCAGGTGGCCGGTTTCAGCCGCGGTCATGGCCAGGCGGATGGTTTCCAGGTCGCGCATTTCGCCCACCAGGATGGCGTCCGGGTCTTCGCGCAGCGCCGACTTCAGGGCGGCAGCAAAGCTCAGGGTATGGGGGCCGACCTCACGCTGGTTGATCAGGCACTTCTTGGATTCGTGCACGAACTCGATCGGGTCCTCTACCGTCAGGATGTGGCCGAATTCGGTTTCGTTGAGGTAGTTGACCATGGCGGCCAAGGTGGTGGACTTGCCCGAGCCTGTGGGGCCGGTCACCAGCACCATGCCGCGTGGCTTGAGGGCCAGGTCACCGAAGATCTTGGGGGCGTTGAGCTGCTCCAGCGTCAGGATCTTGCTCGGGATGGTCCGGAACACGGCGCCGGCGCCACGGTTGTGGTTGAAGGCATTGACGCGAAAGCGCGCCAGGCCGTCGATCTCGAAGGAGAAGTCGACCTCGAGGAACTCTTCATAGTTCTTGCGCTGGGTGTCATTCATGATGTCGTACACCATGGCGTGCACTTCCTTGTGCCCCAGGGCGTCGACGTTGATGCGGCGCACGTCGCCGTGGACGCGGATCATCGGGGGGAGGCCTGCGGAGAGGTGCAGGTCGGAAGCCTTGTTTTTGACGCTGAATGCCAACAGTTGGGTAATGTCCACGTGTCCCTCTATCCTTTGAGTCGTCTTTTGCTACGCTTGCATAACAATTATGACCGTGATTGCCGCCCAGCTCCAAGCCGTTCATGCCCGCATCCTTGCCGCGTGTCATGCGGCCGGTCGCGATCCCGCCACGGTCCGCCTGCTGGCGGTCTCCAAAACCTTCGGGCCCGAGGCGGTACGTGCGGCCCATGCGGCCGGCCAGACGGCCTTTGGCGAGAACTACATCCAGGAAGCCGTGGACAAGATGGCGGTGCTGGCCGATCTGACCCTGCAATGGCATTGCATCGGCCCGGTCCAGAGCAACAAGACCCGCCTGGTGGCCGAGCACTTCGCCTGGGTCCAGACGGTGGACCGGCTCAAGATTGCTCAACGACTCAGCGATCAGCGTCCGGCGAGCTTGCCGCCCCTGCAGGTCTGTCTCCAGGTCAATGTGGACGGCGGAGCCAGCAAGTCCGGCGTGACGCCTGGAGAAGCACCGGCGCTGGCGCGTGCCGTGGCGACGCTGCCGCGCCTGCAATTGCGCGGCCTGATGTGCATTCCCGACCCCCAGCCGGATTTCGAGACCACGAAGGCGGTGTTTCTGCATGCCCATGCGCTGTATGAGGAACTGCGCGCCGCAGGCCTGCCACTGGACACGCTCTCCATGGGCATGACGGCAGATCTGGAGGCTGCCATCCATGCCGGCAGCACCCTGGTGCGTGTGGGCACTGCCATTTTTGGCGGCCGCGGCTAGACCCTGCGCTGGGCTTGGGGGCCTGGTCCGGATGGCTGGGGCCCCGGAACGTGCAATAAGTCACGGAATCACATGCGTGGGGGAGTGGGTGGGCTAACCCGCTGGGCAGGCCTGCCCTTGTTACATAAAATTACAGACCGACCCACCAGACCCTCATGCACCCCAAGCTTGCCGCCCAGGCGCCTCGTCGATCGTCCGGAATGACCATCATCGAGCTCATGCTCGTGGTGGCCATGGTCGGGGTGTTGGCGGCCCTCGCCCTGCCGAAATACCAAAGTTACCAGGAACGGATCAAGCAGAAGCATGCCATCCAAGACATCACGGTTCTGCAGGTGTTGGTCAGGGACTATTACCTTAACAAAGGCAGCTATCCGGCCTCGCTGGCCGAGGTCGGCAACGCCGGGCTACTCGACCCCTGGGGCCGTCCTTATATTTACCAGGAACTGGCCAGTCTGCCGGGCAAGGGCATGGCGCGCAAGGACCGCAAGCTCAACCCGCTCAACTCCGACTTTGATCTGTACAGCCTGGGCAAGGATGGCGACTCGAAGACCCAGCTGACGAACAAGGTGAGTCTCGATGACGTCGTACGTGCCAATGACGGCGCGTTCATCGGTCTGGCGGCCGATTACACGCATTGACGCGGACCAGAGACCCTTCCATGCTGTCCTTTCTGAAACTTCCCATCCAGGGTCTGTTCCTGCGCAGCCAGGTGGCCCGACGGGTGTTTCTGCTGTTCCTGCTGTCGGCCCTGGTGCCGGCGCTGCTGCTGGCGCTGCTGGCTTACAGCCATATGCGCAGGCTGGACCAGGAGCACGTGCAGCGTCAGCTCGCCATGGAAGGCGGCAACTATGCCAGCGGCCTGTACGAGCGGCTGCTGGGCGCGCATTTCATGCTCAGCGTGCAGGCCGCTGGCCTGCGCCAGGGCCTGCCGGTGCTCAAGGCCGATGCGGAGTTGACGGGCAAGGTGTTCCGGCGGATCGATTCGTTCCCGCAGGTGACGGCAGGAGGCGCCGAGACGCTTCCCCCCGATCCGCTGCTGCGGGAACCGCAGGTGCAGGCCCACATGGCGCGCGCGGAGAGCGTGCTGCTGGCGCAACGGGATGCGATGCCCGCCCGCCTCCAGCTGGCGACGCGCATCGATCCGGCAGACCCCGCAACGGGGCTGCTGCTGGCTGAACTGGTGCCCGAGCATGTGTGGGGTGATCCGGAAGAGCTGGCCTTCGGGACCCAGGCATGCGTGCTCGATGCCGGGGGACATGTCCTCTACTGCTCGGACCCGCAGCTCGCGCCGCTTGCCGTCGAGGCCGCGGCGAAGGCAGCGGACACGACGGTGATCAGCGACAGCGGCGAGTGGCAGTACAACCGCCGCAGCCTCTTTCTGCGTGCCCGTTTTGTACAGGACGACTGGACTGTTGTCACCCTGCGCCCCCGCGGCGCCAGCGATGCTGGCCTGAACCGCCTGGCCTATGTCTTCCTGGGCATCGTGGTGCTGACCCTGTTGCTGGTGGCCCTGCTCAGCGGGGTACAGCTGCGACGCACGCTGGTGCCCCTGGAGCGCCTGATTGAGGGCACACGACGCATCGCGCGGGAGGAATTCAACCAGCCGGTCGTCGTGAGCCGCGACGACGAATTCGGCCAACTGGCCCAGGCGCTCAACCGCATGGCTGCGCGCCTGGGGCGGCAGATCGGCACGCTGCGCGCTCTGGGGGAGATCGACCAGGAAATCCTCTCGCGCGCGGACATGGAGCGTGTCATCACCCGCGTGCAGGAGCGCCTGCACGAACTCTGGCCGAATGCCGTGACCAGTATGGTGGTGTTCGACCAGCAGGCCGCAGACTTCGGCATCGTGCACCTCTATGCTGGCGAGAGCGACATGACGTCCAAGGTGCCCAGCAAGCTGGAGCCCTGGTTGCTGGAGCAGCTGGCGCGCGACTACGACGGCTTGTGGTTCGATGTGGGCGGCGGCGACTTGCCGGATTTCCTGTCCATGGTGGCCGATGCCGGTGCGCGCCGCATCCTGGTGCTGCCCATCTTCTGGCGCGAGCAGGTCAGCGGGTTGCTGGCCATCGGCCTGATGGAGTCGCGCGAGTTCAGCAACGAGCTGGTGCAGCAGGCGCGCGACCTGGTCAACCGTATCGGTGTGGCGCTGGCCGCGCACGCCCGCGACGAGCAGCTCAAGTTCCGCGCCTACCATGACGGACTGACCGGCTTGCCCAACCGGCAACTGCTGGTCGAGCGCCTGAACCAAGAGATGGCCCACACACGACGCAACGGCAAGCAGCTGGCGGTGCTGTTCCTGGACCTCGATCGTTTCAAGAAGGTCAACGACAGTCTGGGGCATGACGTCGGGGACCGCCTGCTGTGCCAGGTGGCCGAGCGCCTGATCTCCTCGACGCGCGAGGGTGATACCGTGGCCCGCATGGGCGGCGACGAATTCGTCGTGCTGCTGCCCGGCCTGGGCAACGCGCAGCAGGCCGCGCGCCTGGCGGGAGAGATGCTGGGGCTGATGGCCGAACCCTTCCTGATCGACGGCGGCACGAGCTATGTGGGCGCCAGCATTGGCGTGGCGATCTTCCCGAACGACGGCAGCATTGCGCCTGAATTGCTCAAGAAGGCCGACATGGCCATGTACCGGGCCAAGGCCACGGGGCGTGGACGCATCATCTTCTTCGAGGAGGGCATGAATCGGGCCCAGCAGGAACAGACCGTGCTGGAGCGGGAGTTGCGACTGGCCATCCCGCGCGGCCAGTTCTCCCTGCGTTACCAGCCGCGGATCCGCCTGGCTGACGGCAAACTCACGGGCGTCGAGGCCCTGCTGCGCTGGCAGCATCCGGATTTGGGTGAGGTCAGCCCCGAGAAGTTCATTCCGCTGGCCGAGGAGGTCGGCCTGATCGACGAGATCGGTGGTTGGGTCTTGCACCAGGCCTGCGAGCAGCTGGGGCGCTGGCAGGGGGCGGGTTACCGTATCGCCGTTTCCGTCAACGTCTCGGGCCGCCAGCTCACGTCCGGGCGCCTGGGCCAGCAGCTGCGGCAGGCGCTGGACGCCGGCCAGGTCACGCCGGCTGCGCTCGAACTCGAGGTCACCGAAGGGACCTTGCTCAACAACATCGAGGAGGTGGGTGAGCAGCTGAGCCGGATCAAACGGACCGGTGTGGTCATTGCGCTGGACGACTTCGGCGCCGGTTATTCCTCCTTGAGCCATCTGCAACGCCTGCCCATCGACATCCTGAAGATAGATCGCTCCTTCATCCGTGACCTGGGTCGCAGTGACGGCGCTGGCAGCATCGTGCACTCCATCATTGCCCTGGCGCACGCCCTGGGCAAGACGGTCGTGGCTGAAGGCGTGGAGCATGAGCAGCAGGCCGAGCTGCTTCGTATCTGGCGCTGCGAGCAGGCCCAGGGCAACTACTACAGCGAACCGCTGGCGGCCGACGAGCTCGAAAGCTGGCTTACCCCTTCACGCCCCGCCGAGATCTTCTGAGCCGGGCCGGCCCAGCAAGGCCGCGAGCAGATCCACCACGCGCCGCGCCGTGAGTTCCGACGGGTCTCGCGTCGGGTCGAGTTCCATCACGTCCATCGAACCCAGCCGGCCGCTGTCGCGTATCCATTGCAGGCAGGCGTGGGCCTCGGCCAGGCTGGCGCCATCGGCCACCGGCAGGCCCGTCCCGGGTGCGACGGAAGGGTCCAGGAAATCCAGGTCCAGGCTCACATGCAGGTGCGCGTTGTCATTCAGGCCCGCCAGGGCGCGCGCCATCACGGCGTCGACACCCTGTGCGCGCAAGGTCTGCATGTCGCTGACCTCCAGTTCCAGTGCGCTGATCACCCCCGCTTCCCCCGGGTCCACACTACGCACGCCGATCAGGTGCAACTGGTTTGCCGCCAGCGCGGGCCGTCTGCCGGCCAGGGACGTCAGCGTCGGAGGGCCGATGCCGCGCAGGCAGGCCACCGGCATGCCGTGCAGGTTGGCGCTGGGGCTGGTGCTTCGGCTGTTGCAGTCGGCATGCGCGTCGAACCAAAGCACGCGCAGCGGCCGACCGACGGTCAGGCAATGACGCGCCACCGCGCTGATGGAGCCGATGGCCAGACTGTGGTCGCCACCGATCAGCAGCGGCAACCGGTCACAGGTCAATTCGGCCAGTACCGCATCGTGCACGCTCTGGCACCAGTGGCCTACGACCCCCAGGTGCCGATAGCCATCGACGGGTGGCTGCTCCGGGTTGCGCGGGCCGGTGAGGTCGCCGGCGTCGTGCACGGCCACCCCGCGCCGCTGCAGAACGATCGCCAGCCCGGCAGCGCGCAGGGCCGGCGGCCCGTACCGGGCTCCGGCGCGGCTGGCACCAGCGTCCGCGGGGGCACCGACGAGGCTGACTTCGTGCTTCAATGGCATGCCTGTATTGTGCTGCGGAGGTGCGCAATGTTCCGTGACCGTGATGAAGCCGCGCAACGCCTGGCAGCGCAGCTCAAGGCCTACAGGGGACAGAAGCCCCTCGTGCTGGCCATTCCGCGTGGCGCAGTGTCCATGGCCAAGTTCATCGCTGCCGAGCTGCAGGGTGACTTCGATGTGGTGCTGGTGCGCAAGCTGCGCGCACCCTGGCAGCCGGAACTGGCGATTGGCTCTGTCGACGAGAGCGGCTGGACCTACATCGCTCCTTTCGCGGCCAGCGCTGGCGCCGACGCGCAACACATCGAGCAGGAAAAACGCAAGCAGTTGGAGACCATCCGGCAGCGGCGCGCACAGTACACGCCTTTGAGGCCGCACATGGAGCCGGCCGGGCGCACGGTGATCGTCGTCGACGACGGCTTGGCCACCGGCGCCACCATGATCGCCGCCTTGCATGGTCTGCGCCAGCAAAAGCCGGCCCGGCTGGTCTGCGCCGTGCCGGTGGCGCCGCCCGACACTCTCGATAAGGTGCGGCCGCTGGCGGATGAGGTGGTCTGCCTGGAAGCGCCGGAGCGGTTCCAGGCGGTGGGTCAGTTTTACCGGAACTTTGACCAAGTCGAGGACGACGAAGTCATCGCCTTGCTGCGAGCCTGAGCGTCCGGATCAATGCCAATGCTGCCCGAACCAGAGTGTGGCCCGCCGTGCCACTTCATCCAGGGCACCGGGCTCCTCGAAGAGGTGGGTGGCGTCGGGTATCACGGCGAGCTCCTTCTCGCAGGACAACTTCTCGTAGGCCTTTCGGTTGAGTTGCAGCACCTCGTAGTCGGCACCACCTACCAGCAGCAGGGTGGGTGCGCGCACCTTGCCCAGCTCATGGGCGCCGGCCAGGTCTCCACGGCCGCCGCGCGAGACCACCGCCTGCACCTCATCACCCAGCGCAGCCGCGGCTTGCAGCGCGGCCGCCGCACCGGTGCTGGCGCCGAAATAGGCGATGGGCAGGTGGCGGCTGGCTGGTGTGTGCTGCATCACGAAGGCGCTTGCCACCAGGAGGCGGTGCGTCAGCAGGCTGATGTCGAAGCGTGTGTGGTAATCCAGCTCTTCGCCCAGGGTCAGCAGGTCCAGCAGCAGTGAGCCGCTGCCCTGCGTGTGCAGCATACGTGCCACATGGTTGTTGCGCGGGCTGTGGCGGCTGCTGCCACTGCCGTGCGCGAAAAGCACCAGGCCGCGTGCATCGGCCGGCAGTTCCAGCAGGCCTTCAAGGTGCACGTCGTCGGCTGGGATGCGCAGCAGTTCGTGGGTCATGGTCAAGGTAGGCCCGGGCGGATAACAGTACTGCGCGGCGCGGCGCGCGTCAACTGCGGCGCCAAGCGCGTACGTGGACAAAAGCCACAGCCTATGCACAATGCCACCTAGGTTGCCAAAACCGAGGAGACGCCATGCAGTCGGAGCAAAGTCTTGTGGCCCGCTGGCTCAATCTGAGCCTGTCGCTGCGTCTGGCGATGGCTATCTTCCTGATCATCAGCTTGATGATCCTGATTTTCGTCGCGACCATCAGCTATACGCTGACGCGTACCGCCGAGCAGCGATCGGTCGAGGAGCTGAACGCCCAGACCCGACTGATCGTGGACCTCATCGACGCTTCGGACAAGGATTTGCGCTTGCGCGCGACCGCGCTGGCCCGGGCTTTCCAGGCCCGTCTCAAGGGGCAGTTCGAGCTCGATCCCGCGATCACCGAGGTCAACGGCAAGCCCGCACCCACGCTCAAGCTGGACGGGCAGGTGATCAACATGAACTTCGAGACCGCCGACAGTTTCACGGCGGGTACCGGCGCCGTGGCCACGGTCTTTGCCAAGACGGGCGAAGACTTCATCCGCGTCACGACCTCGCTCAAGAACGACAAGGGCGAGCGCGCCATCGGCACCCTGCTGGACCGCGGCCATCCCGGCTACAAGGCCACATTGGAGGGTAAGACCTATGCTGGCCCGGCGGTGCTGTTCGGCAAGCCCTACATCACCCAGTACGACCCGATCCGCAACGCCCAGGGCCAGGTCGTCGGCCTGTCCTTCATCGGCCTGGACTACAGCGACTATCTGAACCAGCTAAAGACCACCATTCGCAGTCTCAAGATCGGCGAGACCGGCTATTTCTACATCATGGACTCGCGGCCCGGGGCCAACTACGGTCGTTTTGTCATCCACCCGACTTCCGAGGGCAAGATCCTGCTCGACAGCAAGGACTCCAGCGGCCGTGAATTCCTCAAGGAGATCATGGAGCGCAAGAACGGTGTCATCCACTACCCCTGGATCAACAAGGAACGTGGCGAGACCCAGGCGCGCGACAAGGTCGCCGCCTTTGTCCATTTCCCAGGCTGGGAATGGGTGGTTGCCGGGGGGACCTATATCGAGGAATTCACCGCCGACGTGCGCCGCCAGCGCCTGCTTTATGGCCTGATGGGCGTGGCCATGGTGCTGCTGATCTCGGGCGCGCTCTACTTTCTGATCCGGCGCACTGTCATCCGGCCCCTGGGGCAGGCCACTCAGACGGCGGATGCCCTGGCCCAGGGCGATCTGACCGTGCGGGTGGCCAACACGCGCGGCGACGAACTGGGCCAGCTCATGAGTGCGATGAACCGCATCGGCAGCAGCCTGGCCAAGGTGGTGCAGGCCGTGCGCCAAGGCAGCGAGAGCGTGGCCACGGCCAGCTCCGAGATCGCCCAGGGCAATACCGACCTGTCTGCGCGCACCGAGAGCCAGGCCAGTGCGCTGGAGCAGACCGCCGCATCCATGGAGCAGCTGGGCTCCACCGTGCGCCAGAACGCGGACAACGCCCGGCAGGCCAACCAGCTGGCCCAGAGTGCATCCACCGTGGCGGTGCAGGGCGGCGAGGTGGTGGCCCAGGTGGTGGACACGATGAAGGGCATCAACGACAGCGCCCGCAAGATCCACGACATCATCAGCGTGATCGATGGCATCGCTTTCCAGACCAATATCCTGGCGCTCAATGCCGCCGTGGAAGCCGCCCGTGCCGGCGAGCAGGGTCGTGGTTTTGCCGTGGTGGCTTCTGAAGTTCGCTCACTGGCCGGTCGCAGCGCCGAGGCCGCCAAGGAGATCAAGAACCTGATTACCGACAGCGTCACCCGCGTCGAGCAGGGCAGCGCCCAGGTCGATCAGGCCGGCGCCACCATGAACGAGGTGGTGGCGGCCATCCGGCGCGTGACCGACATCGTGGGCGAGATCAGTTCGGCCAGCGCCGAGCAGAGCCAGGGAGTGGCTCAGGTGGGTGAGGCCGTGACGAACATGGACCAAGCTACGCAGCAGAACGCGGCCCTGGTCGAGGAAATGGCCGCTGCGGCCAGCAGCCTGCGCACTCAGGCGCAGGAGCTGGTGCAGACCGTGTCGGTCTTCAAGGTCTAGCACCCAGCGGTGGTGCCGGGAAGCCGGGCTTACTGGGCCTGGAAGCCGCTGGCCTGGATGATGCGGGCCCAGCTCTGGCTGTAGGCGCGTTCACGGGTGCCCAGCTGCTCCGACGTCATATGGCCGACGCTCAGCCCCATGGCGGTCAGGCGATCGTGCACATCGGGCATGGCGATGACCTTGGCCAGCGCTTCCGAGTAGCGGTCCAGCAGGGCCTTGGGTGTGCCCTTGGGCGCGAAGATGCCGTAGTAGGGGACGTCTTCGAAGCCGGCCAGGCCGAGTTCGGCAAAGGTCGGCACATCGGGCAGGATGGCCTGGCGCTTGGCGCCCATCACCGCCACCATGCGGATCTTGCCGGCCTTGTGGTTCTCGATGAAGTCCGGCACCGAGCCCACGCCCGCCGCGATCTGGTTGCCCAGCATGTCGCCCATCATGGGCGCGCTGCCGCGGTAGGGCGCGGCCTGCAGGTCCAGGCCGTTCTTCTGGCCGATCACCTTGACCAGGAATTCGGGCACCGATGCCGGCGCGGGCACACCCACGGTGTCCTTGCCCTTGCCCTTTACCCAGCTCACGTACTCCTTGTAGCTTTTGGCCGGTGTGCCGCCAGAGAGCGCCAGGCCGTTGACGAAGGTCGCGAAACCCGCCACCGGCACGAAGTCCTGCGCCGAGTCAAAACCGGCGTTTTTCATGACCAGGGGCACGATGGAAATGGTGTGATCGTGCGACAGAAACAGCACTGAGCCGTCAGCCGGCGCGGCCTTGAGGGCCTGCGCAGCCAGCTGGCCACCGGCGCCGGCCTTGTTGTCGACGATCACGTTCGCGCCCAGCTGGTCCTTGAGCTTCTCGGCCAGCACACGGGCGATGGCGTCGGTGCCGCCGCCGGGCGGGAAACCCACCATGAGCTTGATCGTGGCGGGTTCGGCCAGGGCCATCGAGGACAGGAGCAGGCCGGTGGCGGCCAGGACGAGGCGGCGTCGTGTGGAGGCGAGAAACATGGGAAGGCTCCTGGTTGAAATGAAAATCAGAATCTGGGCAGGTCCGGGTGCGCGATCTTGCCGGCGCGTACCAGCATCTTGCCGTACTCGGCGCAGCGGTTGTGCGTGGGGATCACCTTGCCGGGGTTGAGCAGGCTCATCGGATCGAAGGCGCGTTTGAGCCCCAGCATCTGCTCGTTTTCCTCTCGGCTGAACTGTACGCACATGGAGTTGAGCTTCTCCACGCCCACGCCGTGTTCGCCTGTGACCGTGCCGCCCATGGCCACGCTGGTCTCCAGGATGTCGGCGCCGAAGAGCTCGCAGCGGTGCAGCTGGTCCGGGTCATTCGCATCGAAGAGGATCAGCGGGTGCAGATTGCCATCGCCCGCGTGGAAGACGTTGAGGCAACGCAGCGCATACTTCTTTTCCATCTCCTGGATGGCCAACAGGATGTCGGCCAGTCGCGCGCGCGGAATCGTCGAGTCCATGCACATGTAGTCGGGCGCCAGGCGCCCGCTGGCCGGGAAGGCGTTCTTGCGGCCGCTCCAGTACTTCAGGCGCTCCGCTTCGTCGCGGCTGACTGCAATCGCGGTGGCGCCGGCGCGGCGCAGCACCTCGCTCATGCGGCCGATCTCTTCCTCCACCTCTTCGGGGGTGCCGTCGCTCTCGCACAGCAGGATGGCGGCGGCGCTCAGGTCGTAACCCGCGTGCACGAAGTCTTCCACGGCAGCCGTCATGGGCTGGTCCATCATCTCCAGGCCGGCCGGGATGATGCCCGCTGCGATCACCGCGGCCACCGCGTCGCCGGCTTTGCGCACGTCGTCGAAGCTGGCCATGATGCAGCGCGCCAGTTGCGGTTTCGGGATCAGGCGCACGGTCACTTCCACCGTCACCGCCAGCATGCCTTCGCTGCCGATGAAGACGCTCAGCAGGTCGTAACCCGGTACATCCAGCGCCTCGCTGCCGAACTCCACCGGCTCGCCTTCTACCGTGTAGCCGCGGACTTTCAGCACGTTGTGCACGGTCAGGCCGTACTTGAGGCAATGCACACCGCCAGAGTTCTCGGCCACGTTCCCGCCGATGGTGCAGGCGATCTGGCTCGAAGGGTCTGGCGCGTAGTAGAGCTTGTAGGGTGCGGCGGCCTCGCTGATGGCCAGGTTGCGTACCCCGGCCTGGACCACGGCCGTGCGGCTGACGGGGTCGATCTTGAGGATCTGGTTGAATTTGGCGAGTGACAGGGTTACGCCCATGGCGTTGGGCATGGCGCCGCCTGACAGGCCGGTGCCCGCGCCACGTGCCACCACGGGCACGCCCAGCGCATGGCAGGCCTTGAGCACACCCTGCACCTGGGCTTCGGTTTCGGGCAGGGCCACGGCCAGGGGGCGCTGGCGGTAGGCCGTGAGGCCGTCGCATTCGTAGGGGGTGGTGTCCTCGGCCTGCCAGAGCAGGGCATGCGCCGGCAGCACCGCCAGCAGGGCCGGTACCACCTGGGCCTGGCGCTGGCTGCGCTGCAGGGCATCGATCTGGGGGGCCGAGGCGGGGGCGTTCATGCGGGCAATTCTAGGCCCAGCCCAGGCCCGCTTCCCTATAATTCACCACTTCCTTATCCATGCCCCGGTGGCAGCTGCCCATGTCCGATCGTCTTGCGGTGCTGCCGCAGTACCTGTTGCCGAAAAAGGCGCTCACCTCCTTCGCCGGCCTGGTCGCCGGCTCGCAGATGGGGGGCGTGACCACGGCCATCATCCGCCGTTTCATCCGCCGCTACGGCGTCAACATGGCCGAGGCGGCCAACCCCGATCCGGCCAACTACGCCAGCTTCAACGAATTCTTCACGCGGGCCCTCAAGGAAGGCGCCCGCCCGCTGGCCCCCGCCCGCTGGATCTGCCCGGTGGACGGCGCCATCAGCCAGTTCGGTGCCATCGAGCGCGACCAGATCTTCCAGGCCAAGGGCCACCGCTACAGCATCGCGGCCCTGGTGGGCGGTGACGCCGCATTGGCCGCGCAGTTCGAGAACGGCCATTTCGCCACGCTCTACCTGAGCCCGCGCGACTACCACCGCATCCACATGCCCTGCGACGGCACGCTCATGCGCATGACCTACGTGCCAGGTGACCTGTTCTCGGTCAACCCCACCACGGCGCGTGGCGTACCGGGCCTGTTTGCCCGCAACGAGCGGGTGGTCTGTGTCTTCGACACCGCGCAGGGCCCCCTGGTGCTGGTGCTGGTGGGGGCCACCATTGTGGGCAGCATGGCGACGGTCTGGCATGGCGTGGTCAACCCGCCGCGCCGGCCTCGGGTGACCGAATGGCACTACGAAGGTCAGGGCATTAGCCTGAAAAAAGGTGAAGAAATGGGCCGTTTCCTGCTGGGTTCCACCGTGGTCATGCTCTGGCCCCGGGTTTCCCTGGGGTTCAACCCGGGCTGGGCTGCAACACGCCTGGTCCGGCTTGGTGAGAAAATGGCAGATTAACTGTCTGAGATAACGGAGTTTTATATGCCAGGTCTTCTGCCCAACGTCGATCCCGATGGACTGCTCGAGTTCTCGGTGGTCTACACCGACCGCGCCCTCAACCACATGTCCAAGCGCTTCCAGAGCGTGATGAAGGACATCTCCGGCATCCTCAAGGAAGTCTACAAGGCCAAGTCCTCGGTGCTGGTCCCCGGCAGCGGTACCTTCGGCATGGAAGCCGTGGCGCGCCAGTTCGCGACCGGCAAGAAAACCCTGGTCATCCGCAACGGCTGGTTCAGCTACCGCTGGACCCAGATCTTCGACATGGGCGGCATCCCGGCCCAGTCCACGGTGCTCAAGGCCCGTCGTGTCGGCACCGGCTCGCAGGCTTCCTGGATGCCCTGTCCGGTGGACGAGGTCGTGGCCACCATCAAGGCCCAGAAGCCCGACGTGGTCTTCGCCCCCCACGTGGAAACCGCGGCCGGCATGATGCTGCCCGACGACTACCTGAAGAAGGTCACCGATGCCGTGCATGAAGTCGGCGGCCTGTTCGTGCTGGACTGCATCGCCTCCGGTTGCATGTGGGTGGACATGCAGGCCACCGGCGTGGACATCCTGGTCAGCGCCCCGCAAAAAGGCTGGAGCGGTTCGCCCGCCTGCGCCATGGTCATGCTCAGCGAGCGTGCCCGCAAGGCCATCGAAGGCACCACCAGCACCAGCTTCGCGGCCGACCTCAAGAAGTGGCTGCAGATCATGGAGGCCTACGAAAACGGCGGCCACATGTACCACACCACCATGCCCACCGACGCCCTGACACGACTGGACGAGGTGATGCGCGAGACCAAGGCCTACGGTTTCGACAAGGTCAAGCAGGAGCAGATCACCCTGGGCGCCAAGGTGCGCGAACTGATGGAAAGCCGCGGCTTCGTCAGCGTGGCCGCCGAGGGCTTCAAGGCCCCGGGCGTGGTGGTGAGCTACACCACCGACCCCGAAGTGCAGAACAGCAAGAAATTCCTGGGTCTGGGCCTGCAGACCGCCGCCGGCGTGCCCCTGCAGTGCGACGAACCGGCCGACTTCAGCACTTTCCGCATCGGTCTCTTCGGCCTGGACAAGCTGCACAATCCGGACCGCAGCGTGAAGCAGCTGGCTGACGCGCTGGACAAGATGGGGTTCAAGGAGAAGGTGGCTGCCGCGGCCTGATCTCGTTCACTGCACATCAAAAAGCCCCGACTCGAAAGAGTCGGGGCTTTTTGTTTATATGTACTAAGTGTTCACTGGCACGACGGGCACCGGCGTCACCCAAGAGCTCAACGCGCAAAGCTGTGGCTCATATCCTCTATGAGGGATACGACTGTGGACGATCTGCCGAAGGTATGACAGCATAGTCAGCTAACAAAGGGAGGGTCATCGCACCATGAAGCATCTCATTTCGACCATCGCGTTCTATGGTCTTTTACTTCTGAGTTTTGAATCTACCGCCGGAAATTACTACACGCTGTATGGCTTCAAAATTGGCCAGGAGTTGAGATTCACCAAGCAGCAATTCGGAGAGCCGGATAAGGTTTTTTCCTTTGATGATGGTTGGAAGGCCTATGCATATCGGCGAGATGGCCACAACGTTTTCTTCGAAACGGACAAAGCAAGGCCTGATCTCATCGTTTCCGTTCAGATAGCAGGCGAAAGAAACCCACAGAATATGGGGCTTGATGGCATCAATCTTGGGTCAGACGCAAGAATGGCAATTGAGAAGCTGGGTAAGCCGAGTCAACGCAAGCAGGCAGAGGATCTCAAGACGAAGAAGTCCATTCCCAACACCTATATCAATTATTTCGGCGACAACCTCAGCTTCGAGGAAAAAGAAAACAAGGTCACGAGCATCAAGATCGTGTTTAGCGGTCCGGCTCAGGTCGGTGAACGCCCAGATCTGGATGCATTCTTGCAGAACATCCGCGCGAAAAACTACTATCGAATTGCGGAAAGCATTTCGTCCAGCTTCTCACTTGTCGACGGTCCCATTGTTGAGCAGATCACAGGCAAAACGGCGTTAAACACATTCCTGTTTGGAAGGGATGGAGTGGAGTCCCTGACGTCCAAGGATGTCGTTGACGTTAACCTGCGCATGGCTGACGGCACGTCTGGTTTCGTCTATAAATTCAAGGGCAAAGCAATCTCCGAGCTTTACTTCGTGCGGAGCTTTGAAGGATGGGTGCTCTATAGGGCGGACTAGTAATCACACCGTGCGATTGCTCGGGAAACCTGAGTTGTTCTCCGTCGAAATACGGGCGGCTGTAATGCGGTAGCTCGCAACAAAAAAGCCCCGAGTTGTATAACACGGGGCTTTTGCATATTCAACTAAGACCGCTTATTTGAAGATCACCGTCTTGTGCCCGTTGAGTAGCACGCGGTGTTCGCTGTGCCACTTCACGGCGCGTGCCAGCACCTGGCTCTCGGTGTCGCGGCCGATGGCCGTCAGGTCTTCCACGGTCTTGCTATGGTCCACGCGGGCAACGTCCTGCTCGATGATGGGGCCTTCGTCCAGGTCGGCCGTCACATAGTGGGCGGTGGCGCCGATCAGCTTCACGCCGCGGTCGTGCGCCTGGTAGTAGGGCTTGGCGCCCTTGAAGCTGGGCAGGAAGCTGTGGTGGATGTTGATGGCCTTGCCCGAGAGCTTGCGGCACATGTCATCACTGAGCACCTGCATGTAGCGCGCCAGCACGACGAGCTCGGCGCCTTCGGCCTGCACCACCTCGTACTGCTTGGCCTCGGCCTGGGCCTTGGTCGCCGCCGTCACCGGGATGTGGTGGAAGGGCACGTTGTAGCTGGCCGCCAGCTGGTAGAACTCGCGGTGGTTGGAGACGATGGCACGGATGTCGATGGGCAGCAGGCCGATCTTCCAGCGGAACAGCAGGTCGTTCAGGCAGTGGCCTTCCTTGCTGACGAAAAGCACGGTGCGCATGGCCGTGGCGGCCGCGTGCAGGCTCCACTGCATGGCGAAGGGCTCGGCGAAGAGCTTGAGCTGCACCTGCAGGTCCTCGTACGTCACCTGGCCGCAGGAGAAGCGCACGCGCATGAAGAACAGGCCGGTAGCCGGGTCGTTGTACTGGGCGGCTTCTTCGATGTTGCCGCCGCGCTCGAGCAGGAAACCGGAGACGGCGTGCACGATGCCCAGGCGGTCCGGGCAGGAGAAGGTGAGGATGTAGGCTTGGCTCATAAACCGGGATGTGAGGACAGTGAAATGGGGCCCGCGCCCGCTTTTGGCAGCCGCAGACCCCAATTGTCGCTATTTTCCGGAGCCAACCCTCGCCCGGGGTCTCAGCCGGTGTGCTGGTCCACCCAGGCCAGGTAGGCCACGCTGCCGGCAGTGATGGGCAACTGGATGATTTCCGGTGTTTCGTAGGGGTGACGCTCGCGGATCCAGGCTTCCAACGCGGGGTAGAGAGTGCAGCGGGTCTTGATGCTCAACAGCCATTCAGGCTCGTCATGGGCCTGCTCCTGCCAAACGTAGAAGCTGCGTATGGCCTGCAGCTGTACGCAGGCGCCCAGGCGGGCCTGCACGATGGCGCGGGCCAGTTCGGCGGCCTGGGCTTCGCTGGGCAGGGTCGTCTGCACCACGCAATGTTCGGGTCCGTTGGTCTTCATGCGTCGGTCCTTGCTTGAGGCGATACTACGCGCTCTTCATGCGTTTCACTTCCCCTGCCCGTATCGCTGCCACGCTGCTGCTGGCCCTGTGTGCCGCCCTGTGCTGCGTCTGGTTGCGCATCCCCCTGCCCTGGTTCATCGGACCGCTGCTGGCCACGGCCATCGCCTCCATGCTGCGCTCGCCCACGGCCAGCTGGCCTGTGCTGCGCAATGTCGGGCAGGGCACCATCGGCATGGCGCTCGGGCTGTACTTCACGCCGGCGGTCGGCGCGCTGGTGGTCAGCCTCTGGTGGGCCATCCTGGTCGGGGTGGTCTGGGCCCTGTTGCTGGGCTGGCTGTTCAGCCTGTGGCTGCAGCGCAGCCAGGGGCATCTACCGGGCATGAACCGGGCCACGACCTGGTTTGCCAGCGCCATCGGCGCGGCTTCCGAAATGACGTTGCTGGCCGAGCGCTCCCATGCCCGCACCGACCTGGTGGCGGCCGCCCACAGCCTGCGCGTGCTCATCGTGGCGGTGCTGATTCCTTTCGCGCTGCAGTTCAGTGGCGTGCAGGGGCTGGACACAACGGTACTGGTCTCGCGCGTCTTCCAGCCCGGCGGTTTTGTGCTGCTGGCCTGCGCGGCGGCGGCCGGGGCCTGGGCACTGGAGCGCCTGGGCCGCGCCAACCCCTGGTTCATGGGGCCCATGGTGGTGGCCATGGCGATCACGCTCGGCGGCATTGAACTCACGGGCATCCCGTCCTGGCTGTCGAATGCCGCACAGCTGGTGATCGGCGTGAGCCTGGGCGTGCGTTTCACGCCGGCCTTTGTGCACACCGCTCCGCGCTGGCTGGGCGCCGTGGCCCTGGGCACGCTGGCCATGATCCTCGCCAGTGCCGGCCTGGGCTGGCTGCTGGCCCAGGCGACCGGCCTGCACCCCGCTACGCTGTTGCTGGGTACGGCACCCGGCGGCATCGCCGAAATGGCCATCACGGCCAAGGTATTGCAGCTGGGGGCACCGGTGGTGACGGTGTTCCAGCTCTGCCGGCTGTTCGCCGTGCTGCTGCTGATCGACCCTCTGTATCGCCGCTTCTACGCGCCGCGCTGATCCCGACTCAGTGCATGTGCAGCGGCAGGGTGGCCAGTTCGGTGTACTGGGCCAGCGTGTCTTCCACCTCTTCCTGCGACGGTGTCGTGCGCTGCCATTCGGCCAGGCGCTGCTGGAAAAGCTCGGCCCAGGTGCCGTCCAGATAGATGCCCTTGCCGGCCCGCTTGTCCACGATCTCGAAGCCGTGCCGCAGCAGCGCCGGCAGGTTGCCGTCGCTGTCCTCGACCGCCTGCGTGGCATCCGGCTCGGCGGTGGCCAGCAGGTGGTTCACGATGTAGTCGTCAGAGTCGTAGAGCGTGTTCATGGTGTGTCGGCCATAAAGGGCCTGTTTCCCAGTTGGCGCCGCCGCGGCTGATTTCAAGGGCCCTGCAACGGTAAGCTCAGGGCGTCTCGCTGCCCCGCCACAGCTGGTCGACATAGTCGCCGTTGTCCTGGTACAGGCGTATGCGGGCGGGCAGCCAGCCCAGGGCCGGCGCCAGCCAGAGCTCGGCATTGGGTTCGTCGCTGCGGGTGGCCGCCCGCGTGAACTTGACGGTAGCCTGCTCGCCTCCGGGCAGATCGATCTTTTCCTCGCCCGCCACCACAAAACGCCAGCTTTCCGGTCCGTAGATGCCCATGGCCGGGAAGGTGATGGCCGTGCCCGCCGGGTAACGCTGCGGGGCTGCGGCGACCAGGCTGCCCAGCTGCATGAACACACTCAGATGGTCCTGTGCGCCCTCGGGCAGCGGCACCGGTTCCGTGCCTTCGCTGAACCGGATGCGGGCCGCCGGGTAGTCGAAGTCCACGCTGCGGTCATTGCTCACGCGGTCGACGAAACGCTGCGGCTGCAGGCCCGTTGCTGTGAGCCGACCCTGGCTGTGCTGCACACGCGAACCCAGCAGGAAAATGTTGACCTCCATGCGGGCCTGGTAGCTACGGCCGTCGTGGGTCCAGAGCAGTTCACCCCCGGCACGGTAGGGCAGGAAACCGACGCGACCGCGGATGGCGTAGTGCAGGCGCAGCGGGGCCGGCAGGACCAGCGCCGGTACGACGGCTGGCGCGCCGGCCGCGACAGAGGGCGCCGGCGCCGGGGGGGCGGCCAGCGCCGCGGTGTACAGCAGAGCCAGCAGGCATGCAGAAATCGCAGAAGAAGTTTTCAAGCCGCGTGCCCCAGTTCGTGCGAAAGCTGGCGTGCGGCCTGGCCCAGCGCCGTGGCCACCGTGCCATTCCAGGCCGTGTCGAAATGGGCCACCGAGCCCATGGCCACCATGCCCAGCACCAGGTGGCCGTCGAAATCGAATACCGGCGCGCAAAAGCCGGCCACACCGGGCAGCAGAGTGTCCACCACACGGGCCATGCCCTGCCTGCGCACATCTTGCAGCAACTCGGCCAGTTCTGCCTGGTTGCGCGGCAGGTCCGTGCGGTCCAGTTTGCGGGCGTGCGCGAGTTCTGTGCGCAGCAGGGGCGCGATGGCGTCGCGTGATACGTGGGCGGCAAAACAGCGCCCCGTGGCCGACGACAGCAGGGGCATCACATCCCCCAGGCGCAGGTTCACGGTGACGGCTTGGGGCGATTCTTCCCAGTGCACGATGGTGGGGCCGTGGTTGCCCCAGACCGCCAGGGCCAGCGTGTGGCCGATGTGCCGCATCAGCGCGGGCATCCGTTCACGCGCCAGTTTCACGGCGTCCAGCCGCGTGATGGCCGCCAGGCCCATGCGCAGCGCGGCCGGGCCCAGGTCGTAGCGTGCGCTGGCCGCGTCCTGGCTGACCAGGCCCAGGCGCTGGAAACTCACCAGGTAGCGGTGGGCCTTGGCCGCGCTCATGCCGGCGGTGGCAGCCAGGTCGCGCAGCATCAGTGGCCCGTTGGCGCGGGCCAGCGCGTCGACGAGGGCAAAGCCCACCTCGACCGACTGGATGCCTGCGCGTGTCTTGTCCATGATGTAATTGGAAGGAACCCCGTTTCGACGGGTGCACTCAGTTTAACGATACGTCATTCGAGAAACCATCGATGAAGCTTGCCACCTACAAGGACGGTTCGCGCGACGGCCAACTGGTCGTCGTCTCGCGCGATCTGAGCACGGCGCATTATGCGACCGGCATTGCCCACCACCTGCAGCAGGTGCTGGACGACTGGAACTTCCTCTCGCCGCAGCTGCAGGACCTTTACGTCACGCTCAACCAGGGCAAGGCGCGTCACGCTTTCCCGTTTGACCCGGCGCAATGCATGGCGCCGCTGCCGCGCGCCTACCAGTGGGCCGACGGTTCGGCCTACATCAACCATGTGGAGCTGGTGCGCCTGGCGCGCAAGGCCGAGGTACCGGCCAACTACTACACCGAACCGCTGATGTACCAGGGCGGCAGCGATGATTTCCTGGGCCCGCGTGATGACGTGGTCTGCGTCAGCGAGGAGCACGGCATCGACTTCGAGGCCGAGGTGGCCGTGGTCACCGCCGACGTGCCCATGGGCGCCGGCCCCGAGCAGGCCCTGGACGGCATCCGTCTCGTGATGATCGCCAATGACGTCAGCCTGCGCCACCTCATTCCGGATGAGCTGGCCAAGAACTTCGGTTTCCTGCAGAGCAAACCCGCCACCGCCTTCGGCCCCGTCGCGGTCACGCTGGACGAACTGGGCGACAGCTGGCAGCAGGGCCGGTTGCACCTCACCCTGCAAAGCGCCTGGAACGGTCGCACCGTGGGCATGTGCGAGGCCGGTGAGGAAATGACCTTCCATTTCGGCCAGCTCATCGCGCACCTGGCTAAGACGCGCAATGTGCGCGCCGGCAGCATCATCGGCTCGGGCACGGTCAGCAACCGCGCCACCGAAGTCAATGGCAAGAAGGAGTGGAGCAAGGGCTACAGCTGCATCGCCGAGAAGCGCGCGATCGAAACCATCCAGGATGGCCAGCCCGTCACTGACTACATGAAGTTCGGCGACACCATCCGCATCGAGATCAAGGGCAAGGACGGCCAGTCGGTCTTCGGCGCCATCGACCAGAAGATCGTGCCACTGGCGAAGTAAGGCGCCACCCGCCCGCAAAAAAGGCGACCCGAGGGTCGCCTTTTTTTGCGCCGAGGGCAAGTCAGAGCTTCTAGTTCATCTGGTCGTACTTGAGGAAATACTGCTTGGCCATGGCCACCAGCTGGCCGTCGCTCGGGTGGTCACTGGTGACTACACCGACGATGGCCTTGGCTATATCCTTGTCATGGCGCGTGCAATGCGCCTTGAACTCGTCCTTGGCCTGGGCCGGACCGGTGATCAGGATCTCGTGCACGCCCTTGAGGGCCTCGGCGACCGAGTGGTAGTAGGTCTCGTCGCCGCTGCTGTGGCCGCCGGCGGGGCTGTGGTGGCCGGTGGCACTGTCGCCGCGACCCGAGCCCTGGTGCGAGCCCGTGTGGCCGCCCGTGGCCTTGTGGTGGCTGCGTGACTTGATCTTCTGCGCGGCGATGTGCTCGCGGTCGAAGAGGATGACGTGGGCTTCGGAACGGTCGAGCCAGACGATGGCGTGGAAGGTGGGCATGGTGGTTTCTTTCTTCGGGTCGTAAGGTGAAGGGTGCGCGTCAGGCGCGGCGCCCGTGTTCGAACTTGTCCTGGCAGTTGAGGCAGCGCGGCGTTTCGGGCGCGGCATGCAGGCGGGCGGCGGCGATGTCGCTGCCGCAATCGACGCACACGCCATAGTTGCCGTCGGCGATGCGCTGCAGCGCGGCATCCACGGCGTCGAGTTCGGCACTTTCGCGGGCATCGAGCGTGAATTCCAGCTCGCGTTCGGTTTCCATCTGCGCGCGGGAATCTTCCTTCTGCCCGCCGAAATGCTCGTCCGAGGCCTGCGCCCGGCCTACGTTGCCGCCGCGCAGGCTGGCCAGCTGGGCCAGCAGGGAGGAGCGCTGTTCAAGCAGCTGCTTCTTGAAGGGTGCTGTGATCTGGGTGCTCATATCGGACTCTCCATCAGGGTACGGAGCCATCATGCGCGTCCACTCTGCGCTCGTCTTTGACACAGGTCAAGGTCGGTGCCGGCAGCCGGCCGGGACCGGTGGGGGATAATGCAGCGCATGCAGACCCTGCGCCACGCCCGTTTCCTCGCCCGCCTTGTGCTGGTGTGGTTCACGTTCGCGCTGGGCGTTGCCATCGCGTCGCCCCTGGTGAAGCCGCAGTCCATGGAACTGGTCTGCGCCAGCGGCGGGGCCATGAAGCTGATCGTCACGAGCGACGACGGCAGCCAGGCGGCATCCAGCCTCACACTGGATTGCCCCCTCTGTGTCACCGCCGGCGCGCCGCCGTCCCTGGCCCAGCCTGCAGCGCAGCTTCCCGCAGCGCTGGCACATGTGCTGCTCCCGGTGGCCGCCGCACATCTCTCCGGCCGCACGGCTGCGGCACTGCCCGCGCGCGGGCCTCCCTCGCTTTCCTGATCCATCGCTGCGCAGTTCCCGCTTTTCACCCGGGTGAAAGGCGCGGCTGCATCCCCTGATGTTTCCGGAGCGTATTCATGCGGAAGAACCGCCTGGTCATGGCCTTGGCCCTGGCCTGTCCCTTGGCTTTTGAGGTCTCGGCCCAGAACGTCGCGGCGCAGGCCGAAACCGATGCGCCGGCGAAGTCGCTCGGTGTGGTCACCGTCAACAGCGGCCAGCCCACCTCGCTGCCCACGCAGATTCCCGCCACCATCGAGGGTGTGACGCGCGAGCAGATCGCGGAGACCGTCAATGCCACCGACAGCGAGGATGCGCTGAAGTACTTCCCCAGCCTGCTGGTGCGCAAGCGTTATGTGGGTGACTACAACCACGCGGTGCTGTCCAGTCGCGCCTCGGGCACGGGCAACAGCGCGCGCTCGGCGGTGTACGCCGACGGCATCTTGCTCTCCAACTACCTGGGCAATGGCGCCACCTATGCGCCGCGCTGGGGCATGGTGAGCCCCGAGGAGATCGAGCGGGTCGACGTCATGTACGGCCCCTACTCAGCGGCCTATCCGGGCAACTCCGTGGGCGCCGTGGTGGACTATGTGACGCGCATGCCCAGCCACTTCGAGGGCTCGGCCAGCGTGGGTGCCTGGAACCAGAACTTCAAGCTCTACAACAGCAGCGCCAGCTATGGCGGCAGCCAGGGCAGCGCCTCGCTGGGCAGCCGCAGTGGCGACTGGTCCTGGTGGGTCCATGTGAACCACACGGACAGCACGGGCCAGCCCCTGGTGTTCGCCACCAAGTTGCTGTCGGCCACGGGCGGCGCGGGCGCCACGCCGGTCACCGGTGCCGTGCGCACCCTGAGCACCACCAATGCGGACAACTACATCCTGGGCACCAACACCCAGTACCACACCGTGCAGGACCAGGCCCGGATCAAGCTGGCTTACGACCTCTCGCCCACGCTGCGCGCCAGCTACACCCTGGGCAGCTGGGCCAACACCGCCGAAGGCAACCCGCAGAGTTATCTGCGCGACGCCGCGGGCAATGCGGTGTATTACGGCGACGTGCAGATCAACGGCCAGAGCTACAACGTCAACAATGCCTTCAATGCCTCGCGTGAGAGCCTGGCGCACGTGATGCACGGCCTCTCGCTCAAGAGCAACACCAAAGGCGAGTGGGACGGGGAGCTGGCTGCCAGCGTCTATGACTATGGCCGCGACCAGCTGCGTGCGGCCACACTCTCGGCCACTTCCACCCTGGGCGGCGGCGCGGGCACGATCACCGACCAGAAGGGCACGGGCTGGTCCACCGTGGTGGCGCGCGGCACCTGGCGACCCCAGGGCCTGCAGGGCGCGCACATCGTGGACTTCGGCGCCCAGCAGGACAACTACCAGCTGCGCATCCTCAAATCCAACATCGCCGGCAACTGGCTGACCGATGGCGCGGGTTCGCTCAACAGCGACGTCGGCGGCAAGACGCAGACTCAGGCCCTCTATGGCCAGGACAGCTGGACCTTCGCGCCGCGGTGGAAGACCGTGCTGGGCGCGCGCGTTGAGCAATGGAGCGCGTCGGGTGGTTACACCCGCCTCAGCGGCTCCACCCCGGTGGACTACGCCAGCCGCATCGAGAACTACGTCTCGCCCAAGGCCGCACTGGCGTATCAGTGGTCGGCCGACAAGGTGCTCAAGGCCGCCACGGGCCGCGCTGTGCGCATGCCTACTGTGCAGGAACTCTACGGTGCCACCTCCAACGCCAACCTCTCCTTCGTGAACGACCCGAATCTGGCACCGGAAAAATCCTGGACCACCGAGCTCACCCTGGAGCAGGACCTGGGCCGCGGTCTGCTGCGCCTGACCGTGTTCAACGAGGACACGCGTGATGCGCTCTACTCGCAGCTCATCCCTGGCAGCACTACCACCAGCCGTGTGCAGAACATCGACGCGGTCAATACCCAGGGCGTGGAGCTGGCCTACAACGGCAGCGATGCGCTGCTCAAGGGCCTGGAGCTGTCTGGCAGCCTGACCTATGCCGACTCGCGCATCGTCAGCAACCCGACCAACCCGGCCAGCGTGGGCAAGTACCAGCCGCGTGTGCCGGTCTGGCGTGCCACGGCGCTGGCCAACTACCGCTTCGACGAGCAGCAGAGCGGCTCCCTGGGGGTGCGCTACAGCGGCAAGCAGTATTCCACGCTCGACAACTCCGACGTCAACGGTGACGCCTACACAGGTGCCAGCAGCTACCTGGTGACCGATGTGCGGTGGCGCTACCGCTTCAACCCCAGGACCGTGGCTTCACTGGGCATCGACAACCTCACCGACGAAACCTACTGGAACTTCCACCCCTATCCGCAACGCACCTACGTGGCGGATCTCAAAGTCAATTTCTGAAAGAGCCCCTATGAAAAACCTTCTTGCTTTCCTTGGCACCAGCGCCGTGTTGGCGATCTCCACTCCCGCCTCGGCCCACGTGGTCCTGGAAGACCAGGCCGCGCTGGCCGGCAGCAGCTACCGCGCTGTCTTCCGCGTGGGTCACGGCTGCGACGGCAGCCCCACCACGGCCATTCGGGTGGTCCTGCCCGCTGGCGTGCGCGGCGCCAAGCCCATGCCCAAGGCAGGCTGGACCCTGGCCGTGCGACGCGAAACCCTGGCCCAGCCCTACAGCAGCCACGGCAAGGCCGTCAGCGTCGACGTGGTCGAGGTCAGCTGGACAGCCAGCAGCCCGGCCTACGCCTTGCAGGACGATTGGTACGACGAGTTCGTCTTGCGCGCCACCGTGCCCGAACAGGCCGGGGCCCTGTGGTTCCGTGTAGAGCAGACTTGCGCCCAAGGCCGGCTGGACTGGTCCGAGATTCCCGCGCAAGGCACGTCAACCCGCGGCCTCAAGACGCCTGCGGTCCTGCTCGAGGTGCTGCCCTCGGGGCCGTCCGCAATGCACGCCCACTGAGCTTTCCCTTTATAGTTTTCCATCAGGAGTCACGCCATGTCTTGCAAATTCATCCACATCCTCGTTGCCGCACTCACGCTATCGGTCAGCTGCGCGCATGCGCAGACCGTCGACGTCAGCGAGGCCTGGGTCCGTGCCACCGTGCAGGGCCAGAAGGCCAGCGGTGCTTTCATGAAGCTCACCGCGAAGGAAAACACGCGCCTGGTCGATGCGTCCTCGCCGGTGGCCGGCATCACCGAAGTGCATGAGATGAAGATGGAGGGCGACATTATGAAGATGCGCGCCGCTCCGGACATCGAGCTGCCTGCCGGCAAGACCGTGGAGTTCAAGCCTGGCGGTTACCACGTGATGCTGATGGACCTGAAGACCGCGCTGAGGAAGGACAGCACCATCCCCCTGACCCTGGTGTTCAAGGACGCCAAGGGCGTCGAGAGCAAGCTGCAGGTGCAGCTGCCGGTGCGCATGGCGGCACCGGGTACCGACGCGAAGCACTGAGGCTGCGCGCCGGGGCCGGCGCTAACGTCCCAGCAGATTGCGCTGCACGTGCACCAGGTGCCCGCGGGTGCAGTCCAGCGCGCGGTCCAGGTCGCGCTCGCGCAGCGCGGCGACCAGCTGACGGTGTTCGCGCTGGTAGGCGTCGCGCCGCTCGGGCGTGACACTGCGCCGCTTGAGCATGCCCCATTCACCCTGCATGCGGGCCTGGTTCATGAGCTTGAAGACCTGGCTCACGAAGCTGTTGTGCGCGGCTTCGGCAATCACCTCGTGCAGCAGACCGTCCCAGTGCTCGAAGTCTTCCAGCGTATGGGCCGCTTCCGCGCGATCGCAGCACTGCGCCATGCGTGCGAAATCGGCCGGCGTGGCATTGCGGATCACCATCTCCACGATGGCCGGCTCCAGCGCCATGCGCACTTCCATCAGCTCGGACGGGCTGACCGCCGCGGTGGCCGCGCTGGACTCCAGTGCCGGCAGCAGGGTGGCGATGCGCTCGCTGACATAGGTGCCACTGCCCACCGTCTGCGTGATCAGGCCGGCCTCCTTGAGTTGCCCCAGCACGCGGCGCACGGCCGAGCGGCCCAGGCTGTACTCGGTGCACAGCGCGCGTTCGGTCGGGATGCGGTGGCCGGCGCGCCAGATGCCGGACTTCAGCTTTTCGAGCAGGGTTTCACGCAGCAGGGCGGTGGGGTCCATGGGTCGCAAGGCAAAGGTTGGAGGATTCTGGTCAATGATAGACCAAATGAAACCAATAAAGCACAGGACTACGTGTTTTCCACCAACGCAAGAGTGATAATCGGTCTTTATAATTTTTCACCAAGATAAACCAATGGCAACCAATATCCGGTTGCCCCTCAGGAGTCCGCATGAAAGTCGCACGTGTCCAAAAAGACGGCCAGATCCACCTCGCCCTGGTCGACGAAGCCAAGAAGGAAGTCGCCCTGGTCGGCGGCACGCTGGCCCAGCATCCCAACCCGGTGCTCAACGTCATCCAGCTCGGCGTGAGCGCAGCGCAGCTGCAGGCCGCCGTGACGGCGCGCGTGCCCATGGCCCAGGTGAAGTTCATGGCGCCGCTCTCGGCCTTCCTGCGCAACCCCTTTGCCGTGGGCAAGAACTACCACGAGCACGCCATGGAGTTTGACAAGAGCGGCTTCAACGCCACCAGCGGCGGTGCCTCGGCCATTCCCGCCTTTCCGCAGATCTTCACCAAGGCCACGCATACGCTCAACGGCCCGACCGATCCCATCCAGTTCAACCCCAAGCACACCCAGTCGGTGGACTACGAGGGCGAGATCGGCGTGGTCATCGGCACCACCTGCCGCAACGTCAGCAAGGCCGACGCCATGAAGCAGGTCTGGGGTTTTGTCGCCACGAACGACGTCACCGCGCGTGACCTGCAGAAGAACCACGCCCAGTGGTTCCTGGGCAAGTCGCTCGACGGCTTCTGCCCCATCGGCCCCTGGATCACCACCACCGACGAAGCCCCCACCGACATGCGCATGCAGACCTGGGTCAACGGCGAACAGCGCCAGAACGCCCACATCTCGCAGCTGATCTTCGACGTGCCCACCCTGATCGAACAGATGAGCGCGGCCATGACCCTGCTGCCCGGCGACATCATCCTCACCGGCACCTCGGTGGGCGTGGGCATCGGCTTCAACCCGCCCAAGTTCCTCAAGCACGGCGACGTGGTGCGCGTGGCCATCAGCGGCCTGGGCGAGCTGAGCAACCCGGTCCAGGAAATCTGAGCCCCAAGTTCGAGACGATGTTCCAACACAAGGAGACCAGCATGACCCAACGCCGCGAATTCCTGCAACTGGGCGCAGCCGCGCTGGCTGCGGCCGGCCTGCCCGCCTTTGCGCAGGATGTGTACCCCAGCAAACCCGTCACCATGCTCGTGCCCTTCCCGCCGGGTGGTGTGGCCGATACCGTGGGCCGCCCCGTGGCAGAAGCCATGGCGCGCGCTCTGGGCCAACCCATGGTGGTGGAGAACAAGGGCGGCGCTGGCGGCGGCATCGGCATGGCGCAGGTGGCCAAGTCGCGCGCCGACGGCTACAACCTGCTCATGTCCCTGTCCTCCGTCGTCGTGCTGCCCGAAGCCGACAAGGTGCTCAAACGCAACCCGCTGTACACGCTGGACCAGCTCAAGCCCATCGCGCGTTTCACGGCCGACCCCACCGCGCTGGTGGTGCGCGCCGACAGCCCCTGGAAGACCTACAAGGACTTCATCGCCCACGTGAAGGCCAAACCCGGCCAGACCACCTTCGGCTCCTCGGGCAACTACGGCACCATGCACGTGCCCATGGAGCAGCTCAAGGTCGCCACCGGCACCTTCATGCTGCACGTGCCTTACACCGGCGCGGGCCCGGCCGTCATGGCCTTGCTGGCCGGCCAGATCGACGCCCTGTCCACCGGCCCCTCCAGCGTGATGCAGCACGTGCGCGCCGGCAAGCTGCGCGTGCTGGCCCATTGGGGCGAAGGCCGTCTGGCGGCTCTGCCCGAGGTGCCAAGCTTTAAGGAACTCGGTGTGCCGATCACTTACTCGCAGTGGTCCGGCCTGTTCGTGCCGGCCGGCACGCCCGAAGCCGTGGTGACCAGGCTGCGCCAGGCCGCCAAGGCAGCCAGCGAAGACGCGCGCGCCAAGCAATCGCTGGTGGCGGCAGGCACCTCCTTCATGTACCAGGACACGCCCGAGTTCGAGCGCTTCGTGCAGGCGGACGCGAAGGCCATGGCCGCGCTGGTGCAGCGCATCGGCCGCGTCGAGTAAAGCCTTTGCGCACTGTGACCGGCCCGCCACGCGGGCCGGTTTCTTTTGGGGACCACGCAGCGCAGCGGCTTGCCATGGGGTAAGCTGTTTCCCAGTGAACCCTGCAGGAGCGGCTGGATGAGCAAACCGTCAGACCCCACAGGCTTTGGCCAGTTCGTGCCGGGCTTCGATTTCCTGCAAAAACTCGCCCAGGGTGGCAACGCCTCCGCAGCCGGCTGGGTCGCTCCTACGATGGACCCCGAAGCGCTGGACAAGCGCATCTCCGAACTCAAGGCCGTGCAGTTCTGGCTGGACCAGAACGCCGCCGCGCTCAAGGCCACGATCCAGGCGCTCGAAGTGCAGAAGATGACCCTGGCCACGCTCAAGAGCATGAACGTGCCCATGCCCGGCACCGGCATGGCCTGGCCCATGCCGGGTGCGGCGCCTGCGGCCAGGCCCACGGCTGCACAAGCCAAGCCCGCCCCTGCTGAAAACACGGCCGCCGGCGCAACACCCCCGATGGCCGATCCCATGCAGTACTGGGGCGCGCTCACGCAGCAGTTCCAGCAGATCGCCGGCCAGGCCATGAAAGACGTGGCCGCACGCAGCGCTGCCGCGGCTGCGCCCGCGCCGCCTGCCAAGGCCGCAAAGAAAACCACCCCGCGCAAGCCCAAACCGCCTGCGTCTTGAGCCGCTGATGAAAAACTTCCCCCTGGCCCACGCCACCCACCCGCAATGGCGCATGGCCGCCGCGCTGGTGCTGGCCCAGCTGCGCGCGCAGCTGGCCCTGCCCGGTGCTGCCAGTCCTACGCTGGCTCTGCTCTACATCAGCGACCACTACGCGGCCGATGCCGAAGCCATCCTGGCCCACCTGAGTGCCGAATTGCCCGAGGTCACCGACTGGGCCGGCACCGTGGGTGTGGGCATAGCCGCCACCAACGTCGAGTACTTCGACGAACCGGCCATGGCGGTGATGCTCTGCGACCTGCCGGCCGACCAGTACCGCGTTTTCTCCGGCGTGGCCCCCCTGGGATTGAGTTTCGATGCGCACACCGCACTGGTGCACGCCGACGGCCGCACCCCCGAACTCTCCGA
This sequence comes from Hylemonella sp. GW821-FHT10B10, assembly GCF_059415585.1. Lineage (NCBI taxonomy): Bacteria > Pseudomonadati > Pseudomonadota > Betaproteobacteria > Burkholderiales > Comamonadaceae > Hylemonella > Hylemonella sp. GW821-FHT10B10. The sequence continues at coordinate 304,988 of NZ_JBWKNN010000004.1, read as the reverse complement.
GCTCATCAACGAGATGGCCGCGCGCACCGACAGCGGTTACCTCTTCGGTGGCTTGGCCGCGAGCCGCGGCGAGAGCGTGCAGTTCGCCCTGGGCGGTGACGGTTTCATCCGCGGCCAGGGGCGCTCCACCGGTGTCTTCCACGGCGGGCTCAGCGGCGTGGCCTTCGGCGAAGGTGTGTCCGTGGTTTCGCGTGTGACCCAGGGCTGCTGCCCCGTGGCCGGCAGCCACACCATCACCGAAGCCGAGCGCAACGTGGTCTACCAGCTCGACGGCGAGCCCGCGTTGCAGGTGCTGTTGCGCGAACTCGATGTCAGCCTGGATGAACCCGAACAGGCGCTCAGCGCCGTGCGCGCTACGCTGGCCGGTCTGGTCCACATGCAGGACGTGGCGGCCGACGGTCGCGCCATCAACCGCACCGGCAACTTTGGCAGCGATGTGCGCGTGCGTCACATCATCGGCCTGGACCCGCAGCGCGGTGGCGTGGCCCTGGCCGAGGTGGTGGAAGAGGGCATGCAACTGGCCTTCTGCCAGCGCAATGTGCAGGCCGCGCGCGCCGACCTCATGCGCATCTGCGCCGAGATCCGCGAGGAGCTGGAACCCGAGGAGCTGCCGCTTACCGTGGCCCCTGCGGGCGCGGAGCCCGAACCCCTGGCACCGGCCTCGCGGCGCATCGCCGGCGCGGTCTACGTCAGCTGCTCAGGCCGCGGCGGCCCGCACTTCGGCGGCCCCAGCGCGGAGTTGCAGATCGTGCGCCATGCCTTGGGTGATGTGCCCCTGGTGGGATTCTTCGCCGGCGGTGAGATCGCGCGGCATCACGTGTATGGCTACACCGGCGTGCTGACGGTGTTCCTGGCGGACTGATTCATCAGCGTCGCAGCTTCGCAAACGCCTCGAACTCCCAGCTGCGCATGGCCAGCAGCAGGGTGTAACCCTCGCGGTCCTTCTCGGGCAGCTTCTGGTCGGCCTGGTGCTGCTGCGCGAAATCCTGCGCCACGCGCTGCAGCCGTTCCATGAAGGAGGGCGCCAGGCTGCGGCTCACGCTGCCGTGCACCAGCAGCAGGCCTTCGCCGTGGCCGTCGAAGTCGCCGCTGTAATAGTCCAGCAGCGCGTGCTCGCGGAAGTAGTCCATCACCGGGCCGTGCGGGCGCCAGCGGAAGGTCTTGGCCAGCTTCAGGCGGTAGCGGTTGAGTGGCCGCAGCTCGATGATGCCGATGCGGTCCAATTGCGCCAGGTACTTCACGCACTCGGCCTCGCTCAGGCGGTAGGCCGCCACCATCTGCTCCAGCGTCCACTGGCTCAGCACGCAGATGGCCACCAGCAGCAGCTTCTTGTCCGCCACCACGGCCTTCTCCTGGGCCTGTGTCAGCTCGGCCAGCAGGGGCTGGGCGTCGGCCACGCGGCGCGCGAGCTCGGCGAAATCCAGCTTCAGCGCGCGGCAGATCGCGTCGATGCGTGACAGCGGCATGTCCCCCTTGGCCAGCATGCGCTTCACGCTGCTCTCCGCCATGCCCAGCTTCTTCGCGAGGTCGGCATAGGTCAGGTGGGCGGCCTTCAGTTCCTTCTTCAGGGTCAGGACGAGATCGGCGGTGGTGCTCATAAAGGGCCTGTTTGCATTAATTTCTCAAGATGCGTTGTGGATCAAAAAGGTCATGCGGTAGGCGCGTGGACGCCGCCGGGGTAGCCCCCCGGCAAGTCCGCGCAACACCCCGCATGGCCTTTTTGGCCACAACCCGAAGGGAACGGGGTGCAAACAGCGCCACTCGTTGTTGCACTCCTCACCCAGACCACCAGTCTGGGTTTCGTCGTGCGCCTAGATTGGCACCGTTTGCACCTCGTTCGCACTTGAGAAATTAGTGCGAACAGGCCCTCGGTATCAAAAATAGATACTTCAAGATACCATGCATCGGCCTGGTCATCAAATACGAGACTTCCCAGCCCCGTCGGTCCGAACATGCACCCGTCTTGATTACGGAGTCAACCATGCGTGAACACCTGGGCTACATCCTCTACTTCGCCGTGCTGCTGTATGCCTACGGCTCGCCGCTGCTGGTCTATCTGATCTACAAGGGCTACAGGCAGGGCCGTGCCCTGCGCAACACCGCCTTGTTCCTGTTCAGCGTGCCCGTGGCTGCCGCGCTGCTCTACGGCCTGTTCTGGGCGGGCTTGCTGACCGTCTCGGCCATCGACGCGATGCGGCGCTGAGGAGGCCGTGATGAAACAAGCCACCTTCGCCCCCGCCGTGTCCACGCGTTCGGCCGTGCCCTTGTGGCTCGGTGTGCTGGCGCTTGTGCTGCTGGCCGCCTTCATGCCGCCGCTGGCGCAAGCCCCGCATTTCCATGACTTCGCCGACCAGCGCAGCTGGCTGGGCCTGCCCTGCGCACTCGACGTACTGAGCAATCTGCCGTTCGCGTTTTTCGGCCTGCTGGGCCTGTACGTGCTGCGCCGCGTGCCCACCGCTGCGCTGGAGCAGCCGCAGCGCCAGCTGGCCGCGCTCTTCTTCGTGGGCCTCATCGTCACGGCCCTGTGCTCGGCCTGGTACCACGTGGCGCCCGACAACGCGGGCCTGGTGGTGGACCGCCTGGGCATGACGGTGGCCTTCGCCGGCCTGCTGGGCCTGGGCGTGGCCGCGCATGTCGGCGGGCGTGCAGCAGGGTGGTTCGCCGCGGCCGTGCTGCTGTGCGGGCCGCTGGCCGTGGGGGCCTGGGCCGCCAGCGGCAACCTGCTGCCCTGGGCCCTGCTGCAGGGCAGCGGCATGGTGCTGCTGCTGGTGCTGGCGGCGGTGAAACCTTTGCCCGGGGCGCTGGCTGTGCGCTGGGGCGTGGTCATCGCCATCTATGCCGCGGCCAAGGCGCTGGAACAGTACGACGCGGCGGTGTACGCATTCACGGCACAGCTGGTCTCGGGCCACAGCCTCAAGCATCTGGTGGCCGCGTTCGCCGCATGGCCTGTCATCAGCGCGCTGCGCGCGCTGGGGCAGAATGCCATGCACATCTAAGAACAATTCAAGAGGAGCACGCCTTGCGCGACTTTGACAAGACCTGGCCGGCCGAGCCGCATGCCGCCGCCGATGCCCACCCCAACCAGTTTGCCCTGCTGCGCCAGCGCCGCTTCGCGCCCTTCTTCTGGACGCAGTTCAGCGGCGCCGCCAACGACAACCTCTTCAAGTTCGCCTTCACCGTCATGGTCACCTACCAGCTGCAGGTCAGCTGGCTGCCGCCGGCCATGGCGGGCCTGGTGATCGGCGCACTCTTCATCCTGCCCTTCCTGCTTTTCAGTGCGACCAGCGGCCAGCTGACCGACAAGTTCGAGAAGACGGCCATGATCCGCTTCGTCAAGAACCTGGAAATCGCCATCATGCTGGTGGCGGCCTGGGGCTTCATCATGGCCAACGTGCCGGCGCTGCTGTTGTGCACCTTCATGATGGGCCTGCACTCCACACTCTTCGGCCCGGTCAAGTTCGCCTACCTGCCGCAGGTGCTCAGCGAGCGAGAGCTCACGGGCGGCAACGGCATGGTGGAGATGGGCACCTTCGTGGCCATCCTGCTGGGCAATGTGGTGGGCGGCATCATCGTCGCCATTCCCGAGGTGGGGCACCAGAACGTGGCCTTCGCCTGCGTGGCCCTGGCCGTCGTCGGCCGCCTGTTCGCGGCGCGCATCCCCACCGCGCCAGCCACCGACCCCGGCCTGAAGATCAACTGGAACCCCGTCAGCGAGACCTGGCGCAACCTCAAGCTCGCACACGGCAACATCGTGGTCTACCGCTCGCTGCTGGGCATCAGCTGGATGTGGTTCTTCGGCGCTGTCTTCCTGAGCCAGTTCCCCAGCTTCGCCAAGGAAGTGCTGCACGGCGACGCGCACGTGGCCTCGCTGCTGCTGGTGGTGTTTTCCATCGGCATCGGCATCGGCTCGCTCATGTGCGAAATGCTCAGCCGACGCCACGTGGAAATCGGCCTGGTGCCCCTGGGCGCCATCGGCATGACGGTCTTTGCCATCGACCTTTACTTCGCCTCGCACAAGCTGCCGGCGTCGGAGGTGATGGGCCTGGCCGCCTTCCTGGCCCTGCCCGCCCACTGGCGCGTCATGGCCGACCTGCTGCTATTGAGCCTGTTTGCCGGCCTGTACAGCGTGCCCATGTACGCGCTGATCCAGTTGCGCAGCCCGGCCACGCACCGTGCCCGCATCATCGCGGCCAACAACATCCTCAACGCGCTCTTCATGATCGCCAGCTCGCTGATCGCGGGCGCGCTGCTGGCCATGGACGTCACCATCCCGCAGATCTTCTTCCTGGTGGGCCTGGCCAATGCCGTGGTGGCGCTCTACATCTTCCTGCTGGTGCCCGAGTATCTGCTGCGTTTCGTGGCCTGGGTCATGAGCCACTTTGTCTACCGCTTCAAGGTCACGGGCGATGAAAACATCCCCACAACGGGCCCCGCCATCCTGGCCTGCAACCACGTGAGCTTTGTGGACGCGGTGCTGCTCATGGCGGCCAGCCCGCGGCCCATCCGCTTCATCATGGACCACCGCATCTTCAAGATCCCGGTGCTGGGCTGGCTCTTCAAACTGGCCAAGGCCATCCCCATCGCCCCGCGTGCCGAAGACCCGGCGGCCTACGACGCGGCCTTCACCGCCGCCGCCCAGGTGCTGAAAGAAGGCGACCTGCTGGCCATCTTCCCCGAAGGCGGCATCACGCACGACGGCACGCTGCAGGAGTTCAAGGGCGGCCTCATGAAAATCCTGGAGTTGCAGCCCGCCCCCGTGGTGCCCATGGCGCTGACCAACCTCTGGGGTTCCTACTTCAGCCGCGCCGAGCTGGTGGGCGGCAAGCCCACGGCCATGGCCAAGCCGTTCCGGCGGGGGATTTTCAACACGGTGGGCCTGAATGTGGGAGCGACGCTACCCGCGGATCGAGTGCAGCTGGATGAGCTGCGGGAGAGGGTGGCTGGATTGTTGGCAAAAGAGGCGTAAATAACATTTTGGCGATTGGGTTAATAGGGCACTGCTCTGTTCATCCTGAGGGGCGAAATCAAGAATCGAACTACACTGTTCAGCTAAGGAATCGGAGGCCAGAGTGACAAACATACTAAGAGACATAGACTTTGGAAATGAAGCTGGGGATGACGCTGATCCTGAGCAGTTGGCAAAGTATTTTGTTGAGCAGTCGGCCTTCAAAAGGTTTTTGCTCGAAGACAACAAGATACTTGTTGCTTCTGCAAAAAAAGGCGTCGGAAAATCTGCGCTTCTCCAATGGGCGAGCCATCGCCTGGCGAGTTCTGACGCAGATGCACTCGTCATCAAGTGTCGAGGCGCAGACTTGGTTCGTGCCAAATTTGGTCTCTCATCGCCCCTGGTTACGCCAAACGATTACATAAATGATTGGATGATTCGTCTTTGCGCCCTCGTGAACCGCGAGCTAGCGAAGCGAATGAATCTGGCGCTTACAGATGACTCAATTACTCTTGTCGAGACGGCTGAGCTAGACGGCTACAAGTCCAAAAATCTCGTGAGTTGTCTTGTTGAAAGATTCGACAGAATTCTCGGTGATGGGCATCCGAAGAAGCTCCGCGCTCCGAACGAGTTGGAGCTACTTAAAAGAGTGAAAGATCGAAAGGTTTGGATTCTGATCGACGACCTAGATGCAACGTATCAGAACACCAATCAGGAGTCCTTGGCACTCAGCACTTTTTTCTCGGCATGTCGTTACTTGGCGCAAGACTTAAAGGGAATTTTTTTCCGAGCAACAATGCGCACTGACGTCTGGGCATTGATTCGTCGATATGACGAATCTCTCGACAAGATGGAGCAGTATGTGTTCGAAATACTCTGGTATCAGGAGGATTTTCTTAGGCTGCTTTATCTCCGGATCGCGACCGAAATCGAGAGATCTGGCAACAAAGTTCCCCCCATGCCGCGCGGCCTTTCGGAGGAAGAGGGGCATGAGCAGCTTCTTGAAAGGGTGTTCGCTCCAAAGATGGAGTGGGCCGAAAAGATGGTCGATACCTACAAAGTTATCTACACGCTTTCTTACGAGCGACCGCGCTGGGCCATTCAGCTGTGCAAGCTCGCTCAGGCCTCCGCACTGAGGCATCGACGTACAGTAATCACGAAAGAAGACTTGGATCTTGTGTGGGGCGAATACGGGGCGAAGCGTATAGCCGATCTGGTTGCAGAGCATAAGCATCAGTGCCCACAAATCGAGGAGCTCCTCAACGGCTTTCGCGGCGCGGATCGGCTGATGCCACGGGATAAGCTTTTCAGCTGGATTAACAACCGCATCCTCAATCACCTTACTCCCAGAATCGAAGGCGAGAATGCGCGATCGCCGAAAGAGGTCGCCCGATTCCTGTATCGCATTGGTTTCATTATGGCCAGAAGTGAATCAAACGCCGGATATGAACACTATCGCTTTGACCAGATGCCCGACTTCCTAACTTCGCGGACAGATGATGACTTTGGGCTTGCGTGGGAGATCCACCCTTGCTATCGAGAAGCTTTAGATATCAGAAAGCTCGATAAGTCGCACCGTGAGAAGTTTTCTCGACTACGACGTGGCCGTTGAGTTCAAGGTTCGAGCTTTCGTGCTTCTTGTTCTCAGTTCAGCGTGATAGCGGAGCGCGGAAATGAGTTCTGCATTCCAATATCTTTAGGCTGCTGCTCGGTGTAAGACAGAGCAGCACGCGCAGGCAATGACGGAGGCGTCCATGAAGAAACTCCCATTCAGCAAAGCCTTCACCCTGCTCGAGCCCGGCCCCGTGGTGCTGGTCACCACGCACGACGGCAAACAGAGCAACATCATGACCATCTCGTGGACCATGGTGGTGGACTTCACGCCGGTGTTCGCCCTCACCACCGGGCCGTGGAACCATTCCTTCGCCGCGCTGCGCAAGACGAAGGAATGCGTGATCGCTATTCCCCCTGTGGACCTGCTGGATAAGGTCGTCGGCATCGGCACCTGCTCGGGCACGGACACGGACAAGTTCGAGAAATTCAAGCTCACGCCGCTCAAAGCCAGCAAGGTCAAGGCGCCGCTGATCCAGGAATGTCTGGCCAACATCGAGTGCCGGGTGATCGACTACAACAGGAAACACGGCGTCGTTTTCCTGCGGGGCGTGGCCGCCTGGGTGGACGCCACGCGCAAGGAGCGGCGCATGTTGCATGCCGTGGGCGACGGCACTTTCATCGCCGATGGCCGCAAGCTGGACCGTCGCCAGGCCATGCGCTCCAAGCTGCCGGTGGGCGTTTAGTGCGTGGTTCGCGCCGGACTGCGGTCGTCCAGGCCGACGTTGTCTAATGTCGGCTGATATGAAAGTGATCGCCCTGTCCGGCAGCCTGCGTGCGGCCTCCATCAACACGGCCTTGCTGCGCGCCGCGGCAAGATTGGCGCCGCAAGGCATGCAGGTCGAAGTGTTCAGTGGCATAGGTGATCTGCCGCTGTTCAACATCGATCTGGAGGCATCCGTTCCCCGTCCGGTCGCCGAGCTGCGCGCCGCCGTTGCGGGTGCGGACGCCCTGATCGTCGCCAGCCCGGAGTACGCGCATGGTGTGTCGGGGGTCATGAAGAACGCCCTCGACTGGCTGGTCAGTCTCGAATCCTTCATCGACAAGCCGGTGGTCCTGCTGAATGCACAACCCCGAGCCTATTACTCGGATGCCGCGCTGCGGGAAACTCTCAAGACCATGTCCGCCGCCGTGATCGAGTCCGCATCGGTCGGCATCCAGCTGACAGCGGACACCTTGACGGAAGAGGGCATGCTGGCATCACCGCCCGTGGCCCATGCCATAGCCTCCGCGCTGGCGGATCTCGGGGCGGCCATCACAGGAAGCCCTGGCAGCCCGGGGCCGGCCTTTCCCGTACGCTGAGCCCGCGTATGAGCTACCGCCCCATACGCCTGCCACCCGGGGTTGATCTGCGCCGTGCGCTCGAAGAAGCCGCACAGAGCGAGCCCACGGGCTCGGCCTTTGTGGTCGCCGGCATCGGCAGCCTGGTCCATGCCAGGCTGCGTTTGGCCGATGCCACGGAAGAGACCACGCTGAGCGGCCCCTTCGAGATCCTCACGCTCTCCGGCACGCTCACGCCCCAGGGGGCGCACCTGCACATGTCTGTGTCCGACGCACAGGGCCGGGTCTTTGGCGGGCACGTGGTCCATGGCAACGAGGTCCGGACGACGGCGGAGGTCCTGCTGGCCACGCTGCCCGACTGGCGACTCGCACGCGAGCCCGATGCGGGTACCGGTTACCAGGAGCTGGTGGTGCGCCCCCTGACATAACGACGTCCCAAAAAGTATCCAATAAGGATACTTTCGGTTTTCAGAAACAGAACCGGGCTATCCAGGCGCTTCCTTTTGAAGCGTTCCGCTGCACAGTCCGCTGCATGTTCAACAACCCCAAGGGGTCCTACATGCAAGTGCTCATCCACCGTGATTCCAAAGCCTGGTCTCTCCAGGTCTGGGTTTCCTTTCTGCTGGCTGTCTTTCTCTGCGGCGTGGGCCTGGCCTGGTTGCCGGGCAAGGACCTGGACCGGGCCTTCATGGTCATGGGGTACTTCTTCTGCCTTTCGGCGGCCTTCGTGCTGGCCAAGTTCGTGCGTGACAACGAGAAGGCGCAGGCCGAGGGCAAGGCGGCCGACTCGCCGATGTTCAAGTTCGTGGTGTGGATCGGTTTCTTCCTGGCCATGGCGCTCACGGGCTGGGGTCTGCTGCGCATGGAGATCAGCGAGACCTACAAGGCCTTCCTGGGCGTGAGCTGGCTCTACCTGATCACCACCACCTTCACGCTGGCCAAGACCCTGCGTGACGGGCACGAAGCCGACCTGGCCGAGGCCCGCCTGGAAGGTCGCCGTGCTGCTGCGCGTGGCGAATGAATGACACCAAGACACCAGGAGTCATCATGAAACAACGTTATCTCTCTCTGGCCCTGGCTGTTGCCATGGCCCTGGGCAGCGTGACCCTGCCGGCCCGTGCCCACACCGAGGCCTCGGCGCTCAGCACGCTCTCGGCCCTGCCCATCGCTTCGGTGGTGGTCGTGGGCAGCGCGGCCGCCGCCGCGGTGGTGATGGTGCCGGTAGCGCTGTCCGTCAGCGGTGCGGTGCTGATCGTGAAGACCGTGGAGTCCACCGCGCGTGGCACCGTCTATGTGCTGGAGCGGGCCTCCGACGGTGCGGTGGCCAGCATCGAGATCGTGGGCAAGGGCCTGGGCGCATCTGTTGTGGGCGTGGGCACGGTGCTGGCCGTCAGCGTGATCGGCGCGGGTGTGGTGCTCTCGGTGGCGGGTGAGGCCATCGCCTTCATTCCCAATGCGCTGGGCCGGGCCCTGCTGCACAACGAGCGGGTGGCGCTATGAAGTTCACACGCTTATGGTTTGCAGGGCTGCTGGCGGCCCTGCTGCTGGCCGCGGCGCCGGCCCACGCCGGGCGCAGCTGCGAAAACCGGCCCTTGCAGGCCATCACCGTAGAGCGGGGCCTCACGCTGGCCGAACGCACGCTGCAGGCGCTCGACGCCAGCGGCGCGCAGGTGGTGCTGCTGGCGCGCGCCGGGCAGGACTTGAGCAAGTACGGCCTGCGCTGGTCGCATCTGGGCTTTGCCTACAAGCAGCCCGACGGGCAGGGCGGGCATGTCTGGCGCGTGCTGCACAAGCTCAACCACTGCGGCACGCAGGAAGCGGCGATCTACCGCCAGGGCCTGGGCGAGTTCTTCCTGGACGACCTCTGGCGCCTGGAGGCGGCCTGGGTGGTGCCCACGCCAGAGGTGCAGGCGAAATTGCACGCACTGCTGCTGCACGAGCAACGCGCGACCGCACTGCACCACCGGCCCTACAACATCGTGAGCTACCCCTGGAGCCAGAAGTACCAGCAGAGCAACCAGTGGGCCATCGAGACGCTGGCCGCGGCCATGGAGCCCACGGTGTATTCACGCGAACGCGCCCAGGCCTGGCTGCAGTTCAAGGGTTACCAGCCCAGCGTGCTGATCATCCGGCCCCTGACGCGCCTGGGCGGGCGCATAGGCGCCGCCAATGTGGCCTTCGATGACCACCCGAGCGAGAAGCGTTACAGCGACCGCATCGAGACGGTCACGGTGGACTCGGTCTTTGCTTGGCTGCAGAACGCCCAACTGGGCGGGGCGCCGGTGCTGTTGCGCTATTGAGCGGCTGTCGGAGGGGTGCGCAAGTTCGGCCTGACCCGGGCTTGCACCTCCCTTTTAGCCCTTCAGTTTCCCCGGGTTTTGATGTCCTAAAGCATTATTAATTGCAAATCATTCTCACTTGCAATAAGATCTGTCGCTTTCACCAACAGGGGATAGCGATGGCGAGCGTGCGAAAACGAGGTTCCGGAAAACCATGCAAGGAAAAGGATCAAATCTTTAGTAAGCACCAGCTTGCGACGGCATTGACGCTGTTCTGCGCGGGTTTGGCACAGGCCCAGAACACGCAGGAAGGCGTGTTGCCCAGCGTGGAAGTGGTGGCCCCGGCGGTGTTCGGGGTGACGCAGAACCTGGGCTCGGTGGTGGGGGCCGGCGCGCTGGGCAACGTCACCCAGAAGGACACCCCCTTTTCCAGCGCGGTGGTGAGCAGCGAGCAGATCCAGGAGCAGGCCCCGCAGAAACTGGGTGATCTGTTCAACCAGGATGCCTCGGTGTCCGACAACACCGGCGCCAACACCGCCTGGGGCACCTACCTGACGGTGCGCGGCCTGGACCTGGACTGGCAGAACTCCTACCGCATCGACGGCAAGCCCTTCCTGGGCTATTCAACGACCTTGCCCTACGAGCACTTCGAGCAGGTCGAGCTGTTCAAGGGCGCATCGGGTTTCATGTACGGTTTTGGCGCGCCGGGTGCCGTGGTGAATTACGTCACCAAGAAGCCGACCGATACGCCCACGCGCAGCGTCACGCTGGGCTACAGCACCAGCAGCCTGGTGCGCGCCAATGTGGATCTGGGCGGCCGTGCAGGTGGCGACGGCGCGCTGGGCTACCGGGTGAACGTCACGCGTGAGCAGGGCACGGCGCCCAACGGCGGTGCGCTGGAGCGCAGTTCCATGCTGCTGGCCCTGGATGCCAAGCTCAGCGATCGCCTGACCTGGGATTTCCAGGGCCTCTATCAGGAGCGCCTGGCCAAGGACACCGAGCCGACCATCAAGACCGGCAGCTACACCGGCGCGCAGCTGCCATCGGTCGTCAAGAACGACCAGAAGCTGGTCGGGCCGGGCAGCTACACCGACAACAAGTTCGGATACCTCGCGACCGGCCTCAAATACCAGCTGAACCCGGACTGGCAGGCGCAGACCAACTTTAGCCACAGCGAAAGCAAGACGCGCCGCAACGAGCAGATCCTGAACGTACAGAACGTGGCCGGCAACTACAGCGTCGACCGCTCCGACTACGGCGAGCGCTACCAGTACAACTACTGGGACGCCATGGCCACCGGTCGTGTGGCGACCGGCACGGTGCGCCACAACCTCGTGGCGGGGGTGTCCTGGCAGCAGCAGGCGAACGACTACGCCAACGCCAGTGTGTGGAATACCGGGGTGGGCACGGGCAACCTGTACGCGCAGAACACCGTGGGCTACACCAGCGTGGGTTCTTTCGACGCGCTGCAGCTCTACCGCGCGGTCGAAACCACGCAGAAGACGGCCTTTGCCAGCGACCGGGTCGAGCTCACCGATCGTTGGTCGGTGCTGGGTGGCCTGCGCTGGACCAACTACGAGCAGAAGAGCATGAATGCCGCCGGTGCGGTGACATCGATCTACGAGAAAAGCGGCGTGGTGACGCCGACCCTGGCGCTGATGAACAAGCTGACACCGCAGAGCATGGCTTACGCCAGCTACGTGGAGTCGTTGCAGCAGGGCACGGTGATCACGGCCGGCAGCGGCTACGCCAATACCGTGGGCGAGATGCTGGACCCCATCACCAGCAAGCAGTGGGAGTTGGGCGTCAAGACCGACAGTCCGCAATGGTCGAGCACGGCGGCCCTGTTCCGGGTGGAGAAGAAGTCCGAATACAAGAACGCCTCGAACTTCCTGGTGCAGGACGGCAAGTCGATCTACCAGGGCCTGGAGCTCGGTGCCACGGCGCGCCTGAGCAAGCTGTGGAGCGTGGGCGGCAATCTGATGCTGCTGGACACCGAGTACGTGTCGGGCAGTGCCAACAACGGCAACGACGTCGTCGGCGCGCCCAAGGTCGTTGCGACCACACAGGTGGCCTACCGCGTGCCCGATGTGCAAGGCCTGCAGGTGCGCCTGGGCGCCAAGTACACCGGCGCAACGCCGCTGCGCGCATCCAACGACCTGTCGGTGGACAGCTACACCCTGGTCAACCTCGGGGCGTCGTACGACACCAAGCTGCAAGGTTATGCAACGACCTACCGCGTGAGCGTGAACAACCTGCTGGACAAGCAGTACTGGATGTACCAGTACGCCGACTACATCAAGGCCGGCGACTCGCGCTCGATCAACGTGAGCGCGACGGTGAACTTCTGAAGAGGCAAGGGCAACAGGAGGGCCGGGCACGTCGCACGTCCAGGCGCGGCGTGCCCGATTTTGGGAGAGACAGAGGATGATGAAAAGCCAGACGATACGGACCTGGTCCTGGGTGCACAAATGGAGCAGCCTGGTCTGCACGGTGTTCATGCTCCTGTTGTGCCTGACCGGCCTGCCACTGATCTTCCACCACGAGATCGGGCACCTCACAGGGAGCGAGGTTACGACGGCGGAGATGCCGGCCGACACACCGCGCTACAAGCTGGACGGGGTGGTCGAGCAGGCCAGAGCCAGATTCCCGGGCAAGTACGTGATGTACATGAGCCAGGAAGAGGACGACAAGACCTTCTGGTACGTGTCGCTGGCAGACCGGCTCGACGAGACGGAAAAATTCGAAGTGCTCGCCATCGACGCCAGGACCGGCGAGGTCCTGAAGGCGCCGAATTTCTCCGAGGGCTTCATGTACTGGATGGCCCGCCTGCACATCGATCTGTTCGCGGGCCTGCCGGGCATGCTGTTCCTGGGTTTCATGGGCCTGCTGCTGGTCGTCGCCATCGTGTCGGGCGTGGTGCTGTATGCCCCGTTCATGCAGAAGCTGCCCTACGGCGAAGTCCGCAAGGACAAGTCGCGCCGTGTGCGCTGGCTGGACCTGCACAACCTGCTGGGGATCACCACCACGGCCTGGGCCCTGGTGGTCGGCCTGACCGGTGTGATCAACACGCTGGAACAACCGGTGGTCAACTACTGGCGCGAGCACCACCTCACCCCCTGGCTGCAGCAGTACGGCGATGGCGCAACACCGCCGCAGCATACCTTTGTGTCGCTCGACGCCGCAGTGCGTCAGGCCGAGGCGGCCGAGCCGGGCATGACCTTCAGCTACATCGCCTTCCCCGGGGTGCTGGGCGGCACGCCGCACCACTATGCAATCTACATGCGCGGCAACACACCCCTGACGTCCAAGCTGTACCAGCCCGTGCTGGTCGACGTGAAGACCGGGCAGCTGGCCGGCTCGGTGGAACCGCCCTGGTATCTCAAGACGCTGCACCTGTCGCAGCCTCTGCATTTCGGTGACTACGGCGGCTTGCCGATGAAGGTCCTGTGGGCGCTGCTGGACATCATCACCATCGTTGTGCTCGGCAGCGGCCTGTACCTGTGGCTGCGCAAGCCCAACGGCCATAGCGAGACCGGCAACAAGTCGACGCAGGCCCAGGGGCTGGTGCACACCCAAGAGGGCGGCGTATGACTGACAAGCGGGCCCTGCCGGTCTTCCGAATCCCCTTGATGCTGGCCGCAGTGACGGTCGCGGGCCTCGTGGCCGGTCTGCTGGGGGACGGTCTGCTGGATGTGCTGGCGTGGCTCGCTCTGGGTTTGCCTGTGCTGGCCTGCGTGTACAAGTGCACATGATCCGCTTGAATCGCTGAGCTTTTGCGCCAGCCGGGTCTGGCGGGCCGAGGCAGGGGTAAGATGGCTGGCAAGAACAGCCAGGTGGAGACGCCAAGCCATGCAGATTGTGATCATTGACGACGTCGAGGCCAATCTGTTGCTGCTCAAGCACTTCATCACCCAGCTGGGTGAATCGCACGAGGTTCAGGCCTACACCGACCCTTTGCAGGCCCTGGCCCATTGCCAGGCGGCGACGCCCGACCTGGTCATCGTGGACTACATGATGCCGGAGCTCGATGGCGTGGCCTTCATCCAGCGCTTCCGTGCCACGCCAGGGCGTGCCGACATTCCCCTGCTGATGGTGACGGCCAACGACGAAATGGACGTGCGCTACCGCGCGCTGGAGGGCGGCGCCAACGACTTCCTCACCAAGCCGCTGGACAAGATCGAGTTCAAGGCGCGCATGCGCAATATGCTGGCCCTGCGCGCCAACCAGAAGCGCCTGGAAGACCGCGCCAGCTGGCTCGCCGAAGAGGTGCTCAAGGCGACCGACGAGATCGTGCGGCGCGAGCGCGAGACCATCCTGCGCCTGTCCAAGGCGGCCGAATTCCGCGACCCGGAGACGGGGGACCACATCCAGCGCATGGCCCACTACTCCTGGATGATCGCCGTGCGCCTGGGCCTGCCACTGGAGCAGCAGCAACTGATCCTGGAGGCCGCTCCCATGCACGACGTGGGCAAGGTGGGCATACCGGACAACATCCTGCTCAAACCCGGCAAGCTGGACGACGCGGAATTCGCCATCATGAAACAGCATCCGGTGATCGGCCACCAGATCCTGTCAGAGAGCGGCTCGCCGCTGTTGCAGATGGCGGCCGTCATCGCCCTGAGCCACCACGAGAAATTCGACGGCAGCGGCTATCCGCTGGGGCTCAGGGGCGACGCCATCCCCCTGGTGGGGCGCATCGTGGCCGTGGCCGATGTCTTTGACGCATTGACCTCGGCGCGTCCCTACAAGCCCGCCTGGGACATGGAGCGCGCGGTGACCTTCATGCGCGCACAGCGCGGCGTGCATTTCGACCCGCAGTGCGTTGATGTCTTCCTGGACCGGCTCGACGAGGTCGAGACCGTACGCCGGCGTTTCGTCCCCACGCACTGAGGCCGCTCAGGCTGGCTGGCTCAGGAAGCGGGTGAGCGCTGCGTCGAGCGCTTTGAGTTCGGCTTCGAGCTGCGGCAGCAGAGGGGCTGCTTCATCGGTCGCGCCCTTCGCGCCGATCACCTCGATCTTGCGGCTCAGCGCCTCGGCCGGTTCGGCGCCGAAATTGCCCAGCAGCCCGCGCAGTGAATGCGCGCTGCGCTGCAGTAGCTTGGCATCGTTCTGCGCGAGGGCCTGCCGCATATCGCGGATCTGAACGGGCCAGTTGCCGCGGAAAGAGTCTCCGATGATGCGCACGACCATCACATCGGCCTGGGCCAGTGCCGCCGCGTAGTCAAAAGTCACGTTGGCGTCAGGTTGGGGTCTGGGCGCTGGCGCCGACACCTTGGCCGTCGGCAGGATCAGCTCGCCGTCGGCGGAGAGGCTGCCTGGCATGGTCGGGCTGTAGCCGGCGTCCTGCCAGCGCAAGGCGGCCCTCAGCTCGTCGATACGGATCGGCTTGGACAGGTACTCATCCATGCCGGCGGCCAGGCAGCGCTCGCGGTCTTCCGCCATGACGTTGGCCGTCATGGCAACGATACGCACGTGTTCACGGGTGCTGCGCTCGTGGGCACGGATGCGGCGGGTCGCCTCCAGCCCGTCCATGACCGGCATCTGCATGTCCATCAGGATCAGGTCATAGGGCATGTCGCCGCGTGTGGCCATCTCGACGGCCAGGGCGCCGTCCGGGGCGATCTCGACTTCATGGCCTTCGCGTTCCAGCAGGTTGAGCGCAAGCTTCTGGTTCACCTCGTTGTCTTCCGCCAGCAGGATGCGCAGCGAGTTGGCCGCGCCAGCCATGTCGGATGCGTTGTCCATGGACATGATGTCGCTGTTCGATTCGCTGTGGTCGATGTCGAAGGCGGTGGTGAAGAAGAAGGTGCTGCCTTTCCCCGGTGCGCTGCGCACCCCGATCTCACCCCCCATCGCGTGGACCAGCTTGCCGCAGATGGCCAGGCCCAGGCCCGTGCCGCCGAAGTGGCGCGTGATGGACGCATCGGCCTGGGTGAAGGGGTCGAAGATGGATTTCTGCTTGGCGGGCTCGATGCCGACGCCCTGGTCCTGCACCTCGAAGCGCAGGACCACCTGCCCCCGTCGGTCGGGCTGACGCAGCACGCGCACCTGAACGATGCCCTGCTTGCTGAACTTGATGGCATTGCCGATCAGGTTGACGAGGACCTGGCGCAGGCGGCCCGGGTCGCCGATCAGATGGGGTGGCACGGTGGCCTGCGGCTCGTACGCCAGGCGCAGGCCCTTGAGGCGTGCCTGCATGTCCAGGCTGTTGAGCGTGCCGCGCACGAGTGAATGCGGACGAAACGGGCGCAAGTCCAGCAGAAGCTGGCCCGCCTCGATCTTGGAGAAATCCAGGATGTCGTTGATGATGGCCAGCAGGCTGTCGGCCGATTTCTTGACCAGGCTGAGGTACTCGCGCTGCTGGTCGTCGAGTTCGGTTTCCAGGGTCAGCGCTGTCATGCCGATGATGCCGTTCATGGGCGTGCGAATCTCATGGCTCATCACGGCAAGGAATTCGCTCTTGGCGCGGTTGGCCGCTTCAGCGGTCTGCATGGCGTCCTGCAGGGCGCGCCGGCTGTCCTCGCGCTCTTCGATGACCTGCAGCACCACCCGCGACAGCGCGGCAATGTCCATGCTCTGGGCCGCCGGGGTGGAGGGCGCGTCGGGCAGCAGGTTGGACAGCGCGCGGCGCAGCGCCGTCAGGGCCTGCTCGCGCTGCTTCAGTTCCAGGCGCAGGCTGGCCGAGACGCGGTGCAGTGCTTCGAAGGTGGGGCGGAATTCCACGGGCACGGCTTTCACCATGTCGCTCACCAGCTCCTCGAAGCGCGGGTCGCTGGTGGAGAGGGAGGTGTCCATGCGCTGGAAGGAAGCCAGCCAGCGCTGCAGCGAATACCACATCACGAACAGGCCGCCCACCAGGCTCGCCAGCGTCATGGCCACGACGGTCTGCAGCAGCTTCCAGAGGTTGTGGGCCACGACGTCCACGGCAAAACGCAGGCGTAGCACGCCGTAGTCCTTGCCACCGGCCGTGATGGGGCGGTTGATGTCGTAGAGCAGCCCCGCCACCCGGTTGCGCATCCAGCCAGGGACGTAGCCCGTGACTTTGGCCGAGGCGTTTTCGCCTTGTACGATTCCGCCGCGCAGGTCGATGAAGGCGGCTGAGGCAAAAGGCGAACCGAGGATATTGCCCGCCAGCGTGCGCTGGATGACGTCGTAGTCGCCGATCACCGCGTTGTCGGAGATGGTCTGGGCCGTGGCTTCCACCAGCATGGTGGCCGTCTCCTGGACCTTTTCGATTTCCTCGGTGAACTCGTAGTAATAGAACAGCCACATGCCGGTGCCGAAGAACAGCAGGATGGTGATCGCGTAGAGCGCGAACACCCGCTTGACCAGCGAGTTGGGCAGCAGCTGTATCAGGGGCGAGAGCATGGCCGATCAGCGCAGCTGGACCGGAGCGGTCTGGTAGAAGCGGCGGTAGGCCGCATAGTCTGCCGCGCTGGCGGGAATGAAGTAGGCATCGGCCGGCAAGCCCACTTTCTGCGAGGTCTGGTGCAGGATGTCACGGCCCCTGGGGTCCTTGTGCATGTCCAGGAAGGCCTGGGCCACGGCCTGGGCATCCTTCTCGGGAACCTTGTTGGACACCATGAGCGCCAGGTCGTGGAAGGGCTCGGAAGTCCACAGCACCCGGAACTTCTTGTTTTCGCGTTTGGCGTAGCCCTCGATCAGCTGCGAGTTGCCGCCCACGGCCTTGGCCTTGCCGGCCATGAGCTGCGCCAGGGCGCCGTTCTGGTTGCCGCCGAACACCACCTTGACGTCAACGCCGCGGTTGAGCAGCTGCGCGTAGGGCACCTTGTAGGCCAGAAAGGCCTCGGGACCGGGGAAGGCGACTTCCTCGCCCTTGAGCTGAGCCAGATCGGTGATGGGCGAGTCGGCCGGCACGACGATCTGACCCTGGACGGCCGGCATCTGGCGCCGCCCGAACACCTTCCAGCCCAGCTGTTCCCGCTCGGGACTGAAGAGGTGGTTGGAGAAGACGAACTCGACCTCCTGCGTGAGCACATAGGCCGTGGTGTCGGCCGAGGTGCGCCCGATCTTCAGGCTCAGCTTGACGCCGCTCTTGTCCGCCACGTACTGGATGATGGGGTTCCAGTACGCGGCCGTCAGGTTGATGTCGAACTGGTTGACCGGAGAGAAGCGGTAGCCGCCATTGGCAGGCTGGCCCCAGGCCGGGGTGAGTATCAGCAGGAAGGCGGCAAGCGCCAGCAGTTGTTTTTTCATGGGTTGCAGTCTGTTTGTGCATGCGGCGCTGCCGGGTCAGCGCACCCAATCCAGCTTACTCCAGCCAGGACGCGCGCGCCAGAGTGTGGCGGCGTTGTATCCCTTCAAGACGCTACGATTTCACGAATCCTTCATGATAGATACCATGCCCCACGACGTCAGCCTCATTGCCATCATCGCCACCGGCTTCGGCCTCGCGATGATTCTCGGCCTGCTGGCCATCCAGCTCAAGATGCCGCCGTTGGTGGGCTACCTGCTGGCTGGTGTGGTCATCAGCCCGGCCACGCCGGGTTTTGTAGGGGACATTGGCCTGGCCGGCCAGCTGGCCGAGATCGGGGTGATGCTGCTGATGTTCGGCGTGGGCCTGCACTTCTCCATGCGCGAGTTGCTCGCGGTGCGGCGCATCGCCGTGCCGGGCGCCATCGTGCAGATCGCGGTGGCCGTGGCCCTGGGCATGGGGGTCAGCATGGCCTGGGGCTGGCACTGGGGCGGGGCGCTGATCTTCGGTCTGTGCCTTTCGGTGGCCAGCACCGTGGTGCTGCTGCGCGCGCTGGAGGCCAAGGGCCTGCTCGACAGCATCAACGGGCGTATCGCCGTGGGCTGGCTGGTGGTGGAAGACCTCGTCATGGTGCTGGTGCTCGTGCTGGTGCCGGCCCTGGCCGGTGTCATGAGCGAGGCGGGCGCAGGCAAGGTGGCCGATGCCGGCCATCTCTGGACCACCCTGGGCCTGACGCTGGCCAAGGTGGCGGCCTTCATCGCCGTGATGCTGGTGGTGGGGCGGCGCGTGTTCCCCAAGCTGCTGTGGTGGGTGGCGCGTACCGGCTCGCGCGAGCTGTTCACCCTGTGCGTGGTGGCCGCGGCCATCGGTGTGGCCTTCGGCGCCGCCATGCTCTTTGACGTGTCCTTCGCGCTGGGCGCCTTCTTCGCCGGCATGATGATGCGCGAGTCCGAGTACAGCCATCGCGCGGCCGACGAATCGCTGCCGTTGCGTGATGCCTTCGCCGTGCTCTTCTTCGTCTCGGTCGGCATGCTGTTCGACCCGGCCGTGCTCTGGCAGGAGCCGCTCAAGGTGCTGGCCGTGGTGGCCATCATCATGGTGGGCAAGACCCTGGCCGCTGTCGGCCTGGTGCTGCTGTTTCGCTACCCGCTCAACACCGCGCTGACCATCGGCGCCAGCCTCGCGCAGATCGGCGAGTTCTCTTTCATCCTGGCCGGCATGGGCGTGGCCCTGAACCTGCTGCCGGCCGAAGGCCAGAGCCTGGTGCTGGCCGGCGCGCTGATCTCGATCGCCGCCAACTCGGCCCTCTTCGCCGCCATCGGCCCCTTGCAGGCCTGGCTGCGCCAGCGTTCTGAACTGGTGCGTCGTTTCGAACAGCGCGACGACCCGCTGGCCGAGCTGCCCACAACCACCGATCCCAAACAGCTCACGGGGCAGGTGGTGCTGGTGGGTTACGGCAGCGTGGGCCGGCGCATGGCGGCCGAGCTGCGCGAGCAGGACATCCCCTTTGTCGTGGCCGAGCAGAACCGCGAACTGGTGGAGACGCTGCGCAAGGAGGGCATCCCCGCCGTCAGCGGTGACGCGGCCGAGCCCGAGGTACTGATCCAGGCGCACATCGCGCGCGCGGCCATGCTGGTCATCACCCCGCCCGATTCCATGCGCGCGCGTCGCATGGTGGAGACGGCCCGCGCGCTCAACCCGCAGGTGGAGATCCTCTTGCGCACCCTGAGCGAGGACGAAGCTCTGTTGCTGCGCCAGGAGGGCCTGGGCACGGTCTTCCTGGGCAAGGAAGAGCTCTCGCGCAGCATGAGCACCCAGGTGCTGGACCGCATGCGCCCGCACCACGGCAACGTGCCCGTACGCTCCTAGTTTCCGGCCCGGCATGGCTGAGGGTAAGATGAAACGCAAACCCATGAGGAGGACCGTTCCATGACCACAGCCCTGACGCACTGGCGTTTTTTCCGTGCCGGCGGCTTTGACCAGGTCCGACTGGACACCGCGGCCGAATTGCTCAACATCGGCCAGCTCGACCAGAAACTCTGGGTGGCCTTGTCCTGCCCGGTCAAGGGCATCGAGTTCGACGCCCGCACTCTGTCCTTTGTCGATGGTGATGGCGATGGCCAGGTCCGTGCGCCCGAACTGATCGCTGCCGTCGCCTGGGCCGGTGCGCGCCTCAAGGACAGCAATGTGCTGGCGCAGAAGCTGCCCGGTGTGCCCTTGGCCGCCATCCGTGACGATGATGAAGAAGGCGCGGCCATCGCCACCGCCGCGCGCGAGCTGCTGGCCGACATAGGCAGCACGGACGGCATGGTGACGGTTGCCGCCGCCAACGCTGCACAGACCCGCCATGCACAGCGTGCGCTGGCCGCCTGGGAAGCCGCCGGTGCGGCTGCGCGCCCGCTGGGCGACGCCACGGCCGCTGCGCATGAAGCCCTCGTGGCTGTGGCGGAAAAGGTGGAAGACTGGTTCGTGCGCTGCCGCCTGGCGGCCTTTGACGCGCGTGCCGGCGCGGCCCTCAATGCGGCCGATGCCACTCTGGCCGCGCTCGGGGGCGCGACCTTGAAGACCGACGACGAAGCCATCGCCGCATTGCCGCTGGCCCATGTGCAGGCCAGTGCGGCGCTGCCGCTGGGCAGCGGACTCAACCCGGCCTGGGCCGCGCGCATGGCCACCTTGAACCAGGCCGCTGTCCAGCCGCTGCTGGGGGATCGCGCGCTGCTGACGGCGTCTGACTGGACAGCGCTCAAAGCCAAGCTCGCACCCTATGCCGCCTGGCTGGCCGCCAAGCCCGATGCGGCGGTCGAGGCCGATGCCGTGCGCCAGTTGGAGCGGCTGGCCCATTACGTGCGCGACCTGCTGGCCCTGGCCAACAACTTCGTGGCCTTCCGTGATTTCTACACCCGCCAGGGCAAGGCCACCTTCCAGGTCGGCACGCTCTACCTGGACGGCCGCTCCGCCGAACTCTGCGTGGCCGTCAACGACGCCGCCCGCCACGCCACGCTGGCCACGCTTTCACGCATGTGCCTGGTCTATTGCGACTGCGTGCGCGGCAGCGAGAAGATGAGCATCGCCGCCGCCTTCACCGCCGGCGATTCGGACCAGCTCATGGTGAGCCGCAACGGCGTGTTCTACGACCGCCTGGGCCGTGACTGGGACGCCACCATCGCCAAGATCGTGGACCACCCGATCAGCCTGCGCCAGGCTTTCTGGTCGCCCTACAAGCGCGTGGCGCGTTTTGTCGGCGAGCAGATGCAGAAGATGGCCGCGAGCAAGGCCAAGGCCTCGGACGAGAAGCTGACCACGGCCGTGGTCGACGGCACCAAGAAAGTGGCCGCGGCCCCTGCGGCACCGGCCACGCCCCCGCCACCTTTCGACGTGGGCAAGTTCGCCGGCATCTTTGCCGCCATCGGGCTGGCCGTGGGCGCCATCGGCACGGCCCTGGCCTCGGTGCTGGTGGGTCTGCTGGCGCTCAAGTGGTGGCAGGTGCCGATCGCGCTGGCTGGCCTGATGCTGGCCATCTCCGGCCCCGCGGTCATCCTGGCCTGGTTCAAGCTGCGCAGCCGCAACCTGGGTCCCATCCTGGACGCCAATGGCTGGGCCATCAATGCGCGTGCCAAGATCAACATCCCCTTCGGTACCTCGCTCACGCAGACGGCCCACCTGCCGCCCAACGCCGAGCGCGCGCTGACCGATCCCTATGCCGAGAAAAAGCGGCCCTGGGCCCTGTATCTCGGTATCTTGGCGCTGGCTCTGCTGCTGGCTTTTGCCTGGGTGGCGCGCGACAGCCTGTTCAAGTGAGCGCGCGATGGGTGCAGGTTTGCACGCGCTGGACGCCGTTTTGGGAGCGGTGCACCCGCAGACCCGGGCCCAGGGGCGAGGCCCGGTCTCCTTTGACAAGCTGGTGCTGCCCCGCGGTTTGTCGGCGTTGGTGCTCGCGCCCCACCCAGATGACTTCGACGCCATAGCCGTCACCCTGCGTCGCCTGCATGCGCAGGGCATGCGCCTGCACCTCGCGGTGTGCACCACGGGCGCCAGTGGGGTGGAGCCAGGGTTTGCCGGGGCACAGACCGATGAGGCCAAGGGCGCGCTGCGCGAGTTGGAGCAGACTGCTAGCTGTGCCTTCTTCGGTTTGCCTGCCGCGCATCTGGAATTTCTGCGTCTGCCGAACGACGAAGGTGGCGACCCGCGCCTGGATGGGACCAACCACGCCACCGTGCAGCGCCTGCTCGTGCAGCACCAACCCCACTGTGTCTTTCTGCCGCACGGCAACGATAGCAATGTGACCCACCAGCGCACCTATGCGCTGATCGACGCCGTGGCGCGGCAGATGCCTTACCCCTTGTGGGCCTGGCTTAACCAGGACGCCAAGACACTGGCCATGCGGCAAGACCTCTACACACCATTTGATGAAAACGCTGCGCGGTGGAAGGCCGAGCTCTTGCGTTTTCATGCCTCACAGCATCAGCGTAACCTCAACACGCGGGGGCATGGCTTCGATGCGCGCGTGCTGCGCATCAACCAGCAATCGGCCACTGCGGTTCAGGCGGCTCAGCCTTATGCCGAAGTGTTCGAACTCAGGCGGCTCGGTTGATGCGTTGGTGCCTGCCCCCGCGGCCTAGATGCCGCGGGCCCGGTCGGCTGCGAACTGCTGCATGAAGGCCGCGTAGGCCCCGGCGTCCAGCGCGGCACGCACCTCGCGCATGAGGTTCAGGTAGTAGTGCAGGTTGTGCACCGTGTTCAGCATGGGGCCCAGCATCTCGCCGCAGCGGTCCAGGTGGTGCAGGTAGGCGCGGCTGAAGCCGGCACGCCCACCGTCGTTCCAGCTCACGCCGGCCGTGCCTGCGCAGGCGTAGCAGGTGCAGGTGGGGTCGATGGGCTGCGGGTCGGCCTTGTGGCGGGCGTTGCGCAGCTTCAGGTCGCCGTAGCGCGTGAAGATGGTGCCGTTGCGCGCATTGCGCGTGGGCATCACGCAGTCGAACATGTCCACACCCTGCTGCACGCCGTAGACCAGGTCCTCCGGCGTGCCCACGCCCATGAGGTAACGCGGCTTGTGCGCAGGCAGGCGGTGCGGCGTGTGCGCCATGATCTGGTTCATGAGCTCCTTGGGTTCGCCCACGCTGACGCCGCCCACGGCGTAGCCAGGGAAATCCATTTCCACCAGAGCTTCCAGCGATTCCTGGCGCAGGTCTTCGAACATGCCGCCTTGCACGATGCCGAACAGCGCGTTGGGGTTCTCCAGCCGCGCGAATTCCTGTTGCGAACGCAGTGCCCAGCGCCGGCTCATCTCCATGCTCTTGCGTGCTTCCGCCTGCGTGGTGATGTGGCCGCTGCCTTTCTCGCCCTGCCAGTAGGGCGTGCACTCATCCAGCTGCATCACGATGTCGCTGTTGAGGATGGTCTGGATCTGCATCGAGACCTCGGGCGACATGAAAAGCTTGTCGCCGTTCACGGGTGAGGCGAAGTGCACGCCTTCCTCGGTGATCTTGCGCATGGCGCCCAGGCTCCAGACCTGGAAGCCGCCCGAATCCGTCAGGATGGGTTTGTGCCACTGCTCGAAGCCGTGCAGGCCACCGAAGCCCTGCATGATGTCCAGCCCCGGGCGCATCCACAGGTGGAAGGTGTTGCCCAGGATGATCTGCGCGCCCATTTCTTCCAGGCTGCGCGGCATCACGCCCTTGACGGTGCCATAGGTGCCCACGGGCATGAAGATGGGGGTCTCGACCACGCCGTGGTTGAGCGTGAGACGGCCGCGGCGCGCGTGGCCCTCGGTCTTGAGCAGGTCGAATTTCAGCATGGTGAGGGGGAGATTCTAGGTTGCCCCCTCAAACCCGGGCTCAGAAGCGGTTTTGCTGCGCGCGCCGCTTCCAGACCTGCCAGGGGCGGTCCAGGTGTTCGTCGTTCATGTCGGAGGCGGCCTTGGCTTCTTCCGGCGTGAGGAAGTTGATCTCGCCCATGCGCATGGCCTCGCTCTGCAGGCGGGCGTTGCCCTCGGTGTAGATGGCGCGGAACACCACCTGCTGGATCGAGAAGCCCACCACCACATTGCCATGCCCGCGCATCAGCGCCACCGCGGCCTGGCCCAGATCGGCCGCCAGGGCCTTGCCCAGGGCCTGGTTGCGGATCAACAGGTCGGTGCTCTCACCGGCCGCCTGCCGGATCTCGAACACCGGCACCTGCGCGCCGAGGAAACCGCTCATGTGGCAGATCGGGCGCAGGCGTGCGCTCGTCACGCCAAAGGGGATCACGGCCGGCGAGTGGCTGTGGATCACGGCCATCACATCGGGGCGGGCGCGGTAGACCTCGCTGTGGATGAACCGCTCCACATAGGTCTTGCGTCCGCGCTTGTCGTGCACCTCGCCGTCCAGGTCGCAGACCACGATATCGTCGGTGGTCACCAGGCCCGGGGCCATGCTGCGTGCGATCAGGAAGCGGTCGGGCTCCTTGTCGTGGCGTACGCTGATGTGACCAAAGCCGTCGAGCACGCCCTCGTTGACGAGGATGTGGTTGGCGACCACCAGGTCATCGATCAGGGCGGGGCTGGCTGGGTGGGGCATGGCAGGGGTCTCCAGGGTAAAGCCCGGGCGGCCGGGCTTGTGCAAGTGCTATGTATGGTTATCATCTTAAAACGAATTCAAGAGGAGACTTCATGAAGCTGCTGCACCGCATTCCTGCCGGCCTTGCGCTGGGGCTCACGCTGCTGGCATCCGCCAGCGCGCAGAACTTCCCGCAACGCCCCATCCAGCTCGTCGTACCCGTCTCGGCCGGCGGCGGCACCGACGTCATGGCCCGCACCGTGGGCCAGAAGGTGG
This sequence comes from Hylemonella sp. GW821-FHT10B10, assembly GCF_059415585.1. NCBI lineage: Bacteria > Pseudomonadati > Pseudomonadota > Betaproteobacteria > Burkholderiales > Comamonadaceae > Hylemonella > Hylemonella sp. GW821-FHT10B10. The sequence continues at coordinate 279,845 of NZ_JBWKNN010000004.1, read as the reverse complement.
GTGAGCTGCTGGGCCAGCCCGTGGTGGTCGAGAACAAGACCGGCGCCGGCGGCAACATCGGCGTGGAGTTCGTGGCCAAGGCCAAGGCCGACGGCTACACCCTGCTGTTCTCGCCCAGCACCATCGCCACCAATGTGGCCGTGTACCGCAAGCTGCCCTACGACCTGCTCAAGGACTTCCAGACCGTGGCCCTGGTCGGCCAGACCGACGTGGCCCTGGTGGTGCATGCGTCGGTCAAGGCCAGCACGGTCAAGGAGTTCGTGGACCTGGCGCGCAGCAAGGCGGGCGCGCTCAACTACGGCTCGGCCGGGCAGGGCAGCTCGCAGCACCTGACGGCCGAGTACTTCAACCAGCTCGCCGGCATCACTTCCAACCACATCCCCTACAAGGGCCAGTCGCAGGCCATGAACGACCTCGTGGGCGGCCAGATCGACTACATGTTCAGTCCGCTGCAGAACGCCCTGCCCTACATCAAGCAGGGCCGCATCCGTGTGCTGGCCGTGGCCGCCAAACAGCGCCACCGCGAACTGCCCCAGACGCCCACGCTGGTCGAGTCCGGTTACCCCGGCGCCGAGGTGTCCAACTGGTTCGCGCTCTACGCTCCGGCGGCCACGCCGCCGGCCGTGGTCAAGCGCCTGCACGCCGCTTACACCCAGGTGCTCAAGCAGCCCGAGACCAAGGCCAAGCTCGAAGGCATGGGCTTCGACATCGTCTACGCCACGCCGGACCAGGCCACCGACTTCATGCGCTCCGAACTCGTGCGCTGGTCGCGCGTGGCCGCGCACGCGGGCATCAAGGCCGAATAAACGCGGGCGCCCCAGCCGCACACAAGACCAGCCCGGCGCGCCGGGCTTTTCTTTTGGTGCGCCGTACATCCTGGAGCCCGCACGGATAATTCGTGATTCACACCGAGAAGGAAACCCCATGAAATCCCGCGCCGCCGTCGCCTTCGCTGCCGGTCAGCCCCTGCAGATCGTCGAGATCGACGTGGCACCGCCGAAAAAGGGCGAGGTGCTGGTGAAGATCACGCACACCGGCGTTTGCCACACCGATGCCTTCACCCTCAGCGGGGACGACCCCGAGGGCATCTTTCCCGCTGTGCTGGGCCACGAGGGCGCGGGCGTGGTGGTCGAAGTGGGCGAGGGCGTCACCAGCGTGAAGCCGGGCGACCATGTGATCCCGCTCTACACCGCCGAGTGCGGCGAGTGTCTGTTCTGCAAGAGCGGCAAGACCAATCTCTGCGTGGCCGTGCGCGCCACCCAGGGCAAGGGCGTGATGCCCGACGGCACCACGCGCTTCAGCTACCAGGGCCAGCCGGTCTACCACTACATGGGCTGCTCCACCTTCAGCGAATACACCGTGGTGGCCGAAGTCTCGCTGGCCAAGATCAACCCCAAGGCCAACCACGAGCAGGTCTGCCTGCTGGGCTGCGGCGTCACCACCGGCCTGGGCGCCGTGAAGAACACCGCCAAGGTGCAACCCGGCGACACCGTGGCCGTGTTCGGCCTGGGCGGTATCGGGCTGGCCGTGATCCAGGGTGCCAAGCAGGCCAAGGCCGGCCGCATCATCGCCGTCGACACCAACCCGGGCAAGTTCGACCTCGCCAAGGTTTTCGGCGCCACCGACTGCGTCAACCCCAAGGACCACGACAAGCCCGTCCAGCAGGTTATCGTGGAGATGACGACCTGGGGCGTGGACCATTCCTTCGAGTGCATCGGCAACGTCAATGTCATGCGCGCCGCGCTGGAGTGCGCGCACCGCGGCTGGGGCCAGAGCGTCATCATCGGCGTGGCCGGCGCGGGGCAGGAGATTTCCACCCGCCCCTTCCAGCTCGTGACGGGCCGGCGCTGGCTGGGCACGGCCTTCGGCGGCGTCAAGGGCCGCACGCAGCTGCCGGGCATGGTGGAAGACGCCATGAAGGGCGACATCCAGCTCGCGCCCTTTGTCACGCACACGCGCGAACTCAAAGACATCAACGAAGCCTTCGACCTCATGCACGAAGGACTATCCATCCGCACCGTCATCCATTACTGAACCCTCAAGAGGAAAACGACATGAACCGCGTAGAGCGCCACGCCAGCTTCGGCGGCCGCCAGGAAGTCTGGAAACACCCCTCCGCCACCCTGGGCTGCGAGATGAAGTTCGGCGTCTACCTGCCGCCGGCCGCCGTGGCCGGCGAACGTTGCCCCGTGCTGTATTACCTGGCCGGCCTGACCTGCAACGAACAGACCTTCATCACCAAAGCCGGTGCGCAGGAACACGCGGCGCGGCATGGCTTCATCGTCGTCGCGCCCGACACCAGCCCGCGCGGCCCCGGTGTGCCCAATGAAGATACGTACGACCTGGGCGAAGGCGCGGGTTTTTATCTGAACGCCACGCAAGCCCCCTGGGCCCAGCACTACCGCATGGCGGACTACGTGGCCCAGGAACTGCCCGCGCTGATCGAGCAGAACTTCCCCGCCACCGATGCACGCGGCATCTTCGGCCACAGCATGGGCGGCCACGGCGCGCTCGTCACTGCGCTGCGCAACCCCGGTCGTTACCGCAGTGTCTCGGCCTTCGCACCCGTGGTCGCACCCAGTCAGGTGCCCTGGGGCCAGAAGGCCTTCACGGCCTATCTGGGTGCGGATGCTTCAGCGTGGAAGGAATGGGACGCGGTGGAGCTGGTGGCTACAGCTACCGAGCGCCTGTCTATCCTCGTGGACCAGGGCGAAACCGATGAATTCCTGCGCAAGCAGTTGCGCCCCGAGTTGCTGGAGGCGGCCTGCTCTGCAGCGGGCCACCCCCTCACGCTGCGCCGCCACGCGGGCTATGACCACAGCTATTACTTCATCGCGAGTGTCATGGCGGACCACTTCGCCCACCATGCGCAAGCATTGAAGTGACTGCCGCCCCGATGAGGGGTGACTCTGCAAGAGGGTCAACGTGGGTGCAAGGGCTGCCCGCGACGGCACTTTTCCTTGCCGAGGCGTCCATGCACAGGCTCTTTCTGTGACGGATTTCACCGTACGGGCCTGCACGCTTGGCGGCGGGGCGGGTTGGCCGATATGATGGGGACGAGTCGCAGTTCCCGGGTGCCCGCTCAGCGCCCGCCGTCCTGAACAGGCCTTTTGATGCTCGCTCTCGATGCCAAGAAGCCAGGCGCCGACCACGTCGGCGTCGTGCCCGCGCTGCCATTGCGGCTGTTCCTGCGTTTTACCGATACTGCATACGAGCAGCGTTTCGTCAGCCACTATGTGGCCTTCTATCTGCGTTATGCACAGGCGAGCCTGTTGCTGGGCATGGTGCTCATTGTGGGCGACTACCTGGTCGACCGCTTTGCCTACGGCAACGGGGCGGCCAACCTGCTGCGGCTGACGGCGGCCGTGCCGGTGCTGCTGGGCGGCTTTGCCTATACGCTGCTGCCCATGGCGCGCCGGCATTGGCAGCCGGTGATGGCCGGTTTCATCGTCACGGTGGCCTTCTGTCTCTTTGCCATCCTGACGCGCATCGATGCCGAAGGCGGTGCGGGCTTGAGGACCTGGGTCGGCGTCCTCAACTTTACCTTTCTCGAGTTCTACTGCTTCGTGATCCTGGGTGTCCAGTTCCGTTATGCCCTGGCATCGGGCGCCATCATCCTTGCGGCCTTCCAGTCCGCGCTCTGGGTGGACGGTGAGTTTTCGTCGGAGCAGGTGGCCTATTGGTCCTACCATGTGTTCACCCTCTTCATCCTTGCGGGCGGCATAGGCTGGTGGCGCGAGTTCCTGTTGCGCAAGGAGTTTCTTGCACGCGATACGCTGGACGACTTGCGCGCCGCGGCCGAGCAGCGCGCGCTGCGGCTCGCACACTACGACGAACTCACGGGCCTGCCCAATCGTCGCCTGTTCGCCGAGCTGGCCCTGCCGGCGCTGGAGCGTGCACTGCGCAACAGCGTGGGCTGCGCCGTCCTGCATGTGGAGATCGGCCGCCTCGCAGGCATCAACGATGTCTATGGCCGCGGCCAGGGCGACGCCGTGCTGGCCGAGGTCATCCAGCGCATCCGCCTGAGCGTGCGTGGCGGCGACGCGCTGGCCGTAGCGGCCGGGGATGAGGCCGGCGTGATGGCCCGGCTGGGCGACAAGGCCTTTTCCCTCCTCCTCACCGATCTCGACAGCCAGGAGCGGGCCTCCCAGGTGGTGCAGCGCCTGCTCGCGGCCGTGGCCCAGCCCATCGTCGTCAACGGCCGGCCCCTGGTGCTGTCGGCCCGCATCGGCATTGCCATATTCCCCGGGGATGCACCGGATCTCCCGGGACTGCTGCGTTGTGCCGAGCAGGCGGCGCACGCCGCGGACGACGCCGCTGGCGTCGAGATCCAGTTCTTTGATGCCGCGCTCAACGCCCGGGCCCGGGACCGTGTGCTGCTGGAGACCGAGCTGCGGCTGGCCATCCAGGCCGGGCAGCTGAGCCTGTTTTTCCAGCCCAAGGTCGACGTGCGCAGCCGCCGCATCGTGGGTGCCGAAGCGCTGGTGCGCTGGGTGCATCCGCAACGCGGCCTGATTCTGCCGGGGCGTTTTATTACCCTGGCCGAAGAGAGCGGTCTCATCGTGCCACTGACAGACTGGGTGCTGCAGGCCGCCTGCCGCAGCCAGCGTCGCTGGATGGACCTGGGCCTGCCCAGCGTACCGCTCGCGGTCAACCTGCCCGCCTCCAGCCTGGCCGACGCCCGTCTGCCTGGCCAGCTGGACACACTGATGCGGCAACACGGTCTGACCCCGTCTTGCCTCACGCTGGAGCTGACAGAGACCATGCTGATGCGCGACGTGACTGCCACCATCGCGGTGCTGGAGCGCCTGCGCGCCATGGGCTTCGGCCTGGCGCTGGACGATTTTGGCGCCGGCTACTCTTCGTTGGCCTACCTGCAGCACCTGCCGGTGAGCGAGATCAAGATCGACCGTGCCTTCGTCACCGACGTGGCCCGCGGCGGCCGCGACGGAGCGCTCGCCGCCACCATCATCACCCTGGGTCAGGAGCTGGGCCTGCAGGTGGTGGCCGAAGGTGTGGAAACCGCAGAACAGGCCGAATTCCTGCAGGGCCGAGGGTGCGTGCTGCAGCAGGGTTTTCTGTACGCGCGGCCGGCGGCACAGAGAGAGTTCGAGCAGATGCTCAAGTCGGGGCTGCCTTGAGCATTTGCCCCTCTTCGGGGATCAGGGCGCATCATGCGCAGGCCTTGCGAGGCGCTGACCTAGCGGCTCTCGATGCCCACAAAGCCCGCGTCGGGGTAGCGCGCTCCGGCCACGCGCTCGGGGTCGAAGAGCTGGTCTAGCGCTGCCAACTCTTCGGCGCTGAGCTGCACGCCCACCGCGCCCACGTTGTTTTCCAGATAGCTGATGCGGCGTGTACCCGGGATCGGCACCACATGGGGGTGTTTGTTGAGCAACCAGGCCAGCGCCAGCTGGGCGCTGCTCAGGCCCCTTGCCTCGGCACGGGCCTGCAGTGCAGCCACGAGCTGCTGGTTCTGCGCCTGTGCATCGCCCACAAAACGCGGATTGCGTTTGCGAAAATCGTTGTCGGCCAGTTCGTCCACCTTGAGCGCGCCGGTCAGGAAGGCCCGACCCAGCGGGCTGTAGGCCACAAAGGCCGTACCCAGCGCCGCGCAGGCCGCCAGCATGCCGGCCTCAGGCTCGCGGCTCCACAGCGAATACTCGCTTTGCATTGCGGCAATGGGGAAGACGGCATGGGCACGCTGTAGCGTCTCCACCGATACCTCCGACAGGCCGATGGCCCGGACCTTGCCGGCCTGCACCAGCTCGCCCATGGCGCCCACCACCTCTTCGATGGGCACGGCCGGGTCGCGTCGGTGGCAGTAATAGAGATCGATGTGGTCCGTGCCCAGGCGGCGCAGCGAGGCTTCGCAGGCCGAGCGGATGTAGGCGGGTGAGTTGTCGATACGTCGCTCGTATTGCCCGGCCGCGCGCACGATGCCGAACTTGGTGGCCAGTACCACCTGCTGGCGGCGAGCTGCCCCGCCAGCAGCCACAAACCGGCCCAGCAGCTCCTCGTTGTGGCCCAGGCCATAGGTGTCGGCCGAGTCGAAGTGGGTGACACCCAGTTCCAGCGCCCGCTCCAGCGTGCGCAGCGAATCGGCGTCATCGCTCTGCCCATAGAACTCGCTCATGCCCATGCAACCCAGGCCGATGGCTGAAGTGGAAAGGCCTGTGTTTCCGAGTTTGCGGTGGTTCATGGGCGTCTTTGGTTGGAATCGCGAGGACCGGCGTACGGCCGTTGGCTGGGAATGCAGCGGAATTCTAGACAGGGAAGAGTGTCGTGTTGCCGAGAGACGGCTAACTCCGTCGGCTTACGACCCATAGCGGCCGCTGGGTCATAAAGGAAAGCCGACACTCAACGCCGGAGGCCAGCCTCAGCCGAAGGCTGTCGACTCTGGGTCGACCTGTTAGAGCGGTCACTGTTCTCGCCCGCGACGGCCTCAGTGGGATCATGTCCGTTCGCTGAACTTGGGGCATGCAGCATGCGCCTGCGCACGTGATCAACAAGAACTTCGTAAGCCGGCGTCAGGCCGGAAACGTTGATTTTATGTACAAAACTTGAGCCGCGCCTCCGCACCAGTAGGAAAACGAATGGAGAGCGCCCAGCAAAATTCAGTTTCGCCGATTCAATTTGCCGCCAAGGGAGGTGGAGCGATCCAAAGAACCCTCGGTAAAACAAGGCCTCGTTGGTGCAGCGAATACGTCCGCTGGGCGCAACCATGAACCAAATCGAATACAGAGCGATCGCAAGCCCTCCAATGCTGAATGCGGCAGAGCCAGCTAGAACCAGGAATTCCGGGCGGGAAGGACCAGGCATGAGGAACGGCAGCCCGAAAAGCACTGCGAAGGCTAGGCTCACTGTCGCCATCACAAGGTGCCCAAAGCGCCCGTACAACGAAGTTCGAAACAGCACGTCGTTCATAAACCCTAGCGGTTGAGGTAAGCGGACGCCCGGCCGATCCGCGCTTGACTGAATGGTTAGGGAGATTCTAGGAAAGGCGGGAGCCTCGGCATATCCCCCAAAAGGGTCATTGAACGACAGCTTTCGGCGCAAAACCTGAGTGTCCGCTTTTGGCCGGTAGCGGGCTTTGCTCAACTGCGGGGCGGACGCGCCCGCTCCAACACCATCGCATCCCCATAACTAAAAAACCGATACCGCTGCGCGATCGCATGCCGGTACAGCCCCATGATGTGCTCGTAACCCGCAAAGGCGCTGACGAGCATCATGAGAGTGGACTTGGGCAGGTGGAAGTTGGTGACCAGCAGGTCGACCACCTTGAACTCGAAGCCCGGGGTGATGAAGATTTCGGTGTCGCCACTGGCCTGGCCAGTCTGGGCCCAGGATTCGAGCGTGCGGATGGTGGTGGTGCCCACGGCGACGATGCGGCCGCCCTTGGCCTTGGTCTCCGCAATGGCCTGCTGCGTGGCGGCGGGTACCTCGTACCACTCGCGGTGCATGCGGTGTTCGGCCAGGTTCTCGGTCTTCACGGGTGAGAAGGTGCCGGCGCCCACGTGCAGGGTGACGCTGGCGCGCTTGATGCCACGCGTTTCGAGCGCGGCCAGCACGCCTTCGTCGAAATGCAGGGCGGCGGTGGGGGCTGCTGCTGCGCCGGGTTTGGCGGCGAAGACGGTCTGGTAGCGGGCCACGTCTTCGGCGCTGTCGCCGTGTTCGATATAGGGCGGCAGGGGCACGTGCCCGTATTGCTCCATCAGTGCGTGGGGCTCGGCGCTGAAGCGCAGGCGGAACAGCTGCCCTTCTTCGTCGGGCCAGCGGCCCAATAGAGTGGCGGTGTAGCCGCCGGTCATCTGCAACACCGTGCCCACAGCCGGTCTCTTGCTGACCTTCATGTGGGCCACCACCTCGTGGCCGGTCAGCACACGCTCGATCAGCAGCTCCAGCTTGCCGCCCGTGGGTTTCTCGCCAAAGAGCCGGGCCTTGACCACCTTGGTGTCGTTGAAGACCAGCAGGTCACCGGCTTGCAGCAGGCCGGGCAGTTCACGGAAGATGCGGTCCACAGGGGTGGACGAGCGGCCGTCGAGCAGGCGCGAGGCGCTGCGCTCTGCGGCCGGGTGCTGGGCGATGAGCTCGGGCGGGAGCTCGAAGTCGAAATCGCTGAGGGTATGGGTGCGCGTAGCGCCGGGAGCAGAGGACATGTGCTTGAGGGCCGGACGGACCCGTTCCAAGTAAGACAGGCCGCTATTTTCCCAGAACTTCCTCCCGGCCTTCCTCCGCACGGTCCAGTTCGGCTTCAGTGGCAGTGAGCAGGCCACCGGCCAGGCGTTCGAACAGGGGTGCAGGGTCCAGCAGCTGGATGAGCAGCTGGCCACCGTTGGCCTTGATGAAGTGGCTCACGAGCTTGTGCCCGGTGCCGAAAGGCGAGGGCATGAGCTGGGTGTCGGCAAATTCGGGCACGGCATGCAGCGCGTCCACCAGCAGGCCCACGGTGTGCAGGCCGTGGCGCACGATGACGATCTGGCTGTTGTTGTCCTGCGCGCTGGGGCGACCGTGCAGCAGCCAGCCGAGGTCGAAGACCCACACGAAGTGGCGGATCTGGCTGTTGTTCTGCGGGGCCAGCATGCCCACGCGGCCGGCCGGGCCCCCGGGGATGCGGGCCGAGAGGGCGCTCAGGGGCAGGGCCTCCAGCACATGGACAGCGGGCAGGGCCAGCAGGCCGCCGCCGCATTGGAAGGTGGCATAGGTCTGGCGCTCCTGGCCGTCGACGGCGTAGCTGCCGTCTTCAATGGCGATGCTGTCGGCGGGCTGCAGGCCGCGGTCCTGCCGCACGGCCCCGAGGGGCAGGTAGACGACGGCGAGCACGTCTTCCTCGTAGCCGTCGCTGACCTTGAACTCGCGGTAGCCCTGGGAGGCGGCGCAACCCATGATGGCGTACTGGCCTTCGTGCTCGATCACGCGCGAGAGGCTGCGGCCGCGCGGCAACTTGCGCAGCGTCGGGTCCAGTGCCAGGGTGCTGCCCACGGCCTGCGCGCCGGCTGTGCCGGAGATGATGCGGCCCGCGCGGTCGACGAAGTAGGCGGAGATGCCGCTGTCCTGGCTCAGGCTGCCTTGCAGCATGGACTCGAACTCGCGCGCGGCGTCGAAGACGATGCCGATGCCACCGACCACCTGCCTGTCGTTAAGCGGGTCGCGCACAGCGGCGTGATAGATGTAGGTGGGGCGCCCGCCGTAGAAGGGGCTGGGTTCGAAGGCGCTCACGTGGTAGGCCTGGTCGTCGCCCAGGGCGCGCACGCGTTCCAGCGTGCCGGCGTCGATGCTGGCCGGCCCGGGTTCGCTCCCGCGGCAGGAGCGCGCGATGACCTGGCCGTTGCGGTCGTAGACGAAGAGCTGGGTGTAGACCGTGTAGAGGCTGTGGATGTAGGCCAGGATTTCCTGCAGGCGGCGCGCCTCGGCCGCGGGCACCTCGGGCGCAGCCAGGCTGGTGCGCAGCTCGGGTGTCAGCGCCCACCAGCGGCAGTCGTCGGCGCGTTCGTAGAGGTTGCGGTCCAGCAGGTCCACGAGCAGCTGGGCCATGAACTCGGTGTTGCGCTGCTTGGATTCCAGCACGGTTTCGTACAGGTCGCGGATGGACTGCGAGAACAGGGCGTTGCTGCGCGAGCCGGTTTCGCTGATCTGGTCCAGGATGGTCTTGAGCTTGACGCGTTCGCCGCTACGGTCGGCTGTGATGACCTGGCCGTTCCAGACCACACGGCGTATGGTCTCGGTGGCGGTCATCACTTCGTACAGCGGTGGGCTGAAGTTGCGCGCGTGGGCCAGCAGGCCACTGGCCACGGCCGAATCCAGGGTGGCCAGCGTCTGGCGCGTGTCGCCGGAGAAGGCCAGGTCCACAGGCGTCATGACCTGACCCAGCCAGCCTTCGGGCCCCAGATAACCCTGGTAGCCCTCGGCGCGGGTGGTGCGCACCAGGTATTCGCGGCCCTCATGGATCATCAGCTGCGGGCGGCCCTCGGGGTTGACGGGGACAGTGGTGCCCGGGGCGACCCAGCGTTCGTCGGCGCTGGCGATGACGCGGTGGTTCTCGTCCAGCAGCAGCATGTTGGCGCGGCCTTCGGGGTCGCGGTGCGAGCGGAAGATGCCGGCCATCTCGGCCTCGAAATCAAAGCACAGGCAGAGCAGGCCCACGACGACGCCGGTCTCGGGGTGATGCATGCGCCGTGAATAGATCAGCGCCTGCGTGCGGCCGGGGCGCAGGTCGGTGGCGCGGAAGGTCTCGACGAAGGTCTCGCTGGCCAGGGTCTGGGCGATCAGCGGGTCGGTGCTGCCCTCGACGGGGGAGTCCGGGTCGAGCTGCACCAGCACGTTGCCCTGCGCGTCGAGCAGCATGATCTCGTTGTAGACCGTGTACTTGTGGCGGTAGGCCAGCAGGCGCGAGCGGATGACGTCGACGTCCTCGTGCAGGCCGGCCACAAAGGTGCAGAGTTCGCGGTCGGTGGCGAGGAAACCCACGTCGGCGGTGCGTTCGTAGAGATTGCGCACCACAATGTCGATCACGTACTGTGCCTTGGTGCCCACGGCGGCGAGCACGTTGGCCACCTTCTCGCTGACCAGGCTGTCGACCAGCTCCTGTTCGAGCCGGCTGAAGCCGTCGCGCGTGGCAGCCATGATGGGCAGGATGGTCTGCGCTTCCTGCGGGCAGTTCATCTTGGCCGAGGACTCGATCATGCGCCACATCTGGTTGAGCTCACGCAGCGATTGCTCGCAGCGGATCACGTCGCGCATATAAGGAAGGTAGGTATCGGTCTGTAGGCGGGGGGCAGGGGCGGGCATGGCTGGTTTCCAACGACGTCTGATATTTATTTCTCCCTGTCTGCCAGAGCCTCAGCAAGAGACGTGCCCAGGTGCGTCGATTGGTTCGGCTTGGGCCACAATCGGGCCATGCCTTCACGTTCTTTGAGCGGAAACGAGAAAAAAGTCACGAAGAAGCCGGCCGCCAGGGAGGGCGCAGCGCCGGTAGCAAAGTCCGCGTCTGCATCAGGGTCGGGTGGAGCCAAAAGCGCGCCGCAGAAGGCACTCGAAAAGCTCAACCTGCGGCGCGACATCGACCTGGCCCTGCACCTGCCCCTGCGTTACGAGGACGAGACCCGCATCACCCGCCTGGCCGACGCGCGTGAGGGCGACACGGTGCAGATCGAGGGCGAGGTCACAGCCTGTGAGGTGGCCTACCGCCCGCGCCGCCAGCTGCTGGTGACCGTGAACGACGGCAGCGACAGCTGCGTGCTGCGCTTCTTCAATTTCTACCCCTCGCAGCAGAAGGCCCTGGCCGTGGGCACGAAGATCCGGGCGCGCGGTGAGCTCAGTGGTGGTTTCCTGGGCTGGACCATGGTGCACCCGCACTGCAAGGCGGCCAGCGGCGCCTTGCCCACAGCGCTCACCCCCGTCTACCCCACGGTGGCGGGCCTGCCCCAGCCCTACCTGCGCAAGGCGGTACTCAGCGGCCTGGCACGGGCCGAACTCTCCGACACGCTGGCGCCCGAGGTGGCGGCCCGGCTCAAGCTGCGGCCCTTGTGGACGCTCAAGCAGGCGCTGGAGTTCCTGCACCACCCCACGCCTGACGTGATGCTGGCCCAGCTGGAAGACCACACGCACCCGGCCTGGCAGCGCCTGAAGCTGGAGGAACTGCTGGCGCAGCAACTCTCGCAGCTGCAATCACGCCGTGAACGTGAGCACCTGCGCGCGCCCGTGTTGCGCGTGGACGGCGCGGTTTCCCTGCACGAACGCCTGCTGAAGGCCTTGCCCTTTCAGCTGACCGGTGCGCAGCGCCGGGTCTGCGCAGAGATTGCACAGGACCTGGCAATGTACAAACCGATGCATCGCCTGCTGCAGGGGGACGTGGGTTCGGGCAAGACCGTGGTGGCCGCGCTGGCCGCCACGGTCTGCATGGACGCGGGCTGGCAGTGCGCGCTGATGGCGCCCACCGAGATCCTGGCCGACCAGCATTTCCGCAAGCTGGTGGGTTGGCTGGAGCCTCTGGGCGTGCGCGTGGCCTGGCTCACGGGCAGCCAGAAGAAGAAAGAACGCACCGAGATGCTGGGCCTGATCGAACGCGGTGAGGCCGGCCTGGTGGTGGGTACGCACGCGGTGATCCAGGAGCAGGTGCAGTTCAAGAACCTGGCCCTGGCCATCATCGACGAGCAGCACAGGTTTGGGGTGGCTCAGAGATTGGCCTTGCGCAGCAAGACCAACGGCGAGGACCTGGAGCCGCACATGCTGATGATGACGGCCACGCCGATTCCGCGCACCCTGGCCATGAGCTACTACGCCGACCTTGATGTGTCCACCATCGACGAGCTGCCGCCGGGGCGCAGCCCCATCGTGACCAAGGTGGTGTCCGAGCAGCGGCGCGACGAGGTGATCCAGCGCATCCGCGGCCAGCTGGAACAGGGGCGGCAGGTGTATTGGGTGTGCCCGCTCATTGAAGAGAGCGAGATGCTGGATCTCACGAACGCCACGGAGACGCACGCGGAACTCAGCGCGGCGCTGCCGGGGGTGATGGTGGGGCTGCTGCATTCACGCATGCCCGTGGCTGAGAAGAAAGCCGTGATGTCGCTCTTCACGAGCGGGCAGATGGGTGTGCTGGTGAGTACCACGGTGATCGAGGTGGGAGTGGATGTGCCCAATGCCACGCTGATGGTGATCGAACATGCCGAGCGCTTTGGCCTGTCGCAGCTGCACCAGTTGCGCGGGCGGGTGGGGCGCGGCGCGGCGGCCTCGGCCTGCGTGCTGCTGTTTTCCACGGGGGATGCGCCGCGCCTGGGCGAGACGGCGCGCGAGCGGCTGAGGGCCATGGCCGAGACCAACGACGGTTTCGAGATCGCGCGGCGCGACCTGGACATCCGCGGGCCGGGTGAGTTCCTGGGGGCACGCCAGTCGGGTGCGGCCTTGCTGCGCTTTGCCGACCTGACCGAAGACATCCAGCTGCTGGCCTGGGCGCGCGAAGCGGCGCCCGTGATGCTGGACCGGCACCCGGATCTGGCCGAACGGCACGTCATGCGCTGGCTGGGGAGCCGAACGAACTACTTGAAAGCCTGAGCGCCATGGCAGTTGCAAATGTGTAGCATCCACGGCACGCCGGACGTGGCACGGCGGCCAATGTGAATTAGACTCCGGGCATACCTGGAACATCCACGATGGCCAAGGACTCCTCCCCCAAGCTTGCCTCTGGCGACACCGCCTACCTTTACCGCGCCGCCATCGGCCCGCGCGGTCAGGACTATTACCTGCGCCATTTCGCCCGCTTCGACGGGGAAGGCAAGGCCGGCAGCAGCTGGAACTGGGCCGCCTACTGGACCACCTTCAACTGGCTGGTCTACCGCAGGATGTGGGGCTGGGCCCTGGCCTATGTGGGCGCGCTGATGGGGCTGGCGCTGCTGGTCTTCGGCGTGGGCAAGCTGGTGTTCAACTACTCTGACGCCAGCGCCGTGCTGCTGTCCCTGCTGCTGCTGACGATGGCCTTTGTCATCCCGGGCATGTATGCCAACGCCTGGTTCTACACGCACTGCAACGAGAAGATATCGGACGCCCTGCGCAGCAAACCCGAGGTGAAAGACGCGGCCACGGTGCTGGCCAACCAGGCGCCGGACAGCCGTCGCATGCTGCTGCTGGGCCTGGGCAATGCGGTGCTGCTGGGCCTGGTGTTCGCCGTCTGGAGCGGTTTCCAGGGCAGCGAAAGCGCCTTGCCCCAGTTGGCCTCGCATGAAGAGCGCCCGCTGGCCGGTGGCCAGTCCGGTCAGGTCCGTGCGCTGGCGACGGCGCCCGCACCTGCGGCCACGGAGCCGGCCGTGACGGCCAGTGCACCGGCTGCAGCGCCTGCCCCCACGCCCGTGGTGGCGCCGGCCGCCGTTCCAGAGACGCCTCAGCTGGCCCAGGCCGCCAGCGTGCCCGCGATTCCCGCAACGGTTCGCCCTGCGAGCAGCGGCAAGCCGGCCATGGTCAATGCTTCGGACCGCAGCGCGGCACCGGCCAAGCCGGAGCCTGCCGAACCTGCCCCCGCGCGCCCGGCGGCTGCGACCAATGTGGCGGCAGCTACAGCGACGCCAGTGGCTGCACCGCGCCCGGCCGCGGCGGCCAGTGCCCCGCGGCTGCGTTATGTCTGGGTGATCCAGGTGGGTGCCTATGCCCAGGAAGCGAATGCGCAGAAGGCCCTGGCCGAGGTGCAGGCGCTGGGCCTGGAGGCGGGCGCTGAAACCTTCGAGACCGCCACCAAGGGCAAGCTGATGCGCGTGCGCGTCGGCCCTTTCACGCGCCAGGCCGAGGCCGACCAGGCCGCGCTGCGCATCAAGACGCTGAACCTGCCGACCCTGGTGATACGCCAGCGGCCCTGAGCCTTGCGGCCTGCGCGTTCAGCGCTGGCCTATCTTCACCTGGCCGAAGATGCCCTGCGCTTCGCGCGGCATGCAGCGCCAATACTGTTCACTGGCCTGCACCTGGCCGCCCAGGATGGCGGCCGCTTCCCAGGGCCAACGCGGTTTGTAGAGCATGGCACGCGCCATCGCGATCAGGTCGGCGTCACCGGCCTGCAGGATGTCTTCCGCCTGTTGCGGCTCCGTGATCAGGCCGACCGCCGTGGTCGGCAGTCCGCAGGCTTTGCGCACTTCACGTGCGTAGGGCACCTGGTAGGCGGGGCCGATGGCGATCTTCTGCTGCGGCGACACGCCGGCCGTGGAGACGTGCATGAAGCTGCAGCCCAGATCTTTGAGGCGACGCGAGAACTCAAGGGTCTGCGGCAGATCCCAGCCGCCCTCGACCCAGTCGGTGGCCGAGACACGCAGGCCCACGGGACCATCGAAGACGGCACGCACGGCGGCAAACACTTCCAGCGGGAAGCGCATGCGGTTCGCCAAGCTGCCGCCGTAGTCGTCCGTGCGCTGGTTGGCCAGGGGTGAGAGGAACTGGTGCAGCAGGTAGCCGTGCGCGGCGTGCAGCTCGATGGCGTCGATGCCGATGCGCCGCGCTCGCTGCGCGGCGGCCACGAAGGCCTCACGCACCTCCTGCAGCTGCGCCAGCGACATGGCCGCAGGCGGCGTTTCGGTAGGCAACTGCGGCAGGGCCGAGGGGGCCAGCGCCTGCCAGCCCCCCTGTGCGGCGGAGAGCTGCTGTCCGCCATGCCAGGGCACGGCACTGGAGGCTTTGCGGCCGGCGTGCGCGAGCTGGATGCAGACGGGCATCGGGGGCGCCAGCTCGCGCGCCCGATGCAGGGTGCTGCCCAGGGCCTGTTCCGTGCGTTCGTCCCACAAGCCCAGGCAGTCGGGGGTGATGCGGCCCTTGGCCGTGACGGCGGTGGCTTCGATGGTCATCAGGCCGGCGCCGCTGTTGAGCAGGCTGGTCCAGTGCGCGAGGTGCCAGTCTGTTGCCTCACCGTTGTGGGCCGAGTACTGGCACATGGGCGCGATGACGATGCGGTTGGCCAGGGGCAAGGGGTCGCGCGGCGCGGGCAGCTCATATGGGGTAAACAGCAGGCTCATGGCGTAGATGCTTTGTTTGATGTGCGTCAGGGGGGCTGGGTGCGCCAGGGTTTCAAATTCTGGCATGGGCCCGCAGACCGACCGCTTTGGCACAATGAAGTCCGTTCCTTCTGGAGGAGATTCAGCCATGCGCATGCTATTCCTGCTTCTGTCGTGCTGGCTGGCCTGGCCGGCGGCTGCGCAATTGCCCGAGCGCGATCTGCTGCTCGAGCTGCGCGAGATCGAGGAGGGTGGTGGGGGTTATGTGGTGGGCACACGGCCGCAGGCGGCGCTGATGCCGCCGCAGCAACTGCAGGTGCGCAACGGTAGCGCGGCGCGGCTGAGCTTCGCGCAGGCCACGCCGCTGCAATGGGTGCAGTCCGCGCAGGCGCAGGGGCCGATGACGGGTGCGGGCGTGAAGCAGGGCCTGATCTGGCTGCAGGCCGGACAGAGCCTGCAGCTGAAGCCGCGCTGGCCCGGTGGCCAGAAGCCCGCCACGGTGGATGTCGAGGTGCAGACCAAGAGTGTGCAGCAGCAGCCGGGCCGGGACCTGCCCACGCAGGAGCACAGCGAACTGGCGACCACGGTGCAGGCCCCGCTGGGCCAGTGGGTCACGCTGGCGCGCAGCGGCAACAGCACGCCGCCCGGCAGCTACCGCAGCGATGCGGCCACGCAGCGGCCGCGCCTGCTGCAGCTGCGGGTGAGCACGCCGTAAGGCGTGCTATCGCTTTGGGCTCCTGAATGGCACAATTCAATCATGACGCTCACCGAACTCAAATACATCGTTGCGGTCGCCCGTGAGAAGCATTTCGGCCGTGCGGCCGAGGCCTGCTTCGTGTCGCAGCCCACGTTGTCGGTGGCAGTGAAGAAGATCGAGGAAGAGCTGGACGTCAAGCTCTTCGAGCGCAGCGCCAACGAGGTGACGGTCACGCCCCTGGGCGAGGAGATCGTGCGCCAGGCCCAGGCCGTGCTGGAGCAGGCTGCCAGCATCAAGGAGATCGCCAAGCGCGGCAAGGACCCTTTGTCGGGCCCGCTCAAGCTGGGAGTGATCTACACCATCGGCCCCTATCTGCTGCCCGACCTGGTGCGCCAGATGATCGAGCACACGCCGCAGATGCCGCTGATGCTGCAGGAGAACTTCACGGTCAAGCTGCTGGAAATGCTGCGCACCGGCGATATCGACGCCGCCATCCTGGCCGAACCGTTCCCGGACACGGGCCTGGCCGTGGCGCCGCTGTATGACGAGCCCTTTTACGCCGCGCTGCCGCACAACCACGCCCTGGCGAAGAACGACAGCATCAGCACCGACGAGCTCAAGGCCGAGACCATGCTGCTGCTGGGCACGGGCCACTGCTTCCGCGACCATGTGCTGGAAGTCTGTCCCGAGTTCGCGCGCTTCTCGAGCAATGCCGAGGGCATACGCAAGAGCTTCGAAGGCTCTTCGCTGGAGACCATCAAGCACATGGTGGCCGCCGGCATGGGTGTGACCCTGGTGCCGCGCCTGAGTGTGCCCAAGTCGGCCCTGCTGGCCAAGGGCAAGGCCAAGGCTTCGACGACCACCGATGAGGGTTTTGTGCGCTACCTGCCCTTCAGCGGTGAGGCGCCTACGCGCCGTGTGGTGCTGGTGTGGCGGCGCAGCTTCACGCGCTACGAGGCCATCGCCTCGCTGCGCAACGCCGTGTATGCCTGCGAGCTGCCCGGTGTGAAACGCCTGTCCTGATGTTTCGTGTTTGAGGTGGATATGAGCAGTGCGCAAGCCGGCATCCTGCAGCCGGTTCCAGCCCAGGGGCGTTACCTTTTCTTTTCGCTGGTTCAGCCGCAGGCCCTGCGCGCAGCGCTGCAGCGCTGCGCTGGCGCGACCGATGGCGTCGCGGTAGTGGCCCTGCTGGGTGCCAGCCTGATCACGGCGCTGCGTGTCCAGGTGCCGGGCTTGCACGAGATGCCCGATCTTTCCGGTCCCGAGGCCGAAGTGCCCACCACACCCATGGCCCTGTGCTGCTGGTTACGTGGCGAGGACCGCGGTGATCTGGTGCGACTCACCCACACGCTTGAACAACAGCTGGCCCCCGCTTTCCATCTGGACCGTGTCATCGATGCCTTCAGGCATGGCCAGGGCCCCAATGGCCATGGCCGCGACCTCACCGGTTACGAAGACGGCACGGAGAACCCGGAGGGCGCGGAGGCCGAAACCGCCGCCCTGGTGCAGGGGGCGGGTGCCGGGCTGGATGGTGGCAGCATGGTCGTGGTGCAGCAGTGGGTGCACGACTTCGATGCCTTCGAAGGGCTGGGCCAGCCCGCCCAGGACCTGGCCATGGGCCGGCGGCGCAGCGACAACGAGGAACTCGACGATGCCCCGGCCTCGGCCCACGTCAAGCGCACGGCGCAGGAAAGCTTCGCGCCCGAGGCCTTTGTGCTGCGACGCTCCATGCCCTGGGCCCAGTCGCGCCAAGCCGGCCTGATGTACGTGGCCTTCGGTCACAGCTTCGACGCCTTCGAGGCACAGATGGCGCGCATGGCAGGCCGGGAGGATGGCATCGTCGACGCGCTGTTCCGCTTCTCCAAACCCGTCAACGGGGCCTATTACTGGTGCCCGCCGATGCGCGAGGGCCGGCTGGACCTGCGCCAACTGGGCCTCTGATGTTGGCGCGCAAGCTCTCGCTTTATCTGGATCTGATCCGCTGGGACAGGCCGGCGGGATGGCTGTTGCTGCTTTGGCCTAGCTTGAGTGCGCTGTGGGTGGCGGCTGGCGGGTTCCCCGGCTGGCATCTGGCGGCGGTGTTCGTGCTCGGCACCATCCTCATGCGCAGCGCAGGCTGCTGCCTGAACGACGTGGCCGACCGTGATTTCGACAAGCATGTGAAGCGCACGGCACAGCGCCCGGTGACGGCGGGCAAGGTCTCGGTGCGCGAGGCGCTGTGGCTGGGCGCGGTGCTGGCCTTGCTGGCCTTCGGTCTGGTGCTCACCACCAACCCGGTGGCGGTGGCCTGGTCTTTTGCCGCGCTGGCGGTGGCCATCATCTATCCCTACGCCAAGCGTTTCTTCGCGATGCCGCAGGCTGTGCTGGGCGTGGCTTTCAGTTTCGGCATCCCCATGGCTTTCGCGGCGGTGCGCGGCGAGGTGCCGGCCCTGGCCTGGGGGCTGCTGATTGGCAATCTGTTCTGGGTGTTGGCCTACGACACCGAGTACGCCATGGTGGACCGCGACGACGACCTGCGCATAGGCATGAAGACCTCGGCCATCACGCTGGGGCGCTGGGATGTGGTGGCGGTCACCAGCTTCTACGTCGTCCAGCTGCTGTTGTGGACGGTGCTGCTGGTCGAGCGCATCGAGCCCTGGGCCTGGTTTGTAGCGCTGTTGGCGGCGACGGCCCAGGTGGTCTGGCACCATCGCCTGATCCGGGACCGCACGCGCGAAGGCTGCTTCAAGGCTTTCCGCCTCAACCACTGGCTGGGCTTTACGCTGTTCGCCGGCATTGTGGCCGGCTACGCGCTTCGCTAGTCCTCAGTCCTTGCCGTATTCCGCGCCCAGTTCTTTGGAGCGCTTCTCGGCCGCATGCAGGGCCTGGCCGAATTTTTCCTTGAGCTTCTGGCTTTCCATCATGGTGATGGCAGCGTAGGTGGTGCCGCCCTTGGAGGTGACGCGCTGGCGCAGCACCTCGGGCGGCTCGTCCGAGAACTTGGCCAGTTCGCCGGCGCCGCGGAAGGTGTCCACGGCCAGGTGGTAGGCCTGTTCATGGCTCAGGCCCATCTCCACACCCGCAGCCGCCATGGCCTCGAGGAAATAGAACACATAGGCCGGGCCCGAGCCCGAGAGGGCGGTCACGGCGTCGAGCAGTTCTTCGCGGTCGACCCAGACGAACTCACCCATGACCGAAGCGATGTGCTCGATGTGCTGGCGATCCTGCTCGCCCACGCCGGTGCGTGCGTAAAGGCCCGTGATGCCCCGGCCGATCAGTGCCGGGGTGTTGGGCATGCTGCGCACCACGCGCTCGGTGCCCAGCCAGCGCGCAATGCTGCCGCTGGGGATGCCGGCGGCCACGCTCATGTGCAGGGCGTCGCGCACGTGCGGGGCGGCGGGCAAGGCGGCGTCCTTGAAGGTCTGCGGCTTGACGGCCCAGATCACGATGGGGAAGTTCTTCAAGAAGGGGCCTGGTTCGGCGTGGGCCACCAGACCGAAGTTGTCCTTGAGCCGCTGCTGGGCCTCGGGGTTGGTGTCCACCACCTCGATGCGGGCGACCGGCAGGCCCTTCTTGATCAGGCCACCGATGATGGCGCTGGCCATATTGCCGCCGCCGATGATTGCAATGCGTTCGTTCATGGGTCTTCAGGGTGGCCGTTTGGCCTAGGTATGCGAGGGGCTTCGGGGGTATTCCGGAGGGATTGTCGCAGCTAACGAGGGAGCTCCTCGGCGCGGGCCGCCCGCCGATTCAGATTCAGATCGCGACGGTCTGGCGCACGGCGTGTTCCCAGCGTTCCATCAGCTCCTGGGCGCGTGCGCGAGGCAGCGTGGGCGTGAAGGTGCGGTCCACGCGCCACTGGCGCGAGAGTTCTTCCAGGTTGTCGTACAGGCCGCTGCTCAGGCCGGCCAGGTAGGCCGCGCCCAGGGCCGTGGTCTCGATCACGGCCGGACGCAGCACCGGGATGCCCAGCAGGTCGGCCTGGAACTGCATGAGGAAGTCGTTGACGCAGGCGCCGCCGTCCACGCGCAGCTCGCTCACGGGCACGCCGCCGTTTTCCACTGCGTCGCGGCTCATGGCCTGCAGCAGGGCCGCGCTCTGGAAGGCGATGCTTTCCAGAGCGGCGCGCGCGATGTGGGCCATGGTGGTGCCGCGCGTGAGGCCGACGATGGCGCCGCGCGCATCGGGTTGCCAGTAGGGCGCGCCCAGTCCGGTGAAGGCCGGCACGAACATCACGCCACCGGCATCGGGCACGCTCTGCGCCAGGTTCTGCACCTCGCCGCTGCTGTGGATGGCGTGCAGGCCGTCGCGCAGCCACTGCACCACGGCGCCGCCGATGAAAACGCTGCCTTCGAGCGCGAATTCGGGTCTCGCGCGCGGTTGCGCGGCACTGGTGGTGATCAGCCCGTTGTGGCTGGTGTGGAAGCGCTGGCCCGTATGCATGAGCATGAAGCAGCCCGTGCCGTAGGTGTTCTTGGCCTGGCCGGCGGTGAAGCAGGCCTGACCGAACAGGGCGCTCTGCTGGTCACCGGCGACGCCCCCGATGGGGATAGACGCGCCCAGCAGAGCGGGCGCGGTGCGGCCAAAATCGGCACTGGAGGGGCGCACTTCGGGCATGAGCTGGGGCGGGATGTTGAGCGCGCCCATGAGTTCGGCGTCCCAGCGGTTTTCATGCACGTTGAAGAGCATGGTGCGCGAGGCGTTGCTGACGTCGGTCACGTGCACCTGGCCTTCGGTGAGTTGCCAGATGAGCCAGGCATCCACGGTACCGAAGGCCAGCTCGCCGCGCTCGGCGTGCTGGCGCGCTTCAGGCACGTGGTCCAGGATCCATTGCAGCTTGGTACCGGAGAAGTAGGCGTCCACGCGCAGGCCGGTCTTGGCGATGATGGTGTCTTCCAGGCCGCGGGCACGCAGCTCCGCGCAGCTGGGTTCGGCACGCCGGTCCTGCCAGACGATGGCGTTGTAGATGGGCTGGCCTGTGCGACGGTTCCATACGACGGTGGTTTCGCGCTGGTTGGTGATGCCTATGGCCTTGATCTGCCTGGCCTCCAGCCCGGCCTTGCGCAGCACTTCACGCGCTGTCTCGAGCTGGGTCTGCCAGATTTCCATCGGGTCGTGTTCCACCCAGCCGGGTTGCGGGTAGATCTGGCGGAACTCACGCTGCGCCATGGCCGCGATGCTGCCGTCGCGGCGGAAGACGATGCTGCGCGAGCTGGAAGTGCCCTGGTCCAGGGCCAGCAGGTAATCCACGGCTTTATCTCCTTGTGTTGTTCAGTCGGCGATCACGCATTCCACACCGGCCTGGGCCATGAGGGGTGCGAACGGCTCGGGCAGTTCGGTGTCGGTGAAGAGGCGGTCGATGTCGCGCAGCGGGGCCAGCTGCACCATGGCGGGCCGGTTGAACTTGCTGTGGTCCGCGGCCAGCCAGACCTCGCGTGAGTGGTCGATGATGGTGCGGGCGACTTTCACCTCACGGTAATCGTAGTCGCGCAGGGTTCCGTCGGCCTCGATGCCGCTGATGCCGATCAGGCCGATGTCCACCTTGAACTGCTTGATGAAGTCCACCGTCGCCTCGCCCACGATGCCGCGGTCCAGCGCGCGTACCACGCCGCCGGCAATGATGACCTCGCAGTCCGGGTTGTCGATCAGGATCGAGGCGACATGCAGGTTGTTGGTGATGACCCGCAGGCCCCGGTGGCGCACCAGTTCGCGTGCCACGGCCTCGATGGTGGTACCGATGTTCATGATCAGCGAGCAGCCGTTGGGCACGCGCTGCGCAATGGCGCGCGCGATGCGCGCCTTGCCCTCGGCCTGCAGGGCCTGGCGCTGGCGGTAGGCGATGTTCTCGGTGGTGGAGCTGGGCAGCCGCACGCCGCCATGGAAGCGGGCCAGCAGGCCCGCCTCGGCCAGGCGCTGCACATCGCGCCGCACTGTCTGCAAGGTGACCTGGAATTGTTCGGCCAGGGCCTCGATGGAGGCGGAGCCGTGGGTGCGCACTTCTTCAAGCAGGCGGGTCTGGCGTGGGTTCGGGGTCATCGTGCGGCGGGCCTCTTGTTTTGCTGGGAGTAGACCATAAACAAACAAATGCGCGGCCTGATTAGGGAAAATACCGAAAGAAAACGAACATAAAAACAATAGATTCGAAAGAATACACACATGAATCACGCCATGTACCCTTCTTTGCAGGCCCTAAGCGGTCTTATTGCACGGCCCTGCGCCTGGGGGCAACCATGCATCTGAGCCTGGATCGCGTGGGCCAGGTGCTTGGGGCCAGCACCCATCTCTACCCTTTGGATCTGGACCTGCAACCCGGCGCCGTGACCGTGTTGCTGGGGGCCACCCAGGCCGGCAAGACCAGTCTGATGCGCCTGATGGCAGGTCTGGACCGGCCAACCCAGGGTGTGGTCCGCGTGGACGGGCATGACGTCACCGGCATGCCTGTGCGCGAACGCAATGTGGCCATGGTCTACCAGCAGTTCATCAACTACCCGTCGATGACGGTTTACGACAACATCGCCTCGCCACTCAAGTTGCGGCGGGAGGACGGCATCGAGGCCCGCGTGCGCGAGCTGGCGGCCAAGCTGCACATCGAGCCCTATCTGAAGCGCTTGCCGGCCGAGCTGTCCGGTGGCCAGCAGCAGCGTGTGGCCCTGGCCCGCGCCCTGGCCAAGGCTGCTCCCCTGATGCTGCTGGATGAGCCGCTGGTGAACCTGGACTACAAACTGCGCGAGGAACTGCGGGACGAGCTGAGCCAGCTTTTCGCCGCAGGTGACTCGACCGTCGTTTACGCCACCACCGAACCTACCGAAGCACTGCTGCTGGGGGGCTATACCGCGGTGCTCGATGCCGGCGAGCTGCTGCAGTACGGGCCGACGGCCGAGGTGTTCCACCGGCCCAGGTCCATCCGTGTTGCCAAGGCCTTCAGCGACCCGCCGATGAACCTGATCGATGGGGTGGCTGCGAGCATCGGCGTCACCCTGCCCGCGAACGTGCAGCTCTCGGTGCCGCTGCCGCAGGCGCACACCCAGGCGCTGACGATCGGTGTGCGCGCCAGCGCCTTGCGTGTAGCCCAACGTCCGGGTGATGTGGCTTTGCCCGGCAAGGTGGAACTGGCCGAGATCTCGGGCTCCGACACCTTCGTGCACGTCGAAACCGGCGTGGGCGAACTCGTCGCGCAACTTACCGGCGTGCACTTCTTCGAACTGGGGGCATCCATCACGCTGTATCTGAACCCGGCACATGTGCATGTTTTCGATTCGGCCGGCGCTTTGCTGGTAGCGCCATCGAAAGAGGGGGTGGCCTGATGTCACGTATCGACCTCGACCTGGCGCACGCGTACCGCCCGAATCCGCAGAAGGATGAGGACTACGCGCTGCTGCCCCTGAAGATGAGTTTCCGCGATGGCGGCGCCTACGCCTTGCTCGGCCCCTCGGGTTGTGGCAAGACCACTTTGCTCAACATCGTGTCGGGTCTCGTCACGCCTTCGCAAGGCACGGTGAAGTTCGACGGCGAAGACGTTACCCGCAAGTCGCCGCAGCAGCGCAACATCGCCCAGGTGTTCCAGTTTCCGGTGATCTACGACACGATGACGGTGGCCGAGAATCTGGCTTTCCCGCTGAAGAACCGCGGCATTGCACCCGAGAAGATCAAACAGCGTGTCGGCACCATCGCCGAAATGCTGGAGATGAGCGGCCAGCTGGACGTGCGCGCCGCTGGCCTGGCCGCCGACGCCAAGCAGAAGATCAGCCTGGGTCGCGGCCTCGTGCGCGAGGATGTGAGCGCCGTGCTGTTCGACGAGCCGCTGACCGTGATCGACCCGCACCTGAAATGGCAGCTGCGGCGCAAGCTCAAACAGATCCACCACGAACTGAAGCTCACGCTGATCTATGTGACGCATGACCAGGTGGAAGCCCTGACCTTCGCCGAAGAGGTGGTGGTGATGACGCGTGGCCGCGCAGTGCAGGTCGGCTCGGCCGACCAGCTGTTCGAGCGGCCGCAGCACACCTTCGTTGGGCATTTCATCGGCTCGCCCGGCATGAACTTCCTGCCGGCAGACATCGTCCCCGGTGCGCCGGCGGGTGCCACGCTGTTGGGTGTGCGGCCCGAGTACGTGACGCTGGCGCCGACCCACAGCGCCGGTGCCGTGGCCGCCACCGTGACGCAGCGCCAGGATGTGGGCACCTACTGGCTGCTGACGGCCAGGGCGGGCGACAGCGTGATCCGCGCCCGGGTGAGTCCCGACCTCACGCCGCCCGCGGTCGGTGCCACCGCCTGGCTGGGCCTGATGGGCACGCACACCTGCTTCTACAAGAACGAAGAGCTGATCGAAGGAGTAGCTGCAGCATGAAGCCGATCAATCAGAAAGCGTGGTTCCTAATACTGCCGGTGGTGCTGTGCGTGGCCTTCTCGGCTGTCCTGCCGCTGATGACGGTGGTGAACTACTCGGTGCAGGACATCATCTCGCCCGAGCGGCGGGTGTTCGTTGGTACCGAATGGTTCAAGGCCGTGATGCGCGATGACGACTTGCAGGGCGCGCTCTTGCGCCAGGTGGGCTTCTCGCTCTCGGTGCTGTTGGTGGAGATTCCGCTGGGCATCGCGCTGGCGCTGTCCATGCCGGCCCAGGGCTGGAAGTCATCGGCGGTGCTGGTGCTGGTGGCCATCTCGCTGCTGATCCCCTGGAACGTGGTGGGCACCATCTGGCAGATCTATGGCCGCACCGACATCGGCCTGCTGGGCGCAGCGCTCGCAGGGCTGGGCGTCGACTACAGCTACACCGGCAACGCCACCGATGCCTGGCTCACGGTGCTGGTGATGGATGTGTGGCACTGGACGCCGCTGGTCGCGCTGCTGTGCTTTGCCGGCTTGCGCGCCATCCCCGATGCCTACTACCAGGCCGCGCGCATTGACGGCGCCAGCAAGTTCGCGGTGTTTCGCTACATCCAGCTTCCCAAGCTGCGTGGCGTGCTGATGATCGCCGTGCTGTTGCGCTTCATGGACAGCTTCATGATCTACACCGAGCCCTTCGTGCTCACCGGCGGCGGGCCGGGCAATGCCACCACCTTCCTGAGCCAATACCTGACGCAGAAGGCGGTCGGCCAGTTCGACCTCGGCCCGGCCGCGGCTTTCTCGTTGATCTATTTCCTGATCATCCTGCTGCTCTGCTTCATCCTCTACAACTGGATGCAGCGCGTGGGCACGCAATCCAAAACGGAGGCAGTGCAATGAGCCCCCACGTTCACTTCACTCACTGCCCCCCGAGGGGACCGGCAGCCCCCTTCGGGCGGCCGTGCGGGAGCTGCCATGGATGAGCGCCGCTTTCGCAAGCGCACGATCTTCCTGATCGCCTACCTGCTGTTCGCCATCCTGCCGGTGTACTGGATGGTCAACATGTCGTTCAAGACGAACACGGAGATCCTCTCTACCTTCAGCCTGTTCCCGCAGAACTTCACCTGGGAGCACTACCGGACCATCTTCACCGACGAGAGCTGGTACTCGGGCTACATCAACTCGCTGATCTACGTGGCCATCAATACGGTGATCTCGCTCGTGGTGGCGCTGCCCGCGGCCTATGCCTTCAGCCGCTACAGCTTCCTCGGCGACAAGCACGTCTTCTTCTGGCTGCTGACCAACCGCATGACGCCGCCCGCGGTCTTCCTGCTGCCCTTCTTCCAGCTCTACACCACGCTCGGCATGATGGACACGCACATCGCGGTGGCACTCGCCCACCTGCTGTTCAACGTGCCTTTGGCGGTCTGGATCCTCGAAGGGTTCATGAGCGGCATCCCGCGCGAGATTGACGAAACCGCCTACATCGACGGTTATTCCTTCCCGCGCTTCTTCCTCACCATCTTCATCCCGCTCATCAAGGCCGGGGTGGGCGTGGCGGCCTTTTTCTGCTTCATGTTCAGCTGGGTGGAACTGCTGATGGCGCGCACGCTGACCAGCGTGAACGCCAAGCCCATCGTCGCGACGATGACGCGCACGGTCAGCGCCTCCGGCATGGACTGGGGGGTGCTCGCCGCCGCCGGTGTGCTGACCATCGTGCCGGGTGCCATCGTGATCTGGTTCGTGCGGCACTACATCGCCAAGGGCTTTGCCATGGGGAGAGTCTGATGTTCGAGTGGATGGCCTGGACGCTGCCGGTCGCGGTGTTCTTCTGTTGCATCGTGCTGATGCTGATCGGCATGACGGTGTGGGAGCTCAAGTCTCCCACCACGCTGCGCCGCGGCTGGTTGCCGATCGAGACCACGCGGGGTGACCGCCTCTTCATCGGCCTGCTGTGCGCGGCGTACCTGAACCTCGCTTTCGTGGGTGTGAGCGAGCGGCTGATGCTCTGGCTCGCTTTGGAGCAGGAGCCCTCTGTATGGATTTCGTTCGGCGCTTCCATGCTGCTGCTGGCGCTGATCATCAGGAAAGGGTGAGGACGCCACCGACGCGACTCACCGCTCAGACCGCGTCAGCTCTAAGACGCAAGGGAATACGGCCGCAAGCTCCCCAGGCCGGGTTCCCGGTTCAGGGGAGCCGAAATTGAGGAGATCCCGATGAAAGTCAGATACGGTTTGATAGCGTTCGCGGCGGCGGCGCTGGTGGCGGGCCAGGCGGCCTGGGCCGGTGAGCCGGAAGCGAAGAAGTGGATAGACAGCGAGTTTCAGCCGTCCACGCTGAACAAGGACCAGCAGATGGCCGAGATGAAGTGGTTCATCGAGGCGGCCAAGAAGCTGCAGGCCAAGGGGGTGAAGGAGATCTCGGTGGTGTCGGAAACGATCACCACGCACGAGTACGAGTCCAAGACCCTGGCCAAGGCCTTCGAGGAGATCACCGGCATCAAGGTCAAGCACGACCTGATCCAGGAAGGCGACGTGGTCGAGAAACTGCAGACCTCGATGCAGTCGGGCAAGTCGATCTACGACGGGTGGATCAGCGACTCCGACCTGATCGGCACGCACTACCGCTACGGCAAGATCATGAACCTGACCGACTACATGGCCGGCAAGGGCAAGGAGTGGACGAACCCGGGGCTGGACATCAAGGACTTCATCGGCACCAGCTTCACCACCGCGCCCGACAAGAAGCTTTACCAGCTGCCCGACCAGCAGTTCGCCAACCTGTACTGGTTCCGCGCCGACCTGTTCGCGCGCCAGGACCTGAAGGACAAGTTCAAGGCCAAGTTCGGCTACGACCTGGGCGTGCCGCTGAACTGGAGCGCCTACGAAGACATCGCCGAGTTCTTCTCCAACGATGTCAAGACCATCGACGGCAAGCCCATCTACGGCCACATGGACTACGGCAAGAAGGACCCGTCGCTGGGCTGGCGCTTCACTGACGCCTGGCTGTCCATGGCAGGCACCGCCGATATCGGCATTCCCAACGGCCGCCCGGTCGACGAATGGGGCATCCGCGCCTCGGCAGACGGCTGCAACCCCCAGGGGGCCAGTGTTTCGCGCGGCGGCGCCACCAACTCGCCGGCCGCCGTCTACGCTCTGACCAAGTACGTGGACTGGATGAAGAAGTACGCACCGAAAGAAGCCACGGGCATGACCTTCGGCGAAGCCGGCCCGGTGCCCGCCCAGGGCCAGATCGCGCAGCAGATCTTCTGGTACACGGCTTTCACCGCCGACATGACCAAGCCCGGTCTGCCGGTGGTCAATGCCGACGGTACGCCCAAGTGGCGCATGGCGCCCGGCCCCAACGGCCCGTACTGGAAGCAGGGCATGCAGAACGGCTACCAGGACGTGGGTTCGTGGACCTTCTTCGAGGCGCACGACGCCAACAAGACGGCGGCCGCCTGGCTCTATGCCCAGTTCGTGACGGCCAAGACCACCTCGCTCAAGAAGACGATCGTGGGGCTGACGCCGATCCGCGAATCCGACATCCAGAGCAAGGCCATGACCGACCTCGCCCCCAAGCTCGGTGGTTTGGTCGAGTTCTACCGCAGCCCGGCGCGCGTGGCCTGGACGCCGACCGGGACCAACGTGCCCGACTACCCCAAGCTGGCCCAGCTCTGGTGGAAGAACGTGGCCGTGGCCGTGACGGGTGAGAAGACGCCGCAGGCCGCGATGGACAATCTGGCCGAGGAGATGGACCAGGTGATGGCCCGTCTCGAGCGCGCCGGCATGGCCCGCTGCGCGCCCAAGCTCAACAAGAAGGAGGACCCGAACAAGTGGCTCTCCGACAAGGGCGCGCCGTGGAAGAAGCTGGCCAATGAGAAGCCCAAGGGCCAGACCATTGCCTACGATACCCTGTTGAACGCCTGGAAGGCGGGCCGGGTGCGGTAAAACCGGGAAGTCCGGGGCGACCGATGGCGGTGCGAAACTTGCATGCGCTCGGTCGTCCCTTCCCAAGAATTTGTCTGTTAGTTAGTTGGATTCATGAATCGCGTACAACTTTTTGCCCGTCTGGCCGAGCCTCGTACCTGGGACCTGGCCGTGGTCGGTGGTGGTGCCACCGGTCTGGGCGTGGCCCTCGATGCTGCGGCGCGTGGCCTTTCGGTGGTGCTGCTGGAATCGCATGACTTTGCGGGCGGCACCTCTTCCCGCTCGACCAAGCTGCTGCACGGCGGCGTGCGCTACCTGGCGCAGGGCAATATCGCGTTGGTGCGCGAAGCTTTGCACGAGCGCAGCACGGTGCTGCGCAACGCGCCGCACCTGGCCTCCAGGCTGTCTTTCATCATGCCCTCCTATGCCTGGTGGCAGACGCCTTTTTATGGCATCGGCCTCAAGCTCTATGACCTGCTTGCCGGCCGCGCCGGCCTGGGCGCAACGAGTTTCCTCGGCCGCCAGCAGACGTTGGCGGCCATGCCCAATCTGCAGCCTGCGGGCCTCTGCGGTGGCGTGGCCTACTGGGACGGTCAATTCGACGATGCGCGCCTGGCGCTGGCGCTGGCGCGCACGGCCGCGCGTGAAGGCGCGCTGCTGCTGAACTACTGCCCGGTCACCGAACTGCTGCACGAAAAAGGCCGCGTGGCTGGTCTGCGCTGCCATGATGCGATGGGTGGGCAAGCTTACGAAGTACGCGCACGCTGCGTGGTCAACGCTACCGGGGTCTGGGTGGACACGCTGCGCCAGCTTGATGGCGCAGCTCAAGGCCGCAGCGTCGGCCCCGTGGTGGCGCCCAGCCAGGGCGTGCATGTGGTGGTCGACAAATCCTTTCTGCCAGGTGAGCACGCACTGCTGGTGCCGAAAACGGCGGACGGCCGTGTGCTGTTCGCCGTCCCCTGGCTGGGCAAGTTGGTGCTGGGCACCACGGACACGCCGCGCAGCGATCTGCCGCGCGAGCCGCGACCCCTGCGCGCCGAGCTCGATTTCATCCTGGGCGAGGCCGCGCGTTACCTGGCGCGCCCCCCGACCCGCGCCGATGTGAAGAGCATCTGGGTCGGCTTGCGCCCTCTGGTCCGGCCGGCGGGTGACGATGAAGACACCGCTGCCTTGAGCCGTGAGCACACGGTGCTCGTCAGTCCCACCGGTCTGGTCACTGTGACCGGCGGCAAATGGACCACCTACCGGGCCATGGCCGAGGACGTGCTGGCGCGTTGCTTCCAGGCCGGGCTGCTGCCCGAAAAGCCAGCCGGCGTGAGCGACCAGCTGAAATTGGTGGGCGCGGAGTCGGCTGCGGACGTCCCAAGACCGGCAGTGGCCGCTGCCGCAGGCCTTCATATATATGGCAGTGAACAGGCTCTGCTCCAGACCCTGCCGGGGGCCGGGCGGATGCTGGCGCCGGGCCTGGACGAGGCCATGGTGCGCTTTGCGGCACGATATGAGTATGCGCTGACTGTCGAGGACGTCCTTGCGCGACGTTCACGTCTACTCTTCCTGGACGCGGCTTTGGCGGCATCGCTGGCGCCGCGGGTGGCGGCCATCCTGGCTGAGGAAACCGGGCGGGACCCCGCCTTGGCCGACTTCCTGGGCTTGGCCCGGGACTATTTAAGCTGGCCGTCCGAACAAGACGCTTGACGCCCTGCCATTTGTTTGGCACAATTGCGGGCTTCGCTTGAAAAAGCTGAAGTTTCTGCCCAGCGGAAGCGGCGTGAGTGGTTCATGCCGGGGACGACGGGCCCAAGACTGACCGGTTTGCCTTGCGCTCACTGGTGCAAGTTGGGAATATTGAAATGATCCAGACTGAATCTCGGTTAGAAGTCGCCGACAACACCGGCGCGAAGTCCGTTTTGTGCATCAAGGTGCTCGGCGGTTCCAAGCGTCGTTACGCCAGCGTTGGCGACGTCATCAAGGTGAGCATCAAAGAAGCCGCTCCGCGTGGCCGCGTCAAAAAAGGCGAGGTCTACAGCGCTGTGGTGGTTCGCACCGCCAAGGGCATCCGCCGTGGCGATGGCTCCCTGGTCAAGTTCGACGGCAATGCCGCCGTGCTGCTCAACAACAAGCTGGAGCCCATCGGCACCCGCATCTTCGGCCCGGTCACGCGCGAACTGCGTACCGAGAAGTTCATGAAGATCGTGTCCCTGGCTCCTGAAGTTCTCTAAGGACACGGCCATGAACAAGATTCGCAAAGGCGACGAAGTCATCGTCCTCGCCGGACGTGACAAGGGCAAGCGTGGCAAGGTCGCGCTGCGCAAGGATGAGACCCATGTGGTGGTCGAGGGCGTGAACACGGTGAAGAAACACACCAAGCCCAACCCCATGAAGGGTACGACCGGCGGTATCGTGGAAAAGACCATGCCGATCCACCAGTCCAACGTGGCCATTTTCAATGCGGCCACCGGCAAGGCCGACCGCGTCGGCATCAAGCTCCTGGCTGACGGCAAGCGTGTGCGCGTCTACAAGTCCAGCGGCGAAGAAATCAAGGTGGCATAAACATGGCACGTCTGCAACAACACTATCGCGAAAAGCTGGTCCCCGAGTTGACGGCCAAATTTGGCTACAAGTCGCCCATGCAAGTGCCGCGTCTGACCAAGATCACCCTGAACATGGGTGTGAGCGAAGCCGTCGCCGACAAGAAGGTCATGGAAAACGCCGTGGGCGACCTGACCAAGATCGCCGGCCAGAAGCCGGTGGTGACCAAGGCCAAGAAGGCTATCGCCGGTTTCAAGATCCGCGAACAGCAGGCCATTGGCTGCATGGTGACCCTGCGCGGCGTGCAGATGTACGAGTTCCTGGACCGTTTCGTTACCGTGGCCCTGCCCCGTGTGCGTGACTTCCGTGGTATCTCCGGTCGTGCTTTCGATGGCCGTGGCAACTACAACATCGGCGTCAAAGAGCAGATCATTTTCCCCGAAATCGAATACGACAAGGTGGATGCCCTGCGTGGTCTGAACATCAGCATCACGACGACGGCTCGGACGGACGAAGAGTGCAAGGCACTGCTCGCCGGCTTCAAATTCCCCTTCAAGAACTGAGGTGACCTGTGGCTAAAGTAGCTTTGATCGAGCGCGAGCTCAAGCGAGACAAACTGGTTGCCAAGTACGCGAAGAAACACGCGGAACTCAAGGCCATCGCCAGCGACCTCAAGCGTAGCGAAGAAGAGCGTGCAGCTGCCCGTCTGGGCCTGCAGAAGCTCCCGCGCAACGCCAACCCGACGCGCCAGCGCAACCGTTGTGCCATCACCGGTCGTCCGCGTGGCACCTTCCGCCAGTTCGGCCTGGCTCGCGCCAAGATCCGTGAAATGGCTTTCGCCGGTGACATCCCCGGTGTCACCAAAGCCAGCTGGTAAGCAGGAGATTAAAGATGAGCATGAGTGATCCCATCGCCGACCTGCTGACGCGTATTCGTAACGCGCAGATGGTGGCCAAGACCTCGGTGTCGGTGCCCTCTTCCAAAGTGAAGATCGCCATCGCCCAGGTGCTGAAGGACGAGGGCTACATCGACGGCTTCCAGGTGAAGTCCGAAGGTGGCAAGTCCGAACTTGAAATTGCCCTGAAGTACTACGCCGGTCGCCCGGTGATCGAGCGTATCGAGCGCGTGAGCCGTCCCGGCCTGCGCGTGTACAAGGGCCGTGACGCCATCCCCCAGGTCCAGAACGGTCTGGGCGTGGCCATCGTGACCACCCCCAAGGGTGTCATGACCGATCGTAAGGCTCGCGCTACCGGTGTCGGTGGCGAAGTGCTTTGCTACGTGGCCTAAGGCATTGAGGAGAAACTGAAATGTCGCGCGTAGGAAAAATGCCTGTTGCCATCCCGACCGGGGTGGATGTGTCGATCAAGGCCGATCAGATCAACGTCAAGGGTGCCGGTGGCACGCTGTCGCTGACCCAGTCGTCCCTGGTCAAGGTGAGCAACGAGGGTGGCAAGCTGAGCTTCGCCCCCGCGAACGAATCCCGTGAAGCCAATGCCATGAGCGGCACCATGCGTCAGCTGGTGAACAACATGGTCAACGGCGTGAGCAAGGGCTTCGAGAAGAAGCTGACGCTGATCGGCGTGGGTTACAAGGCCCAGGCTTCCGGTGCCAAGCTGAACCTGGCCGTGGGTTACTCCCACCCGGTGAACATCGAGATGCCCGCTGGCATCACGGTGGCCACCCCGGCCCCCACGGAAATCGTGATCAAGGGTGCAGATCGTCAGCGTGTCGGCCAGATCGCCGCTGAAATTCGCGCCGTCCGTCCTCCCGAGCCCTACAAGGGCAAGGGCATCCGTTATGCGGATGAGAAGGTCACGATCAAAGAGACCAAGAAGAAATAAGGAGCTGCACCATGTTGACCAAGAAAGAGCAGCGTCTTCGCCGGGCCCGTCAGACCCGCATCCGCATTGCAACGCAAGGCGTGGCCCGTCTGACCGTGAACCGCACCAATTTGCACATTTACGCCAGCGTCATTTCCGGCGACGGCGCCACGGTGCTGGCCAGTGCCTCCACCGCCGAAGTCGAAGTGCGCAAGTCGCTCGGCGCCTCGGGCAAGGGTGGCAATGCCACCGCAGCCCAGCTGATCGGCAAGCGTATCGCCGAGAAGGCCAAGGCTGCCGGCGTTGAGAAGGTGGCGTTTGACCGCGCAGGTTTCGCGTACCACGGCCGCGTCAAGGCGCTGGCCGAAGCGGCTCGTGAAGCTGGCTTGCAGTTCTAAGCAGATCGGAATTAAAGATGGCTAAAGTTCAAGCAAAGATGCAGGGCAAAGGGGCCGAGGGTCCCGAGGACGGCCTGCGCGAGAAAATGATCGCGGTCAACCGCGTGACCAAGGTGGTGAAGGGTGGCCGTATTCTCGGTTTCGCCGCACTGACCGTGGTGGGTGATGGCGACGGCCGCGTCGGCATGGGCAAGGGCAAATCCAAGGAAGTGCCGGCTGCCGTGCAGAAGGCCATGGAAGAAGCCCGTCGCAACATGCTCAAGGTTTCGCTGAAGAACGGCACGCTGCACCACCAGGTGACGGGTCGTCACGGTGCCGCCAACGTCATGATGGCTCCCGCTCCCAAGGGTACCGGCATCATCGCCGGCGGCCCGATGCGCGCTGTCTTCGAAGTGATGGGCATCACCGACATCGTGGCCAAGAGCCACGGTTCGACCAATCCTTACAACATGGTCCGTGCCACGCTGGACGCGCTGAACAACTGCAGCACCCCTGCAGGTGTGGCAGCCAAGCGCGGCAAGACCGTTGAAGAACTCTTCGCTTAAACGGGAGTTACAGACATGGCTAAGCAACAAACCGTCAAGGTCCAGCTGGTTCGCAGCCCGATCGGCTGCAAGGAATCCCACCGCGCCACCGTGCGTGGCCTGGGCCTGCGCAAGCTGAACAGCGTCAGCGAACTGCAGGACACCCCTGCCGTGCGCGGCATGATCAACAAGATCGACTACCTGGTCAAGGTTCTCTGAGAGGCTGACGATGGAACTCAATAGCATCAAGCCCGCAGCGGGCGCCAAGCACGCCAAGCGTCGCGTCGGTCGCGGCATCGGCTCCGGCCTGGGCAAGACTGCCGGCCGTGGCCACAAGGGCCAGAAGTCCCGTTCGGGCGGCTACCACAAGGTCGGCTTTGAAGGCGGCCAGATGCCCATGCATCGCCGTCTGCCCAAGCGCGGCTTCAAGTCGCAGCTGCTCAAGTACAACGCCGAGATCACCCTGAGCTCGCTGGAACTGCTGGGCGCCGACTCCGTTGACATGCTGACCCTCAAGCAAGCTGGCCTGATTGGCCAGCTGGCCAAGGTGGTCAAGGTCATCAAGTCGGGCGAAATCAAGAAGGCCGTCAAGCTGAACGGCATCGGTGCCACCGCAGGTGCCAAGGCCGCCATCGAGGCAGCCGGCGGCAGCGTGGCCTGAAGAAACCAGACCGAGAGTAGAACGAAGTGGCAACGAACGCGGCTCAGATTGCAAAAACCGGCAAGTTCGGCGACCTGCGTCGTCGGCTCGTCTTTTTGCTGCTCGCGCTGGTGGTGTACCGCATCGGTGCGCACATTCCCGTGCCTGGCATCAATCCGGACCAGCTGGCCCAGCTCTTCAAGGGCCAGCAGGGCGGCATCCTGAGCCTGTTCAACATGTTCTCGGGTGGTGCGCTATCTCGCTTCACGGTGTTCGCGCTGGGCATCATGCCCTACATCTCCGCGTCGATCATCATGCAGCTGCTGACCTATGTGCTGCCCGCTTTCGAGCAGATCAAGAAGGAAGGCGAAGCCGGCCGCCGCAAGATCACGCAATACACGCGTTATGCGACCCTGGGCCTGGCACTGTTCCAGTCGCTGGGTATCGCCGTGGCGCTGGAAAGTTCGCAAGGCCTGGTGATTGCTCCCGGTTTTGGCTTCCGTTTTACGGCGGTCGTGACCCTGACTGCGGGCACCATGTTCCTGATGTGGCTGGGTGAGCAGATCACCGAGCGCGGCCTGGGCAACGGCATCTCGATCCTGATCTTCGGCGGTATCGCCGCGGGTCTGCCGGGCGCCATCGGCGGTCTGTTGGAACTGGTACGTACCGGCTCCATGAGCATCATCGCTGCGCTGTTCATCGTCACGCTGGTGGTCCTGGTGACCTGGTTCGTGGTCTTCGTCGAACGTGGCCAGCGCAAGATCCTCGTGAACTATGCGCGTCGCCAGGTTGGCAACAAGGTGTATGGCGGCCAGTCTTCGCACCTGCCCCTCAAGCTGAACATGGCCGGTGTGATCCCGCCCATCTTCGCATCGAGCATCATCCTGCTGCCCGCCACCGTGGTGAGCTGGTTCAGCAGCGGCGATTCGATGCTGTGGCTCAAGGACATCGCCAGCAGCCTGACTCCGGGCCAGCCCATCTACGTGATGCTGTATGCCTCTGCCATCGTGTTCTTCTGCTTCTTCTACACGGCGCTGGTGTTCAACAGCCGTGAGACGGCCGACAACCTGAAAAAGGGCGGCGCCTTCATCCCCGGGATTCGTCCCGGCGAGCAGACGGCACGCCACATTGACAAGATTTTGCTGCGACTGACCCTGGCTGGTGCGATCTACATCACCTTCGTCTGCCTGCTGCCCGAATTCCTGATCCTGAAGTACAACGTGCCCTTCTATTTCGGTGGCACCTCGCTTCTGATCATCGTGGTTGTGACCATGGATTTCATGGCCCAGGTACAGAATTACATGATGTCGCAGCAGTACGAGTCGTTGCTGAAGAAAGCTAACTTCAAGCCGACGCTGGGCGCCTGAAAGAGATGGCGAAAGACGATGTAATTCAGATGCAGGGTGAGGTGGTAGAGAACCTGCCGAACGCGACCTTCCGCGTGAAGCTGGAAAACGGCCACGTCGTTCTGGGGCATATCTCCGGCAAGATGCGGATGCATTACATCCGTATCCTGCCGGGTGACAAAGTGACGGTTGAGTTGACGCCTTATGACCTGACCCGTGCGCGGATCGTGTTCAGGGCCAAATGAATTTGCAGGTTCCGGATAGTCCGGGGCCAGGCTGTAAAAGTTTTAGGAGAGTGAAATGAGAGTTTCGGCTTCGGTCAAGAAAATTTGCCGCAACTGCAAAGTCATCCGCCGCAAGGGCGTGGTGCGTGTGATCTGCACGGATCCCCGCCACAAGCAGCGTCAAGGCTGATTGCAAGAGTTATAGAGGACGAAAATGGCACGTATCGCTGGCATCAACATTCCGCCGCATAAGCATGCAGAAATTGGCTTGACCGCCATCTTCGGCATCGGTCGCACGAGCGCTCGCAAGATTTGCGATGCCTGCGGCATTGCATATTCCAAGAAGATCAAAGATCTGACCGACTCTGATCTGGAAAAAATCCGCGACCAGATCGCCGGTATCACCATCGAGGGTGACCTGCGTCGTGAGACCACGATGAACATCAAGCGTTTGATGGACATCGGCTGCTACCGCGGCTTCCGTCATCGCCGTGGCCTGCCCATGCGCGGCCAGCGTACGCGCACCAATGCCCGTACCCGCAAGGGTCCGCGCAAGGGCGCCGCAGCACTGAAGAAATAACTGGCATTGAAAGATCACCATGGCTAAAGCTCCCGCCAATAATGCCGCGCAGCGTGTGCGCAAGAAGGTTCGCAAGAACGTGGCTGACGGTGTCGCCCACGTGCACGCCTCCTTCAACAACACCATCATCACGATCACCGATCGCCAGGGCAACGCCCTGTCCTGGGCCTCGTCTGGTGGCCAGGGCTTCAAGGGTTCGCGCAAGTCCACTCCGTTTGCCGCCCAGGTGGCGTCCGAAGTGGCTGGCCGCGCAGCCATGGAGCAGGGCATCAAGAACCTGGACGTCGAGATCAAGGGCCCCGGCCCCGGTCGTGAGTCTTCGGTGCGCGCACTGGCCGCACTGGGCATTCGCATCAACCTGATTTCCGACGTGACCCCGGTGCCGCACAACGGCTGCCGTCCGCAAAAGCGTCGTCGCATCTAAGCGGCACGCAATTCTTTAACAAGCCCACCGCCACCGGCATTGCGCTGGTGGCTCCCGCAGACAACTGCGGAAGTTGACATAGAAGGAAGTTCAAGTGGCACGCAATCTCGGCCCCAAGGCCAAACTCTCCCGCCGCGAAGGCACCGACCTGTTCCTGAAGAGCGCTCGCCGCTCGATCAGCGACAAGGCCAAGTTCGACTCCAAGCCCGGCCAGCACGGCCGCACCTCGGGTGCCCGTACCTCCGACTTCGGTCTGCAACTGCGTGAAAAGCAGAAGGTCAAGCGCATGTACGGTGTGCTGGAGCGCCAGTTCCGCCGCTATTTCGAGGAAGCCGATCGTCGCAAGGGCAACACCGGTACCAACCTGCTGTTCCTGCTGGAGTGCCGCCTGGACAACGTGGTGTATCGCATGGGCTTCGGCTCCACGCGTGCCGAAGCACGCCAGATGGTCTCGCACAAGGCGATCACCGTGAACGGTCAGTCCGTGAACATCCCGTCGTACTCGGTCAAGGCCGGCGACGTGATCGCCGTGCGCGACAAGTCCAAGAAGCAGAACCGCGTGGTCGAAGCCCTGCAACTGGCGCAACAGGTCGGCATTCCGGCCTGGGTCGAAGTGAATCTCGACAAGGCCGAAGGTATCTTCAAGAAGGTGCCCGATCGCGACGAATTTGGGTCCGATATCAACGAATCGCTGATCGTCGAGTTGTACTCGCGCTAATCAGCTCTCGTTTAGAGTCCGTTCCCGGCAGACAGGCATGTCTGTCGGGTGCTTCACCAGCCTTACCGGTGTAACGAGCCGGGGGTATTGACAGGAAGTCTGCATGCAAACCAGTCTGCTGAAACCCAAAGCAATCAACGTCGAACAACTCGGCCTGAACCGCGCCAAAGTGGCGCTGGAGCCGTTTGAGCGTGGCTATGGCCATACCCTGGGCAACGCGCTGCGTCGCGTCCTGCTGTCGTCGATGCCGGGTTACGCTGCCACGGAGGTGACCATCGCCGGCGTGCTGCACGAGTACTCGTCCATCGACGGTGTGCAGGAAGACGTGGTCAACATTCTGTTGAACCTCAAGGGTGTGGTGTTCAAGCTGCACAACCGCGACGAAGTCACGCTGAGCCTGCGCAAGGACGGCGAAGGCGTCGTCACCGCTGCTGACATCCAGACCCCGCACGATGTAGAGATCATCAACCCCGACCACGTGATCGCCACGCTGTCGGCCGGTGGCAAGCTCGACATGCAGATCAAGGTCGAAAAGGGCCGTGGTTATGTACCGGGCACCATGCGCCGTTACGGCGATGAGCCGACCAAGTCGATCGGCCGCATCGTGCTGGACGCCTCGTTCTCCCCGGTCAAGCGCGTGAGCTATACCGTCGAGAGCGCCCGCGTCGAGCAGCGCACCGACCTGGACAAGCTGGTCGTCGAGATCGAGACCAACGGCGCCATCACTGCTGAAGATGCCGTGCGCGCTTCGGCCAAGATCCTGGTGGAACAGCTGGCCGTGTTCGCCCAGCTCGAGGGCAGCGAACTCGCAGCCTTCGATGCACCGGCACCGCGCAGCGGCAGCCAGTTCGACCCGATCCTGCTGCGCCCGGTCGACGAACTCGAACTGACCGTGCGCTCGGCCAACTGCCTGAAGGCCGAGAACATCTATTACATCGGCGACCTGATCCAGCGCTCCGAGAACGAACTGCTCAAGACCCCGAATCTGGGTCGCAAGTCGCTCAACGAGATCAAGGAAGTGCTGGCTTCCCGCGGCCTGACCCTGGGCATGAAGCTCGAGAACTGGCCGCCGGCCGCGCTCGAGAAGCGTTGATTTAGAATACCGGTCCCGCACGAGCGGGGCGGACAAAACCAGCCCTTGAGGGCTGGGTGCACCGGGCAGTACCTGATACGGCTGCCTGTTTATATAAAGAAAGGAAAGCACCATGCGTCACGGACACGGACTCCGTAAACTCAACCGCACCAGCGAGCACCGCCTCGCGATGCTGCGCAACATGATGAATTCGCTCATCGAGCACGAAGTCATCAAGACCACGGTCCCCAAGGCCAAGGAACTGCGCCGCGTCGTGGAACCCATGATCACCCTGGCCAAGGAAGCCACCCTGGCCAACCGCCGCCTGGCTTTTGACCGCCTGCGTGACCGCGACAGCGTCACCAAGCTGTTCAACGACCTCGGCCCGCGCTTCAAGGCCCGCCCCGGTGGTTACACCCGTATTCTGAAGATGGGCTTCCGCGTGGGCGACAACGCTCCCATGGCCCTGGTGGAATTGGTTGACCGTCCGGCGGAAACTGAAGCACCGAAGGCAGAATAAGCTATAATGCTAGATTACCGCGCGATGGAGCAGCCTGGTAGCTCGTTGGGCTCATAACCCAAAGGTCGGAGGTTCAAATCCTCCTCGCGCAACCAACAAGGAAAAGCCCTCTTCGGAGGGCTTTTCTGCTTCATGGCACTGTAACAAGCAGTGTCGTGGATGTAGGAGCCAGGCCAAAAGCCCTGCTCCCCCTTTTTGGAAGCACATATGACCACTCGTCGCCAATTCGGCCTGACCGCAGCTTCGCTGCTGGCCGCACCCGCTCTGCTGAAGGCGCAGGGCAGTAACAAGATCGTCCTCGGTCAGTCGGCTGCCTTCACCGGCCCCGCGGCCGAACTGGGCATCCAGTTCCACCAGGGTGCCAAGCTCTGGTTCGAACAGGTCAACGCCCAGGGCGGCATCGGTGGCAAGACCATCGAGATCAAGAGCCTGGACGATGGCTACGAGCCTGACCGCTGCGCGGCCAACACGCAGAAGCTGATCGCGGAGGATGTGTTCGCGCTCTTCGGTTACATCGGCACGCCCACCAGCCTGGCCGCGCTGCCCCTGCTGACCAAGGCCCAGGTGCCTTTCATCGCGCCCTTTACGGGCGCCATGGGCCTGCGCGAGCCCTTCAACAAGCAGGTGTTCCACCTGCGTGCGTCCTACAACGACGAGACGGAACTGATCGTGCGCCAGCTTACCAACCTGGGCTTGAAGAAGATCGCGGTCTTTTATCAGAACGACGCTTACGGCAAAGCCGGTCTCGATGGGGTAATGCTGGCGCTGGACAAGCTGGGCCTGAAACCCGTGGCTACGGCCACGGTGGAACGCAACTCGGTGAATGTCTCGGCCGCGGTCAAGGTCTTGACCGCGGCAGCGCCCGACGCCGTGGTGCAGATCAGCGCCTACAAATCCTGCGCCGCGTTCATCCGCGAAGCACGCAGGGCGGGTTATGGCGGCACCTTCTACAACGTGTCCTTCGTGGGCACGCAGGCCTTGGCCGACGAGCTGGGCAAGGACGGCGCCGGCGTGGTGGTTTCCCAGGTCATGCCCTCGCCCTATTACCCGGCCCGCCCGATCGCGCGCGAGTTTGCCGATGCGGTCAAGAAGGCAGGCAATGTGCAGGCCAACTTCTCCAGCATGGAAGGGTATCTGGCCGCCAAAGTCGTGACCGAAGGCCTGCGCCGTGCGGGTGCACGCGCCGGCAGCCGTGAAGGCCTGATCCAGGGCATCGAAGCCATCGGCAGCCAGAGTCTGGGCGGTTTCCAGGTCCACTTCTCAGCCACCGACCACGTCGCCTCCAGCTTCGTCGAGCTGTCCATGCTGACCGGCGACGGACGCGTACGCACCTGAGTGAAATCACCAGTGCGGGGATATCCCCGGCTGGCAGAGGGCCCGGCGAAGGACTAGACTCGCATGCATGAAGGTCATCGATTCCATCGTCGCCCAGGCTGCCGGCATATCGGCCATCCGGCGTGACATCCACGCCCATCCCGAACTGAGTTTCCAGGAGCAGCGCACCGCAGATCTGGTCGCGTCCCGGCTGACGGAATGGGGCATTCCCATCCATCGCGGCCTCGGGGGCACCGGGGTGGTCGGCATCATCCAGCAGGGCAGCTCGAAACGTGCCATCGGCCTGCGCGCCGACATGGACGCCCTGCCCCTGCAGGAAGGCAACACCTTTGCCCACGCCAGCCGGCACGACGGCAAGATGCACGCCTGCGGGCATGACGGCCATACCGCCATGCTGCTGGGCGCCGCCCAGCATCTGGCGCGGCAGCGCAACTTCGACGGTACCGTCTACCTGATCTTCCAGCCCGCCGAAGAAGGCGGTGCAGGTGCCAACGAGATGATCAAGGACGGCCTGTTCGAAAAATTCCCGATGGAGGCCGTGTTCGGGATGCACAACTGGCCCGGCATGAAGGCCGGTACCTTTGCGCTGAGCCCGGGGCCGGTCATGGCCTCGAGCAACGAATTCAAGATCACCATCCACGGCAAGGGCGGGCACGCAGCGATGCCGCACAACGCGGTGGACCCGGTGCTGGTGGCCTGTCAGATGGTCCAGGCCTTCCAGACCATCATCAGCCGCAACATCAAGCCCATCGACGCGGGTGTGATCTCGGTCACCATGATCCATGCGGGCCATGCCACCAACGTCATTGCCGACAGCTGCGAGTTGCAGGGCACGGTGCGCACCTTCACGCTGGAGGTGCTGGACCAGATCGAGGCGCGCATGCGCGAAGTGGCCCAGCACACCTGCGCGGCCTTTGGCGCGCGTTGCGACTTCGAGTTCGACCGCAACTACCCACCCACCATCAACGCCGAGCAGGCGGTGGCTTTTGCCCGCGACGTGATGGCCGGCATCGTCGGCGAGGCCAATGTGCTCAAGCAGGAGCCCACCATGGGCGCCGAGGATTTTGCCTACATGCTGCTGGCCAAACCCGGCGCCTATGCCTTCATCGGCAATGGCGACGGTGTCCACCGCGAGATGGGCCACGGCGGCGGCCCCTGCGCCCTGCACAACCCGAGCTACGACTTCAACGATGACCTCATCCCGCTGGGCGCAACCTACTGGGTAAAGCTGGCGGAAGCCTGGCTGGCCCGCAAAGGCTGACGCTGTCTCAGCGCGGCGATTGCAGGCCGCGGTGCGCAGCGATCTGCAGCAGGCCGTCGAAAATCAGGGTGTCGACCAGGTCGAAGCGCGTGGCCAGGCTAGGGGCCATCTTCCAGCCAGCGCCACCGGCCATGACACACCAGGGCTCGGCGCTGCAGTGTTCCCGCACATGTTCCACCATGCGCTCCATGGCGCCGGCGATGGCATAGGTGCCGCCGCTGGTCAGCGCGTCGCTGGTGTTGGTCGGGAAGGGGCGCACCTCGCCCGTGGGCACGTGCAGGCCGGCCGTACCGGATTCCAGGGCCCGCAGCATGATGCCGTGGCCCGGCAGGATGTAACCGCCCAGGAATTTGCCACCGGGATCGATGGCTTCCACCGTGACCGCCGTGCCGACCATGGCGACCACGATGGGGCGCTTCGGACCCATGGACAGCATGTGGTGCCAGGCACCGATCATGGCCACCCAGCGGTCCGGTCC
Organism: Hylemonella sp. GW821-FHT10B10; assembly: GCF_059415585.1. Taxonomy (NCBI): domain Bacteria; kingdom Pseudomonadati; phylum Pseudomonadota; class Betaproteobacteria; order Burkholderiales; family Comamonadaceae; genus Hylemonella; species Hylemonella sp. GW821-FHT10B10. The sequence continues at coordinate 237,588 of NZ_JBWKNN010000004.1, read as the reverse complement.
CAGGCGGGCCGGATGGTCGTAGCCATTGCTCAGGCCAGCCTCCTGGACGCTGGAGATGACCCAGTGCGGCGAAACGTCCCAGTGCTCCATCTGCGCCTCGACGCGGTGCTTGACGGCATCGCTGGCGACCACGCAACCCAGCATGCAACTGGGTGCCGGCAGGCCGGCCCAGGCAGTCTCGGCCAGGCGGTCGATGTGGTCCAGGAATTCAGCGCCCTGGGCCAGCACCCGGGCGCCCGGCAGGGGCGCTTCGTACAGGGCCCATTTGAGGCGGGTGTTGCCAACGTCGATGGCGAGAAAAGACATATTTTGGATTCAGTTGGCGACAGCCGGCATCATAAAGGAGGCTGATGCTCAGCCCTGTCGCCAGGGCAGCCCACGGTAACGCCAGCCGCCTCGGTGACCGCGCTGGGCTTGCTCGTCCGGATCGCCTTCGAAACCTTCGAGGATGTTGTAGGCCTCCAGGCCGAGCTCGGTGGCGCGGCGCGCGGCTGCGATGGAGCGCACGCCGCTGCGGCACAGCAGCACCAGCTTCTTGCCGGGTGTGCTGGCGGCCAGCAGGCCTGCGTCGAAATCGGGGTTGAGCTGCATGCCCGGCCATTGTTTCCAGGCCAGACCGATGGCGCCCGGCACGAAACCAACCCACTCGCGTTCGGCGTCGCTGCGCACGTCGACCAGCAGGGCCTGGCCGGCCTGCACCCATGACCAGGCCAGCTCCGGGCTCACGTTGCCGGCATAACCCTGCACGGACTGCACGGCCATCAAGGCGGCGCCATCGGCGTCGTGGCGCAGACCGGAGTGCAGATTGGCGGGCACGGCCTCGTCGATACGACGCGGCTTGGGCAGGTTCAGATTTTCCATGATGGTCTTGAATTCGGCGAGGGACTTGCCCGCTATGCGGGGGTTGCTGTGTTTCTCGGCACCTACGGTGCTGTGCTGCCGGCCCTGGTAATCATGGCCCGGCCAGACCAGCGTGTCCTCGGGCAGGGCGAACAGCACCTGCGTGAGGCTGCGGTAGAGCGCCTCCGCGCTGCCGGACTGGAAATCGGTCCGACCGCAGCCCTGGATGAGCAGGGTGTCGCCGGTGAAGACGTGGCGCTGGCCTGCGTTTTCCCAGAGGTAGCACATGCTGCCAGCGGTATGCCCGGGGGTGTGCAGTGCGCGGACGCGCTCGCGGCCGAAGCCGAGTTCCGCACCATCCCGCAGCTGGATGCTTGCTGTGCGGATACCGCAGGCTTCGGGCGCGGCCGTCCGGGCGCCCGTGTGTTCCACCAGCAGGTTGGCGCTGGTGACGTGGTCGGCATGGGCGTGGGTTTCCACGGCCAGCGTGAGCTTGAGACCGTATTCGCGCAGCACGCCCAGGTCGCGCTCCAGCTGTTCGTCCACCGGGTCGATGATGAGCGCCTCGCGGCTATCTGCATCAAAAAGCAGGTAGGTGTAGGTGCTGGAGGCGGGGTCGAAGAGCTGGATCGGGTTCATGGTGGGGCGCATCCGGGCCGGAGGCAGGAACAGCCCCAAGGATACGCAAAAAAGACAAGGGCCGCGTCACCGGGATGACGCGGCCCTCGTGCCCTTGCGGCAGAGTGCGATCAGACGATCTTGACGCTCAGATTGGGCAGGTTGTCGATGTGCATCTCGATCACGTCGCCACGCACCACGGGACCCACGTTCTCGGGCGTGCCCGAATAGATGATGTCGCCAGGGAAGAGTTCGTTGGCTTCGGACAGCTTGCTGATCTGTTCAGCCACCGACCAGATCATCTGGTTCAAATTGGCGTTCTGCTTGATCTGGCCGTTGACCTTGAGCCAGATGCTGCCCTTGCTGAAATGCTCGACCTGGCCGAGCTTGTGCACGGCACCGATGACCGCCGAGCGGTCGAAACTCTTGCCGATTTCCCAGGGCTTCTTCTCGTCGCCCATGGCGCGTTGCAGGTCGCGTCGTGTCATGTCCAGGCCCAGGCTATAACCGTAGACAAGCTCCAGCGCCTTCGCCACCGGGATGTTGCGCCCGCCCTTGCCCAGGCAGGCCACGAGTTCGGCTTCGTAGTGGTAGTTCTTGGTCAGCGTGGGGTAGGGATGATCGGCCACGGTGCCGGCGGCGACGTACTGGATGGCGTCGGTCGGCTTCTGGAAGAAGAAGGGCGGCTCGCGGTCCGGGTTGGAGCCCATTTCAATCGCGTGCGCCCGGTAGTTGCGACCGATGCAATAGATGCGACGCACCGGGAACATCTCGTCGGAGCCGACGATGGGAATGTAGGTGTCGGCCACATCGAAGGGGCTCTTGGGCTTGTTCTGGGCCACGCCGGGCAGTGCGCAGCCGGCGAGTGCGCCGGTGGTGACAAGGGCGGTGTTCTGGAAAAAATGACGGCGGTCCATGGGTGTCTCCTCAACTGGTTTTATGGTGTGTACGCGCAAGCACGGTTGTACCAGCGCGTGAGGTACTTGAGGGCCTCGATTCGTGAAAACTGTTTCGCACAGCACGCAAGAAATACTGGTGAAAACCCCTAGAAGTACGTATGCCCGCCGAGGCGCAGAATTTGAGCCCGATGGTAAGCAAACTCATCGTCTTATCCACTACCGGAGACTACCGTGAACGATAACAAAACCCCGAATCGCCGCAGCTTGCTCAAGGGCGTGGCCGTTGCTGCAGGTGCCATGTCCGCACCGATGCTCGCCACCGCGCAAACTGCAACCACCCTGCGTTTCCAGAGCACCTGGCCCGCCAAGGACATCTTCCACGAGTACGCCAATGACTTTGCCAAGAAGGTCAACGACATGGCCAGCGGCAAGCTCAAGATCGAAGTGCTGCCCTCGGGCTCCGTCGTGCCGGCCTTCCAGCTGCTGGAAGCCGTGAACAAGGGCACGCTGGACGGCGGCCATGGCGTGGTGGCCTACCACTACGGCAAGCAGTCCGCGCTGGCCCTTTGGGGTTCCGGCCCGGCCTTCGGTATGGACCCGAACATGGTCCTGGCCTGGCACAACTACGGCGGCGGCAAGGCCCTGCTGGAAGAGATCTACAAGTCCATCAACATGGACGTGGTGTCCTACCTCTACGGCCCCATGCCCACCCAGCCTTTCGGCTGGTTCAAGAAGCCGGTCTCCAAGGTCGAGCAGATGAAGGGCGTGAAGTTCCGTACCGTGGGCCTGGCCGTGGACATGTACACCGACATGGGCGCTGCCGTGAATCCGCTGCCCGGCGGCGAAATCGTGCCGGCCCTGGACCGTGGCCTGATCGATGGCGCCGAATTCAACAACGCCACCTCCGACCGCATCCTGGGCTTCCCCGACGTGGTGAAGAACTGCATGCTGCAGAGCTTCCACCAGTCCGGCGAACAGTTCGAGATCCTGTTCAACAAGACCAAGCTCACGGCCCTGCCGACCGAGCTGCGTTCCATCATCGACTACGCCGTGCAGGCGGCCAGCGCTGACATGAGCTGGAAGGCCATCGACCGCAACTCCCAGGACTACATCGACCTGAAGAAGCAAGGCATCAAGTTCTACAAGACGCCTGACGCCATCCTGCGTGCCCAGCTCGCATCCTGGGACAAGATCATCGCCAAGAAGGGCGGCGAGAATCCGCTGTTCAAGAAGGTGATCGAATCGCAGAAGGCCTATGCCGCGCGCACCACCGAATGGCAGAACTCCTACATGGTCGACTTCAAGATGGCCTCCAACCACTACTTCGGCAAGGGCGCCAAGAAGGCCTGATACGAAACCGATCGTCTGACCACCATGCCAGCCATCTGGGATCCCGGATGGCTGGTTTGTTTTTTGTACGAATAGAAATCCCATGAAAGTCCAATCTCTGCTGCACACGGCAGACGCCATCAGCACCTGGGTGGGCAAGGCATTTGCCTGGCTCATCGTGGCGCTGATGCTGCTCGTGGTTATCGAAGTCTTCAAGCGCTATGCGCTCAATGCGCCGACGGCCTGGGTCTTCGACGCCAGCAACATGCTCTATGGCACGCTGTTCATGATGGGGGGGGCCTACACCCTGGCGCACGACGGCCACGTGCGCGGCGACTTTCTCTACGGCAGCTGGCCGCCCCGCCGGCAGGCCACGGTCGACCTGGTTCTCTACATCGCCTTCTTCCTGCCGGGTATCGCAGCGCTGACCTGGTCGGGCTGGACCTACTTCCAGGACTCGCTGGCCATCCATGAGCAGACCTTCAACGCGGACCCGCTTCCCGTTTACCCCTTCAAGTTCATGATTCCGCTGGCTGGCGCACTGGTGCTGATGCAGGGCATTTCCGAGATCGTCCGCTGCGTGGTCTGCATCAAGACCGGCGAGTGGACGCCGCGCATCAAGGACGCCGAAGAGGCCGACGTCGTGGCGCAGCAGCTGGCTGGCAGCGAATTTGTCGATGAAGAGGCCCGCAAGCTGGCCATCGAGCAATCCAAGGGTTTGAAAGGTTAATGAGATGAGCAACGCAGCACTTGGTCTCACCATGCTGGGGCTCATCGTGGTCGTCATCATGATGGGTTTCCCCACGGCGTTCACGCTGATGGGCCTGGGCATGATGTTCGGCTTCGTCGCCCTGTACGACCCGGCCGCACACTGGCTGGACAACAAGGTTTTCGACCTGATGGTGCAGCGCGCCTTCGGGGCCATGAACAACGACACGCTGTTGTCGATCCCCCTCTTCGTGTTGATGGGCTACATCATGGAACGCGGCGCGCTGGTGGACAAGATGTTCCACAGCGTGCAGCTGGCCTTCCGCCGCCTGCCGGGTTCGCTGGCCGTCACCACCCTGGTCATCTGCACCTTCTGGGGCATTGCCAGCGGTCTGGTCGGTGCGGTGGTGGTGCTCATGGGCGTGATCGCCATGCGCCCCATGCTCAACGCCGGTTACGACACGCGACTGGCGGCCGGTGTCATCACGGCCGGGGGCACGCTGGGCATCTTGATCCCGCCCTCGGTCATGATCATCGTCTACGCGGCCGTGGCCGGGCAGTCGGTGGTCAAGCTGTACGCGGCGGCGATGTTCCCGGGTTTCTTCCTGGCCTTCCTCTACCTGATCTACGTCATCGGCTGGGCCATGATCAATCCCAAGGTCGCCCCCAAGCTGCCGCCGGAAAAGATGAAGGCGCCGATCTCCCCTGCGGTCGCGCACATCGCCGCGAGCTACTCGCGTTTCATGCTGCCGGCGCTGCTGCTGGCCGTGGTGGCGCCGGCCAAGGCCCTGCGCAGCGGTATCGAAGGCGTGCAGCTGAGCTGGCTCAAGCTGCTGGGCGCCCTGGTGCGGGCCCTGGTGCCTGTGATCATTGCGGTGGTCTGCCTGGGCACGACCTGGTGGTACGTCACCATCTACTCCCAGAAGGACAACCAGGCCGCGCCGACCGAGGTGGTGCAGCTGGCGCAGAAATCGGCAGAGGTGCCCGCAGCGGTCGCGGAGCCGGAGCCCGCCGAGGCAGCGGGTGGCTTGCAGGAGCTCTCCGGCTCCGACAAGCCCGATGCAGACGAAGCGGACAAGGACGAACCCCTGCAGGACATGAGCGCCGGCGAGGGCAGCGAGGCACCCAAGACCGAACCGGTGCCCGACGGCTTCTACACCGGCTTCTGGGTGGCCTGCGTGATCGTCCTGGGCCTGCTGGCCTGGTACTACTGGCAATTCGATGCCGAGCAGTACGAGATCCTGACCATGCTGATCAGCTCGGTCATGCCCCTGGGCATCCTGACCTTCGTGGTGCTGGGCGTGATCCTGTTCGGCATCACGACGGCCACCGAGTCGGCGGCCGTGGGTGCGGCGGGTGCCTTCCTCATGGCCTGGCAGGCCGGCACGCTGGACTTCCAGCGCATCAAGGAAGCGGTGTTCCTGACCGCCAAGACCACCTCCATGGTGTGCTGGCTTTTCGTCGGCTCCGCCCTGTTCTCCGCCGTGTTCGCCATCCTCGGTGGCCAGCGCCTGGTCGAGGAGTGGGTGTTGGCCATGAACCTCTCGCCCATCCAGTTCATGCTGCTGTCACAGGCCATCATCTTCGTGCTGGGCTGGCCGCTGGAATGGACCGAGATCATCGTGATCTTCGTGCCCATCTTCCTGCCCCTGCTGCAGCACTTCCAGATCGATCCCATGCTCTGGGGCGTGCTGGTCTTCGTCAACCTGCAGGCGGCCTTCCTGTCGCCGCCGGTGGCGATGTCAGCCTTCTACCTCAAGGGGGTCAGTCCGGCGCACGTGACGATCAACCAGATCTTCGCCGGCATGATGCCCTACATGCTGATCGTGATCCTGTGCATGGTCTTCATGTACATCTGGCCGGGCCTGACCCTCTGGCTGCCGAACTACCTGTACGGCGGCTGATCGACGGTTTTTTCATCGGGAAAGGGGCGCTGCGGCGCCCCTTCTTCTTGGGGAAACCGGGCAAAAACGGTAAGATTGACGTTTACGTAAACGTCAACGTGGGCTCACCATGACCGACCTGTCCGCCGACTTCAAGGCCCTCGCAAATTACCGCCCCAGTCACAAGGTGCGTTTCGTCACGGCCGCCAGCCTGTTCGACGGGCATGACGCGGCCATCAATATCATGCGACGCATCCTGCAGGGCATGGGCGCCGAGGTCATCCACCTGGGTCACAACCGCAGCGTGGACGAGGTCGTCACCGCCGCGCTGCAGGAAGACGTGCAGGGCATCGCCATCAGTTCCTACCAGGGGGGTCATGTCGAGTACTTCAAGTACATGATGGATCTGCTCAAGGCGCGCGGTGGGGAGCACATCCAGGTCTTTGGCGGCGGTGGCGGTGTCATCGTGCCTGCCGAGATCCGCGAACTGCAGGCCTACGGCGTGACGCGCATCTACAGTCCCGAGGACGGCCAGCGCATGGGCCTGGCCGGCATGATCGGCGAGATGGTCATGCGCTGTGACCGCGACCTCGGCACGCTGGCACCGAAAAAGATCGAAGCCCTGCAAGGCCATGGCGAAGCAGCCTGGCGCGCCCTGGCCCAGCTCATGACCGCGCTCGAGAACGGCAGTGCCGATGCGGGCCTGGTCATGCATCTGCGTGAACAGGCGGCAGCCAGGAAAGTGCCCGTGCTGGGCATCACCGGCACCGGCGGGGCTGGCAAGAGTTCGCTGACCGACGAGCTGATCCGCCGACTGCGCCTGGACCAGGGCGACGCCCTGCGTGTGGCCATCATCAGCATCGATCCCTCGCGCCGCAAGAGTGGCGGTGCCCTGCTGGGCGACCGGATTCGCATGAACGCCATCTCGCCCTGGCGCCAGGGTCCGCGCGTTTTCATGCGTTCGCTCGCTACCCGCGATGCCGGTAGCGAGATCAGCGCGGCCCTGCCCGACGTGGTGGCCGCCTGCAAGTGCGCCGGTTTCGACCTGATCGTGGTCGAGACCTCGGGCATAGGCCAGGGCGACGCGGCCATCGTGCCCCATGTGGACGTGCCGCTGTACGTGATGACACCCGAGTTCGGTGCTGCCAGCCAGCTCGAGAAGATCGACATGCTGGACTTCGCCGAGTTCGTGGCCATCAACAAGTTCGACCGCAAGGGCGCCCCGGATGCGCTGCGCGATGTGGCCAAGCAGGTACAGCGCAACCGCGAGGCCTGGAGCACGTCGCCCGACCAGATGCCGGTTTTCGGCACCATGGCCGCGCGTTTCAACGACGACGGTGTGACCGCGCTCTACCAGGCGCTGAAAGTGCGCCTGGGTGCGCTGGGTCTCAAGCTCGACGCCGGGCGTCTGCCTGTCGTGAGCGTGCGCCACAGCAGCAACCAGAGTCCCATCGTGCCTGGCGCCCGCACGCGTTACCTGGCCGAAATTTCCGACACGGTGCGCGGCTACAAACGCCGTGCACGGGCTCAGGCCCGCCTGGCCCGTGAGATCCAGCAGCTCAATGCGGCGGCGGCCATGCTCAAGGAAGAAAAGCCGGACCGTGCCAAGGCCGCCGAGGCGGCGATCGACCTGGCCCAGGCCCGCGAACTACAGATGGACGCCGATGCCAGCCGCCTGCTGGCGCAGTGGCCGGCCATGCAGCAGGCCTACGCGGGTGATGAGTACGTGGTGAAGATCCGTGACAAGGAGATCCGCACCGCGCTGACCACGAAATCGCTGAGCGGCACGACGATACGCAAGGTCAGCCTGCCCAAATACGAAGACCATGGCGAAATCCTCCAATGGCTGATGCTGGACAACGTGCCCGGCAGCTACCCCTACACGGCCGGCACTTTCGCCTTCAAGCGCGAGAACGAGGATCCCACACGCATGTTCGCGGGTGAGGGCGATCCCTTCCGCACCAACAAGCGCTTCAAGCTGCTGAGCGCCAACATGCCGGCCAAGCGCCTGTCCACGGCCTTCGACTCGGTCACGCTCTACGGCAATGACCCGGACCCGCGCCCCGACATCTACGGCAAGGTCGGCAACTCGGGGGTGTCCATCGCCACCCTGGATGACATGAAGGTGCTCTACGGGGGCTTCGACCTCTGCGACCCGGCCACCTCGGTCAGCATGACCATCAACGGTCCGGCGCCCACCATCCTGGCCATGTTCATGAACACGGCCATTGACCAGTACCTCGCCAAGTTCAAGACCGACAATGGCCGCGCGCCCACCGATACCGAAGCCGAAAAGATCCGCGAGTGGGTGCTGGAGAATGTGCGCGGCACCGTGCAGGCCGACATCCTCAAGGAAGACCAGGGCCAGAACACCTGCATCTTCTCTACCGAGTTCTCGCTCAAGGTCATGGGCGACATCGCCGAGTATTTCGTGCACAACCGCGTGCGCAACTTCTACTCCGTCTCCATTTCGGGTTACCACATCGCCGAGGCCGGCGCCAACCCCATCAGCCAGTTGGCTTTCACCCTGTCCAATGGCCTCACGCTGGTGGAGGCCTATCTGGCGCGCGGCATGCACATCGACGACTTCGCGCCCAATCTGTCCTTCTTCTTCTCCAACGGCATGGACCCCGAGTACACCGTGATGGGCCGGGTGGCGCGCCGCATCTGGGCCGTGGCCATGAAGGAGAAATACGGTGCGAACGAACGCAGCCAGAAGCTCAAGTACCACATCCAGACCAGCGGCCGCAGCCTGCATGCGCAGGAGATCCAGTTCAACGACATCCGCACCACGTTGCAGGCCCTGATCGCCATCTACGACAACTGCAATTCGCTGCATACCAACGCCTTCGACGAGGCCATCACCACGCCCACCGAAGATTCCGTGCGCCGTGCCATGGCCATCCAGCTCATCATCAACCGCGAGTGGGGGCTGGCCAAGAACGAGAACCCCAGCCAGGGCGCTTTCATCATCGAGGAGCTGACCGAGCTGGTGGAAGAGGCCGTGCTGTCCGAGTTCGAACGCATCAGCGAGCGCGGTGGCGTGCTGGGTGCCATGGAGACCGGCTACCAGCGTGGCAAGATCCAGGACGAGAGCATGACCTACGAGATGCTCAAGCACACGGGCGAGTTGCCCATCATTGGCGTCAATACCTTCCGCAACCCGCATGGCGACACCGTGATGGAGAAGCTGGAGCTGGCGCGTTCGACCGACGAGGAGAAACAGAGTCAGCTGCAGCGTCTGGGCGAATTCCATGCACGCCACGCGGCCGAGGCGCCGGCGCAGTTGCAGCGGCTGCAACAGGCCGTGATCGAGAACAAAAACGTTTTCGCCGTGCTGATGGACGCCGTGCGCGTCTGCTCCCTGGGCCAGATCACGACCGGGCTGTTCGAGGTCGGCGGCCAATACCGCCGGAACATGTGAAACCTATTGCTGGTTTGACAGTGGCAGGTTGAGCAGCAGGTTCTGCGGCTTCAGGCGCAGCAGGCCCTGCGCGTTCATGGCCAGGCCCAGGTAGACCGGTTTGCCCGCCAGCTCGGTCTGCATCTGGGCCGGGTCGGCAAAAGTCAGGCGGAACAGGCTGACCAGGCGCTGCATGCGCTCGGGCTCCACCGCCTGTTCTTCATACAGATCATTGAGGATGGCCGTGGCCTCGGTGTCCAGGCCGATGTGCCAGCGCCAGGTGGCATCGTCCACACGCGCCAGCGGCTCGATCGTGACTGCCACGCCCAGCAGGTGTTGCACCCAGAGTTCCAGCACGCGCGCCAGCGCCTTCAGGCCGCTGCGCGCGCGGGTCATGCGCAGGGTAAGGCCGTGGCTCAGCTCCTGCTGCACCTCGTGCGTGAGGTCCAGCAGGTAGTGGTAACGCTCGCTGCGCTCCCAGTAACGCGCCGCGTTGGATGCATCGAGCACAGCCAGCTCCGCCTCGCGCAGCCGCGACTTGTTTTCCATCAGCAGGCGGCCGATCTCGCCCAGGCCGGCGTTCTCGCTGTACAGGTCCACCACGGCCTGGTCGGCGGCCAGCACCTGGCCTTCCTGCACGGTCAGGCGCTGCGGGCGGAACAGCAGCTCGGCGGCGCGCAGCTGCTGCGCGTCGTCACAGTCGGCCAGCAGGCCGCGCAGCATGGCCTGCACGATGAGGTCGATGAACAGCGGGGGGATGGTGATGCGGCCGCTGCGCATGAGTTGCAGGTAATAGGCCTGCAGCGTGCCGGCCGCCAGCAGGGCGTCGCGGAAGTTCAGGAAGAGCTGGTAGTTCTCGCGCGCGTCGGGGTCCTTGAAACGGGTCAAGGTCTCGGGCGGCACGGTCTGCAGGGGGTCTTCGCGCAGCGCCAGATGCAGTCGGCGCTCGGTCTTGCAGGATTCGGGCACCAGGGCCAGCTCGGGCCGGTCGAGGAAGAGGCGCAGGTAATCCGGCGTGACGACCAGCCAGCCTTGTGCATTGCGTTGCAGGCGGTCAAAACCGCAGGCGGGCCAGAAATTCATGGCTGTGCGGCGCGGGCCGCGCACAAGCCGAAGGGAGGGTCTAGGCGTGCAAGGGGAGAACGCGTGAGCAGGGACAGGACAGGCATGCGTCCGATGCTAGCACCGGCGGCATGGCGTGGCCCGAAGCTCAGTGGCTGTCGAGTTCGCCCGGGATGGTCTCTTCGTCCGGTTCATCGTCGTCGAGCGGACTGATGGCGTAGGGAATCAGGGGTTTGTCCAGCGGGCGCAGCTTGTGGCGACGCAGGGCGCGCAGGGATTTGGAATGCTCCATGGCGTGGAGCACGATCTCGGGCTCCATCATGAGGCTGAAGGGGTTGAGCGAAATAGGGTTGGTTCTCACAGGTTTTCCTTGCATCACACCATTTCCCGATGTGGTGAAATAACTGTAGGCCCCGTGTCAGCCAACTTGAATCGGCATCTGCCGGTTTCGCATGTCAGAAAAAACCTGACAAGCCCCCGCGTTTCGCCTGACGGCAGCCAGTTCAGCCGGCCCGGCGGATCATCTCGGCGGCCTTCTCGGCCATCATGATCACCGGCGCGTTGGTGTTGCCACCCACCAGCTCGGGCATGACGGAAGCATCCACCACCCGCAGCCCATCCAGACCATGCACGCGCAGCTGCGCATCCACCACGTCCATCGCACCCGGCCCCATGCGGCAGCTGCCCGCCGGGTGGTAGATGGTGTCGGCATGGTCGCGGATGAAGGCTTCGATCTGCGCGTCGCTGTGCGCCGCCGCCGAGGCCGGCAGTTCGCGTGCGCCGAAGCGCGCCAGCGCCGGTTGCGAGAGGATGCTGCGCATCAGTTTGAAGCCACGCACCAGCCGGTCCATGTCATCGCGCTCGGCCAGGAAGTTGGGGTCGATCAGCGGCGCTGCCAGGGGATCGGCGCTGGCCAGGCGCACGCTGCCGCGGCTTTTCGGGCGCAGCAGGCAGACGTGACAGGAATAACCATGGCCGAAGGTGGTGGTGCGGCCGTGGTTCACCAGCTTGCCCACCACGAAGTGCAGTTGCAGGTCGGGGATGGCCTCGCCGGCCTGGCTGCGGATGAAACCGCCCGCCTCGGCAAAATTGGTGGTCAGCATGCCGCTGCGCTGGCGCCGCCATTCGACGATGCCGCGAAGCACCCGGAGCGCGCCCTTGAAGGACAGGCCGAAGAGCTCGGTCAGCCGCGGCGCGTCGTAAACCAGCACCACGTCCACATGGTCCTGCAGGTTGCGACCCACGCCGGGCAGTTCGTGTTGCGGCGTGATGCCGTGCGCGCGCAACTCATCTGCCGCACCGATGCCCGAGAGCATCAGCAGCTGGGGCGAGAGCAGGGCGCCCGCACTCAGCAGCACCTCGCGGCGGGCACGCAATGTGCGCAGCTGGCCCGCCTGCAGGAACTCCACGCCGACGGCACGCTTGCCTTCGAGCAGGATGCGCGTCGCGTGCGCGCCGGTGATCACCTGCAGATTGGCGCGGTCCCGGTGCGGCGTGAGGTAGGCCTTGGCCGCGCTGTAGCGCTCGCCGTTCTTGTGCGTGACCTGGTACAGGCCCACCCCCTCCTGCTCGGCGCCGTTGAAGTCGGTGTTGTGCGGGTAGCCGGCCTGCACACCGGCCTGCACGAAGTCCGGGCTGTGGCGGTTGGGGCTGCGCAGATCCATCACATTGAGCGGGCCGCCGCTGCCGTGGAAGGCATCGGCGCCGCGCTCGTTGTGCTCGGCGCGCTTGAACCAGGGCAGCACATCGGCCCAGGCCCAGCCCGGGTTGCCCTGGGCGGCCCAGTGGTCGTAATCGCGCGGGTGGCCACGCGCATAGATCATGGCGTTAACCGAGCTTGAGCCGCCCAGCACCTTGCCACGCGGCTGGTAACCGCGCCGCCCGTTCAGGCCAGGCTGTGGCACGGTCTGCAGGCCCCAGTTGGCCTGGCCGCTCTTGGCCAGCAGGGCCAGGCCGGCCGGGCAGTGGATCAGCACGCTGTCGTCGCGCGGGCCGGCCTCCAGCAGCGCGACCTGCACGGTGGGGTCTTCGGACAGGCGGGCGGCCAGCACGCACCCCGCAGAGCCGCCGCCGATGATGATGTAGTCGACCATGTATCTGCCTCCTGCCGGGCATGGTAGCCCCGGCCTCAACTGCACCGGCCCGGGTGATACCCGTATGCCGGCTTGACCTGCATCAAAAGCCGGGGGCAAACCCCATGGCTGGCCGGGGCCGACAGGGCATACTGGGCACATGCGCCTGGCCCTGCTGTCCGACATCCACGCCAACCTTCAGGCCCTGGAGGCCTGCCTCGCCCATGCCCGGGAGCAGGGGGCCGAGCGCCATGCCTTCCTGGGGGATCTGGTCGGCTACGGGGCCGATCCGGGCCCGGTGGTGGAACGTGTGATGCAACTGGCTGGCGAAGGCGCCCTGGTGCTCAAGGGCAACCACGACGAGATGGCCGCCCACCCCCCCGAAGGCAACAGCACCCTGGGTGAAAGCACCGCCTGGTGGACCCACGAACATCTCGAGCCCGGGCAGCGGGATTTTCTGGACCAGCTGCCCATGACCCTGCAGGATGAACGCCTGCTGCTGGTGCACGCCACGGCCGACGAGCCCGCGCTGTGGCGCTACGTCTACGACGCGCAGGTCGCCGGCCTTAGTCTGGAGGCCGCGGGCAAGCTGGAGGGCGTGCGTTATGTCTTCGGCGGCCACGTGCATCGCCAGTCGCTCTACTACCGCGGTGCGGACGACAAGCTCATCCCCTTCGTGCCCACGTCCGGCGTCGCGGTGCCGATGTCACCGCGACGCCATTGGTTGGCCACCATCGGCTCGGTCGGCCAGCCGCGTGACGGCAGCCCGCGCGCCATGTACGCCCTGTTCGACACCGAGCAGACGCAGCTCACTTTCCACCGCGTGGCCTACGACCACCACGCCGCGGCCGAGGCCATCCGTGAGGCCGGCCTGCCCGAATTTTTTGCCGACCGCCTGGAGCTGGGACGATGAAATTGCTGGAGCCGGGGAGCGAGCTGGACGGCTTCGTGGTGGAAGAGTGCATCCACCAGGGCAGCATGGCCCACATCTACCGTGTGCACTACGCCAACGGCGCCCCGGACCGCGGTTTCCCCATGGTCATGAAAGTCCCGCGCATGGCCGAGGGCGACGGCGCCGAGAACATCGTGAGCTTCGAGGTCGAACAGCAGATCCTGCCGGCCCTGAGCGGCCCGCACGTGCCGCGCTTTGTGGCCGCCGGCGACCTGGAGCGCCTGCCCTACCTGGTCATGGAGTACGTGCCCGGTCGCACCCTGGAGCATTGGATTGACCAGCCCGCGCTGCCGGCGATGGAGGAAGTGGTGCAGCTGGGCGTGGCCCTGGCCCATGCCGCGCACAGCCTGCACGAGCAGAACACGGTGCACCTGGACCTCAAGCCCGCCAACGTGCTGGTGCGCGAGGATGGCTCGGTCGTGCTGCTGGATTTCGGCCTGTCCTGCCACGCGCACTACCCCGACCTGCTGGCCGAAGAGCTGCGTCGCGCCGTGGGATCCCCGGCCTGGATGGCACCCGAGCAGGTGGTGGGCGTGCGCGGCGACCCGCGCAGCGACGTCTTCGCCATCGGCGTCATCCTCTACCAGCTGCTCACGCACGAGCTGCCTTTCGGTGCGCCCGTGACTTCCGGTGGCCTGCGCCAGCGCCTGTGGATGGAGCCTCCGCCACCGCGCCGCTACCGCCCCGAGCTGCCGGCCTGGTTGCAGGAAGTGGTGTTGCGCTGCCTGGCCCCCGAGGCCGCCAAACGCTACCCCTCGGCGGCGCACCTGGCCTTTGACCTGCAACACCCGCAGCAGGTCCGCGTGAGTGCGCGCGGCGAGCGTCGGCGCGGTGCAAGGGCCTGGTCCCTGTTCAAGCGCTGGGTGCGCGCGGCGGGCATGCATTACCAGCCCAGCCCGCCGCCGCAGCGCCAGATCGCCGAGGTGCCCATCGTCATGGTGGCCGTGCCGCACGGCGATGCAAGCGATGCCACGCTGTATTCATTGCGCCAGGCGGCGGCGCGTTCCCTGGGCACGCGCCCCGGCGCCCGTCTGGCCTGCGTGACCGTGATCTCATCGAGCGCGACCAACAGCGTGAGCGAGCGCCAGAGCGAAACCAGCGTGCACCGCCGCTACCTCACGCAGCTCAGGTTGTGGGCCCAGCCGCTGGAGCAGACGGGGCACCAGATCTCCTGCCATGTGCTGGAGGCCGGTGACGTGGCGCAGGCGCTGCTGGACTACGCGCGCGGCAACCGTGTGGGGGTGATCGTCATCGGGGCCGCCACGCACGGCCTGCTGACCCAGCGCTTCATCAGCACCGTGCCCATCAAGGTCGCGATGGATGCGCCTTGCACCGTCATCCTGGTCAAGCAGACCCTGCCTTTCGAACAACTGGTGGCGCAGGACGCCGCGGAACGGGCTGCTGCGGAGCGGGACGACCGGGACGTGCCGTTCTAGGCCCAGGAAAGAGGCGAGGCCCTAGAGGCTGAAGTGCTTGCGCACCATGCGCGTGAGCAGGGCTTGCAGCTGTTCCTCGTCGGCCTCGACCAAGGTGCGGTAGACCATGGCGGCCTGCTGGTCGAAGACCTGCACCAGATGCGGGTCGAAATGCTTGCCGGCTTCGGCGCGCAGCGCCTCCATGGCAACTTCCAGCGGCACCGGTTCCTTGTAGGGGCGGCGCGAGCACAGGGCATCGAACACATCGGCAATCGCGAAGATGCGCGCCACCAGCGGAATGTCGGTACCGGCCAGGCCGCGCGGGTAGCCGCTGCCGTCCCATTTCTCGTGGTGGCCGGCCACCACGGCCTGCCCGCCGGCCAGCCAGCCCGAGCCGCTGACGATGTCCTCGCCTGCCGCCACGTGCGTGTGCATGATGAGCATTTCCTCGGCGCTCAGCGGACCGGGCTTGAGCAGGATGTGCTCGGGGATGCCGATCTTGCCCACGTCGTGCAGGAAGCTGCCGGCAATCAGTTCCTGCATGCGCGTGCCGTGCAGGCCCACGGCCTCGGCCAGCGTGGCCGAGATCCAGGCCACGCGGTAGTTGTGGATGCCGTTGTCGGAGTCGCGCCGCGCGATCGCCCGGCCCAGCGCCTCCATCATCGCGATGTGCGATTCCAGCAGCTCGCGCTGGCGTTCCTGGCTGTCGCGGTTCAGGCGCAGCACCAGGGGGTAGAGCGCCAGGCCGCAAAGCAGCACGGCCAGCGCGGTCAGCAGGCCCGTGCGGCGAGCGTCGGCGAGCATGCGCAGGCGCTGCCAGTCGGGCACCAGGCGCGCGCCCTCGAAATACCCGGCCAGGGTCTGCTCGTCGCTGCGCAGCGGAATGAAGATGCGCAGCACCGGCCGGCGCCCGGGCAGCCAGCGCCGCTCGTACCAGGGCTGGGTGTAGCTGCGTGCACCCCTTTGCGGCAGTTCGGCGTCCAGCGCCCGGCCGTCAGCGCTGAACTGCTCGGCCATCAGCAGGCCACCCGCGGTGTAGAGCTGCGCAATGTCGAAATAGGAGGCTGCGAGTGCCTGCACCGCGGCCTGCGCATTGCGTGTGGCCTGCACGCCGTCGGGGCGGTAGGCCTCCTGGCGCAGCAGTCGTTGTGTGTCTTCGGTGGCCTGGGCCACCAGCGAATCTTCGGCCTTGTCATGGGCAATGAAACCCGCGGCCAAGCCCGCCAACACGGCCACGGCCAGCGCCACACCTGCGGTGCCGAGCGCGAGCTTGCGGTGGAAGGGCAGCATGGGGACCATGGCGGGTGTCGAAGACGGGTGGAGGGTACGAAACCAGTGTAGCCACGCCCCCGTGCGCGCGGCCTAGGGAAAACGTAGGTAGGGAAAACGCCAGCGACATCGCACACTGATCGCAAAGGCGACAATCGGGGCATGAGCACCTCCGACACCGCCGCCCGCCATCCTTTCGAGCTGCTCACCCCCGACGCCGTGGTGGATGCGCTGGAAGACCTGGGCCTGGCCTGCGACGGCCGGCTGCAGGCCCTGAGCTCCTACGAGAACCGGGTTTACCAGGTGCAGCTGGAAGATGGTCAGCCCGTGGTGGCCAAGTTCTACCGTCCCCAGCGCTGGAGCGAGGCGCAGATCCTCGAAGAACACGCATTTGCGGCCGAGCTGGTTGCGGCCGAGGTGCCGGTGGTGGCGCCACTGGTGTTGCAGGGCGCCACGCTGCACCGGCATGCCGGATTCATGTTCTCCGTCTGCCCGCGCCGCGGTGGCCGCCCGCCCGAGCTGGACGACGAAGAGGTGCTGGAATGGATCGGTCGTTTTCTCGCGCGCCTGCACACCGTGGGCGCGGCCCGCCCCTTTGCCAGTCGTCCCGCGCTGGACCTGCCTTCCTTCGGGCGCGAACCCATGAACTGGCTGCTGAAGCACGAGATGATTCCCCTGGACGTGCAGTCCACCTGGCAGCGCAAATGTGAAGAGGCTCTGGCCCTGATCGCGCAGCAGCCTGTGCTGACGGGCGCACCCAGCGACATCCGCCGTCTGCGCTTGCATGGCGACTGCCATTCCGGCAATGTGCTGTGGACCCCGGTGGACGTGCCTGCAGCTGCCGGGCCCGGCCCGCATTTCGTGGACCTGGACGACGCGCGCATGGGCCCGGCCGTGCAGGACCTGTGGATGCTGCTCTCGGGTGACCGCGCCCAGCGCACCTACCAGCTCTCCTGCCTGCTTGACGGCTACGAACAGATGCGTGAGTTCGATCGCCGCGAGCTGGCGCTGATCGAGCCCCTGCGCACCTTGCGCCTGATCCACTACAGCGCCTGGCTTGCGCGCCGCTGGGACGACCCCACCTTCCCCATCAACTTTCCCTGGTTCGGCAGCAGCGACTACTGGCAGGGCCAGGTGCAGATGCTGGAAGACCAGATCGAAGCCATGCAGGAAGAACCCCTGCTGGTTTAACCGGGGTTGCAAGGCCTGGGTCCTTCGTTGCGTTTTGTCTGCACATCCCCCGTTTGGGGGATGGACGATCAGACCCGAATCCCTTTAGGATGCGCCGGCCTGCACTTGGCAGGTAGCAAAACTATGGGGACCCGATTCATCATGAAGCAAAGAATAATTGTCTGGACACTGGCTTTTCTGGCCTTGACGCTGTCCGGGTGCGCCACGCGGACCAAGATGGCGTTCGAGGACGATGCCCAGAAAGTGACAGAAACCAGCAAGCCCATTTTCCTGATGACGGCGACCATCAAGAACAACTACAAGCCCTCGTATCAGCCGAAGCTGATTGTCGTGAACGTGGAAAAGGCGGGTGCCAAAGAGGCTGCGGACCGACTCAACTTCACGATGGATGACAAGGCCGTGAACAAGGCTGTTACGGCCGATGCGGGCAACAGCTACCTGCTGCGTCTGGAGCTGGAGGCTGGCCGCTACGAGATCCGGGGGCTGACCAGCCAGGCCATGTCATTCCCCTTTGTCGGTATGTTCTTCACGCCGTTGCATGCGCCGCTCGACGTCAGCAAGCCCGGCGTGTATTACCTCGGACATGTCTCCGCCACAGTGCGCGAGCGCCAGGGCGAAGAGTTCAAGGCGGGTGCTTCGGTACCTCTGATCGATCAATCGGTGGTTGGCGCATCGGGTGGGACTTTCGATGTGGAAATCAGCGACCGCTTCGCGAGTGATGAAGCGGTCTTCCGTGCCAAGTTCCCCGCCTTGAACGGGGTGACGATACAAAAAGCCGTGCTGCCTGCCTTTGACCGGGCCAAGGCACAGCAGTGGTGGGCCACGAACTAGGAGCTCTGGTACCAGAGACAGGAGCGGGTATGTGCCTGCTCCTGCTGTCCGAGATAGGGCCCGGTTCGCAGCCAACCAATGCGAGCCAAGTTCAGGGATAGCCCGGGTGCGGTCTTTCGCGCTCGCGGCTAGCATGCAGGCAACCCATCAGGAGACTGCATCATGCGATTCCCCATCCTGCGCGGCCTGCTGGCCGTGCTGCTGCTTGCAGCCACCGCAGCCCACGCCCAGAACTACCCCAGCAAGTCGGTGCGCATCGTCGTCCCCTTCGCTGCCGGCGGCCCGGCTGACAACTACGCGCGTTTCATCGGCCAGCGCCTCAGTGAGACCCTGGGCCAGCCCTTTGTGATCGACAACCGGCCCGGCGCCGGCTCCATCATCGGCACCGACCTCGTGGCCAAGGCCCCGGCCGACGGCTACACCCTGCTGATGATGTCCAACACCCACACGGTGAACGAGACGCTCATCCCCACCAAGCCCTTCGTGCTCATGCGCGACTTCGTGGCCGTAGCGCCTGTGAACTACTCCGACCTCGTGCTGGTGACCCACCCCGCGCTGCCGGTCAAGAACCTGCAGGAACTGCTCAAGCTCGCCAAGGACAAGCCCGGCAAGTACAACTACGCTTCCAGCGGGCCGGGTACCCCGTACCACATGGCCGGTGAGCTCTTCAAGAGCATGGCCGGCATCTACCTGGTGCACATCCCTTACCGCGGCAGCACCGGCGCGCGCACCGACATCATCGGCGGCCAGGTCGACATGATGTTCGACGCTGTCACCACCATGGCCGAGCAGGCCCGCGCCGGCAAGGTGCGCGCCATCGCCACCAGCGGGCGCCAGCGTTCGGCCGTGCTGCCCGATGTGCCCACCCTGGCCGAAGCCGGCCTGCCTGGTTACGAAGCCACCATCTGGCTCGGCCTCATGGCGCCCAAGGGCACGCCGCCCGCCATCGTGTCGCAGCTCAACGAAGCGGTGAGCAAGATCGTGAGCCAGCCTGATGTGACCCAGCTCTGGAACAAGCAGGGTGCCACGCCCATGCGCATGAGCCCGCAGGAATTCGACAAGTACATGCGTGAAGACGTCGAAAAGTGGGCGCGTGTGATCAAGGCCGCCGGCATCAAGGCGGATTAAAGTGAAGCACCCCCGTGGCGGCCCTGAGGCCGCCTCCCCCTCAAGGGGGCAACACCAGCGGCCCGGCGAAGCCGGTTCCGCGGTGTTCCCGGTGAAACCCCTACTGCAAACTCCCTGACATCTTTCGGCTGAATAATCGGTACCCATGAGTTCACTCCACATCATCAGCGGCGGCGCCGCACATGGGCTGGTCAACGCGCTGCGCGGCAGCATCTACAACGAGACCGGCCGTGCCGTCGAAGGCAGCTTTGGCGCTGTGGGCCTCATGCGCGACAAGCTGCTGGCCGGCGAACCCTGCGACGTGGTCATCCTCACGCAGGCGCTGATCGACGAGCTCACGGCCCAGGGCCATGTGCTGCGCGGCAGCGCCACGCCTCTGGGCGTGGTCAAGACCGGCGTGGCCGTGAAGAGCGGCGCGCCGCAACCGAAGGTGGACACGCCCGAGGACCTCAAGGCCGCGCTGTTGGCCGCCAAGGGCATCTACTTCCCCGACCCCATCAAGGCCACGGCCGGCATCCATGTCATGAGCGTGCTCAAGCAACTCGGCATAGACCAGCAGGTGGCCGGCGTGCTGCGTCCCTATCCCAACGGCGCCACCGCCATGAAGGAAATGGCCGCCGCCAGCGGCCCGGGCCTGATCGGCTGCACCCAGGTCACCGAGATCCTCTACACCCCAGGCGTGCAGCTCATCAACGTGCTGCCCAAGAAATTCGAGCTGGCCACCGTCTACACCGCCGCCATCGCCACCAAGGCCGAGCAGCCCCAGGCCGCTCGCATGATGATCGACCTGCTGGCCGCACCCGCTGCGGCAGAACTTCGCCGCTCCGGCGGTTTTGAGTGAACCACCATGCTGACACGTCGCCTGCTCCTTTCCCTCTGCGCCAGCCTGGCCCTGCTGGCTGGCTGCACCACCGCACCCTCGCTCAGCGAGGCGCCGCCCATCGTCTTCGTGCATGGCAACGGCGATACCGCCGCGCTGTGGCAGACCACGTTCTGGCGTTTTGAATCCAACGGCTGGCCGCGCGAGCGCCTGCACGCCATCGAGCTGCCCTACCCCTTGGCGCGTGACGACGACAGCAAGGCCCAGCCCGGCCGCACGTCCACCGCCGAGCACATGGCCTATCTGAAGGCCGAGGTCGAGAAGGTCTTGCGCGCCACCGGTGCGCAGCAGGTCGTGCTCATCGGTAACTCACGCGGCGGCAACGCCATGCGCAATTACATCCAGAACGGCGGCGGCGCGGCCACCGTGTCGCACGCCATCCTGGGCGGCACACCCAACCATGGCGTCTGGGCCATCAAGGGCTTCCGTGAGGGCAATGAGTTCTCGGGCACCGGCCCCTTCCTCACGGGCCTGAACGCACCCAAGAACGCCAATGGCGATGAAGTCACGGGCCCTGTGCGCTGGATGACCATCCGCAGCGACAACAACGACAAATTCGCCCAGGCCGACGGCCTGTGGATAGGCGCCAAGGGCACGCCCACCAACGTCACCGCTGCCGGCCCCGAACTCAAGGGCGCGACCAACGTGGTCGTCCCGCGCATCGACCACCGCGAGACGTCCTATTCACCCGCAGCTTTCGCCGCGGCCTACAGCTTCATCACTGGCCGTGCCACCCTCGTGCGCGACATCGTGCCCGAAGCACGCATCGAACTCGGCGGCACCCTGACCGGCCTGGGGGTGGACTCTCTGAACCCCGCCAGCGGCAACTTTGCCAACAACCTGCCCCTGCCCGGCGCCGAGCTGGCTGTCTACGAGAGCAATCCCGTCACGGGCCAGCGCATGGGCGCGGCGGCCTACACGCACAAGGCCGGCGCCGACGGCCGCTGGGGCCCCTTCGTCGCCAAGGCCGGCACGGCCTACGAGTTCGAGATCAAGGCCCCGGGTTATGCCACCACGCACATCTACCGCAGCGCTTTCCCGCGCTCCAGCAACATCGTCAACCTGCGGCCCGAGCGCATCGCCGCGGCCGACCAGGATGCCCAGGCCCTGGCCATCTTCACGCGTCCGCGGGGTTACTTCGACGCGCAACGGGACCGCCTGAGTTTCGACGGCCAGGCCTTGCCGCCCGGTGTGCCGCCAGCCGGTGCCGGTGTGTCCAGCTCCAAGCTCAAGCTGGGCAAGGCCGAAGACCGCGCCATCGCGGCCGAGTTCAACGACGAGAAGCTCGTGGGCCGCGTCTGGCCTGCGGCGCAGCAGCACGTGACGGTGCTGGAACTGACGTACTGAGCGCTCGTTACCTGAAACTTGGTCATGCCACTGACCCGTATCTCCGCGCCCAGGCATCTGCCCCACGCCCAGGTGAAGGCGCTGGCCGATGCGGCACAGGAGGCGCTGGTCAGCACCTGCAACGTGCCGCCCAAAGACCTCTTCCAGTTGCTGCAGCGCTTCGATACCGAAGAGATGATTCTGGATCCGACCTTCGGCGGTGTCAGCCGCTCGTTAGACGCCTGCATCGTGGAGATCACCTTTCTCCAGGGGCGTACGGACGATCAGAAGCGACAGCTCTACCAGCGGCTGACCGCACTCGCTGTGCAGGCGGGGTTTCGTCCGGATGACGTGATGATCGCGCTCGTGGAGAACTCACGCATGGACTGGTCGCTGGGCCATGGCGTGGCCTATGCAGACCACGTCCAGTCACAGAAGCAGGCCGAGACCTGAGCTGCGGCTCCTGCGACGGCACTCAGCGTGCAGGCTTCTCCGGCCCCACCCGCCCCTCCGCCCGTCCGGACAGATAGGCGTACAGATCCAGGATGTGCGCGTTCACGCTGGCCTCGTCCTGCCAGGCGGGCATGGCCAGGGGCTGGTCCTTGCGTTCCATGATGACTTCCACCTGTGCTTCGCGGGCTGTGCGGCCGGCGGCGGGCTGGCCCTGCAGGGTGGCGTCGTAGCGGTAGAGCACCAGGCTCACGAACTGGCGCGAGCCCAGGGCCTGCACGCGTGGCAGCAGGTCGGGGGCGTTGGCGCTTCCTTTTGCATCGACACCGTGGCAGCGCGCACAGCGGTCCTGGTAGACGCGCCAGCCCAGATAGACCGAACCCGGGGGCTGGCTTTGTTGCGCCACTTCGCGCGCGGCCTTGGGGTTCTCCCAGACCACCGCGCAGCCAACCAGCAGCAGGGTGACGGCCAGGGCGTAGCCGGTCAGATGGGTTCGTTGTGCCGTCTTGCGCATGGGCTTCCTTTCCACTGCGCCGGGGGCGCAGGCCGTTCAAGTTCATTGTGCGCGTCGATGCCGCTGCTGTCTTGACGTGGCTCAAGAAAAGACGCCCTGCGCTCGCAAAGCAGGGTTAAGCGGACGCCCCTAGAATCGGGTCGTCGGCCCTCACAGGCCGACAGCGTTCTCAGGGCGGGGCGAAATTCCCCACCGGCGGTATCTGCTTCACGGCAGGAGCCCGCGAGCGCCCGGTGCAGGCCCATGTCTGCGCCGGGGTCAGCAGATCTGGTGCGATGCCAGAGCCGACGGTCACAGTCCGGATGAAAGAGATCGCGTATCCCGGCGTCGGCGCGCGTGCGCGCAGGCGCCGTGTTTGCGTGCGCCCTGATTCTGGTAACCCGTCTATTGAGGACACCCATGAATCAGTCTATTCAAACTCTCCCCGCAGCATCTGGCGTGTCCCCGGCGCGCCCACGGCCACCGCGTGTGGCCCTCATCGCCGCCAGCTGGCATCGAGACATCGTCAGCAGCGGCACCACCGCCATCCAGGCCGAGTTCGAGCGAAGTCGGTGGTCGCCCGAACAGGTCGAGGTGTACGAAGTCCCCGGCGCCTTCGAGATCCCACTGCACGCCCAACGGCTCGCACGCACCGGCCGTTACGACGCCATCATTGCCTGCGGCCTGGTGGTCAATGGCGGCATCTACCGCCACGAGTTCGTGGCCTCGGCTGTCATCGACGGCCTGATGCGCGTGCAGATCGACACCGACACACCCGTGCTGTCCGTGGTGCTGACGCCGCGGGACTTCCATGAACACGAGGAGCACCAGCGATTCTTCCGCGAGCACTTTGTGCTCAAGGGCACGGAAGCGGCGCGTGCCTGCCTGGCAACGCTGGCCAGCCTGGAGGCCCTGCCGAGCGCGATGGCCTAGGTGTCCTGCGTCAGCCGCGCCTGCGCGTCGGGCGGTGCTGCGCTGCGCAGGTAGTCGGCCAGGGTCTTGCCCGCCTCGTCCCTGAAGAGGCCGGGCGGGCCCTCAAGGGGCTGGATCGCGGCGATGCGGTCCAGCCGGAAACTGCGAAAGGCCGTGCGCGATTCACACCATGCGGCCAGCGTCCAGACGCTGCCCCAGTAGAAGCAGCCCAGGGGCCGCACGGTGCGCTGGCTGGGCGCGTCCTGCGCGTCGCGGTAGGTCAGCTGCAGCTTGCGGTGTTCCTGGGTGGCCACGCGCAGCGTGTGCAGGGTGGCCTGCACCGCAGGCGTGAGGCCCACCTGTGGCGCGAAGACCGCCATGCTCTGCGCGGCGGCGCGCGCCGAGGGCGGCAGCACCGAGAGGATCTTGCCCAGGGCCAGCTGGGAGGCCTGGGCCAGCGCCGGGTCCTGCCAGGCCTGTGCCATGCGCACCGACGCCACCAGCGCGCGTGCTTCGTCGTGGGTGAACATCAGCGGCGGCAGCTCGAAGCCCTGCCCCAGCCGATAGCCCACACCGGCCTCACCCTCAATGGGCACGCCCTGCTGCTGCAGGTCGGCCACGTCGCGGTAGACCGTGCGCTCCGATACATCCAGACGCTGGGCCAGCAGCGCCGCCGTGGTCAGGCGTCGGCCACGGATGATCTGGACGATCTGGAACAGGCGGTCGGCACGGCGCATGGGTGGGGCAGGTGGCTGGGAGCTTGCTCACGATGATACGGTTGCTGCCGGCAGGGCCAGCCCCAGCGCTGCCGCGTCCGCCTGCATGGCGCGGGCGATCAGCGCCATGTCGTGGTCGTTCACCTGGAACAGGCCGAAGCGGAACTTGTAGCCCCAGCGCGTGCGGTCCTCCACGAAATCCAGCGCGTTCAGCAGCGGGGCGATGGGCGCCTCTTGCGCCGGCAGGTAGCGCACGTCGCGCCGGTAGGGCACAAAGCCACCACCCATGTCGTATGCATAGGGCACGCCGGGCTGCACGATGCCGATGGACACAAAACTCTGCAGCCTGTCCTTGCCACCCATGGTGAGGGTGGGCGCGTAATAGGCCACGCGGTCGCCTGGCAAGACCCGCTTGAGCGGCGCGCACTTGCCGTGGCATACCTGCATGAAACCCTGTTCGGGCAGGGCGCAGCCGCGGCGCGCGTGCTGCGCGCTGGCCACGGCGATCCAGTTGCTCGGCATGGTGCGGCTCAGGCCAGCGCGTGCAGGCCGACGCGGTTGCCGTCCAGGTCGCGAATGTGCGCAATGAAGCCGATGCCCGGGGGCAGGGCCAGGCGCGGCAGCGCGATTGAGCCGCCCTGTGCAATCACGCGCGCCAGCGCGGCGTCCAGCGAGGGGGAGGCGTCCAGGTACACCAGCGTGCCGCCCTCGGCGCCGGAGACCTTGGGGGCCGTAGGGCCGCTGATCAGCGAGCCACCTGTGCCGCCCGCTTCGCGGTCGTAGGCAAACACGGCGTTCTCGTTGCCGCCCATCGACACCCTTTGCATGGGGCGGCCCAGGATGGTTTCGTAAAAGGCTTGTGCCTTGTCCAGTTGGTTCGTGGGGATCTCGAACCAGGCGATCGCGCGATGCAGCATGTCAGCTCCGTTGTGTTGAGGAGCCGTGATGCTGCGCCACCCCTGCTGACAACGGTATGTCAGCAGGGGCCGGGGCCGGTCAGAGATTGCGTGTCCAGGTCTTGCCCTCGTCGGTCGAACGCATCACCTGCCCGTTCTGCATGAAGGCCAGCAGCGAGCCGTCGGTGCGGTCGACGAAGAGGTTGCGCGTGTCGCCGGGCTTTCCGCCGGGGACTTCGCCGGCCTTTTTCCAGGTCTTGGCGCCGTCGCGGCTGACCATCAGTGCGTAGGTGCCGGCAAAGATGCCCGGGTCCACCGGGCCGATGGCGTAGGCCGTCTTCGGGTTGGCAAAGGTGATGGCCACCACGAAGCGGCTGGTGTTCAGGTCGGTCCAGGTCTTGCCGCCATCGGTGGAGACCATGGTGGTGCGGGTCATGGTGCCGCCTTGCACCACCAGCATGCCGTCGGGCATGACCTGCGCGCCAAAGGTGGAAACACCGGTCGATCGGCGTTCGATGGTTTCGCTGCTGCCGTCCACCACCAGGTACTCGCCGTTGGGCATCATGATGCCGGCGCGGTTGCCGCTGGCCAGGGCGATGGCGTTCTGCCAGGGCACGTTGAGCGAGCGCTCCTGCTGGAAGACGCCCACCTTGCGCCAGTTGCCCGCCATCAGGTCGTCGCTGACATAGGCCGACCAGTTGGTATTGCGTCGCACCAGCGCGATGACCTTGCCATTGGGCAGGGGCTCGGCCACGGCGATGAGCCCCTGGTCCGGCGGGGTCAGGGCTTTCCAGGTCTTGCCTTCGTCGGCGGAGTAGCGCAGCAGGCCTTCTTCGCCCGCGGCCAGCAGGCCGTCACGGTAGGTCCGCACACTCAGCACCTCTCTCCAGGTGTCGAGATGCAGCGTGCGCCAGCGGTTTTCCCCGGTCTTGCGCCAGATCACCCGGCCCATCTTGCTGCCGGCCAGCAGGGTGCCGTCGCTCGTGGCCTGCAGCCCGTTGTAGGCGGTGGTCATCTGCTTGAAAAGCGGGGCGACGGCGATGCGCTGGGTGAGCGTTGTGGAGGGCTCGAAGGTGTTCACGGGCTGGCCGCGGGTCTGCTGCGCCAGCGCGGGGAAGAGCACCTCGAAGGTCTGGGTCAGCTCCGCGTCGGGTGGCACATAACCCACGACAAAACGCGTGCCTTCCAGCGGCTGGACCAGCATCGTGCCCAGCAACGACACCTCACCCTTTTTCACGCTGAAGGGGGTGAAGTTGCTGCCCAGCGGAAAGGTGTAGGTGGTGTTGCCCGCGTAGCCGGTGGCGTGGGACACGCGGTAGCGGCCGGGCGCCACCATGCCGCTGAAGACGGCGGTGGTGTTCGTCACTTCGCGCGAGCGCGTCAGCACAGCCGTGTCCTGGGGCGTGGCCGTGGCACCCGGTGCCAGTTCACGCCTGAGGGTGATGGACGAAAGCGTTTCGGCCGGGTCCGAGGCCGCGCTGCCGTTGGTGATGAACTTGAAGACAACGGCGCCTTCCTGCCCCGTGAGTTGCTGCGCGGTCGAGATCGGTGCCGGGGTCGTGGCGCAGCCAGCCAGCAACAAGACCATGCCCCACAGCAGCGCCGGGCGCAGGGCAAGGCGCCATGGTTTCGTGATCCTCATCGTTGTCTCCTTGTTGTGGTTTGATGCGGGCGATACCGCCTGATTCTAGGAAATCCACACGCCCTATTCATCAGTTTTTGCCCATGGACGCATGGGTCGTCACACGGCATGGAATGGGCCGGTCACATGCGTGGTCTGTGTCACGGCGGCGAGTCGATCGCCCGGGCCATGATCGTCGATCTGCGAAGATCGCTACGGTCCGTACCACCGCGCCTTTCACGACCTCCATTGCTGAACTCGAATCCCTGGCCGCGGCCTTTCCGCGGGCGAACGCTGCGTCCGTTAAATTACCTGTATTGCCATTTCAGACAGGTTTGTTCACCGATGCCAGACGCCAGTGATTTCAGCAGCGACAGCGCTGTTTACAAGACCCTCCTGGAATCGACCCGGGCCATCCCCTGGAAGATCGACTGGGCCACCATGCGTTTTGCCTACATCGGGCCGCAGATCGAACCCCTGCTGGGCTGGAGCCCGGAGAGCTGGGTCAGCGCCGAAGACTGGGCCGCGCGCATCCATGAGGAAGACCGCGAGCAGGTGGTCAACTTCTGCATCAGCCAGTCCAAGTCCGGCGTCGACCACGAGGCCGATTACCGCGCCCTGACCAAGGACAACGGTTATGTCTGGATCCGCGACGTGGTGCACGTGGTGCGCAACGCGGCCGGCGAAGTGGAGTCGCTGGTTGGTTTCATGTTCGACATCAGCGAGCGCAAGAAGACGGAAGAGAAACTCGCCGTCCTGCAGCAGGAGCTCGAAGCCCTGTCCTTCAAGGACGGCCTCACCGGCATCGCCAACCGCCGCCGCTTCGACACCAGCCTGGAGCAGGAGTGGGGCCTGGCGCGCGCCAGCCAGCAGCCGCTATCGCTGCTCATGCTGGATGTGGACCTTTTCAAACAGTACAACGATCTCTACGGCCACCTGCAAGGCGACAAATGCCTGATCGACATCGCCCAGGCCCTGGGCCTGGCCGCCGTGGGGCCGCGTGACGTGGTGGCGCGTTTCGGCGGTGAAGAGTTCGTCATCCTGCTGCCCGAAACCGACGCCCTGGGCGCGCGCAAGGTGGCTGAGCGCTGCCAGCGCCTGCTCGACAAGCAGGCCCTGGACCACAAGCTCTCCCCGCATGGCCAGCGCGTGACGCTGAGCATCGGCGTGGGCACCGCCATCCCCGGCGCGGCGCAGCAGCACAACGAGCTGCTGCAGGCCGTGGACCAGCAGCTTTACGCGGCCAAGCAGAAGGGCCGCAACCGCATCGAATGCGCCTGAGCCCCCGACGGCGCCAACACACCCCCAACCCCATGACCCACACCGTTCAACACCAAGAGTCCGATTCCAAGGGCGCCTTTTTCATCGCCCGCCCCGAGGGCGGCCACATCGCCGAGATGACCTACAGCCGGGCCAACCCCACGCTGATCATCATCGACCACACCGATGTCGATCCCTCCCTGACCGGGCAGGGCATAGGCCGCAAGCTGCTGGATGCACTGGTGGCTTGGGCGCGGGAGACAAAAACCAAGGTCATGCCCCTGTGTCCTTACGCCAAGGCCCAGTTCGGCAAGGACCCGGCTATCCGCGACGTGCTCATGTAGCCGTCTCCGCGCTCAACAAAAGCCGCCCGAAGGCGGCTATTGTTGGGGTGGCCTGGGGCGTCAACCCCTCTGCGCATTTACTGCCGCGTCGCCACGCGTGCCACCAGCGGCGGGGGCTGGTACTCCGGGCGGATCTTGCAGCCTGCGCCATAGCCTGCTTCGGCGCGTTGGCACCCTGCGGCCACGCTGGCCGGTGTGGGCTTCTCGCCGCGCTCCACCCACTGCAGCAGAGCTTCGAACAGGGCCACATAGGTCGGGTCGCTCAGGTAGCTGTGGGTGTTGTGGTCGCTGTAGACCTGCACCAGGCGTGCACTGTTGCCGGCGTTCTCGAAGGTCTGGCGCAAGGCGCTTTCCAGTTCCACAAAAGCCGTGGGGTCGGCAATGCCGTGCACCGTCAGCACCGGCACGGCGATGCGGCCCGTCAGGTCGGTGTCGGCTGAGAAACGGGCCACGGCGGCAGGGTCGGCCTTGTAGCGCAGCACACCGGCGTTGAGCGCGGCGTCATCGGCCGAGCCCTGGTAACGCACGTTGTCATTGCGGAAAGGGTTGCGCTCCTGGGTGCGGTTCTGTGCAATGTCCTGGAAGTGCCAGGTGGCCCAGGACAGATGGGCCGCAATGGAAGACTCGGGGATCTTGATCACGTCCACGATGGTCTTGAGCTTGCGCGCCTGCTCCGGCGTGCGCTGCGCGGCGGGCTTGCGTGTGCCCAGGCAGTCCTCCACGCGGGTGTTCAGCTCGGCGGGCGTCAGCTTGCTGTGGGCGGGCAGGCCCATCCACAGCGGGTACTGCGGTTCGTCACTGCGCGGGTGGTTGTTGCACAGGTACTGGTAGACCACACGCAGGTCCAGCCGGAAGTCGTAGGAACGTGAACCACCTGCTACCACGCCGCTGCTCAGCAGCACGGCGTCATAAGGCGAGCGCATGCCCGGGCCGGCGTACATCTCGGCCGTCTTGGCCGCCACACCGGCGCCCCAGGACTGGCCGTGCAGCAGTGTGCGCGTGGGCTGGCCCACGTGCTGCACAAAGATGCGGCGCACGCGCTCCGTGTCCTCGGCCGCGCTGCGCACGGCCACGCCACCCTGGCGGAAGACCGAACCGGCCCAGGCGTAACCCGCGCGCACCGTGATGGCCCAGCGCTCGATGTCTTCGTCGGCGCGGCTGGCCTTGGGCTCGCCCAGGGCCGGGCCGCCGTGGGCATGCACCACCAGCATCTTGTTCCACTGCGCGGGGATCACGATGAGGTAATGCGCTTTGGCGGAGTCCTGCCCGCGCAGGCAGCGCGCACCTTCGGGCGTGCCCTTGGGGCAGGCGGCGGCCTGGGGCGCGGCTTCGGCCGGGCCGGTAGAAGTGGCGGGGTTCTGTGCGCAGCCGGCTAGCCATGCGGCCAGCAGCAGGGGCAGCGCCAAACGCTGCCAGGTTGGGAAGGTCATGCCTTGTCTCCGTTGTTGTTGTCTGGTGGTGCGATGCTAGAGGGGGAGACGATGAAAAGCAAATTGCCTGCGGTACACGCTGTTTAAAGCCGCACCGATTTTTCTATTCGTAGTGCCACCTTGCCCGCGGTAAAGGTGTTCTGGTTTGTGGATCTGCCTAGTGATTTACATGCCTCGTGACAATCGAGAAACCCTGCTATAAAACGGACACATACCGCCACTCAACTGGTCAGAAAAACACACGGGAGAGTCAAATTGGCACAACTAATCAAATTTACGTTGAGAAACTTCAAGGGAATTGAAGAAGTAGTCATCGAAATTGCCGATAGAGCACATTCGCCAGTAATCACCTTGATCGGGCTGAATGAGAGCGGTAAAACCACGATCTTGGAAGGCCTCTCGCACTTCGTCACTGGCGATCGATCTGTCTCCGGACTATTCGATGGTATTCATTCAAAAACATCAGGCGTTGGGCTTATACCGGTTAACAAAAAAGCAGCATTTACATCCACGGTAGAAGTCATCGCAACAGTTCAGCTCGATGCTGCTGACATCGAGGCCATCGGAGCGTTAGCTAAATCGTACAAACTAATTGTCGATGAGCCGCTTCTTTCTCAGCCATTTACTGTTTCCAAGGAATTTGATTTTGAAGACAGTTCTCTGAAAGAGACCTCCAACCGATATGCCTTTTCTCTTGCTGTACGGGCGAACAGGAAAGGTGGTGCCAACAACTTCAAGGAATACGACAGGCCCACGGAGAAAGGAGCGTCAGATCTCTGGCTGGAGATTGCCAATTACATTGAAGAGTCACTTCCGCTTATTTCGTACTTCCCCACTTTCCTTGTCGACATGCCAAGTCGTATCTATCTGACTGAGCATGAAGGGGAAAAGCCGGTCAATAGGCACTATCGTTACGTCTTTCAAGACATCCTGGACAGTCTTGGGGATGGGCTAACTCTCGATAGGCATGTCACCAAAAGAATTTCGGAATTTCGCGCAAGCCAGGCATCGCCAAACTGGTTCTCAATGTTCTTTGGAAGCCCCAGCAAGAATATTGTTGACTCTGTCTTCCAAAAGATATCGAACGCGGTGACTGTAGAAGTTCTTGGGAGCTGGCAAAAAGTATTTCAGCGCGCCATATCCGCTAAAAGTATTTTCGTGGAATGGAACATTGATACCGAAAAGGGTGATTTGCCTTACGCATCATTCAACGTTTCGGATGGGGAATCGCGATACGCTATTCACGAGCGCTCTCTTGGGTTTAGATGGTTTTTTTCTTTTTTACTGTTTACTGCTTTTAAACAGGCGAAGACACGACCCACGATCTTCGTCTTTGACGAGCCAGCGGCAAACTTGCACGCAAAGGCACAGGCAGAACTACTGACTAGCTTTTCAAGAATCGCATCTGATGGAAATCGAGTCATATATTCAACGCACAGTCACCACATGATCAACCCGAAATGGTTGAGTGGTGCCTATATTGTGGAAAACACTGCACTCGATTACGACGCAACGGATAGTTTTGAACTAAGTACCAAAGCGACAAACGTCAAGGTGACTAAATATCGTGAGTTTGTCTCGAAGTTTCCAACCCGATCTAGTTATTTTCAACCGGTGATCGAGAAGCTTGAGTACGTATCGCCTGAGATCGTTGGAGTGGCTCCATTTGTCATCGTTGAGGGAATCACTGACTACTATGCGTTAGTTTTGGCGCGCAAGGCTTCTTCTTCTAAATTCACATTTAATTTGATGCCAGGCGTTGGGTCTGGCGCATCCGGACCACTTGTCAGCATGCTGCTGGGTCGCGGAGAGAAGTTCCTTATTCTTCTAGATGACGATAAGGCGGGTCGAAAAGAGGCTGAGCGATATCAAGCTGAATGGTACTTGCGCTCCGGTACTGCATTCACTCTTGCTGAGATTGATTCCAAGTTTTCGGGTCTGCGATTGGAAGAGCTCATGGGCGAAAGCACTATGAAAATTATTCAAGCGCACCTGTCGCTTTCGTCCCCACCGAATAAAAAGCAAATTGGCTGGTATTTGGCGGAGGCATGTGCTGAGGATGCCCCGGTCAATGAGAGGCTGGCCGCAGATTCGATTTCTCGGCTTACCTCAGTATTAGATTTTCTTGAGTCCCGCATAGCCAGTTAAAGCAATTCTCTCGCTTAAGGCTTGCTTGTTAGCCACACATCCCAGGCTCGCGCAAAGCACGTTGCGCGGTAGTACCAACAACGTATTCACCGAGCGGCCCAGCTTTTCACCGGTGCGTGCTCGCGGTTACCGGCTGCTGGGAAAACTAAAGGCCGCCCCCTCGCGTACACCGGCCGAGGGCCAGCGCTGCGAGATGGTCTTGCGCTTGGTATAGAAGCGCACGGCGTCGGGACCATAAGCCCCCAGATCACCAAACAGCGAACGCTTCCAGCCACCAAAGGAGTGGTAGGCCACGGGCACGGGCAGCGGGACGTTCACGCCCACCATGCCGATCAGGATGTTGTCGGTGAAGTAGCGGGTGGCTTCTCCGTCGCGGGTGAAGATGCAGGTGCCGTTGCCGTATTCGTGCGCGTCGATCAGGTCCATGGCCTCTTGCAGGGTCTGCACCCGCACCACGCCCAGCACCGGGCCGAAGATTTCTTCCTGGTAGATCACCATGCCGGGCTTCACGTGGTCAAACAGGCAGGGACCGAGGAAGTAGCCCTCTTCATGCCCGGCCACTTCTAATCCGCGGCCGTCCACCACCAGCGTGGCGCCTTCGCGCACGCCCTGGTCCACATAGCCCTTCACCTTGTCCCGGTGCGCCTGGGTCACCAGCGGGCCCATGTCGTGGCCGGGGTTGGTGCCGGGCCCCACACGCATCTTGCCGATCTCGATCTGCAGGCGGGTCACCACGGCGTCGGCTGTGGCATCGCCCACGGCCACCACCAGCGGAATCGCCATGCAGCGTTCACCACAGGAGCCGTAGGCCGCGCCCATCAAGGCCGTCACGGCGTTGGCGATATCGGCATCTGGCATGACCACGGCATGGTTCTTGGCACCGCCCAGGGCCTGCACGCGCTTGCCGTTGGCGCAGCCAGTGGCATAGATGGTCTGTGCAATCGGTGTGGAACCCACAAAGCTGACCGCGTGCACGCGCTTGTCGGCCAGCAGCGCGTCCACGGCTTCCTTGTCACCGTGCACCACGTTGAGCACACCGGGCGGCAAGCCGGCCTGCAGGGCCAGCTGGGCTACCAGCAGGGCACTGCTGGGGTCGCGTTCGGAGGGCTTGAGGATGAAGGTGTTGCCGCACACCACGGCCATGGGCCACATCCACAAAGGCACCATCACGGGGAAGTTGAAGGGCGTGATGCCGGCCGTCACACCCATGGGCTGAAACTCGCTCCAGGAATCGATGCCGGGGCCCGCATTCTTGCTGTGTTCGCCCTTGAGCAGCTCGGGTGCGTAGCTGGCGTACTCTACGTTCTCTATGCCGCGCTGCAGCTCCCCCATGGCGTCGGCCAGCACCTTGCCGTGCTCGGCCGTCACCAGCGCGCAGATGGCCGCCGCATTTTCTTCCAGCAGATTCTTGAGCTTGCTCATGACCCGCGCGCGCTTGAGCGGCGGTGTGGCGCGCCATGCGGGGTAGGCCGATTGCGCGCTGGCGATGGCCTGTCCCACGGTGGTGCTGTCGGCCAGCAGCAGGGTTTTCTGCACCTGGCCGGTGGCGGGGTTGTAGACCGGCTGGCTGCGGCTGCCGCCGTTCACGAGCTCGCCGTGGATCAGGTGCTGGATGACGGGAAGGGTAGACATCAATAGAGGTTCGCGGGTGGTGAGAGGGAAGGGGAGGCGGTGCGCGCTACGCGCTATTGCCGGGGTGCCAGTGCGCCCAGGTAGGCGCGCACGCGCTCGTCACGGGTCAGGGTGCTGAAGTCCGGCGCCTGGGTGACCACGCCCTTTTGCACGAAGAGGTAGCGGTCGCACTGCTCGCGCAGGATGTCGATGTGGAAAGGCTCGTTGGGGTGCATGCACAGGAACACGAGTTTTCCGTTCTTCTTCAGGCGCGTGAAGAAGTCCAGCATGAAGCCGATGTAGCCGTCCTGGGTGTTGAACTGGGGTTCGTCAAACAGGTGGATCAGCGGCGACTTCTCTGTCGCCTGCCGGAGCATGAAGTCGGGCTTCTTCTTCTGGAACGAACGTACCTGGTAGGACTGGTGGTAGTGCACCGCCATGCGGTCGCGTTGCAGGGTCTTCACCTCATGGATGTTCTGCCCGTTGACGATCACGCGGCCGCTGGTGGGCAGGTTGCTGCCCGTGATCAGCTCAAACAAGGTGGTCTTGCCCGAACCGTTGGGGCCCATGACGCCGACGACACAGGGTTTCTCAATCTCGAAATTCGCGTTCAGCGAAAAGGTGGTGGTCTTCCTGAAAACGCCGCGCTGGTATTGCTTGGCCAGGTTTTCCACGCGCAGAAGGGCTTGGTTCATGCGGACTAGACTCCCAGTAGCTGTAGACGCAGGGCCGCGTTGTCGCGCAGATCGGCCGCGGGGCCTTCGTGGATGACCTTGCCCAGGTTCATGACATAGACCCGGTCGGCCACGGCCAGTGCGCTTTGCACGTTCTGCTCCACCACCAGCACCGCAATGCCTTCGGCCTTGAGCCGGGTGATGGTCTTCATCACGTCCTGCACCACCTTGGGCGCCAGGCCCTGGCTGGGTTCGTCAAACAGCACCAGGCCGGGCGAGCCGAGCAGCGCGCGCGAGATGGCCACCATCTGCATCTCGCCGCCCGAGAGGTTTTCGCACTCGCGCCCCATCAGGTACTCCAGGGCGCTGAAGATCTCGAAGCACTCTTTCTCGTGCCATGGGCGAAAGCGCGTGGGCTTGCGCGCGATGGCCAGGTTGCGCGCCACGGTCAGCGCGGGGAAGATGCGCCGGTCATCCGGCACCCAGCCTAGGCCGGCCTTGGCGATCTCGTGGGTGGGGGTGCGGGTGATGTCCTTGCCATCAAAGGCGATGGCGCCTTTGCGTGGTGGCGTGAGGCCCAGGATGGAACGCAGCGTCGTAGTCTTGCCCGCGCCATTGGGGCCCAGCAGGGCCACCACTTCACCGGGGCCGACCTGTAGCGACACATCAAACAGGACCTGGGTCTCCCCATAAAAGGTGTCGATGTGATCGATGGACAGCATGGGCTCAGAGGCCAGGGGTTTCAGAACAGCGCTCATGCGAGGGCTCCCAGGTTGGAGCGGCGGACCCATTCGTTCTGGCGCAGCGCATCGGGCGTACCCTGGGCGATGACCTGGCCCCAGTGAATGACGGAAATCTGGTCCGCCAGGCTGAACAGAAAATTCATGTCGTGTTCGATGATCACGATGGTCAGCTGGCGTTTCAGGCTCTTCACCAGTTCGGCCAGCCGGACCGTGCCTTCGGCGCCCAGGCCGGCGGTGGGCTCGTCCAGAAACAGCATGCGGGGTTCAGCCGCCAGGGCCACACCAATCTCCAGCGCACGGCGTTCACCGTAGGAGAGGCTGTTGGCCAGCACGCGCTCCTTGCCCTTCAGCCCAACGCGTTCCAGCACGGCGGCGGCCAGGTCTTGCGCGGTGCGGTCCGCACCCAGGTCGCGCCAGGGGTTGAAGCCCTGCTTGCGCACATGGGGGGTGGCCATCAGCACGTTGTCCAGCGCGGTATAGCTGTCGAACAGATTCATGATCTGGAAGGAGCGGGAGATGCCCTTGCAGGCGATCTCGCGCGGGGACAGGCCCGTGATGTCCTCGCCCGCAAAGGTGACGCGGCCGCGGTCGGGCTTGTAGCGCCCGGTGAGCACATTGAAGCAGGTGGTCTTGCCGGCCCCGTTGGGGCCCATGATGCCGTTGAGCTGCCCCTCTTCAAACCCCAGGGTGATGTCTTGCAACACCACCTGGGCGCCAAAACGTTTGGACAGGCCCGTGGCTTCGAACAGCTTCACAGCGCACCCCCAGTCGCGGTGGCGGTGCGGGTCAGCGGTTTACGCGGGCGCTTGCGCCAGGCTTGCCAGGCACCGGCGATGCCCTCCGGCTTGAAGACCACCATGGCCATGAAAATCAGGCCGTACCAGAGCAACCAGGTCTCGGTGTACGCGCCCAGAAGATCGCGCGCCAGGATGAAGAAGGTTGCGCCAATCAGCGGGCCCCAGAAGCTCACCAGGCCACCGCCGATGAGCACCATCATCACCACGAAGCCCGAGGTCTGCAGGCTCATCACATTGGGATAGGCCGATTGCTGTGCCATGGCAAACATGGCGCCGGCCAGGCCAGCCACGGCGGTGGACAGGGTGAAGGCCAGCCACTTGTAGAGCCACACGTTGTAGCCCACAAACGCGGCGCGGGTTTCGTTCTGCTTGATGGCGCTGAAGATGCGCCCCAGGGGCGAATGGATCAGCCGCCACAGGCCGACCAGCACCAGGGCAAACAGGATGAGACAGAAGAAGAACAGCGCGTTGTTGCTGGCCAGGTTGAAAGAGACGAAACCCAGGTCGGCGGGCAGGCGCTTGATGCTCAGCAGGCCATCTTCGCCGCCGGTCACGCTGCTCCATTTGTTGGCGATGAACCAGAACACCTGGCCAAAGGCGATGGTGAGCAGGGAGTAATAGATGCCGCGGCGGTGCGAGATGAACAGGGCCACCAGGCCGCCGAGCACAGCCGTCACCACCACGGCGCCGGCCAGGTCAAACCACAGGTTGGGCCAGATCTTGTGCTGCAACAGACCAAAGGCATAGGCCCCGATGCCAAAAAAAGCGCCGTGGCCAAAAGAGGGCAGCCCGGTGTAGCCCAGCAAGAGGTTGTAGCCCATGGCAAACAACACCCAGATCATGATTTCAAGCGCCAGGTACTGGTAGAGGCCCACCTGGGTGATCCAGAGCGGGGTCGACAAGAAGACGACCACCGCGATCAGCATGGGCAAAGGGATCAGTGGCGCGCGGCCTGAAGCGAGTTGCATGGAGAAGGCGTCTCGGTTTTGAGTTTTGGAACAAATGTTCTGAAAGTCGCTGGACAAAACAGAATATACGTTCTATTATTCAAACAAGCAAGAACATTTGTTCTGATTTTTAGAACCAGAAGACAGCGCTGAAGAGACAAGACCTCCCATTCCCCTGATGGCTTATGAGCACCCTATGGACCCCGTGACAACCTACGAAGAATTGAAGGACCTGATCGCCCGGACCTACCCGGACATGTCCAAACAATTGCAGCGCATTGCGCGCTTCGCGCTGGAGCAACCCAACGAGCTGGCGCTGGGCACGGTGGCTACCGTGGCCGAGGCCACGGAAGTGCAGCCCTCGGCCATGATCCGTTTCGCCAATGCGCTGGGCTACAAGGGTTTCTCGGAAATGCAGCAGGTGTTCCGTGGCCACTTGCTGGAGCGTTCCGACAGCTACCGCGAGCGCATCGACAAGATGCGCCGCAAGCAGACCGGCAGTGCGCGCGCGCCCGCCGGCGTCTTGCACGACCTCGTGAGCGAGGCCGTGGCCGAGCTGGGCCAACTGGAAGAACACATCCTGCAGTCGGACCTGAAGGCGGCGGTCAAGCTCATCGCGTCCGCACCACGCATCCATGTGCTGGCCCAGCGCCGCGCCTTCCCGGTGGCGGGCTACCTGGCCTATGCGCTCAGCCAGCTCGAGCTGCGCACCCATCTGCTGGATGGCACGGGCGGCATGTTGCGTGAAAGCCTGCACTCCATGGCCAAAGGGGACGTGCTGCTGGTCGCCAGCTTTCGCAGCTACTCGCCTGAAGTGATTGATGCCGCCGCCAAGGCGCGCGCGCAGGGCGTGCAGGTGATTGCCATCACCGATGGTCCGCTCTCACCGCTCAAGCCTTCTGCCCACGTCTGCCTGGAACTGGCCGATGACTCCAGCAAGCCCTTCCGCTCTCTGGTCGGCCCCCTGTGCCTGGCCCAGGCGCTGGTGGTCAGCGTGGGGCACCAGCTGGCCGAAAAAACGAGCGCCACACCGGGGCGTAGCGCACCCCGCCGAAAGGGGACCTGATGAGTCGACCACTGGATGTGATCTGCATGGGCCGCGCCGCGGTCGATCTGTATGGCGAGCAGATCGGGGGGCGCCTGGAAGACATGCTCACCTTCACCAAATACATGGGGGGCTCACCCGCCAACACGGCTGTGGGCATGGCGCGCCTGGGCCTGAAACCCGCCATGCTGACGCGGGTAGGGGACGAGCACAACGGCCGCTTCGTGCGCGAGACGCTGCAAGCCGAAGGCGTGGACGTCAGCCATGTCCGCACCGACCCCAAACGCCTGACCGCGCTGGTGTTTCTGGGCATCCAGGACCGCGACACCTTTCCCCTGGTTTTCTACCGCGACAACTGCGCCGACATGGCCATCAGCGAGGACGATGTCGACCCGGCCTTCATTGCCTCCGGCCAAGCCTTGCTGCTCTCCGGCACCCATCTGTCGCAGCCCGGCACCTATGCCAGTTGCCGCAAGGCCATCACGCTGGCCCTGGCCGCCGGCACGCGGGTGGTGCTGGACATCGACTACCGCCCCGTGCTGTGGGGCCTGACCAGCCCCGGCCTGGGCGAGCAGCGTTTTGTGCCCTCGGCCGAAGTCAGCGCCCATCTGCAAACCGTCATCGGCCAGTGTGACCTGGTGGTCGGTACCGAAGAAGAAATCCATATCGCCGGTGGCAGCACGGACACCCTGGCCGCGCTGCGCCGCCTGCGTGAACTGAGCAAAGCCACGTTGGTGGTCAAACGCGGTCCCATGGGCTGCGTGGTGTTCGAAGGGGCGATCCCCGATGACCTTGAGCTCGGGCTCAAGGGCCCTGGCTTTCCGGTGGATGTGTACAACGTGCTCGGCGCGGGCGATGCTTTCATGGCGGGTTTCCTGCGCGGCTGGATCCGCAAGGAGCCGCTGACCCGTTGCTGCGCCTATGCCAACGCCTGCGGCGCGCTGGTGGTTTCGCGCCACGGTTGCGCGCCGGCCATGGCGAGCTGGGAGGAGCTGCAGTATTTCCTGCTGCATGGCTCCAGCACCCGGCGCCTGCGTGAAGACGCGCCACTGGAGCATCTGCACCGCGTCAGCACACGCACCCGGCGTTGGGAAGAATTGGTCATCCTCGCGTTTGACCACCGCATGCAGCTGGAAGAGCTGGCCGACCGCCACGGCGCCAGCCATGCACGCATCCCCGCCTTCAAGCAGCTGGTTGCCCAGGGTGCACGCCAGGGCGCGGGTCAACGCTCAGGCGTGGGCATCATCGTGGACGGGCGCTTTGGCGAAGACGTGTTCCCGCCCATGACCGGCAAGGGCTGGTGGGTGGCGCGGCCTGTCGAGTTGCCGGGGTCCCGCCCGCTGCAGTTCGAGGCCGGCGCCCACCTGGCCAGCGCCATGCGCAGCTGGCCCGGCGAGCATGTCGCCAAATGCTTGGTGAGCTACCACCCGCATGACACCTTGGCTCTGCGCGAAGCCCAGCTGGCACGCCTGGCCGAATTGCAGAAAGCCAGCGTGGACACCTTCCACGAGTTCCTGGTCGAGGTCATTCCGCCGCGCGACATGCCCGCGGACGGCAGCACGCTGCCCGCAGCGCTGGAGCAGATCTACCGCGCCGGCATCTTCCCCGACTGGTGGAAGCTGCCGCCCGCCGCCACCGCACAGGAGTGGGAAAGCCTGACCGAGGTCATCACACGCCACGACCCGCATTGCCGCGGCGTGCTGATCCTGGGGCTGGAGGCCAGCGAAGACAAGCTGGAACGCAGCTTCCATGTCGCGGCGCCCCATGCCATCTGCCGCGGGTTTGCCGTGGGCCGATCCATCTTTGCCGACGCCGCCACCGGCTGGTTCTCCGGCCAGATGAGCGACGCCGATGTGGTTCAGGACATTGCCCAGCGTTATGCGCGCCTGATCACGCTGTGGGACAGCGCACGCGCCACCCGGTCCGCCGAAGCCACGGCCACCTCTGTTTAAAACCTCCAAGGAACACACCATGACACCCAAAATCGGATTCATCGGCATCGGCATGATGGGCCACGGCATGGCCAAGAACCTGCTGGCCAAGGGCTACCCGCTGACCTTCAAGGTCAACCGCAACCGTGACAACCTGGCCGACCTGATCGCCGCAGGTGCGAAGGAGGCCAGGACGAACGCCGAGTGCGCGCAGGCCTCGGACATTGTTTTCATCTGCGTGACCGGCTCGCCCCAGGTGGAGCAGATCGTCTATGGCGCGCAAGGGCTGCTGGAGAGCGGGCGCAAAGGACTGATCGTGGTGGACACGTCCACCGCAGAGCCGTCGTCGAGCACACGCATCCGCAACGATCTGGCGACCAAGGGCATCAAGCTCATCGACGCCCCGCTGGCGCGCACCCCCAAGGAGGCCGAGGAAGGCCGCCTCAACACCATGGTGGGCGCCGACCCCGAAGACTTCAAAACCCTGGAGCCCGTGCTCAAGGCCTTCTGCGAAAACATCTTCCACGTGGGGCCGCCCGGCCACGGCCATGTGCTCAAGCTCGTCAACAACATGATGGCCATGACCTTCGCGGCCGCCATTGCCGAAGCCTTTGCCGTCGCCGCCAAGAGCGGGCTGGACCTGAACCGCCTGTACGACGTGGTCAGCGCCGGCGGTGTGAACTGCGGCATCTTCCAGATGATGGCCACCAAGACCCTCAAGGAGGGCGATGTCACCGGCTTCAAGTTCGGCATCTCCAATGCCCAGAAGGACTTGCGCTACTACACCCATCTGGCCGAGATGCTGCCCGTGGCCAGCCTCATGGGCGAGGCCACACACCAGAGCCTGATCCAGGCCAGCAACGCCGGCTTTGGCGACAAGCTGATTTCCTCCCTTTTCGAAGCACAAGAGAAATTAAACGGCGTCAAGATCGTTCCCCGCTAGCCGTTCTGTTCCCCCTAAACCACCGAGGAGACAACCATGAGCGCAACCGATAAAAAAACCACCAGCGACACCCCCTCCAGGAAAGTGTCGGCCTCGCGCCGTTCACTGCTCAAAAACACCGGCCTGGTCGTGGCCGGCGCAGGCCTGTACGGCGCGGCGCCTTTCATGGGGCCGTGGAAACACAACACCGTGTGGGCCCAGGCCGCGCAGAAGAAACCCTTGACCATCGGCCTGACCATGGACGCATCGGGCCTGTACGCGGCATCGGGTGGCGAAGAGCGCCTGGGCGCGATGATGGCCATCAAGGAATTCAACGACAAGGGCGGTGTGCTGGGTCGGCGCATTGAAGCCATCCATATCGACACCGAGACCACGCCGGCCACCGGCTCGCGCGTGGCCGAACGCATGATCACCCGCAACGAAGCGGCGTTCCTGATCGGCGCGGTGCACTCGGGCGTGTCCAACGCCATCTCGCAGGTTGCGCAGAAGTACGGCACGATCTTCCTGAACACCAACTCCAGCTCGCCCACCGAAGCCGGCAAGGACTGTCACCGCACCAAGTTTGTCTGGGACGGCAATGGCACCAACTTCTCCAACGCCACGGTGCGCAACGCCATCCGCGCCAACGGCAAGAACTGGGTGCTGCTGACCAACGACTACGTCTGGGGTCACACCACGTCCAAGGCCACGCGCGCCATCGTCGAAGCCAACGGTGGCAAGATCGTTGAAGAACTGCTGGTGCCGCAGAACACACGCGACTTCTCGGCCTATCTGCTCAAGCTGCAGCAACTCAAGCCCCAGGTCGTGGCCACCGCCGTGGGCGGGGACGACATCAAGGCCCTGCGGCAGCAGGTGGTGCAACTGAAGATGAACCAGACCATGGCCTGGATCAACAACCAGCAAGACTGGCCCGATGTCTACGGCCTCGGCCCGGAACAGATCTTCGGTGTGTTTGGCACCACCTGGTACTGGCGCCTGGCCTTGCCGGGGGTGAAGGAGTTTGTGGCGGCCTACCAGAAGCAATACCCGGGCATGGCCATCCGTGTGCCGGGCAATGTCTATCACAACGGCTACATGGCCACGCGTGAACTGCTGCGCTGCGTGGAAGAGGCTGGCACCACCAACAACATCGCCGTGATCAAGAAACTCGAAGGCCGCAAGATGAGTGCCGCGGATCGTCTGCAGCACTTTGATGCGTGGATGGACCCGGTCACCCACCAGTGCCAGCAGACCATCTACATGGCCAGCTACAACGACCAGCCCGCCGAGAAGGACGATATCTACAAGATCCTGACGCAGGCCGACCCCAAGGACGTGCAGGACAAGGATGCCCAGGGCGCCTGCAAGCTGGAAAGCTACGAAGCCACGCCGACGTACGAAGTCTGAATCCGCACGGCATGCAGCCGCCCCCGTGGTGCAAGGTGCACGCCGGGGCGTCCCCATGCCGTCTATAAAAATACCTTCATGGATGCACTCGTTCACCTGCTGCCGCACCTGGCCAACGGGATTTCGCTGGGCCTGCTCTTTGCGTTGATTGCGCTGGGTTTCATGCTGATCGTGGGGGTGATGGAAACCATCAACCTCGCGCACGGCTCCCTGTTTGCGCTGGGCATGTATTTCGCGCTCTTCATCGTCGCACCCAAGTTCGGCATGTTTCCCGAAGCGCAGGCCTGGTACATGGCCCTGAGCATTGAAACGCGCTACGCCCTGGCATTGCTGCTGGCGCCCGTGTTTGTCGGCCTGTTTGGCATGCTGCTGGAGCTGTGCATGCGCCGCACCTATGGGCGCGACCCGCTCTACGGTCTGTTGCTGACCTTCGGCGCGGCCCTGGTGATTGAAGAAGGCATCCGCCTGGTCTGGGGCTCTTCCGAGAAACAATTGCTGCTGCCACCCGCCATCTCGGGGGCTTTCATGGTGGGCGACATCATGTATTCGAACTACCGGCTGTTTGCCAGCGGTTTTGCCATCGTGATGATCTTCCTGTTGTGGGTCTTTTTGCAGAAGACGCCTTTCGGCGCCATCATCAAGGCCGGCGCCCATGACAGCGAGATGGTCCGTGCCCTGGGCATCAACCTGTCGCGCCTGCGCCTGTTTGTGTTTGGCCTGGGGGTGGCGCTGGCCGCGATTGCTGGTGTGGTCATGGCGCCTATCTGGGGCATCCGGCCGCACGTGGGGGTGGATGCCGTGGTGCCGGCCTTCCT
This sequence comes from Hylemonella sp. GW821-FHT10B10, assembly GCF_059415585.1. Taxonomy (NCBI): domain Bacteria; kingdom Pseudomonadati; phylum Pseudomonadota; class Betaproteobacteria; order Burkholderiales; family Comamonadaceae; genus Hylemonella; species Hylemonella sp. GW821-FHT10B10. The sequence goes on along the minus strand of NZ_JBWKNN010000004.1, from coordinate 194,620 downwards.
GATCATCGTGCTGGGCGGCGTGGGGTCGCTCTGGGGCGCGGTGATGGCCGGGCTCATGGTCGGCATGGTGGTGGGCATGACCGGCGCCTATGCGTCCGAGTGGTCGCTGTTGTCCATGTATCTGTTGTTCATCGCCGTGGTGACTTTCCGTTCACGCGGCCTGTTTGGAAAGAAGAGTGTGCTGGATGTGTAACCATGACTCCCCCCCGAAGTGGCTTGCAGCCACCTCCCCCTTCAGGGGGCGCTACCAGCAGCCCGGCAAAGCCGGTTCTGCGGTAGCCCTGGCAAAGACATGGGCGTTCATGGAGAGTGCGCAATGAAGCCGCTGCTCGACAGGGTGGCCCTGGTCACCGGCGCGGCCGGTACCATGGGTCTGGCTGCCACGCGTGTGCTGCTCGAAGACGGCTGCAAGGTTGCCATGGTCGATTTCAACCGCGCACGCAACGAAGCGCTGGCGCAGGAGCTGGGGCCCAACGCCCTGGCGTTTTCCTTTGACATCAGCGACGCCGAAGCCGTACGCACCGGCCACGCCAGCATCGTGAAAACCCTGGGCGCAGTGGACATCCTGCTCAACAATGCCGGCATCCTGTCCAACAACAAGGTGGAAGCCACCGACGCCAGCGAATGGCGCCGTGTCATGGGGGCCAACCTGGACGGGGCTTTCTACCTGTCGCAACAGGTGGTGCCTGCCATGAAGGCGCAGCGTTTTGGCCGCATCATCAACACCAGCTCCCTGGCGGCCAAGACCGGCGGGCTGACCGCGGGCACGGCCTATTCGGTCTCCAAGGGCGCCATGAGTGCGCTGACTTTTTCGCTGGCGCGTGAACTGGCCGGTTTTGGCGTCACCGCCAATGCCATTGCCCCCGCCTATGTGAAGACACCCATGATCACCGAACAGCTCAACGAAGAGCAGCGCCAGAAGCTCCTCAAGGACATTCCCGTGGGCCGTTTCTGCGAGCCCGAGGAGTTTGCCCATGTGGTGCGTTTTCTGGCCTCGCCGCTGGCGGGTTTCATCACCGGCGAGATCGTCGACATCAACGGCGGTCTGTTGATGGATTAGGGCTTCGCGCAGAATTCAATGACCATGACACCCAAGATCGATTTCACCCAGGCGCTGGCCGGCCTGTTTGACCTGCGCGGCAAGACGGCCTATGTGCCCGGTGGTTATGGCGGCATCGGCGAGGCCATCGCCTGGGGCCTGGCCCTGGCCGGGGCGCGCGTGGCCGTGTCCGGCCGCGATGAGGGCAAGGCCCGGGACGTGGCCGCGGATCTGAAAGCCGCGGGCCATGAGGCCCTGGGCCTGTCCATGGACGCGCATTCGGTACCGCACATGCAGGACTCGGTCGATGCGGTCGCGCAGCACTTTGGCGGTCTGGACATCCTGGTGAACTGCGTGGGCATCCAGCGTGAGCAGGCCTTGCTGGACGTGACCGAAGAAGCGTTTGACGAAGTCATCCAGGTCAACCTCAAGGCCGCGATGTTCTTGGCGCAGGCGGTGGCCAAGAAGCAGATCGCAGGTGGTCGTGGCGGCGCCCAGGTGCACCTCTTGTCGGTGCGCTCCCAACTGGGGCTGCGTGGCCGCGGTTATTCGGCCTACAGCAGCAGCAAGGGGGGCCTGGTCATGCTGATCCGCCAGCATGCCAGCGAACTGGCACCGCACGGCATCACCGTCAACGGCATTGCGCCCACGGTCGTGAAGACCGAGATGGCACGCCACTGGCTGGAAAACCCCGACACGCGCAAGCAGGTGCTGGACCGCATCCCGCTGGGTCGTGTGGCCGATCCGCAGGACGTGACCGGCGCAGCCGTGTTCTTTGCCTCTCCTGGTGCAGCCTTTGTCACCGGGCAGGTGCTCTATCTGGATGGTGGGATCACCGCGTCGCAGTAGTTTTTCTGGAAACGAGCCCCACAAGAAAAAGCCGCCCTCGGGCGGCTTTTTGGCAAGGGCCTGAAACCGGCTTACACCAGCAAGGCATTCACCCGCTTCACATACGCCGCCGGATCCTCCGGCAGGCCGCCTTCGGCCAGCAGGGCCTGGTCGAACAGGATCTGGGCCAGGTCGTGGAAGTGCACCGAGCCGTCGAGCTTCTTCACCAGCGCGTGCTCGGGGTTCACTTCGAGGATGGGCTTGCTGTCCGGGGCCTTCTGGCCGGCCTGCTTGAGCAGGCGGGCGAGCTGGTTGCTCATATCGCCCTCTTTCACCACCAGGCAGGCCGGTGAATCGACCAGGCGGGTGGTGACGCGCACGTCTTCGGCCTTGTCTTTCAGCGCTTCTTTCAGCTTGGCCAGCACGGGCTTGAAGGCCTCGGCGGCTTCTTCGGCGGCCTTTTTCTCGGCCTCGTCCTGCAGCTTGCCCAGGTCCACGGCGCCCTTGGCCACGCTCTGCAGCGGCGTTCCGTCGAATTCCGTCAGGTAGCTCAGCGCCCACTCGTCGACGCGCTCGGTCATGAGCAGCACCTCGATGCCCTTCTTCTTGAAGACTTCGATCTGCGGGCTGTTCTTGGCCGCGGCCAGGGTGTCGGCGGTGATGTAGTAGATGGCCTCCTGGCCTTCTTTCATGCGGGCCTTGTAGTCGGCCAGGGACACGGTGGCCGTGTCGCTGGTGGTGCTGGCAAAACGCAGCAGCTTGGCCAGGCGTTCGCGGTTGGCAAAGTCTTCGCCCAGGCCTTCCTTGAGCACGCCGCCGAACTCGGCGTAGAAGGCGCTGTACTTGCCGGCGTCGGCCTTGTCTTCTTCGCTGGCGTCGGCGGCGGGCACATCAGCCTTGGCCAGATTTTCCAGCAGGCTCAGCACGCGCTTGGTGTTGCCGTCGCGGATGGCGCGCACGTCGCGGCTTTCCTGCAGCAGCTCGCGGCTCACGTTGAGCGGCAGGTCGGCGCTGTCCACCACGCCTTTGACGAAGCGCAGGTAGTTGGGCAGCAGGGCCTCGGCCTCGTCCATGATGAAGACGCGCTTCACATAGAGCTTCAGGCCGCCCTTCTTGTCACGGTTCCACAGGTCGTAGGGCGCCTTGGCCGGCACAAACAGCAGCTGGGTGTATTCGGTGCTGCCTTCCACGCGGTTGTGGCTCCAGGCCAGCGGGGCCTCGTGGTCATGGCTGATGGCCTGGTAGAAGTTTTCGTACTCTTCCTTCGTGATGTCCTTCTTGGGGCGGCTCCACAGGGCGCTGGCCTTGTTGACGGTTTCCCATTCGTCGGTGGTGACCATCTCGCCGGGCTGGTCGTTCTCGCCTTCCTTCCACTCTTCCTTGCGCATCTGGATGGGCAGGGCGATGTGGTCGGAGTACTTGGCGATGATGCTCTTGAGCTTCCAGCTGCTCATGTAGTCGGCAGCGTCTTCGCGCAGGTGCAGGATGACGCTGGTGCCGCGCTCGGCGCGGGTGAGGGTCTCCACCTCGAAATCACCGGTGCCACCGCTGACCCAGCGCACGCCTTCTTCGGCCTTCAGGCCGGCGCGGCGCGTTTCCACGGTGATCTTGTCGGCCACGATGAAGCCCGAGTAGAAGCCCACGCCGAACTGGCCGATGAGCTGGCCCTGTTCCTTGGCGTCGGCCTGCTTGTCGGCGCCCAGCTTGCTCATGAAGTCCTTGGTGCCGCTCTTGGCGATGGTGCCCAGGTGGTCGATGGCCTCCTGCGCGCTCATGCCGATGCCGTTGTCGGTGATGGTCAGGGTCTTGGCCGTCTTGTCGAAGCTGATGCGCACGCGCAGCTCGGGGGCGTCTTCGTACAACGCGCTGTTGTTCAGCGCTTCGTAACGCAGCTTGTCGCAGGCGTCGGAGGCGTTGGAGACCAGCTCACGCAGGAAGATCTCCTTGTTGGAGTACAGCGAGTGGGTGACCAGGTGCAGCAGCTGGGCGACTTCGGCCTGGAAGGAATGGGTTTGCTTGCTCATGGGGTTGCGAGAAGGTTGGAAATAAGCGGGATCTGCGCAGGTCTGCGCGCCGAACCTCGAATTATGGGCGCTCGGGCCGGTTTCAAGACCGGCCCGGCGTCCCGGGTATGCGGGGCGGGCGTATGCTGCGGGGTCTGAATTTTCACCCCTGAGGAGACGAGAACATGAAACATATGCTGCGTCGTTGTGTGTTGGCCCTGGCGCTGGGCGGTCTGCCTGTGTGGTCCCTGGCGCAGGTCATCGTGGACGTGGAATACGTGCAGTCGGCGCTCAAGCGCAATGTGCAGGTCTGGGACGTGCGCGGCGACAAGGATTACGCCAAAGGCCACCTGCCGGGCGCCCTGTCCGTGGGGGATGCGGCCACCGTGCTGCGCGACGCCAATGCCGAGGACTTTATCTCCACGCAGGAGATCGAAAAGATCCTGGGCGAGGCCGGTATCGACCCGGCCCGCGAGACCGTGGTCTACGGCGCGCGCGGCACCTGGAACCCCTATTTCGGCCGCTACACGCTGCGCTATTTCGGGGCCAGCAAGGTGACGGTGCTGCACGATGGCATCGAGGGCTGGCAGGCGGCAGGCCTGCCGGTGGCGACCGGGACGGCCCAGGCCGCACCGGTCAAGCTCTCCCTCAAGGCCAACCCTGCATTGATGGTGAGCACGCAGGAGATGGTGGAACGCGCCGGGCGCAGCGATGTGCAGATCGTCGATGCCCGCACGCCCCTGGAGTTTTCGGGCAAGGACATCCGCGCGCTGCGCGGCGGCCATATCCCCGGTGCCGTCAACATTCCCTACGAGCAGAACTGGGCCGACCCGGAGACCCAGCAGAAGCTCACACGCAAGCAGGTGAACGACTCGCGTGGCATGTCGCTCAAGGCCTCGCAGGACCTGAAGGCGCTCTATTCCAAGCTCGACCCGAGCAAGGAAACGGTGGTGTATTGCCAGTCGGGCGCCCGCGCTTCCGAGACGGCAGGGGTGCTGGAGGAACTGGGTTTCAAGAACGTCAAGATCTATGACGCTTCCTGGCTGGCTTATGGCAACAAGCTCGATGCGCCGGCGAACAACGTCACGGTGTTCAATGTGGGGGCGCTCAATTCGCGCATCGGCGCCATGCAGGCCCGCATCGACGCGCTGGAAAAAGAACTGGCCGCAGCGAAGAAGTAGTCAGTCAGCCAGTCTTCCGTGCCCGGCGATACGCGGGCACGGAATTCAGAACTTCTCGTGCGGGGCCAGATAGCGCCACTGGCCCACGGGCAGCTGGCCCAGCATGACGCGGCCGATGCGCACGCGTTTCAGGCCCACCACTTTCAGGCCGACCAGTTCGCACATGCGGCGGATCTGGCGCTTCTTGCCTTCGGTCAGCACAAAGCGCAGCTGCTCGGGGTTCTCCCAATCCACCTTGGCGGGCTTGAGGGCCTGGCCGTCCAGGCTCAGTCCATGGCGCAATTTGGCCAGCATGGCGGCGGGGAAGACGGCCTGCACATTGGTGGAGATGGGGTCGTCGTCGTCGATGCGGGTGAGCTGGGTGGGCGCGGCGTCGGCGGCGGGTGTGCCCAGGTAGACCACACGCACCAGGTATTCCTTTTCCATCACTGAGTCTTCGCCGATGAGCTGACGCGCCACGCGACCGTCCTGCGTGAGCACCAGCAGGCCGGTGGAGTCGATGTCGAGCCTGCCCGAGGGGGCCAGGCCGCGCAGCTGTGCGCCGTTGAAGCGCATGGGGGCGTGGTCGTCGCGCCAGCGGTTCTGCGGCTGCACCAGCACCACGGCGGGTTCGTGCCCGTCCTCGGCCTGGCCGCTGACGTAACCGATGGGCTTGTTGAGCAGGATGGTGACCTGCGTGGCCTGCTGGTTCTGCGCCTGTTTGTCGACTTCGATGCGGTCGCTGGGCGTGACCTGCTGGCCCATCTCGGCCACCTGGCCGTTGACCTTGACCCAGCCGTTCTCGACCCAGGCGTCGGCCTCGCGACGCGAGCACAGGCCGAGTTCGGCCATGCGCTTGTTGATGCGGCTGGTGGCGGCTGCACCGCCGGGCTTGGGCGCGGCGGCGCCCTCGGGGCGGGGCGCGCGACGCAGGGTGGGGGCGGCGGGCTTTTCGGGGGTGTCCTTCATCGGGGATCGATTGTAGGCGCCACCCCCTGACGCCGACTTATTTGACGTGGGAGAGGAAGTGGGCCAGGTCGTCCAGGTGCTGGTTGTTGAGGCCGCCCAGGGCATTGGTCATGACCGTGTCGCGCCCGGGGCCGGGTTTGTCGCGGTATTCCTCCATGACGGCGCGCAGGAAGGCTTCGTGCTGGCCGGCCAGGCGCGGCATCTGCTCGCGGCCCTTGTAGTCGGGCAGGTGGCAGGTGCCGCACAGCATGGAACGCGCCAGCACCTTGCCGCGTTCGTAACGCTCGGCATCAAGCGGGGTGGCCAGTGGCACGGGCACCTGTTCCGAAAAGTACTTGGCCAGCACGATGAGGTCGGCGTCCTTGAGCCCGTCGAGCACGCCTTTCATGGCAGGGATGTCGCGCAGGCCTTCACGGATCAGCACCAGCTGGTTCTCCATGAAGATCTTGGGCTGCCCGGCCAGCGAGGGGAACTGCGGAACCTGCGAGTTGCCCTGCGGGCCGTGGCAGGCCACGCAGAGTTCCAGGCGTTGCGGTTGCTGGGCCAGGGCGCTCGCGGCCAGCAACAGGGCCAGGGCGGGGAGGATGGTGTGGATGAAACGCATGGGATCGGTCGTGTATCGGTCGCCCTAAAAAAAGCAGGGCCGCTGTTGCCAGTGGCCCTGCTTGCCGGGTCAGACCGGGGTCTTACTTCTTGGCGCTGTAGGAGATGCGGTAGATCGCACCCAGCTGTTCGTCGGAGAGCAGCAGGGAACCATCGGGCATCTGCAGGAAGTAGGTCGGACGGCCCCAGAAGGTGTTGGCGGCCGGGTCGGCAAAGCCGGTGATGAAGGGGGTCATCACCGGGTTGCGGCCTTGGGCGTCGGCGGCCACGGTGACCACGTCGTAACCCATCTTGGTGGTGCGGTTCCAGGAGCCCTTGCGCGCGACGAAGGCCACGTTGCGGTACTGGGCAGGGAACATCTTGCCGGTGTAGAAGTGCAGGCCCATGGCGGCGGCGTGCGGGCCCATGGTGCGCACAGGCAGGGTCACGCCCTGGCAGGCGTCGGCCTTCTTGATGTCGGGGTCGGCAATGCCGTTGGCATGGCAGGAGGGGAAGCCGAAGAACTGGCCGTTCTTGCTCAGGCGGTTGAGTTCGTCCTCGGGGCCGTCGTCGCCCAGCCAGTCGCGGCCGTGGTCGGTGAACCAGAGCTGCTTGGTGACCGGGTGCCAGTCGAAGCCCTGGGTGTTGCGTACACCCGTGGCGATGACCTGCATGCCCGAGCCGTCGGCGTTGTAGCGCCGGATCTGCGCGTATTCATCGCTGGGCAGGGTGCAGATATTGCAGGGCGCGCCGAAGGGCACGTAAAGCTTGCCGTCCGGGCCGAAGCGCAGGTACTTCCAGTTGTGGTGTTTCTGCGGCGGCAGCTTGAAGGCGGCCGTCATGTCGACCGGAGCGACGTTGGGGTTCTTCTCAATGCCATCGAAGCGCAGGGCCTTGTCCACGGCCATCACGTAGAGGTTGCCCTTGTGCAGGGTGACGGCGGGCTGGTCCAGCTTGTCGACCACCACACGGCTGGTGCGCTCCTTGCCGTTGTCGGTGATTTCGTAGACACGGCCCAGGCCGCGTGTGCCGGCGTAGATCTTGCCGCTGGCGCCGCGCGACATGGCGCGGATGCCGGGCGTGCCGGTGGACCAGATCTCGACCTTGAAACCCGGCGGCAGCTTGAGCTTGTCCAGCGGGATTTCGGAGGCGGGTGTCACGGTGTTCTTGCCGGCCACCGGGGCCAGCCGGGAGTCGGCCATGCTGGCCGGTCGACCCTGCTGCCAGGCGGGAGGAGCGGCCTGGGGCGCCGGTGCCGCCATCGGGGCGGGAGCGGGGGCTGCGGCAGGCTGCGCAGCCACGGCCTGCGGAGCGGGGGCAGCAGCTTGCGGGGCGGGCGGCGTGGATGTGGCGCAGGCGCTCAACAGCGTGGCCAGCAGTGTCCCAACGAGGGGGGTGTATCGGATCATGGGGAAGGTCTCCGTGCAAAGGCTATGGTTGTTGTGTATCGACCATCTGAAATCCTATGCCTGCCCCAGGGTGGTGCGCCTAGGGTTTCCCCCCGGACTTCATGCAGTCAAGGCACTAAGCGATATAAGCGGCATTGATGAACGGCTCCTCGGGCTGTCGCTCTCTGCGACAGAGTGGTTCAAATCGCGACACCTTGAGCGCTCCATGCGCGCCCAATGCCACGACACCTCGCGTGGTTTGCTGCGCTGCGTCTTGCAGGCGGTGGATGGCGCCGGCTTAATTCCGTATACGGAGTGCCGGTCGGCGTTCCGTACAACAGCAAGAAAACTCAGAGGAGCCAACCATGATCGGACGCAAGCTGGGCCTGGCCCTGCTGGCAGCGGGATTCGCTGTCGGTGCAGGGGCACAGTCGGGCAAGGACAACCTGTCTACCCTCAAGCAGATGAAGGTCGCAACGACCGACCTCAACATTCCACCGGTACCGCAGGAAGGGCGCAACGCAGAAGCCATACGCGCCAACCTCAAGAACGTGAAGCTGCCGCCGGGTTTCAAGATCGAGCTGTATGCCGTGGTGCCCGATGCGCGCCACATGGCCGTGGCGCCTTCCACCAACATGCTTTTCGTCGGCACGCGCAAGACCAAGGTCTGGGCCGTGACGGACCGCAACGGTGACGGCACGGCCGACGAGGTGAAGGCCTTCGCGCCCTCGCTGAACTTCAAGGTGCCCAACGGCGTGTGCTGGACCAAGGACGGCTTCCTGGTCGTCGTGGAGCACAACCGCGTGCTCAACTTCCCCGCAGCCGAGTTCTTCTACGAGGGTCCGGACGTGGCGGTGATCGAGGTGGTGTCGCAGGGCAAGCTGATCCCGGAGGAGGAGGAGTCCTACAACCACGGGGCGCGCACCTGCCGCGTCGGTGACGACGGCAAGCTCTACATCACCCTGGGCCAGCCCTACAACGTGCAGCCCAAGGAGAAGGTGGCGCTGTACGAGAAGATCGGCATCGGCGGCATGATCCGGCTGGACCCGTTTGACGGCTCCAAGCGCGAGGTGGTGGCCATGGGCGTGCGCAACTCGGTGGGCATGGACATCAACCCGAAGGACAAGACCGTCTGGTTCACCGACAACCAGACCGACGGCATGGGCGACGAGATCCCGCCGGGGGAACTCAACCGCATCACCAAGGCCGGCGGTGAGCACTTCGGCTACCCCTTTATCCACGGCAACAACATCCAGATCGCCGGCACGGCGGCGGCGCCCGACCTCAAGGACATGAAGGCCCCGGCCGCCTGGACCAAGCCGCAGGTGGAGTTCCCGGCGCACCAGGCGCAGCTGGGCATGACCTTCTACAACGGCAAGATGTTCCCGGCACGCTATCAGGGCGGCGTCTTCGTGGCGGCCCACGGTTCATGAAACCGCACCAAGCCCAGCGGCGCGCTGATCAACTTCGTGCCGATCAAGGCCGACGGCACGGCCGGCGCCTCCGAGGTGTTTGCCGAAGGCTGGCTGGACGCCAACGGTGTCTACAAGGGCCGGCCGGTGGACGTGGCGCCCATGAAGGATGGGTCTCTGCTGATCTCGGATGACTATGTGGGCGCGATCTACCGCGTGACCTACAGCAACTGATCGCAGCGACGCGATACGACGGAGATCGTCACGATCTCCGTCGTTTTTTTGAGAGGAACGTTTTCATGCACAACTATCTGCTCGCTGCGCTGCTGCTGGCCCTGGCCGGCACGGCGCAGGCGGATGCGGCGGCCGGGAAGGTGCGCGCTGCAGCGGCTTGCGCGGTCTGTCACGGGCCGCTGGGCCTGTCCCTGCAGCCCAATGCGCCGAACCTGGCGGGCCAGCCCGAGATCTATCTGGTGGAGCAGCTGCGCAACTACCGCAGCGGCAAACGTGCGCACGAGGTCATGGGCGTGATTGCCAAGCCCTTGAGCAACCAGGAGATCGATGATCTGGCACAGTGGTACGCCTCGCTGCAACTGCGTGTGGAGCTGCCCTGAGCACAGGTCGGAACGACAAGAACAAGAGACATGACACACACAAGCAAGACAAGAAGACCGCCGGCCCGCACGCTGCTCGCGCTGCTGGTGACCGGCCTGGGCACGGTGCCGGCCTGGGGCCAGGCGCTGGACGACGTGGTGATTTCCGCCTCGCGCGCGGCGCAGCGCAGCTTTGACGCCCCGGCGGCGGTCGAGGCCGTGGACCGCGAGACCCTCCAGGGCGCGGGCCCGCAGGTCAACCTGTCGGAATCGCTCACCCGCGTGCCGGGCCTGACCATCCTGAACCGGCAGAACTATGCGCAGGATGCGCAGGTGTCCATCCGCGGCTTCGGTGCGCGTTCGGCCTTCGGCATACGCGGCATCCGCCTGCTGATCGACGGCATCCCGGCCACCACACCCGACGGGCAGGGCCAGGGTTCCTCGGTGGCGCTCACCTCCACCGAGCGCATCGAGGTGCTGCGCGGGCCGCTGGCGCTGATGTACGGCAATTCGGCCGGCGGGGTGATCCAGGCCTTCACGCGCGAAGCACCCGAGGTGCCCGAGTTCGGCCTGCAGTACTACACAGGTGCCTACGAGATGCACCGCAGCGACTGGCAATACGCCGGGCGCATCGGCACGGTGGGCCTGGTGGCCGACTACAGCACCTTCGATACCAACGGCTTTCGCGACAACAGCACGACGGAACGCAAGCAGTTCAACAGCAAGCTCAGCTTCGGGCCCGACGCGCACACGCGCGTGAACCTGGTCTTCAACCAGTTCGACATGCCCTTGGCCCAGGACCCGGTGGGCCTGACGGCGGCGCAACTCGCGCAGGACGCCACGCAGGCCGGCACCAGCGCACTGAGTGCACGCCTGCGCAAGATCACCAGCCAGAGCCAGGCGGGTACGTCCGTGACGCACGAGCTGGATGCACAGCGATCGGTGACGGCGCGCCTGTACTACGGCAAACGTGACAACCTGCAGTACCTGCCCACCAACTGGGTGGGCCTGAACCGAGACTACTACGGCGCAGGCCTGCAGTACAACGAGCAGGCGCGCTGGGGCGGCCGCCCCGTGAACTGGGTGGCGGGTTATGAGTACGACTATTCCAAGGAGCGGCGCCAGTCCGGCGGCGTGAGCGGGGGCGAGAAATCCGGCGCGCTCACGCGCAACGAAGATAACAGCGCGCAGAACAGCGACGCCTTTGTCCAGGGCACGGTGCTGGCGGCCGAGCGCCTGTCGGCCACGGCGGGCCTGCGTGCAAGTTCGGTGCGCATCGCGAGTGACGACTATTTCCTGGGCAATGGCAACGGCTCGGGCGACGTGAGCTACAGCGCGGCCAACCCGGTGCTGGGCCTGACCTGGCACACGCTGGACACACTGAACCTCTACGCCAACTACGGCCGCGGTTTTGAGACGCCCACGCTGGTGGAGGTGGCCTACACCGGCACCGGCGCACCCAGCTTCAATCCCAACATCAACGCGGCGCGTAGCCAGCACTACGAGCTGGGCGCCAAGTGGGCCCCCGATGTGCGGTCGCGCCTGGACTTCACGCTCTACCAGATCGACACCACGGACGAGATCGTGGTGGCGGTGAGCAGCGGCGGCAGCACGGCCTACAAGAACGCGCCGGGCACCACACGCACGGGCTGGGAACTGGCCGGCCGCACCCTGCTGAGCCCGAACTGGCGTGCCACGCTATCGGCTTCGGCGATCGAAGCGAAGTTCACGGAGACCTTCACCACCAACAACGTGACGGTGAACGCAGGCAATCGCATGCCGGGCATACCGCAGCACTTTCTCTACACCGAGTTGTTATGGTCCGCGCAGACCCTGGACAACGCGGGCCGCAAGCCGGGGCTGGGCACGCAGGCCGGCGCGGAGGTGGTGAGCGCCGGCAAGCTCTACGCCAACGACAGCAACACGGCGTCGGCCGAGGGCTACAACACGCTGAACCTCAAGGCCAGCCAGGGCTGGCCGGTAGCGGGCAGGGGCAGCCTGACGGCCTATGGGCGGCTGGACAATGTGACCGACCAGCGCTACGTGGGCTCGGTCATCGTCAACCAGGCGGCCAACCAGTTCTACGAACCGGCTCCCGGCTTCAACTGGACGCTGGGCCTGCGACTGAACCTGCCGATGTGAGGTGCCCCGGGCGGCGTCAACCGCTCGGAGGGTGCTTCATGGACCTCAGGCCTTCGAGGTCCAGCACGCGCAGGCCACCGTACTCGACCTTGATCAGGCGCTGGCTCTCCAGCGTGGCCAAGGCCTCGTTGACACGCTGGCGTGACAGGCCCACGAGGTAGGCGAGTTCCTGCTGCGTGATGCGCAGCACTTCGCCCACACCGGGGTAGAGCACGGGGTTGAACAGGGCGGCCAGGCTGCGCGCCACCCGCAGGTCGGGGCTGTTCATGCGGTCGATCTCGCGCGCGGCGATGAACTGGCCCAGGCGTTCGTTGAGCTGGTTCATCACAAAACGGTTGAAGCCGATGGACTGGTCCAGCAGACGGTGGAAGGTGTCTACAGGCAGGCCGGCGACCAGGCTCTTGCGCAGGGTCTGCACGTTGTAGCGATAGCTCTCGCGCTTGAGCACCGTGCCCTCGCCGAACCAGCCGCCCGGGGGCAGGCCGGCAAAGGTCAGGGACTGGCCTTCGGCGTTCTCGCTGCTCATCTTGAGCAGGCCGTCGACCACGCCGAACCAGTAGGTGACCGGGCGGCCGATGCGGCAGACCAGGTCGCCGGGTTGGGCTTCGCTGATCTGCAACTCGGCCACGGCGATCTGGTATTCCTCGGGTGTGAGCTGACTCAACCAGGGAATGCCGGCCAGTTCGGACGCTGTGAGCGGGCGCCGGCGTTGGTGCAGGCTGGGTTCGGCGGTGGTTGTCATAGACAAGTGCGACAGGGCGGGAAAGTACCAGCTAGGGATTCCCCTCAATTGTCATCGCAACGACAACATAACGTCAAATCGAGTCCTACCATGGCTGCAAGCAGGGTCCGATGTGGCCCAGGCGAGCAGACAAGGAAACGGGATGCAGACGACTTTCCCTCGACTACTGATGCAGCACGCGGCGCAACGGCCGCTGGCCCCCGCCATGCGCGAGAAGGAATACGGCATCTGGCAGACCTGGAGCTGGGCCCGCGCGGCCGAGGACGTGAAGCTGATGAGCTGCGGCCTGGCGGCCCTGGGTTTCAAGCCCGGGCAGAACCTGGCCATCGTGGGCGACAACCGGCCCCATCTCTACCAGGCCTTTGTGGTGGCGCAGAGCCTGCGCGGGGTGCCCGTGCCCATGTACCAGGACGCGATCGCCAGCGAGATGGCCTTCGTCTTGCAGGACGCCGAGATCCATTACGCCTTTGCCGAGAACCAGGAGCAGGTGGACAAGCTGCTGGAGCTGCGCGAGAACCTGCCCGGCCTGCTGGAGCACATCATCTACGGTGACCCGCGTGGCCTGCGCAATTACCAGCACGAAGGGCTGATCAGCATCGAGCGCCTGTTCGAGCTGGGGCGCGCCTACGAGCGCATGCATCCGGATTTTTATGTGAAGTCGGTCGAGTCGGGGCAGTCGTCTGACGTGTCGGTGATCCTTTACACCTCGGGCACGACGGGCCGGCCCAAGGGCGTGTGCCAGACGCACGAGAGTTTCATCCGTGCCGCGCAGGGCGGGGTGCAGGTGGATGGCCTGGTGCCCGAGGACAACATCATTTCCTACCTGCCGCCGGCCTGGGTGGGAGACCATCTGTTTTCCATCGCCCAGTGGCTGGTGGCGGGTTTCACCATCAACTGCCCCGAGTCGGCCGAGACCGTGAGCATCGACCTGCGCGAGATCGGGCCGAGTTATTACTTTGCGCCGCCCCGCATTTTTGAGGGCATGCTGACCTCGGTCTCCATCCGCATGGAGGATGCGGCGGCGCCGAAGCGCTGGCTGTACGGCAAGTTCATGGCCCTGGCACGGCGCTGCGGTGCCGAGATCCTGGACGGCAAGCCGGTGGCACTGGGCGACCGCCTGCTCTACGCCCTGGGCAATGTGCTGGTCTACGGGCCGCTGCGCAACGTGCTGGGCCTGTCGCGCATCCGCGTGGCGTACACGGCGGGCGCGGCCATCGGGCCCGACCTGTTCCGTTTCTACCGCTCCATCGGCATCAACCTCAAGCAGCTCTACGGCCAGACCGAGACCTGCGCCTATGTCTGCATCCAGAAGAACGGCCGCGTCAAGCTCAACAGCGTGGGCGAGGCGGCGCCGGGCATCGAGATCAAGATCGCCGACAACGGCGAGGTGCTGGTGCGCGGTGTCTCGGTGCTCAAGGAGTACTACAAGCGCCCCGACGCCACGGCCGAGGTGATGGACGCCGAGGGCTTCTTCCACACGGGCGACGCCGGTGTGATCGACCCGGACGGACACCTGATCATCATCGACCGGGCCAAGGACGTGGGCAAGATGGCCGCGGGCGCCATCTTCGCGCCCAACTACATCGAGAACAAACTCAAGTTCTTCCCCCAGATCAAGGAGGCGGTGGTCTTTGGCCATGGTCGCGACCAGGTCTGCGCCTTCCTGAACATCGACTTCGAGGCCGTGGGCAACTGGGCCGAGCGCCAGGGCCTGCCCTACAGCGGTTATGTGGACCTGGCGAGCAAACCCCAGGTGCTGGACATGCTGGCCGGGTGCGTGCAGCAGGTCAACGCCGACCTGGCCACCGAGGCCGGCATGGCCGACACGCAGATCGCGCGTTTCCTCGTGCTGCACAAGGAACTGGACCCCGATGACGACGAGCTCACGCGTACGCGCAAGGTGCGCCGCGGTTTCATCGGCGACAAATACGCGGTGCTGATCGAGGCGCTTTACGCGGGGCGCAAGGAGCAGTTCATCGAGACGCAGGTGAAATTCGAGGACGGCCGCAGCGGCACCGTCTCGGCCACGCTGCCGATCCGCGACGCCCAGCGTTACCCGGGCGTGGCCAAGGCCGCTTGAGAGCAGAAGAAAAATGACGCAAAGAAAATTGGGCGACGTGATCCTGGATGTAAAGAACATCTCGCTGGCCTTCGGCGGTGTGAAGGCCCTGACGGACATTTCCTTCGATGTGCGTGAGCACGAGATCCGCGCCATCATCGGCCCCAACGGTGCGGGCAAGAGCTCCATGCTCAACTGCATCAATGGTGTGTACACGCCGCAGCACGGCACCATCACCTTCCGCGGCCAGACCTTCGACCACATGAACAGCCGCCAGGTGGCCGAGATGGGCGTGGCGCGGACCTTCCAGAACCTGGCCCTGTTCAAGGGCATGAGCGTGCTGGACAACATCATGTCCGGGCGCAACCTCAAGATCAAAAGCAATCTGCTGCTGCAGGCGCTGCGCATCGGGCCCGCCGAGCGCGAGGAGATCCGCCACCGAGAGTTTGTCGAGAAGATCATCGACTTTCTCGAAATCCAGGCGCACCGCAAGACGCCGGTGGGCCAGCTGCCCTATGGCCTGCAAAAACGCGTGGACCTGGGCCGGGCCCTGGCCATGGAGCCGCAGGTGCTGCTGCTGGACGAGCCCATGGCCGGCATGAACGTGGAAGAGAAGCAGGACATGTGCCGCTTCGTGCTCGACATCAACGACGAGTTCGGAACCACCGTGGTGCTGATCGAGCACGACATGGGCGTGGTGATGGACATCAGCGACCGCGTGGTGGTGCTGGACTACGGCAAGAAGATCGGCGACGGCACACCCGACGAGGTGCGCAACAACGAAGAAGTGATCCGGGCCTACCTGGGCACGGAGCACTGAGGAATACGAAATGGCTTTCTTCCTGGAAACTCTGTTGAACGGCCTGATGGCCGGCATGCTCTATTCGCTGGTGGCGCTGGGCTTTGTGTTGATCTTCAAGGCATCGGGTGTCTTCAATTTCGCACAGGGCGCCATGGTGCTGTTCGCGGCCCTGGCGATGGCGCGTTTCGCCGAATGGTTTCCGGCCTGGACCGGCATCGAGAGCAAGTTGCTGGCCAACGCAGTCGGCTTCGTGCTGGCCGGCGCGGTCATGTTCGTCGTGGCCTGGGTCATCGAGCGCCTGGTGCTGCGCCACCTGGTCAATCAGGAAGGTGCCACGCTGCTGATGGCCACGCTGGGCATCACCTACTTCATGGAAGGCCTGGGCCAGACCATCTTTGGCAGCGACATCTACAAGATCGACATCGGCATGCCCAAGGATCCGATCTTCGCCTTCGACACGGTGTTCGAGGGCGGCGTGCTGATCAACCAGGAAGACCTGTTCGCCGCGGCCATTGCCGCCGTGCTGGTGGCCGGACTCTCGCTGTTCTTCCAGAAGACCGCTACCGGGCGCGCGTTGCGTGCCGTGGCCGATGACCACCAGGCCGCGCAGAGCATCGGCATCCCGCTCAACCGCATCTGGTTCATCGTCTGGTGCCTGGCCGGTGTGGTGGCCCTGGTGGCCGGGATGATCTGGGGCAGCAAGCTGGGGGTGCAGTTCTCTCTGGCCACCGTCGCGCTGCGCGCGCTGCCCGTGATCATCCTGGGTGGCCTGACCTCGGTACCCGGCGCCATCATCGGCGGCCTGATCATCGGTGTGGGCGAAAAGCTGTCCGAGGTCTACCTGGGGCCCTTTGTGGGCGGCGGCATCGAGATCTGGTTTGCCTATGTGCTGGCACTTGTTTTTCTTCTCTTCCGGCCGCAAGGGCTCTTCGGAGAGAAGATCATTGATCGCGTGTGAGGAACTGACACCATGTTCTACCGGGAAAACGGCCAGTTCAAGACGAGCTACCGCGCGGACCAGCAGATATTCCCTATCCTGCAGGACCGCATCGCCATCGGCCTGCTGCTGGTGGCCGCCTTCGTGCTCGTGCCCGCGCTGGCCAGCGACTACCTGTTCCGCGCCATCCTCGTTCCTTTTCTGATCTTCTCGCTGGCGGCCATCGGCGTGAACATCCTGGTCGGCTACTGCGGCCAGATCTCGCTGGGCTCGGGGGCCTTCATGGCCGTGGGTGCCTACGGGGCCTACAACTTCTTCGTGCGCATCCCGGGCCTGCCCCTGATCCCGGCGCTGATCCTGGGTGGCCTGTGCGCCACGTTCTTCGGCGTGCTGTTCGGTCTGCCCAGTTTGCGCGTCAAGGGCCTGTACCTTGCGGTGGCCACGCTGGCGGCCCAGTTCTTCGCCGACTGGATGTTCCTGCGTATCAAGTGGTTCACGCTGGACACACCCTCGGGCTCGGTCTCGGTGTCCAATCTGCAGGTCTTCGGCTGGCCGCTGGAGAGCGCACTGAGCAAATACTGGTTCTGCCTGGTCATCCTTGTCGTCGTGGCCCTGCTGGCCAAGAACCTGGTGCGCGGCGCGATCGGCCGGGAGTGGATGGCCATCCGCGACATGGACGTGGCGGCCGCGGTGATCGGCATCCGCCCCATGTACGCCAAGCTCAGCGCCTTTGCCGTGAGTTCCTTCATCGTCGGCGTGGCCGGCGCGCTCTGGGCTTTTGTCTACCTGGGCGCCTGGGAGCCGGCGGCCTTCTCGGTGGACTACTCCTTCCGCCTGCTCTTCATGGTGATCATCGGCGGGCTGGGTTCCATCATGGGCAGCTTCTTCGGCGCGGCCTTCATCGTGGTGCTGCCCATCGCGCTCAACCAGTTCCTGCCCATGTTGCTGGGCCTGTTTGGCATCGAGATTTCCACGGCCGGCATCTCGCATGCCGAGCTGATGATTTTTGGCGGCCTGATCGTCTGGTTCCTGATCGTGGAACCGCACGGACTGGCCCGGCTCTGGTCTGTGGGCAAGCAGAAGATGCGCCTGTGGCCTTTCCCTCACTGAGTGTGGACATGCAGCCTGCCCCCGCTCGTGTTTTTCTGATGGCTGATGTGCTGGTGGTATTCGATCAACTCTAAGGAGACAAGTATGAAGCTACGTCATCTCGTTCTGGCCGCCACGGTGGTGGCGTGTACCGCGCCGTTGGCCGCCCTGGCGCAGGCCAAGGAGCAGTTCATCCCGGTGCTGTCCTACCGCACCGGGCCCTACGCACCCAACGGTGTGCCCTGGGCCAATGGCTATGTCGACTACCTCAAGCTGGTCAATGCGCGCGGCGGCATCAACGGCGTGAAGCTCTCTTTCGAGGAGTGCGAGACCGGCTACGACACGGCGCGCAGCGTCGAATGCTACGAACGCCTCAAGGGCAAGGGTGCTTCGCTGGTGCAGCCCCTGTCCACGGGCGCGACCTTCGCCATCACCGAGAAGGCTCCGGCCGACAAGATCTCCGTGGTGACCGTGGGTTATGGCCGCAGCGAAAGCGCCGACGGCACGGTCTTCAAGTGGAACTTCCCCATCGCCGGCACCTACTGGGTGGCGGCCGACGCCATCGTGCAGGCCATTGCCAAGAAGGAAGGCGGCCTGGCCAACCTCAAGGGCAAGAAGATCGCGCTGGTCTACCACGACAGCCCGTTTGGCAAGGAACCGATCCCGCTGCTGCAGGAGCGCGCCGCCATGCACGGCTTCAGCCTGCAGCTGCTGCCCGTGACCGCGCCGGGCGTGGAGCAGAAGGCCACCTGGCTGCAGGTGCGCCAGAACCGTCCTGACTATGTGGCGCTGTGGGGCTGGGGTGTGATGAACAGCACGGCCATCAAGGAGGCCCAGGCCACCGGTTATCCGCGCGAGAAGATGTACGGCGTGTGGTGGGCCGGTGCCGAGCCGGACGTGAAGGACGTGGCCGAAGGCGCCAAGGGCTACAACGCCGTGACCATGCAGCACGGCGCCGAGCCGCAGTCCAAGCTGGTCAAGGACGTGATGGCCATGGTGCACGGCAAGGGCCAGGGCACGGGCCCGAAGGAAGAAGTCGGCCAGGTGCTGTACATGCGCGGCGCCATGAGCGCCATGCTGGGTGTCGAGGGCATCCGCGCAGCGCAGGAACGTTACGGCAAGGGCAAGGTCATGACCGGCGAGCAAGTGCGCTGGGGCCTGGAGAACCTGAACCTCACGCAGGCCAAGCTGGACGCGCTGGGTTTCGCCGGTGTGATGCGCCCGATCAGCACCTCTTGCGTGGACCACATGGGCGCCTCCTGGGCCCGTATCCACACCTGGGATGGCAAGGCGTGGAAATTCACTTCCGACTGGCTGCAGGCCGACGAGCAGATCATCAAGCCGCTGGTGAAGAGCACGGCAGCCAAGTACGCGGCGGAGAAGAAGCTGACGCCGCGTACCCCGGCTGACTGCCAGTCTTGAGCGGCTGACGCCGCCCAAGACTCTGTCTTGTCATGTAGGCACCCACCCCCAACCCCTCCCTCCCGGAGGGAGGGGCAGCGGCCCCACTTGGGGCCGCCAGATGAAAGGGCCGCGATGCGGGTCTTTCATCTGGTCAGAAAGTTGAGTCATGGAAACGAAAAACATCGTTATCAACGTCAACGGCATCGAGGTCATCTACAACCACGTGATCCTGGTGCTCAAGGGCGTGTCGCTGCAGGTGCCCGAGGGGGGCATCGTGGCACTGCTGGGGGGCAACGGCGCTGGCAAGACCACGACGCTGCGCGCCATCTCCAACCTGCTCAAGGGCGAGCGGGGTGAAGTGACCAAGGGGACGATCGAGCTGCGCGGCGAGCGCATCGAGAACCTGACGCCTTCCGAGCTGGTGCAGCGTGGTGTGGTGCAGGTGATGGAGGGGCGGCACTGCTTTGCCCACCTGACCATCGAGGAGAACCTGCTGACCGGCGCTTACACGCGCAAGAGCAAGGCCGAGGTGGCTGCCGGCATGGAGAAGGTCTACAGCTACTTCCCGCGCCTCAAGACGCGCCGCACCTCGCAGGCGGCCTACACCTCGGGCGGTGAACAGCAGATGTGCGCCATCGGCCGCGCGTTGATGGCCAACCCCAGCATGGTGCTGCTGGACGAGCCCTCCATGGGCCTGGCGCCGCAGATCGTGGAAGAGGTGTTCGAGATCGTCAAGGACCTGAACCAGAAGGAGCGTGTGACCTTCCTGCTGGCCGAGCAGAACACGAACATGGCGCTCAAGTACGCGGACTACGGTTACATCATGGAGTCGGGCCGCATCGTGATGGATGGCGCGGCGGCCGACCTGGCCAGCAACGAGGACGTGAAGGAGTTCTACCTCGGCATGGGTGGGGGCGAGCGCAAGAGTTTCCGTGACGTCAAAAGCTACAAGCGCAGAAAGCGTTGGCTCGCGTGAGGGGATGGGATATGAAACACTACGACGCACTGGAAACGCGTGACCCCGCGCAGCGCGAGGCCGCTTTGCTGGTGGCCTTGCCGGGCCACGTAGCGCAGGCCCAGCGTGCGGCCCCGGCTTTCGCGGAGATCCTGCGCGGCGTGGATGCGGCTGCCGTCACCAGCCGCGCGGCCCTGGCGAAGCTGCCGGTGACGCGCAAGCACGAGCTGCTGGAGCGCCAGCAGGCGGCGCGCGCGCGTGACGCGAGCGATCCCTTTGGCGGTTTTGCGGCCATCGGCTGGCGCGGCCTGCTGCGTGGCAGCGGCGCGCGGCGCGTCTACCAGTCGCCCGGCCCCATCTACGAACCCGAAGGCCAGGCGCCGGACTACTGGCGCAGTGCACGGGCCTTTGCCGCGGCCGGCTTCGAGGCCGGTGACCTGGTGCACAACTGCTTCAGCTACCACCTGACACCCGGCGCCTGGATCATGGAAGCCGGTGCGCAAGCCCTGGGCTGCACGGTCTTTCCCGGCGGCACGGGCAATACCGAGCAGCAACTGGCGGCCATGGCCGATCTGCGGCCCGTGGCCTATGCCGGCACGCCGAGTTTCCTGAAAATCCTGGTCGAGAAGGCGCAAGAGGCAGGCCACAGCTTGTCGATCAACAAGGCCTTGGTCAGCGGCGAGGCCTTTCCGCCCAGCCTGCGGGACTGGCTGGCCGAACGTGGCATCACAGGCTACCAGTGTTACGCCACGGCCGATGTCGGCCTGATCGCCTACGAGACGCAGGCGCGGCAGGGCCTGGTGCTCGACGAGGGCATCGTTCTGGAGATCGTGCGGCCCGGTACAGGGGATCCCGTGCCCGAAGGCGAGGTGGGTGAGGTGGTGGTCACGGTGCTGAACCCGGATTACCCGCTGATCCGCTTCGGCACGGGCGACCTCTCGGCCGTCCTGCCAGGCGCATGCCCCACCGGGCGGACCAACACACGCATCAAGGGCTGGCTGGGGCGCGCCGACCAGACCACCAAGGTGCGCGGCATGTTCGTGCACCCGGGGCAGATCGCCGACATCGTCAAGCGCTACCCGGAGGTGGTGCGTGCGCGTTTGGTGGTGGCCGGCGAAATGGCCAATGACCGCATGACACTCAAGGTGGAAACCGACTGCAGCGGCCCGGGCGAGCTTGCCTTACGGATTGCTGACACCATCCGTGATGTGACCAAACTGCGTGGTGAGGTGGAAATGGTGCTGCCCGGCACCCTGCCCAACGACGGTCTGGTCATTCAGGACACGCGCAGTTACAAGTAAACCCCTATGCGGCGGCCCAAAGGGCCCGTACAAGGCGTGGTCTAAGTATTTTCCGTGCTGTCAATCCGGGCGGTCCGCATTAGACTCACGGCAACTTTTGGAGGAAGCACCATGAAACGTCTGCTCTTGCTCGCTGCTGCCGTTGCCGCTTTTGCGGCCCAGGCGCAGTCCTTCCCGGGTACCAAGCCCATCACCATCGTGGTTCCCTTCACGGCCGGTGGCCCGACCGACCGCGTGGCACGTGACCTGGCCGAGGCCATGCGCAAGCCCCTGGGCGGCGTGACCCTGGTGGTGGACAACGCCGCCGGCGCCGGTGGCTCCATCGGCGCGAACAAGGTGGCCAAGGCCGCACCCGATGGCCATACCCTGCTGCTGCACCATATCGGCATGGCCACCATGCCTACCCTGGTGCGTAACCTGCCCTTCAAGGTCGAAAGCGACTTCGAATACCTGGGCATGGTCAACGACGTGCCCATGACCCTGATCGCACGCCCGAGCCTGCCGGCCAACAACTACAAGGAGTTGCTGGCCTGGATCAACGAGAACAAGGGCAAGGTCAATCTGGGCAATGCCGGCATCGGCGCTGCTTCGCACCTCTGCGGCCTGATGTTCCAGAACGCGCTCAAGATCGACATGACCACCGTGCCTTACAAGGGTACGGCTCCGGCCATCACCGACCTGATCGGCGGCCAGATCGACCTGCTGTGCGACCAGACCACCAACACCACGAGCCAGATCGAGGGCAAGAAGGTCAAGGCCTTTGCCGTGACCACGGCCAAGCGCCTGACCACCCCCGCGCTCAAGGACCTGCCGACGCTCAACGAGTCGGGCCTGAAGGGCTTTGAAGTGACGATCTGGCACGGCCTGTACGCGCCCAAGGGCACGCCGGCTGACGTGCTGGCCAAGCTGAATACCGCGCTCAAGGCGGCACTCAAGGATCCGGACTTCATCAAGAAGCAGGAAGGCCTGGGCGCCGTGGTCGTGGCTGACAAGCGCGCCGAGCCGGCCGAGCACAAGAAGTTCGTGGCCGACGAGATCGCCAAGTGGAGTCCTGTGCTGAAGGCGGCGGGCGTTTACGCCGACTGATCGCTTCGTTCTGCTCCGTAGCTGGAAAGGCCACCGTTCAGGTGGCTTTTTCTTTTTCCTGTCTGCGTTTTTGCTTGCGCCGTCTGCCCGCGAAGCCAGGCAAAGAACGGGTCCGACCGGAGGCAAACCCTAGGTCACAGAAGCGGAGGCCCTGCCTACACTGGACCGCATCAAATCCAGGAGACCCCGCCATGTGCAATACCTATGCCTCGTACCGCCGCCATCTGCTTGCGGCCGCAACGCTGCTGGCCTTGGTGCCAGCTGCCTGGGCGCAGGATGCCTGGCCCAACAAGCCGGTGAGGATCATCGTGCCCTTCACGCCTGGCGGCACCACCGATATCCTGGCGCGTGCGATGGCGCCCGAGCTGACCAGGGCTTTCGGTCAATCTTTTGTGGTGGAGAACAAGGGGGGCGCCGGCGGCAACCTGGGCGCCGAGCAGGTCGCCAAGGCGCCCAATGACGGCTACACCATCCTCATGGGCACGGTGGGCACGCATGGCATTAACAAGGCGCTGTATGACAAGCTGCCCTACGACCCTCAGAAGGACTTTGCGCCCATTACGTTGGTGGCGGGGGTTCCCAATGTGATGATCATGAACGCCGACAAGGCCAGGGCGTTGAACATCCATACCGTGCCGGACTTCATCAAGTACGCCAAGGCCAACCCGGGCAAGCTCAATATGGCGTCCAGCGGCAACGGTACCTCCATCCACCTGGCGGGTGAGCTGTTCAAGTCCATGACAGGCATCTTCATGGCACACATTCCCTACCGCGGCTCCGGCCCGGCCCTGCTGGACATGGTGGCCGGCAATATGGACGTGATGTTCGACAACCTGCCATCGAGCATGCCGCACATCAAGTCGGGCAAGCTCAAGGCCTTCGCTGTGACGAGCAGCCAGCGCTCGGCCACGCTGCCCGAGCTGCCCACGATCGAGGAGGCCGCCGGTCTCAAGGGCTTCGAGGCCAGCAGCTGGTTCGGCCTGCTGGCCCCGGCCGGAACGCCGCCCGACATCGTGAACCGCATCCAGCAAGAGGTGGCCAAGGCGCTGGCCACACCGGCCATGAAGGAGCGGCTGCTGGCGCTGGGCGCCATCCCCAGCGGCAACACGCCCGCGGAATTCAGGCGTTTCATCGACGCCGAACACAAGAAGTGGGCGGCCGTCGTGAAAGCCTCCGGCGCAAAAGTAGATTGAAAGGCTCTATCGCGGAACGCCGTGGAACCGGCTTTGCCGGGCCACTGGCGTTGCCCCCTTGAGGGGGTAGCGGCGTAGCCGCTTCAGGGGTGCTTTACTTACACGCCCCAGACGATTTCTGAGTCGGCTTTCTGGCAGCGGCGCAGCATGTCGATGAAGGGGGTGGCGCGCTGGCGCAGGGAGACTTCCTCGCTCTTTGGGGGCTCTTCGCCGCGTGCCACGGCCTCTTCCCTGGCGCTCCTCAGCCGCGCTTCTTCGTGCAGGATGGCGGCTTCCAGTGCGGCGAGGGCCGCTGCCATGTCCTGCGGCTGCAGGATGCCCTGCTTCTCGTCCAGCGGCTTGCCGATGATCTGCAGCATGCGCCGGCCAGTGGGCTCGAGCATGATGAGGTCGGCGGTGGCGCGGGACTTGAACTTGTAGAGCATGGTGGTTCCGAGAGCTGTCGCCGAGGGTAGCATGCGGGGCATGGAGACTCAACAAGACCTGCGCAAGCCGTCCGGCCCGCTGACCGGGCTCAAGGTGGTCGAGCTCGGCCAGCTGATCGCCGGCCCCTTTGCGGCCAAGACCTTGGCCGATTTCGGCGCCGAGGTGATCAAGATCGAACCGCCGGGCGCCGGCGACCCGCTGCGCAAATGGCGCCTGTTGAAGGACGGTACCTCGGTCTGGTGGCAGGTGCAGTCGCGCAACAAACGCTCGCTGGCGTTGGACCTGAAAGCGCCGGAAGCGCAGGACATCGTGCGCAGGCTGGCCGCCGAGGCTGACGTGCTGATAGAGAATTTCCGGCCCGGCGCCATGGAGGGCTGGGGTCTGGGACCCGAGGCGCTGCAGGCGCTGAACCCGGGGCTCATCATGTTGCGCATCAGTGGTTATGGCCAGACCGGGCCCTACCGCGACCGGCCGGGCTTCGGCGTGGTGGCCGAAGCGATGGGCGGCTTGCGCCATCTGACGGCCGAACCCGGGCGCGTGCCGGTACGTGTGGGCGTGTCCATCGGCGACACGCTGGCTTCCTTGCACGGAGTGATAGGCATCCTGTTGGCGCTGCAACATCGTCATGCCACGGTGAGCCCGCAAGCACCCAAGGGGCGCGGCCAGGTGATCGACGTGGCGCTGTACGAGGCGGTGTTCAACTGCATGGAGAGCCTGTTGCCCGAGTACAGCGCTTTTGGCATGGTGCGGGAGCCGGGGGGCAGTGCCCTGCCGGGCATCGCGCCGACCAATGCCTACCGTTGCATCGATGATGCCTATGTGCTGATTGCCGGCAACGGGGACAGCATCTTCAAGCGCCTGATGCACTGCATAGGCCGGGACGATCTGGGGCAGGACCCGGCCCTGGCCGACAACACCGGCCGTGTGGCGCGTGTGCAGGAGCTGGACGAGGCGATTGGACGATGGGCCGCGACGATGGCGGTGGACGCCGTGCTGGCTGCGCTGGATGCGGCCCAGGTGCCCGCGGGCAAGATCTACACCGTGGCCGATATCGCGGCCGACCCGCACTACGCGGCACGCGGCATGCTGCAGACGGTGACGATGGACGACGGGAGTGCGCTCACGGTGCCGGGCGTGGTGCCCAAACTTTCGGCCACGCCGGGCGGCCAGTGGCGCGGAGCGCCCGCCCTCGGGCAGGACAGCGAGGCCGTGCTGCGCGAGGTGGGGCTGACGGAAGAACAGATTGCCGCGCTTCGGGCGCGCGGCGTCATCGGCTGAACCGGGCGATCAGCTCAGGGATTCGATCAGGTCGATGTAGTCCTGCATGGCCTCGTCCTGGCTCTTGTCCTTGAGCGCGTTCCAGGCGTCCCACTTGGCGCGGCCCACCATGTCGGAAAAACCGGGGCGCGGATCGGTGGGAGCGCCGGCGCTGGCCTGCTTGTACAGGGCGTAGATCTTGAGCAGGGTCATGTTGTCGGGGCGCTCGCTGAGGTCTTTGGACGCGGCGACGGCGGCTTCGAATTTGGACTTGAGGTCACTCATGGGGTGGCTCCGGATGGGGCGGGTTGTAGGCGCGCAGCAGATGCCGCAGGTGGGCCTGCTGCGCCGGAACCAGATAGGGTAGCAGCAAACCGAGGGCCTGCCCGGCCCCGCGCAGGCCGGCGGCCTGCATGCCCTCGGGCTCCAGCGCATGGCGCGGGTTCAGCGCGTACTCGTAGCTCAACCAGTAGCTCAGCAGCACCACCTGGCTGGTGGCCAGGCCGGCGGCGTCCACCGCTTCGATCTGCAACGCGCCGCTGCCCTGCAGCCGCGCCAGCAGGGTGCTCAGCGCCACGGTCTGGTCGTGCAGGGCCTGCTGGATGCCGGCTTCAAGCCGGCGGTTGCGGCTGAGCAGCAGGTTGAGATCGCGGTAGAGGAAGCGGTATTCCCAGATGCGCTCGAACAGGCTGTGCATGAAGAACCAGGCCTCTTCCACGTCGCGCACCTCCCCGGCGGCCGGCAGCAGGCTGGCCAGGGCCTGTTCGTACTGCTCGAACAGGATGTTGACCAGGCCGTCCTTGGCCGGATAGTGGTAGTAGAGGTTGCCCGGGCTGATGCCGAGTTCGCCGG
The DNA here is from genome assembly GCF_059415585.1 of Hylemonella sp. GW821-FHT10B10. Taxonomy (NCBI): domain Bacteria; kingdom Pseudomonadati; phylum Pseudomonadota; class Betaproteobacteria; order Burkholderiales; family Comamonadaceae; genus Hylemonella; species Hylemonella sp. GW821-FHT10B10. The sequence goes on along the minus strand of NZ_JBWKNN010000004.1, from coordinate 168,401 downwards.
CGATCTGGGTGGTGGAGACGTTGGGTTCACCGTAGCGGTTGAACAGCGCCAGCGCCGCCTCCTGGATGCGCTGGGCGGTGCGGCGTGGCGCCTTTTTGGCCATCAGCCTGCAGTTTTGCGGGTGGCCTTGCGCGGTGCAGCCTTCTTAGCAGGAGCCGCCTTCTTGGTCGGCGTGCTGCGGGGCGCGCGGGCCTGGAGTTGCCGCTCCAGCTCGGCCAGGCGCGCCTCCAGCAGCTGCACATCACGCGCCGAGGGGATGCCCAGGCGTTGCAGGGCACGCGCCACGCGTTCCTCGAACAGGCCTTCGAGCTTGTCCCATTGGCCGCTGGCGCGGCTGCCGATTTCCTGGGCCATGCTACTCATCTTCTGGCTGGCCTCGCTCAACTTGGCCTCGGCCGTAGTCTGGGCCTTGCGCTGCATGGTCAGGCCCTCCTGTACCAGGGCGTCGAAGACCTTGCCGCCTTCCTGCTGCGCCTTGGTGAAGGCGCCCAGGCCGGCCAGCCAGATCTGGTGGGCCGAGTCGCGCACGGCGTCGGCGCCGGGTGGGGTGCTGCTGGAAGCGGGTTTGCTGGGCATGATGGGCTCCTCGGACAGTGGTTCTTGGCACTTTACGCCCTCTGCGGGCCCAACGCCAGTGGGGCAGGGGGCCCTGGCGCCATGGGATAATTTGACACTTTACAAACGTCCGGAGTCCGCCTGTAGCAGGGCCACCGGGTCACGGGGGAATGCATGATTCTGGTCACCGGCGGCGCAGGCTTCATAGGCGCGAATTTCGTGCTGGACTGGCTGGCCCAGAGCGAGGAGCCGGTACTCAACCTCGACAAGCTGACCTACGCCGGCAACCTGGAGAACCTGGCGACCCTGCTGGGTGACCCGCGCCATGTCTTCGTCCAGGGCGACATCGGCGACCCGGTCCTGGTGGCTCGCCTGCTGGCCGAGCACCGGCCGCGTGCCGTGCTCAACTTCGCGGCCGAATCCCATGTGGACCGCTCCATCCACGGCCCTGAAGATTTCATCCAGACCAATATCGTGGGCACCTTCCGCCTGCTGGAGGCCGTGCGGGCCCACTGGGGTGGACTGGACGAAGCGGGCAAGGCGGCTTTCCGTTTCCTGCATGTCTCCACCGACGAGGTCTACGGCTCCCTGGCCCCGGCCGAGCCGGCCTTCACCGAGCAGCACCGCTACGAGCCCAACAGCCCCTACAGCGCCAGCAAGGCTGCCAGCGACCACCTGGTGCGCGCCTACCACCACACCTACGGCCTGCCGGTGCTGACCACCAACTGCTCGAACAACTACGGCCCCTATCATTTCCCCGAGAAGCTGATCCCGCTGATGATCGTCAACGCCCTGGCGGGCAAGCCCCTGCCGGTCTATGGCGACGGCATGCAGATCCGCGACTGGCTCTATGTGCGCGACCACTGCAGCGCCATCCGCCGCGTGTTGCAGGCGGGCCGGCTGGGCGAGGTCTACAACGTGGGGGGCTGGAACGAGAAGCCCAATATCGAGATCGTGCAGACCCTGTGCCGGTTGCTGGATGAGCTGCGTCCGCGCGCCGACGGCAAGAGTTACCGCGAGCAGATTACCTACGTCAAGGACCGCCCGGGCCACGACCGGCGCTACGCCATCGACGCGCGCAAGCTCGAAAAGGAGCTGGGCTGGAAACCGGCCGAGACCTTCGAGACCGGCATCCGCAAGACCGTGTTGTGGTACCTGGAGCACCAGGACTGGGTGGCGCATGTGCAGTCCGGCGCTTACCGCGACTGGGTGCAGAAGCAATATGCATAACCCCCTGAGCCGCTGCGCGTCTTCACCCTCAAGGGGGACCACACCTACGGCCCGGCAAAGCGGGTTCCGTGGTGTGCGCTGGGTAAGTCATTGACATGAAGATCCTGCTACTTGGGAAAAATGGTCAAGTCGGCTGGGAGCTGCAGCGCTCCCTGGCGGTGCTGGGCGAGGTCGTGGCGCTGGACCATGACAGCAAGGATCTGTGCGGCGATTTCACCGACATCGAGGGCCTGGCGCAGACCGTGCGTCGTGTGCGGCCGCAGGTGATCGTCAATGCCGCAGCGCATACCGCGGTGGACAAGGCGGAGAGCGAGCCTGATCTGGCGCGCACCCTCAATGCCCTGGCCCCCGCGACGCTGGCCCGGGAGGCGGCACAGCTGGGCGCCTGGCTGGTCCACTACAGCACCGACTACGTGTTTGACGGCAGCGGCAGCGCGCCGTGGAAAGAGTCGGACGCCGCCGCACCCCTCAGCGTCTACGGCCGCACCAAGCTCGAGGGTGAGCAGGCCCTCGCTGCCAGCGGCTGCCGGCACCTGATCCTGCGTACCAGCTGGGTCTATGGCACGCGTGGCGGCAATTTTGCCCGGACCATGCTGCGTCTGGCCACGGAACGTGAGCTGCTGAAGGTGATCGACGACCAGGTCGGCGCGCCGACCGGCGCCGATCTGCTGGCCGATGTGACGGCCCATGCCATACGCCATGTCCTGCCCCCGATGCAGCGCAAGGACCCGGCGCCATCGGGTCTCTACCATGTGACGGCCGCTGGTGAGACCTCCTGGTTTGCCTATGCGCGCTTCGTGCTGCAGCGGGCCCGGGAGGCCGGTCGAGAGCTCAAGGCCGGGCCGGAACAGGTCCTGCCCATTCCCACCTCGGGCTATCCGGCCCCGGCCAAACGGCCCCACAATTCACGCTTGGACAGCACCCTGTTCCAGAACACCTTCGGCCTGACGCTGCCGCATTGGGAGACCGGGGTGGCGCGTTTGCTGGACGAGATACTTTGAGCACAACAACCATGACACAACGCAAGGGCATCATCCTGGCCGGCGGTTCCGGCACCCGGCTGCACCCGGCCACGCTGGCCATCAGCAAGCAGCTGCTGCCGGTCTACGACAAGCCCATGGTCTATTACCCCTTGAGCACCCTGATGCTGGCGGGCATGCGCGACATCCTGCTGATCAGCACGCCGCAGGACACCCCACGGTTCTCGCAGCTGCTCGGTGACGGCAGCCAGTGGGGCCTGAACCTGCAGTACGCCGTGCAGCCCAGTCCGGATGGCCTGGCGCAGGCCTTCATCATCGGCGAGCAGTTCCTGGGCCAGAGCCCCAGTGCGCTGGTGCTGGGCGACAACATCTACTACGGCCATGACTTCCAGGGCCTGTTGGGCGCGGCTGATGCGAAAACGAGCGGCGCTACGGTCTTTGCCTATCACGTGAACGACCCCGAGCGTTACGGCGTGGTGGCCTTCGACGCCCAGGGCCAGGCCAGCAGCATCGAGGAGAAACCCAAGGTGCCCAAGAGCAACTATGCGGTGACCGGCCTGTACTTCTACGATGACCAGGTGGTGGACATCGCCAAGGCCGTCAAGCCCAGTGCCCGGGGTGAACTGGAGATCACGACGGTCAACCAGATGTACCTGGACCGGGGTCAGCTCAGCGTACAGATGATGGGGCGGGGGTATGCCTGGCTGGACACCGGCACCCACGACAGCCTGTTGGAGGCCAGCCAGTTCATCGCCACCCTGGAACACCGCCAGGGCTTGAAGATCGCCTGCCCGGAAGAGATCGCCTGGCGCCATGGCTGGATCGGTGACGGGCAACTCGAGAAGCTGGCGCAGCCGCTGGCCAAGAACGGCTATGGCCAGTACCTGCAGCGCCTGCTGAGGGAAAGACGACCGGCTTGACCGGGGGCGCACCATGCAAGCCATACCCACGGCCATTCCCGACGTGCTTGTCATCGAACCCAAGGTGTTCGGTGACGCCCGCGGCTTCTTTTTCGAAAGCTACAACGAACAGGCGTTCGCCCAGGCCACAGGTCTGCAGGTGGACTTCGTGCAGGACAACCACAGCCGCAGTGCCAAAGGGGTGCTGCGCGGTCTGCACTACCAGCTCAGGCAGGCACAGGGCAAGCTGGTGCGTGTGGTGCGCGGCAGTGTGTACGACGTGGCGGTGGATCTGCGCAAGAGCTCCCCGACATTTGGGCAGTGGGTTGGCGCCGAGCTGAGCGAGGACAACCATCGCCAGATGTGGGTGCCGGCCGGTTTTGCCCATGGTTTCCTGGTCACCAGCGAGTCGGCCGATTTCCTGTACAAGACCACTGACTACTACGCGCCGGAGCACGAGCGGTGCATCCTCTGGAATGATCCGGCCATTGGCATCCAGTGGCCCGTCCAGGGTTTTCCGCAGCTTTCGAGCAAAGATCAACAAGGCAAGTTGCTGGCGCAGGCCGAGGTTTATGCATGAGCACTGTTATCCATCCCGTCATCCTCTGTGGGGGCAGCGGCACGCGCCTGTGGCCCCTGTCACGCAAGGCCTTCCCCAAGCAGTTCATTCCGCTGATCGGAGAGAAGTCCTTGCTGCAGCTGACGCTGGAACGCGTAGCCCCCCTGGCGCAGGGAGTGGCCGAATCCATCACTTGCGTGGCGGCCGAAGAGCATCGTTTCCTGGTGGCGGACGTGGCGACACACGCGGGCCTGTCCGTGCGACAGATCCTCGAACCTCAGGCCAAGAACACGGCGGCCGCGATGGCGCTGGCTGCGTTGGCCGCACCGGCCGATGCCCTGCTGCTGTTCTGCCCGGCCGACCACCACATTCCCGATGCCCAGGCCTTCTGCGCCATGGTGCAGGGCGCGGCTCCGGTGGCACAGTCGGGCCGGCTGGTGACCTTTGGTGTTCAACCCAGCTTTCCGAGCACAGCTTACGGCTACATCCAGAAGGGGGCGGTGGCCGGTGCCGGGTTCGAGGTGGCCCGCTTCGTCGAGAAGCCGGCGCAGGACAAGGCGCTCGAATTCCTGGCCAGCGGGCAGTACCTCTGGAATGCCGGCATCTTTCTGATGCGCGCACAGGCGCTGCTGGACGCTCTGCAGGCCCATGCGCCCGACATCCTGGAGGTCTGCCGCCAGGCCATGCACCAGCCCCGGCGCGACGGCCATTTTCTGCGGCCTGAGCCCCAGGCCTTTGCAGCATGTCGCAGCCAGTCCATCGACTATGCCGTGATGGAGCGCGCTGGCAACGTCAGTGTCTTCCCCTTTGCCGGGGTCTGGAGCGACGTGGGCAGCTGGAACGCCGTGGCGCAACTGGCCGAGCCTGACAGCGATGGCAACCGCGCCGGTGGTGATGCGCAGCACGCCCACCACCTGCACGCGCACAACACCTATATCCACGCGGGGGGGCTGCGGCCCGTGGTGGCGCTGGGCACGAACAATCTGCTGGTCATCGATACGCCCGACGCCCTGCTGGTGGCGGACGCTTCCCATGCCGAGGCGGTCAAGGAAGTGGTGAGCAGGCTGGAGGCGCTCGACGCGTCCCAGGCCGTGCAGCACCGTCGCGTGGCACGCCCCTGGGGCTGGTACGACAGCATCGATCTGGGCGCACGTCACCAGGTCAAGCGCATCATGGTCAAGCCGGGCGCCTCGCTCTCGTTGCAGATGCATCACCACCGGGCCGAGCACTGGGTGGTGGTCCGCGGCATGGCCGAGGTGACCAATGGCGACAAGGTCATGGTGCTGGGTGAAAACCAGAGTACCTACATTCCCATCGGTCAAGTGCATCGCCTGGCCAATCCGGGCCAGGAGCCGCTGGAGATCATCGAGGTGCAGAGCGGCGCCTATCTTGGCGAGGACGATATCGTTCGTTTTGAGGACGATTACGGAAGAACAGCTGGCTGATTCGGCGGCAAATCGAAAATGACCAACAGCAATATAAAAGCTGCATATCTGCAGTCCAAGACCACAACGGCGCAACTTGATTCGGCGCGACAGCATCTGGGCCACCGGGAGGTGCAGACACTCAAGCTCCTGGCCGAAGAGATAGGGTTCAAGGCTGGCCCCGAGGCTACGCTCTTGGACCTAGGGTGCGCGGATCGGTTTTTAGAGCCCGCGTGCGAGGCGCAAGGATGGAATTATCTGGGGCTGGACTATGCCGATGTGGATTTCGAGGTTGGCAGAATCCCCGCGGAGGAAAATTCTGTCGATATCGCCATAAGCCTCGCAGTGATTGAGCATCTCCGGGAGCCGGAAAATTTCATTTCCGAGATATTCAGGTGTTTGAAGCCGGGTGGGCTGGTCTATTTGTCTACACCGAATTTCCAGCTGGACTGGAAAAATTTCTACAATGACCCGACGCATGTTCGACCGTACACGCCGGAGTCGCTGGCGGAGATGCTGAGGCTTTATGGCTTCGAGTCAGCCGCCACCTTCCCGGGCCTGAGATGCAAGAACATACATTGGTACCGTGGGAAAAACAGATTCTTAAAGGCCTATTACCTGCTCCCGTTCCGGAACGATACCCCTTTTCCTGTGCCTGGATTCCTGAGAGGGCATGCGAGGTCGATCTTTGGTCTTGCACGGAAGCCGTTAAAGTGAACTCAATGGATGGCGACGACGCGGCCCGAAACCCGCTATCGTTTCCAGTGGCCAGTACCGTCAGACAAAATTCAATTACCCGCCATGCTTACTAATTCGTCGATTCTTGTTACCGGTGGTACAGGCTCCTTTGGTCACACGTTTATTCCCATGACGCTGGCTCGCTTTAATCCGAAAAGGCTGGTCATCTATTCTCGAGATGAAATGAAGCAATGGGAGATGGCCAAGATTTACGGCTCGGACGAACGCATCAGGTTCTTTATTGGTGACGTTCGCGATCAAGATCGGCTAAACCGCGCGCTCAAAGGAATTGATTACGTTGTGCATGCGGCGGCGACCAAGATTGTTCCCATCGCGGAATACAACCCGTTCGAGTGCATCAAGACGAACGTCATTGGCGCGATGAACCTTATCGAAGCCTGCATTAATCAGGGGGTCAAGCGTGTAGTGGCTCTTTCGACCGATAAGGCCAGCAGTCCGGTGAACCTCTATGGCGCGACCAAGCTGGCCTCGGACAAGCTGTTCATTGCAGGCAATTCGTATGCGGGAAGCCAAGACACGCGGTTCTCCGTCGTAAGGTACGGAAACGTGATGGGTTCTCGCGGTTCCGTGATCCCGTTCTTCATCGAGCGTGCATCAACCGGGTGCCTGCCGATTACCGATCAGCGAATGACGCGATTCATGATATCGCTTGAGGCAGGCGTGGAGCTCGTGTGGCGTGCTTTCGAGGATATGGTCGGAGGGGAGGTTTACGTGAAGAAAATCCCATCGATGAAGATTGGCGATATCGCAAAAGCGGTAGACCCCTCGGCTCGGCTTGAGATGATTGGCATTCGTCCCGGCGAGAAGCTGCACGAGCAGATGATCGGGGTTGAAGATGCGCCCCATACCTACGATTACGATGGTTATTACAAGATACTTCCCGCCATCCACAACTGGAGCAGTGATCCGGAGCGTATAGGCGACGGCCGAAGGGTGCCTGAAGACTTTGTTTATAGCTCGGACAATAACACCGAGTGGATGACCGTCGAGTCGCTACGAGATTGGATTCAGGCCAATCAGGAAAAGATTGGAAAGATCTGACATGATTCCTTATGGGCGGCAGGAAATTCTTGAGGCCGATATCGCGGCGGTTACGGAAGTTCTTCGATCCGACTTCCTGACACAGGGCCCCGCCGTTCCTGCCTTCGAGAACGCGGTGGCAAGGTACACGGGAGTAACGCACGCGGTCGCTGCGAACAGCGCTACCTCAGCGCTTCATGTCGCCTGCTTGGCGCTTGGTCTGAAGCCTGGCGACAGATTGTGGACCAGCCCCATCACCTTTGTTGCCTCTGCGAATTGCGCCCTCTACTGTGGAGCAACTGTCGATTTCGTTGATATCGATCCATTGACATTCAACATGTCTGTTTCTGCTCTGGAGGCCAAGCTTGAGCGCGCCCAGCGTATGGGGAGTCTTCCGAAGATCGTGGTACCAGTTCACATGTGTGGGCAATCGTGCGAAATGAGAGCTATTCACGATTTGTCCAAGAAATATGGCTTCAAGGTGATCGAGGATGCGTCGCACGCCATTGGCGCTCGTTATCTCGGAGAGCCTGTCGGAAATTGCCGCTATAGCGACATCACCATCTTCAGCTTCCACCCGGTCAAGATCATTACGACAGCCGAGGGAGGGATGGCATTGACGAATGATTCTGGGCTTGCACAGGCCATGGAACTGCTCCGCAGTCATGGCATCACGCGCAATCCCGCGCTAATGACCAAGGCTTCCGAAGGCCCCTGGTATTACCAGCAGATCGGACTCGGCTTCAATTACAGGATGACCGATCTTCAGGCGGCTCTGGGTCTGAGCCAGATGAGCCGCCTAGAGGCCTATGTCTCCAAGCGGCATGAGATCGTGCGGCGTTACAACGAAAAGCTTGCGCATTTGCCCCTTGCCACTCCTTGGCAACATCCGGATGCGTATTCCAGCTTCCACTTATATGTCGTACGCTTGACTTCCCGGCCAGACGGTAAGGGTCGGCGAGAAGTCTTTGAGTCGATGCGCTCCCAAGGAGTAGGGGTCAACGTCCACTACATACCCGTGCATACTCAGCCGTACTACCAAGACATGGGATTTTCCGCTGGGGATTTTCCGGAGGCCGAGCGGTACTACACGGAGGCCATCAGTCTGCCTCTTTATCCTGCCTTGTCCGGTGACGATCAGGACCGCGTCGTCTGTGGCCTCGAAGAGGCCTTGCTGTCGTGAAGCTATCCCTGGGGACGGTTCAATTCGGTTTGCCCTACGGCATCGCCAACCGGTCAGGGCAGGTGTCGCGTGCCAAAGCGGCCGAGATCATTTCCCTGGCTCGCAGCTACGGCGTCGGTGACATAGATACTGCTATCGCCTACGGTGACTCGGAGGCGGCGCTGGGGCAGATCGGGGTGCGGGATTTTCGTGTGGTGACCAAGCTTCCCCCGTTGCCCGCGCAGGTAGGCGATGTGGAGGCCTGGGCGCGGGATCAGTTGTCCGGATCTCTCCGTAGATTGGGCGTAGAGTCGGTCCACGGCCTTCTCTTGCATCGTTCCAGTGATCTGCTGGGCGCTGATGGAGGAAGTCTTTTTCGGGCACTTGAGGGCTTCAAGGCGAATGGCCAAGTCCAGAAGATTGGCGTTTCGATCTACTCGCCCGATGAGCTTGGCGACGTATTTGCGCGAGGGGCATTGGATCTGGTCCAGGCGCCTCTGAACTTGGTCGATCGCCGGCTACTGAGCTCCGGATGGTTGAAGAGGCTGAAGGACCAGCAAGTTGAAGTGCATACCCGCTCTGCTTTTCTCCAAGGGCTGCTACTGACCCCGATAAATGGCATGCCGGCTAAGTTCTCACCTTGGTTGAAGATCTGGCAGGCGTGGGACCAATGGCAGACATCCACAGGCTGTTCGGCCTTGAAGGCCTGCCTGGCTTTCCCGAAAGCCTTTGACGAGGTGGATCGTGTAGTCGTCGGCGTGGACAGCCCTGAGCATCTAATTCAAATATACGATGCGCTTCGCACCTCCTTTGCAGGGGAGTGGCCACACATCGAGTCCGATGATGACAGGCTTGTGAATCCTTCGAGATGGGCTGACCTTGGGTGATTGCGTCGTTCGTCGTGGCTTGGGCTGGGAGTGATGGTTTGCTGCACGGGTCGATACTGCTGATGCCAAGAAGGGGTTGGCTGTTCTTGTCTTTTGGTGGGTTTTTCGTAGACTTATTTAGGTTTGAGGTGTTGAAATGAATTCTGGCCAAGATCTCTGGAAACGTGCAAAGAATCTGATTCCCGGCGGGAGCATGCTCCTTTCAAAACGAGCAGAGATGTTTCTGCCGGAGCAATGGCCCGCTTATTTCAGCAAGGCCAAAGGCTGTCAAGTGTGGGATCTGGACGGAAATCGCTACACCGACATGTGCATCATGGGGATCGGCACAAACACGCTTGGGTATGGCCATCCCGAGGTTGATGCCGCTGTGGCTGCGACAGTCCAGGCCGGCAACATGTCTACGCTCAACTGCCCTGAAGAGGTGTACCTCGCCGAGCGCTTGGTAGAGATGCATCCTTGGGCTCAAATGGCGCGATTTGCCCGTTCAGGCGGCGAAGCCAATGCCATCGCAATTCGTATTGCCCGGGCTGCTTCTGGTCGCGACAAGGTGGCCATTTGTGGCTATCACGGTTGGCATGACTGGTATCTGTCCGCCAACCTAAGCGACGAAGGTGGCCTGGACGGCCACCTCTTGCCGGGCTTGGAACCCAAAGGGGTTCCGCGCAATCTGAAAGGCACTGTCTTTCCGTTCAACTACAACAACTTCGAGGAACTGAAGGCCTTGGTCGACCAACACGATATAGGCGTGATAAAAATGGAGGTTTCGCGCAACCGCGGGCCCGAAAACGACTTTCTGCAAAAGGTGCGGCAGCTGGCTACCGAGCGGCGTATCGTGCTGGTCTTCGACGAGTGCACTTCCGGCTTTCGGCAGACCTTTGGCGGCCTGCACAAGCTTTATGGCGTCGAACCGGATATGGCCATGTTCGGCAAAGCGCTGGGCAATGGTTATGCGATCACTGCGACTATTGGCCGACGGGAAGTGATGGAGGCGGCACAGTCCACGTTCATCAGCAGTACTTTCTGGACTGAGCGCATCGGCCCAACCGCTGCACTGAAGACCTTGGAAGTCATGGAACGAGTCAAATCTTGGGAGACCATCACCAGGACTGGCCTGGCAATCCGGGCGCGCTGGCAGGCTCTGGCCGAAGCGACGGGATTGGAGCTGGATCATTGGGGTCTGCCTGCGCTCACTGGCTTTACCATCAAAAGCCCGAAGGCGCTGGAGTACAAGACGTTGATTACTCAGGAGATGCTTGCCAAGGGTTACTTGGCGACAACGGGGGTGTATGTATGCACCGACCATACCCCAGAGGTCATTGATGGCTATTTCGACGCTCTGGAACCTATCTTCCGCCTGATCAAGGAGTGTGAGGACGGCCGTGACGTGATGTCTTTGCTTAAGGGGCCTGTGTGTCATGCCGGTTTCAAGCGCCTAAATTGACCTGTTGCATTGCCTATGCGCGTTGTTTGCATCATCCAGGCTCGTATGAGCTCCACCCGCCTGCCGGGCAAGGTTTTGCTGCCGTTGGCGGGACGGGAAGTCCTTGCGCATGTGGTCGACCGCCTGTCGGCATGCAATACCCTTGATAAGGTCATCGTGGCTACCTCCGACCATGCGTCCGACGATGTTCTGGAGCAGTGGTGCCGCAGCCGGGTTGTTCCTGTTTTCCGCGGCAGCCTCGAAGATGTTCTGGACCGTTACTATCAGTGTGCCAAGCTGGCCGGAGCCGATGCGGTTGTCCGCATCACGGCTGACTGCCCCGCCTTGGACCCGACCATCATCGACGAGGTCGTGCGCGGTTTCACCTCGGGCCACTACGATCTGTACTATCTGGGGGGCGAGTTTCCGGATGGGTTGGATTGCGCTGTCTTCTCCTTCTCTGCGTTGGAGCGGGCTTGGCAGGAGGCGACGCTCAAGTCGGAGCGCGAGCACGTTGGGCCGTACGTGGTGAATCATCCCGAGTGGTTCCGCATCGGCAGTTTGGAAAAATTCAAGGGGCTTGGGCATCATCGCTGGACGCTGGATGAGCCACGCGATCTGGTATTTCTGCAGGCGATTTTCGAGAGACTTCAGCGTCCGGACGGACAACCGTTTCTGACGCAAGACATTCTCGACATACTGGAGCGCGAGCCTGCAATGATGCAGACCAACCAAGGCATCGTGCGCAATGAGGGGTTGCTGAAGTCAATTGCCGCTGATGGAGCGTCTGCGTGACCTCCTCTGGAAAGGTGACGTTTCGGGTTGATGAATCGGCGCAGATCGGCTTCGGCCATATGTCGCGCTGTCGTGCACTCGCGGACGCCCTACTGCTGGCTGGCGCTCAGGTCTCGTTTTGCTGTCGCAGTATTCGCGGGGTCACGAGGGCCGCGCTTGAGCGTGGTGGCATTCAGGTAGTACAGCTACTGGATGACGAGGCCTTTCTTCAGATGGACTGGAGAGGCCACGTTGTCGTGGTTGACGGTTACCAATTCGACGATGCATTCTGGCGGCGCCTTGTGGATGCCCGCCCGTGTCGTACCGTGTGCATTGATGATCTTCGCGATGTCCAGTATGTTGCCGACATCGTGATTTGCTACAACGAAGGCGTCAACGCCAATCAGTTTCGACTTCGAGAGGGTTCCCGCTTGTACCTGGGTGGCCGCTACCTCTTGTTGCGACCCGAAATCAGGGCGGCAGCGCGGCTGATGGATCGTCCGGTTCCACGCCAGGCAGTCGTACTTGCTGTGGGTGGCACCAGGCAGGAGCAGTGGGTTGTCGAAATGCTGCAGAGGCTGACCCTGGTCGATCCGCGAACCCCGGTGTGGGTGCTTTCGGGTCGACGTTTGCCGGTGACCAAAGTGGTGCGCCGATCGGGTCAATGTCGAAGCAAGCTACGTTTCTTTAGCGGCTTGGACGCTGGCCACATGATGGGGCTTTACCGGCGGGCGCGGTATCTCGTCGCACCGGCCAGCACCTTGATGCTTGAGGCCTTTGCCGCCGGTTGCCCGTTGATTTCGGGCTGGGTCGCGGACAATCAGCGTAATTCGCTCGATTTCTATGATCGTCGGGGGTTGATCGTCAACGTGGGTGATTTGCGCCACGTGACGAGCGGTCGCTTGAAGCAGGCCTGCGGTCGTGTGAGTCGTCAGGTCGGTCGGATGATTCAGCGTCAGCGGAGGTACGTCGAATCGGCTCAAACGGGGGTCGGGGAAGTCGTAGAAGCGGTCCTTGCGTAAGAGCGGCCATTCTGAAAGCGCTCCACCCACATTCTTCAATATTTTTGTACGTTAGCGATTTGCAGCCATGGAACAGACGAATCGAATTCCACACCGAGATAAACCTTTTCTGATTGCGGAGTTGTCCGGCAATCACAACCAATCCAAGGCGCGGGCCATTGACCTGGTTCGAGCTGCAGCAAAGACTGGCGCGTCTGCTATCAAGCTGCAAACCTATACCCCGGCGTGTCTGACGATTCGGGGCGCCTTTACCATCAAAGAGGCGAGTTCGCCCTGGTTCGGTCGTGAGCTCTATGACCTCTACGAAGAAGCGAGTACGCCTTGGGACTGGCACCAAGAGCTGTTCCAAGTTGCGCGGGAGGAAGGCATCCCCTGTTTTTCTACGCCATTTAGCACCAAGGCCGTGGAGTTTCTGGAAACCTTGGATAACCCGATCTACAAGGTGGCATCGTTCGAAATTAATCATGTGCCACTGTTGCAGGCCGTGGCAGAAACCGGCAAGCCTGTGATCATGTCGACAGGTGGCTCTACCGTCTCGGAGATTGACGAGGCAGTCAACACACTGCGCAAGTATGGCTGCAAGGATCTGACGCTGCTTAAATGCACAAGTGCCTACCCGGCTGACCCCAAGGAAATCAACCTGCGCACCATCCCCCATATGGCTGCCTTGTTTGGCTGCGACGTGGGGCTTTCGGACCACACGCTCGGTATCGGCGTGGCGGTGGCCTCCATCGCCTTCGGGGCCACCTGTATTGAAAAGCACTTCACGATGTCGCGCGCCGATGGCGGGGTCGATTCGTCGTTTTCCATGGAGCCCCAAGAGTTCGCCAGCTTGGTGACAGAGACCAACCGCGCGTTTGATGCGTTGGGTCGCGTGTTCTACGGCCTGGAAGAGGCCGAGGGCAAGGTCAGTGCGGGAAAGAGGTCTATCTATGCTGCTCGCGACATCGCGGCTGGCGAGATTTTCACCGAAGAGAACATCCGTGTCATCCGGCCGGGGTACGGACTGCATCCGCGTTATTTTCAGGGCCTCCTGGGCAAGCCCTCCGGACGCAGTATCGCCCTGGGAGAGCCCTTGGGCAGCCAGGACATTCCGTGAACCAGGTTCGCAGGTCGCAAAGGCCGGGATGATCGATGAGTCCCATGTACAGTTTCAAGAACTTCACGGATCTGACCGAGCAGGAGTCCGACGAGGTGCTGCAGGGGCGCAACGATGAAGAGGTGCGACGCTGGATGACATCCGACCGGCGCATCACCCCGGACGAACATCGGCGCTTCATGGATTCATTGAAGCGGAATGACAAAGCCATTTATGTCCGGATCGAGCGCGCAGGATGTTTTTCGGGTGTCTACTCGCTCAACGATATTGCTGATGGCTCCGCGCTGGGCGGATTCTGGGTCAGTGCCTATACGCGGCAGAGATTTCTGGCCCTGAATGTGGTCTTTCATGGCATGGACTACATGTTCAGAACCTACGGTATCGACCGCATCTATGGTTGTCAGCGGGCTGACAACCATGGCGCGATCAGGCTGAATGCCTTGCTTGGCCTCAATCGATGCGGTCCGTCGGCTGGATGCGGGCAGGACATGGAGCAAATTGAGATAACTCGCTCTCAATGGGAGCAAAATACTGCCCAGGCCCCTCAGTTGCTCAAACTGATGGACAGGACGGAACGGTTGAACCCCTGGTGACGTACCTCGACGTACGGCAGGGTGTATCGAGGAATGAGTTCGAGGAAATGAAATGACGGAACTGAAGAAATACAACGCAGCGTTCGTTGAGGTGATGGGGGTCGCCGAAGATCAGCTTCCCGGCTTGGTTTATCAAGCTGTCGCGGGTTGGGATTCGGTAGGGCATATGCAGCTTATGACCGAGCTCGAGGAGGTATTCGGGATCGCCCTCGAAATGGAGGACATCCTGGATTTTTCCAGTTACGAGAAGGGTATGGAAATACTTCGAAAGTATGGAGTCAACATCTAGGGCCACGCCCACATTCGTCGGTAAGACGATTCTCATCACCGGGGCCAATAGGGGCATCGGTCGGGCACTTGCCGAGGAATTCGCCGCGGCAGGGGGGGGGCTGATCGTGCATAGTCGTAACGAGACAGATGTCTTCGCAGAGGATATGCGCGCCCTGGCCGGCCGGTATGGTGTTCAAGTGGATCGCATTGCGTTCGACCTTGGGGATGTCAATGCCATGAAAGCCGCTGTCAATGGCGTGTTGCCTGCCGGGCGTCGGATCGACGTGCTGGTCAACAACGCCGGCATTGCCCATGGCGGGCTGTTCCAGATGACGCCGCTCGCCACGGTCCGAGAGGTTTTCGACATCAATTTCTTTGCCCAGTTGGAGTTGACCCAGCTTATCGTGCGTCGGATGGTGCGCCAGAAATCCGGTGCGATCGTCAACTTCGGCTCGATCGCGGGGCTGGACCTCTCTGCCGGCAACGTCGCCTACGGTACCTCCAAGGCCGCACTCATGGCGTTCACCAAGACGCTGGCTGCCGAGGTGGCCCCGCTAGGGGTTCGGGTCAACGCGGTGGCGCCCGGACTTACCGACACCGAGATGGCGACGAGGATGGAAAAGAAAGCGGGTGCACGAATGGTCGAGAGCAGTGCCATGCGGCGTATGGCCTTGGTCCAGGAGGTCGCGCGAGTCGCGCTCTTCTTAGCATCAGACGCGGCATCGTTCGTGAACGGTCAGGTTGTCCGAGTGGATGGGGGCGGTGTATGAAACCTTCAGTGAGCGCAATTGAGGCCTGTGAGCGGGCCGCGCAAGAGATTCGTTATGACATCCTGCGCATGGGTCTGAAGACCGGATCGAATGGCGCCCATTTCGGTGGCGGATTGTCGCTGGTCGAAATCATGGCGGTGCTTTACCTGTCAGTCATGCGTGTAGATCCTGCCCGCCCTCGCTGGCCGGAGCGCGACCGCTTCATTCTGAGCAAGGGGCATGGCGCGATGGCCTACTACGCGGCTCTCAAGCAGGCAGGCTTCGTGACCGACGAAGAGTTGATGACTTTCAAGAGTAATCACACTTTCCTGTATGGACACCCATCCATGAATCTTGACAAGGGGATTGAGTTTTCTAGCGGGAGCTTGGGGCTGGGGCTGGCATTGGGCGCTGGAACGGCGATGGGGCTACGCAAACGTGGTAACAACACATCCAGAGTGTTCGTGCTGATGGGTGATGGCGAGTGCGATGAAGGGTCGGTCTGGGAGAGTGCCGCGTCGGCGGCCCATTTCGGCCTTTCAAATCTCGTGGCCATCGTGGACAAGAACGGGCTGCAATACGACGGTCCCACTCGGGAAATATTGAACATGGACGGGATGGCCGAGAAGTGGGAGAGCTTCGGCTGGCAGGCACACGTTGTGGATGGACATAACGTGAGTGAACTGCTGGAAGCGTTTGACAGGCGCGAAAGCAAACCTACCGTCATCATTGCCAATACGGTGAAGGGCAAGGGCGTCCCGTTCATGGAACACAACCCGGCTTGGCACCACAGCCGTCTGACCCAGGCGCAGTTTGATGAGCTGACCGCGGAAAGGGCGGTGCATCTATGACTGCTTTTACCCGGGCCAATCTCCGGACGTGGTCTATGCTGGGGTCGGCTGGAACCTTTGGACTCACGGCGATGGGACTGCCGGACGTCAACCCTGAGACGCTCATCGTGACGGCTGACCTTCGTAACTTTTCGGGGCTGGACCGTTTTGCTGCGGCTTATCCGGATCGGCTCATCAATGTCGGCATCGCTGAGCAGCACATGGTCGGCATGGCTGCAGGCTTGTGCAATGAAGGTTTCTCCACTTTCGCGACGACATATGCCACCTTTGCGGCGGCGCGCAGTGCAGACCCAGTCCGCGTCAATATGGGATACATGGGGCTGGGCGTCAAGTTGGTAGGCATGGGGGCGGGCTTCTCGGTTGGGGTGCTAGGGCCTACGCATATCAGTTTGGAAGATATTGCGTTCATGCGTGCCATCCCCAACATGACAGTCATATCTCCCGCCGATTGTGGCGAAACTGTCAAGGCCGTGCTGGCGCTTGCCCAGCATCAGGGGCCGGCCTACCTGCGGCTTGGCGGCGGTGTCCCTCACTCCATCGTGTACACGGAGGACTATGAGTTCTCCATAGGCAAGGCCATTCGACTGCGCCGTGGCGACGATCTCACAATCGTCGCCACGGGGCCAGCTGTTCACGAATCGCTGGAGGCGGCCAAACTATTGGAATCCGAAGGGCTGCGCGTGGGCGTGGTCAATATGCACACGATCAAACCACTGGATACAGAGACGTTGCGGGACGTCTATGCATCTGCGCGCCTGGTCGTGACGGTGGAGGAGCACAGCGTTATCGGGGGGCTTGGCGCGGCAGTTGCCGAGCACAAGAGCCAGTTTGCATCTGTTCCTCCGCAACTGATCATCGGGGTTCGCGACTACTTCCCGCACGCTGGCGACTATCGGCACTTGCTTGCTGAGACGGGCCTGACCGCCCCCCAGATTGCCACCGCCATCCGTGATCGTTGGAGCAGCGTCGCGTGAGCCTGTTTTCCCTGGAGTCGTTTCCTGCGGGGCGTCCTGCAGCAATCGATGATGCTGGGCGCGAGCTTTCCTATGGGGCCTTGCTCGAAACCACGGCAGCGCTCGCTGAGAGAGCCCCATCCAGGACGGTCGCGCTGGTCCTGACTTGCAATTCGCTCGGGTGCATTGCGGCCATTGTGGCCATGCTGCGCCACGGTGTGGTGCCGATCCTGCTGGATGCCGGTGCAAGCGGGGAGACGATTGATCGGTACGTGATCCGGTATCGACCGGAGCTGCTCGTCGTGCCGGCCGGTATGGAAGATCAGCGCACGGACTACGCGGGCCTGTTGCGCATCATGGACTATGCGATGCTTGCGGCCAGGAATGACTCTGAGATTCCTCCGTTGCATGAAGACCTCGCACTGCTGCTGGGTACCTCCGGCAGCACCGGCAGTCCCAAGCTTGTCCGGCAAAGCCGGCGCAACTTGCAAGCCAACGCGGAGGCGATAGCGGCTTACCTGCGCATCACCCCGGACGACCGCCCGATTACCAGTCTGCCGCTCCATTACACCTACGGATTCTCCGTGCTCAGTAGCCACCTTCACGCAGGCGCAACCCTGCTGGTTACCGAACGGTCGGTCATGGAGAAGCCTTTCTGGCAATTCTTTGCCGAAGCCCGGGGGTCTTCTTTGGCCGGGGTTCCATACACCTACCAGATGCTTCGGCGCCTGGGGTTCGCGCGCAAGGCCCCAGGGTCCCTGCGGACCTTGACGCAGGCGGGAGGCAAACTGTCGGAGGCCCTGATAAAGGAGTTCGCGGAATATGCTGTGCGTGTAGGGATCGACTTCTATGTGATGTACGGCCAGGCAGAGGCTACGGCAAGAATGAGTTACGTTCCCTCGGAGCGAGCGCTCGAGAAGGCCGGTAGTATTGGCGTGGCAATCCCCGGCGGCGAGCTGTTCTTGGTCGATGAGGAGGGTCATGAGATCGCGCAGATCGGTATCGAGGGCCAGCTCGGTTATCGCGGCCCTAACGTCACCATGGGCTACGCCGAGCACCGCGCGGATCTTTGTAAGGGCGATGAACGGAACGGAGTGCTGCTAACTGGCGATCTCGCCCGGCGAGACACGGACGGGTACTACTACGTCACCGGCCGCCTCAGTCGCTTCGTGAAGTTATTTGGAAAGCGTGTGAGTCTCGAGGATCTGGAGCAGATCTGCCTTGACCTGGTTGCCGAAGCGGCATGTTCCGGCATCGATGATCGTGTGACGGTCTGGATCACTGACGGTCGACATCAGGCTGAGTTGCCGCGCTTTCTCGCTGAGCGAACGGCCATCCATGCATCCGCCTACCAGGTACGTGTAGTATCGAAACTGCCGCGTACCACCGCGGGCAAGATTGATTACCGAGCGCTGAGCGTTGAGGAGGTGTCCGCGTGATGGATCTCACTGCCTGGCATACGCTGCCGCCCTATTCACTTGACCGCAATGCGAAAATGGCGATGCTCACCAAGGGACTTGTCGATTTGACGATGAGCCATGCGGAGCGATGTCTGCCTTATCGGCAGATGATCGATGCCCTTGGATTCAATCCTAGCGCAGCAAAATCGACGGCCGATATCCCCTTTCTTCCGGTTCGGCTGTTCAAGGAGCTTGAACTTTTCAGCGTCCCGCGTGAAGAGATCGTCAAGACGATGACGTCCAGTGGGACCACGGGCCAGGTGCCGTCGCGCATCTATCTGGATCGGTCCACGTCGGCGAACCAGACCAAGGTGCTGACCCGCATTGTGCATGCCGTGACCGGAGCCCAGCGGATGCCGATGATCGTGGTAGACAGCCCGGCAGTAATCAAGGATCGCGCGCTGTTCTCTGCCCGGGGAGCAGGGATCCTGGGCTTCTCGATCTTTGCCCGCGACAGAATATTTGCGCTGGACAATGATATGCGGCTGGACATGGAGGGCTTGTCCAGATTTCTAGAAAAGCACGCCGGCTCGCCGGTGTTGCTGTTCGGTTTCACTTTTATGGTTTGGCAGCATCTGTACAAGGAGTTGGTTGCCAGGGAGGGCAAGCTCGACCTGTCCAATGCCATTTTGATTCACGGCGGCGGGTGGAAGACGCTGGTCCGGGATGCGGTGACCTCCTCGGTATTCCGTGAGCGTTTGCGGGAGGTGTGCGGGATTGCCAAGGTGCATGACTATTACGGCATGGTGGAGCAGACGGGTTCCATCTTCATCGAATGCGAGATGGGGCATCTACACGCCTCGATTTATTCCGACGTCATTGTTCGACGTCCCTACGACTTCTCTCTGGCCGACGTGGGTGAGACCGGTCTCATCGAAGTATTGTCTATGTTGCCCGGCAGTTATCCCGGGCATGCCTTGCTCACTGAAGATGAGGGTGTCATGCTCGGCGAGGACGATTGCAAGTGCGGGAGGCTGGGCAAGTACTTTCGGGTGATCGGTCGTGTCAAGGATGCCGAACTTCGTGGCTGCAGTGATACTTACGCCACTGGAACAGCCACGAACCATGAAAGGCTGACTCATGGAGGGTAGGAGTCGCGTGCAGGTTCTGGCCCCGGCGGGGGGGGACTTGCTGTCAATTCGCCACGCCCGGCCGTTGCGACCATTTTCCCCGGAAGTCGTGGCCTTCCTCGGCGATCTTTCGGAGGCCCTCGTATCCGATCCCCGTGTGCGCTCTCTCCCGGACGTGTACTCGTTCGGGTTTTGGTGCCGGCGTGCATCGCTGGCGGCCATGCAGCGTGACTATCGCGACCTTGATCGAAGGCTCGGGCGTGGTGTTGTGTTCCATATTGCGCCTGGCAATGTTCCGGTGAACTTCGCCTATTCTCTCGCGGCAGGGCTTCTTGCGGGCAATGCCAATATCGTGCGGGTGCCGAGCGAGGAATTTGTCCAGGTTGGCATCATTGCTGAGCTCACTGACGCCGTGATGAATCGGAAATCGCATCAGGGGCTGCGCGACCATATACGGTTGGTGCGATATGACCGCACTGATCAAAGCGCCACGGCGGATTTTTCCGGCGCATGCGATGTGCGCGTGATATGGGGGGGGGATGCAACCATCAACAACATCCGTCGGCACCAAGTCGCGTCTCGCGCCTTTGATGTCACGTTCGCAGACCGGTATTCCGCATGCGTGATTGGCGCCGACAAATACCTGAGCGAGTCTGATCATGCTTTGATCGCTAGAGGCTTCTACAACGATACCTATCTGTTCGACCAAAACGCATGCACTGCCCCTCATCTCGTCTTGTGGTTGGGTGCCCGAGGTCCCGTGGATCGGGCTCGAGAAGTCTTTTGGAGCGAATTGCACTCCTATGCCCAAGGGCGGTACCGACTTGAGCCCAAGTCCGCAGTGGACAAGTGGGCCACTGCGCTGCGATATGCCGCCCTGCATGCCGAAAGCCACATCATCATGGGCGGTGACAACCTCATCAGCAGACTGGAACTCACCGGGCTTGAGCCGGGAATCGAGGATTGGCATGGCAATTGCGGGCTCTTTTTTGAAAGCCACATCGAGGAACTCGATCGGATCCTGCCGATAGTCAGTCGCCGTTATCAGACCTTATCTTATGCGGGGTTAGACAAAGCCGCTTTGCAGGAACTCGTCGTCAAAGGGCGTCTTGCCGGCATCGACCGCATAGTTCCCATTGGGCGGACGCTTGATTTTTCGCTGGAGTGGGATGGCTACAATCTTGTGCATACATTAAGCCGCCTCATAACAGTCTCCTGATGGACTTCGCGGCCCACCTGCCCTTGTGCAAGGGGTGGCGACTCTTTGAACATAGTTGGCTATGAAGATCACTCATTTCAGCAATTCCTTCATATCTGTCGAGTCTCAGGGCGAGCGCATCGTGTGCGACCCATGGATGGGAAAGGCAAATACGGGGGGGTGGCAGAGTTTCCCGGAGTATCCTGCCGAACAACTCGCGCAACACTTGTCCGACGCGCGATGGGTCTACCTCTCACATCTTCACGACGATCATTTCCACGCCGCCACCCTGAAATCCCTTGACTTGCTGGGGAAGGATTTCATCATCAAGCGCTTCCGGGCGCCGGTGATGCGAGAGCGCCTCAAGAAGCTGGGGGTAACGCGCATACATGAGGTCGATCCGTTTGCGGCCAACCGCTTTGGCCCTTTTGAGGTTGCTGTCTTTCCGCAGATGACCAGCAACTCATCTGGTCTGGATGATGATGTGAACTATGACTTGGACACCTCCATCGCTTTCAAGGCAGACGGGGCGGTGTTCTTTAACCAGGTTGATAACCCGCTGTCGACTGCGGACGTGACCCAGGTGCGAGACTGGATCGTCGATCATATGGGTCGAATCGACATTGCCTGCCTGATGTGCGGCGCCGCTGGTGAGTATCCCCAATTGTTCCTGGGCATCGATCAGGCGGGTGAAAAGCGTCGAATTGTTGAGCGTTCACTGGACGAACTGATGGCCTGGTTGCGGCTGCTGGACCCCACTTGCTACTTCCCGGCCGGGGGCACCTATCTGATTCCCGGGTGGCTGAGTATCTACGGCGACAACATCGCGCAGCCCAGCTTTCAAGAGATCAATCAACTGATCAAACAATTGAATCTCAGGGTGCAACCTCTGGCGCTGGAGGGCGGCTACTCCATCGAGATGCCGGCGGGAAAGACACAGATCCGGACCGGCCCGGCGGTCATGCCGATCGAGGCTGACCTGCAGAAGGCTATTCGCATGCACAGCGCCGATCCGTACGACTACGAAGTGGTCGTCGCGCCGCCTTACGCAAAAGTCGTCGAGATGATGGACGCTGCTCGAGAGAACTGGTTGCGAAAAGTCCAGGCGGATGCGCTTAATATTACGCAGTCCATCCGCTTCGAGGTCTACAAAGAATTGGCCGTGAAAGACGGCAAGCCCGACCAAGCGCGCTGGCTTGGAGGCTATCAACTTTATGAGTCCAACGACAAAGAGGCTGGAGATCTGATCATCCACATCGATCAGCGTGCCCTGTGCGGTTGTCTGACTCGGCGCTTTGTATGGAATGGCGTGCTGGGCTCGCTGTGTCTCTATGAACGTCGACCAAATCGGCACTTCCCGACGGACTTCTTCTCGCTCAACTACCTGGCCTTGAGAGACGAACAGGTGAAGAGTCTTGCATAGGCCCATGTAAAGAACATGGCCAAAGCGGAGACTTATTGTCCGAGGCTGTCCAATTGATGCCGTGCACCGAGAACTGCGCGACTGACTTGTATTAGGAAATAGAACATGAGAAAGCGTGCACTGATTACTGGAATTACCGGTCAGGACGGTGCCTATCTGGCGGAGTTGCTGCTGGACAAAGGTTACGAGGTTCATGGCCTGCGCAGGCGTGCGTCTTCATTCAATACCGATCGTATCGATCATCTCTATCAAGACATCCACGAACAGGATGTTCGCTTGATTCTTCACTATGGTGACATGACGGACTCGTCCAGCCTTGTGCGGATAATTCAGCAGACGCAGCCTGACGAGATCTACAACCTCGCCGCACAGTCGCATGTGGCTGTGAGTTTTGAAGAGCCGGAGTACACGGCAAATTCCGATGCGCTGGGTGCATTGCGTGTGCTCGAGGCGATTCGCCTGTTGGGGCTTGAAAAGAAAACCCGCTTCTACCAAGCCTCGACCTCCGAGCTGTATGGCCTGGTGCAGCAAACGCCCCAGACCGAAACCACGCCCTTTTATCCGCGCAGCCCCTACGCTGTTGCGAAACTGTATGCCTACTGGATCACGGTGAACTACCGGGAGGCGTACGGCATGTATGCCTGCAACGGGATCTTGTTCAACCACGAAAGCCCGGTCCGGGGCGAAATCTTCGTGACACGCAAGATCACCCGGGCACTGGCAAGAATCAAGCTGGGACTGCAGGACTGTCTGTACTTGGGAAACCTCAACGCAAGACGCGATTGGGGCCATGCCAAAGATTATGTCGAGATGCAGTGGCTGATGCTGCAACAAGAGAGACCGGAGGACTTTGTGATTGCAACAGGCGTGCAATACAGTGTCCGCGATTTTGTCGACTTTGCGGCCGAAGAGCTTGGAATGAGCATCGAGTGGCGTGGAGAGGGAGCAGAAGAGGTCGGCTTACTCCTCAATGATTCGGGCCAGGCAACACGCGCAATCGTTCGGGTTGATCCACGCTACTACCGCCCAACCGAGGTTGAAACATTGCTTGGAAATGCCAGCAAAGCCCGGGAGAAGCTTGGGTGGACGCCCAAGATCACCTTTATGGAAATGGTGAAAGAGATGGTGCGTGCTGATCTCGAGTCGGCTGAGCGTGATGAGCTGATAAAGCATCATGGCTACAAGCCCATGAATTTTCACGAGTAGATGCCAGACAGTCGCCTCATGGTGAAAGACCAACCCTCGGTTCTCGGGTTATTGCGAAGGCTGTGGCCGCATGTCAGCCGCAGACGGCGCGGCCAACTATTGCTGCTGCTGGTGCTGATGGTCGCCGCCTCGGTGGCCGAGATCGTGAGTCTCGGCGCCGTGCTGCCGTTCTTGGGCGTGCTGACGGCGCCGGAGTTGCTGTTCACCCATCGCCTGGCGCAGCCGCTGGTGCAGTTCATGGGCTACACCGAGCCGGGTGAACTGTTGCTACCACTGACCCTGGCGTTCTGCGGGGCTGCCCTGATCGCCGGTGGGCTGCGTCTGATTCTCCTATGGACCAATACCCGACTGTCATTTGGTCTGGGCGCCGATCTGAGCATCAGCATCTATCGCCGCACGCTGTACCAGCCGTATGCGGTGCACGTGTCTAGAAACAGTAGCGAGATCATCAGCGGCATCTCGACGAAGACCAATGTGGTCATCAACAATGTGCTGGATCCCGTGCTGACACTTCTCAGTTCGACGATCATGCTGGTCGGCATACTGGGGGCGCTGGTCTGGATTAACCCCATCATCGCCCTGATCGCCATGGGTGGCTTTGGAACCATCTACATGGTCATCATCAGGCTGACCCGTGACCGTCTGTTGGCCAATAGCCAGCGGATTGCCGGTGAGTCGAGTGAAGTCATCAAGACTTTGCAGGAAGGCTTGGGTGGCATCAGGGACGTACTGCTCGACGGGACACAAGAAGTCTATTGCCATATCTACCGCACCGCCGATTTGCAGTTGCGCAAGGCCCAAGGCGGCAACCAGTTCATCAGCCAGAGCCCCCGGTATGCAATGGAGGCCCTTGGCATGGTCCTTATCGCCGGGCTCGCCTACGGTCTGATGCAGGGGGCGGGGGGCGTCGCCATGGCCATTCCTGTTCTGGGTGCATTGGCGCTGGGGGCACAACGCATGCTTCCGCTGCTGCAGCACGCCTACTGGTCCTGGGCCTGCATCCGAGGCGGCTTGGTTTCGCTGCAGGACACACTGGTATTGCTTGAGCAGCCACTGCCG
The DNA here is from genome assembly GCF_059415585.1 of Hylemonella sp. GW821-FHT10B10. Taxonomy (NCBI): domain Bacteria; kingdom Pseudomonadati; phylum Pseudomonadota; class Betaproteobacteria; order Burkholderiales; family Comamonadaceae; genus Hylemonella; species Hylemonella sp. GW821-FHT10B10. The sequence continues at coordinate 143,779 of NZ_JBWKNN010000004.1, read as the reverse complement.
AACTCTGCGGCGGAGCCTGTTGCGAAACCCATGCCTTTCAATGAGCGGATTGAATTGAAGGGGCTGTTCTACCGCTATGCCCCCGAAGGCGCGTGGGTGCTTGATAACCTGAGCATCCGCATTCCCAAGGGGGGAAGGATCGGCTTTTTAGGCAAGACTGGCAGCGGGAAGACAACCTTGTTGGACATCGTCATGGGTTTGCTTTCGCCCGACAAGGGGGCGTTGGAGATTGATGGTCAGGCCATCGATGCAGGCAACCGCCGGGCCTGGCAGGCACATATCGCCCACGTTCCGCAGAGCATATTCTTGGCGGATTGCAGCATCGAGGAAAATATTGCCCTTGGAGTCCCCAGAAACCAGATTGACAGGGAGCGTGTCCGGCGAGCCGCAGAGCAAGCGCAACTCGCCGGGTTGATAGAAAGCTGGCCGCAGAAATACCAGACGGTCGTAGGGGAGCGTGGCGGCCGACTGTCGGGCGGGCAGCGGCAGCGGATTGGAATTGCTCGGGCGCTTTATAAGCAGGCGGACGTGCTGGTGTTTGACGAGGCCACCAGCGCGCTCGACAACGAAACCGAAGAGTCAGTGATGCAGGCTATAGATAACCTGAGTCACGAGCTGACGATACTGGTCATTGCGCATCGTGTGACAACGTTGAGGAATTGCTCGCAAGTCATCGAGCTGGCGAATGGCCGGGTGAGTCGGGTGGGCTCCTACGAGGAAGTGGTGCTCACTGTGTGATCCCTCGTGCACATGCGGCTCGAGTGTGTTGGACATGGATGGACGTGAGAAATAAACGGGTCTAAGAGGAATTCGGATGTACACAGAAATTACGAAATGCCGCGTGTGCGAGGGCAAGGGAATGGAAAATGTGCTGTCTCTGGGAGAGCAGGCTTTGACGGGAGTCTTCCCGAAATCCACGACTCAGGCAATCACGCGCGGGCCGTTGGATCTGGTCTGGTGCCATGAGTGCGGCTTGCTCCAGCTCAAGCAGTCGTATTCACTGGATGAGATGTATGGCGACAATTATGGCTACCGCTCTGGCCTGAACGTATCCATGGTTCGCCATCTTCAGAAGAAGATACAGATGCTCGAACGGATGGCGGGGCTCCAGGCGGGCGACATGGTGGTCGACATCGGCAGCAATGACGCGACTTCGCTCAAGGCTTACGCAGGGAATTATCAAAAAGTCGGGATCGACCCCACAGGCGTCAAGTTCAAGCAACATTACACGGACGATATACGCCTGATTCCTGACTTCTTCTCGGCAAAACTGTTCCGGGAGAACTATCCAGACCAGAAGGTGAAAGTCGTCACCTCGATTGCCATGTTCTACGACCTGGAGAGCCCGGGGCAGTTTGTCAAGGATATCCACGACATCCTCGATGCGCAAGGCCTCTGGCATTTTGAGCAAAGCTATATGCCCTCCATGCTCAAGACCAACTCCTACGACACCCTGTGCCATGAGCACTTGGAGTTTTACTCGCTACGCGTCGTCAAGGATCTGCTTGAAAGGCACGGGCTGGAGGTGCTGGATGTCCAGCTCAATGACATCAACGGCGGCAGCTTCGCTGTCACCGCGTGCAAGCAAGGTGCGAAATTTCGGGCCAACAGGCCAGTCATTGACTGGATGCTTCGGGAAGAGGAGAAGATGGGCTTGCAGACAAATGCCCCTTATCTGAATTTCGCAAAAAAGGCGTTCGAGCACAGGGGCAGCTTGTTGGCCCTTATCGATGCGCTGGTGGCTGATGGCAAGAAGATCGTTGGCTACGGCGCCAGCACAAAAGGGAATGTCCTTTTGCAGTTTTGCGGCCTGACGTCCCGGCAGATCACGTGCATCGCGGAAGTAAATCCGGACAAATATGGAGCCTACACACCTGGCACGAATATCCCCATCGTTTCAGAGGCGCAGGCGAAGGCCATGAACCCGGACTATTTCCTGGTTCTGCCGTGGCATTTCAAGAACAACATCCTGGAGCGCGAGCAGGAATATATTGCCCGAGGCGGCAAATTCATCTTCCCCCTGCCCGAGATTGAAATCGTCTAGATGAAGGCCGTCATATTTGGCGCTGGAGGACAGGACGGGCATTATCTGTCCGCCTTGCTGGAGGGGTGTGGAATCCAGGTGATCCGGGTTTCTCGCAGGACCGGTGAGGTGGTGGGGGATGTGAGCGACTATGCCCTGGTGAAAAATCTGATGGGTGCGCACAAGCCGGACTATATTTTCCATCTGGCAGCGAATTCATCGACTCGGCATGAGGTTATGTTTGAGAATCATCAGACGATCAGCACCGGGACGTTGAACGTTCTCGAGTCCGCAAGAGTGCATTGTCCGGGCGCCCGCATATTCATTGCGGGGAGTGCCATGCAGTTTGAAAATTCCGGCGCGCCCATCAATGAGCGCACGCCATTCGAAGCAAGCAGCCCCTATTCCATCGCCCGGATCCAAGCGGTCTATGCGGCCCGGTATTTCCGTAGTACGTTCGCTATGCGTGTTTACTGTGGGTATTTGTTCAACCACGACAGTCCGCTGCGTACGAAAAACCATGTTAATCAAATGATTGTGAGCGCGGTCAAGCGCATCGCAGGTGGCAGCACGGAACGCCTGGAGTTGGGTGATTTGAGCGTGGAAAAGGAGTTCGGGTTTGCCGGGGACGTGGTCGAGGCGATGTGGCGGTTGGTGAATCAGGAAGCGACATTCGAAGTCGTCATTGGCGCAGGCCGGGCGCATGCTATCGAAGAATGGGTCGACTATTGCTTCCGCGCAATCGGCAAAGACTGGCGGCAGCATGTCGCGGTTAAACCGGGTTTCCGACCTGAGTACAAGAGATTGGTCAGTGACAATGCCTTGCTGATGTCAATGGGGTGGCGTCCCAAAGTAAGCTTTGAGCAACTTGCCGACATGATGCTGGGCGGTTGACTGCCTGAGTGGAAAGAAGTGACCGGATGGTGGAACTATTTTGCTCCGACAAGACGCGGGCGCAGTACGAGCACGAGGCACGCACTGCGTACGAAAGGCTGACGCCACTGCAGGTTCAGCGCGTTGCAGGCGGTGTCGTTTGGCCTTTGCGGCTGTCTGAAACGAATGAGGCTGAGAACCACCAGTACGGAGGGGTGTGTGCTGCGGATCTCCAGTTCGAACAGCTGAGTCTGACGAAAAGAGTGAGCCCGCCGAATTTCCGGTGTGACTTCCATGACTGGTTCAAGGGGGCCGCGCCTGGCCTGTCGGCGGAAGACATTGAATACGTCGATGAGGAAGTCGTTTTCATCGGCGCACTGCCGAAGCATTACGGGCATTTCATCCTGGAGGGCTTATCACGGCTCTGGTTTTATCTCGAGGTATCGAACAGGGGCTATCGTGCGGTGTATATCTCCGACGATGGGGAAGACCGATTTCTTGAGCTGATGACATTCTTCGGAATCGAATTGGCCAATATCCGGAAAATAGAACGACCGACAAAGTTCAGAACCGTGATCGTGCCAGAGCAATCCATCAGGCTGCATGACTATTTTCATGAAAACTACAAGCTGACGGTCGACAAAGTCAAAGAGGCGATCACGCCGGTCCAAAATGAGAAGGTGTACTTCTCAAAAATGGAGAGGAAAAATGACAGAGCGATTGGCGAGGCGCCTGTTGAAGAGGTGTTGGCCCGGAATGGGTATGCCATCTATTTTCCGGAGCGTATGAGTCTGTACGAGACCATCGCAGTACTCAGGGGGGCCAGGATGTTCGCCGCAACCTCGGGGACCAATAGTCACAACGCCATCTTCCTGGAAGACGGGGCATACTCGGTCTGCCTCAATCGTTCGGCCCATTTTCATCCGATTCAGATCATGATCGACCGGATGAAAAACCTGAAGGCTGTCTACGTCGATGCCTTTGTCTTTGCCTCGGCTGGGAACTGGAGCGCAGGGCCGTTTCTGCTGTTTCCGACCAGGCATGTGAAGGCATTCTTCAGATCGAGAGACTATGAATATCGGGGTTGGTCTCTGCACCGGGCGTACCCGGCCTATTTCATGCGGTACATGGTCCGTATAAGTCGGCGTGCCCTGATAGACGTCCTTCGCCCGCTGTATGAAAAGGCAAATAACAGCCCATGGCGGATGGTAAGAGCTTTTGCAGGAATGGCGCGCAAGTGCCTTTGATGCCGAAGTCATAAGAGGACATGTATATGCAATCAGTACGTCAGCTCATCCGGCTAGGCTTCCGACGGGTCGGGCAGTTCCGGGTCGCGCTGATTTATTACATGTTCAACTATTGGGTGACCTACGTGCCGGTCCACTTCATCCGGCTTTTCTACCTGAGAAGATTGATGGGGATTCGCGTCGGCGAAAAGTCGTTCATTCACATGGGCTGCGTGTTTTATGAGAATGTCAGCATCGGATCCCACACTGTGATTGGGCGGAGCTGCCACCTGCTGGGGAATATCACCATCAAGGACAACGTATCGGTGACAGCGCAGTCATACATATTCAGCAGCTCCCACTACAAAGACAGCCCGGTGTTTGATGCCTATACAAAACCGGTGCTCATCGAGAGCTATGCATGGATTGGCGCGCGCGCGATGATATCGCCTGGAGTTACCGTTGGGGTGGGGGCGATTCTTGGAGCAAACTCAACGGCTACAAAGAATATCCCGGACTATGCCGTGTATGCCGGTGTCCCCGCGAAGGAGATCGGCGTTAGATCGAGGGACTTGAGGTACACATTGAATTATTCGCCATACCTACAGTGATGGAAGACTTTAGCTTCGTCGCAAGACGGTTGCTTGACGACAGGGGGCAGATCTCGATCTGGGGCGCCTCGATCATGAAAGCCTACGAGAAAGTGGCTGTCCTCAAGCATATCCCCCCCATCTCTTGGGTGAGGCCGCGAGACTACTTTGTTCTGGGGTCTCGGGTGTTTGGCAAGTTGTCCGTACACGGCGCGAAGAATGCCCATTTGGTCATGAGCGCGAAGGATCCTATTCGCCTAGGCCGAGTGCCGACCTCCTTCTCATACGATCTCAAGGCCTACAGTGAAATTTACCAAGCGGTATTTACCTACAAATTCGATCGATTGGCAGATCTCGCAGAGAGAATGTCACGGGTGATCGAAAGGGCGAAGCCCATGGTCTTCATCGCGAATTCGACGATAGATCCAATAAACAGATTGTGGCTGAGCAGGGCGCGCCAGCATGGCATCAGGACAATTTGTCTGCAGCATGGGGTTTATGGCAGGGCGATACCTGACTATGCGCAGGAGGAAGATATCGTTGATCGGTATATAGCCCTAGATGAAATCCAGGCGTCGATTGTTGCCAGAAATATTGATCCCACCAAGATATTCGTATTGGGGGCGCGGGAGCGTTTTAAGTGGAGTCCGCCAAATGATGCGTTGACGATCTGCTTTGTCGGCGAGGATTGGGAGCGATATGGTTTCCACGAGCTCAAAATGCAACTTGTGAGCCGATATCGTGAAATTGCCATGGCGTTAGCAAAGGGGCGTTCAATCGCTGTTTGCTACAAGCCGCATCCCTCGGAAAATCAGTTTTATGGCATCAATGCCGAGATGCGAACGATTTCGAAATCGGAATTGATCTGGCCGGATGTTTTTATTGGCTTCTCGTCGTCCCTGCTAAGAGATGTGTCTGCTCAAGGAAAGCTGGCAATACAGATTTTTGACGGAAGATTCAACGCCGATAATTTCTTCGACAATGGCTACTGTATGAGCCTTGCAAATGATGCCAGCCTGATTGAGTCGATTGCCGAACTCATCAGAAAAGAACAGGACGTCCCTTGTGTCCGTGAGCAGTCGCTAGAGAGTCTTTTGCAATGAGCAAAATTCCAGCTTGCGAGCAAGTCGACGAGGTGTGCACGCCAATATCTATGTTGGACAGTAAGCCGTCTATTGCTGTGTGCTTGGCTGCCTACAACGGCGCTCGGTGGCTCCCCAGGCAAATTCAAACCATACAGGATCAGAAAGGCGTAGAGGTCACCCTATTCATCAGTGTCGACCTCTCAACGGATGGCACACTGGAATTGGTCGACAACATGGCTCGCGACAATCCTAGGATTGTTATCTTGCCGTATGGAGCGCGCTTTGGCGGCGCCGCCAGAAATTTTTTCCGCCTGTTGTCAGATCTGGATTTCTCGGGATTCCAGTATGTCGCATTCGCGGATCAGGACGATGAATGGTTCGATGGCAAGCTGAAACGGGCAGTGGAAACGCTTGAGCGGTGCCAGGCTGACGGATATTCAAGCAACGTCACGGCCTTTTGGGATGGAGGGAGGAGAGTCCGGACCAACAAGGCGCAACCCCAACGCGAATGGGACTTCCTGTTTGAATCGGCCGGACCAGGATGCACTTTTGTCATGCGCCTCGAACTGGTCCAGCGCGTCAAGGACTGTCTGGCCATGAACTCTGATGATGTCGGGAAGCTTGGCCTGCATGACTGGTTTGTTTACGCGTTTGCCCGGGCGAACGGCTTCAGCTGGGTCATTGACGAGCATTCGGGGCTGCTCTATCGACAGCATGGCAGCAACCAGATCGGTGTCAACGCAGGTTGGCGGGCGTATCTTTTCCGCGCTAGAAAGGTCATGAGCGGTTGGGGGTTGAATCAGTCGTATCTGATAGCCCGACTGGTCGGGCTATCGGGAAACCCGTTCGTGGTCAAGTGGTCACGAAGGGAGGCGCGGGAGTTGATATGGCTGGCCTTTCAGGCCAGAAGATGCCGGCGGAGATTCAGGGATCAGGTCTTGTTCTTTATTTCGTGCCTTGCCTTGGCCATCAAGGGTCGCGTCACCGGATAAAGATCATGAAAGTACTGGTCACCGGCGCAGCCGGCTTTGTGGGCAAAGCTCTGGTTCAGAGACTGGCGGAGGACTCGGCGTGCCAGGTCCTGGCCTCGACTCGCGTGCCGGGGATCTCCGATGGCGGTCAAATTGGATCATTTGTGAGCGGCCCAATCGACGGCGAGACGCAGTGGACCGGGGCGCTGGAAGATGTTGATGTCGTAGTGCACATGGCCGCCCGAGCGCATGTGTTGCGAGAACGCTGCGCGAACCCCTTGGCTGAGTTCCGCAAAGTCAACGTCGACGGCACTCTCAATCTGGCCTCGCAGGCCGCAAGAGCTGGTGTCAAACGATTTGTGTTCATAAGCACAATTGGCGTGAACGGCGCAAGAACAAATGGTTATCCCTTTACCGCTGAAGATGGGCCGAATCCCCACTCCCCGTATGCGCAGAGCAAATATGAAGCCGAATTGGGGCTTTGTTCGCTAGCCGACCAGACCGGGCTTGAGGTCGTCATTATTCGTCCCCCCCTGGTTTATGGGCCGGCGGCGCCGGGAAATTTCGGGGCCTTGATGCGCGGGGTACGCCGAGGGGTGCCCCTGCCGCTGGGAGGAATCCAAGATAATCGGCGCAGCTTCGTTGCACTGGATAACCTGGTGGATCTGGTCGTGACCTGCATCCGGCATCCGGCGGCTGCGAACCAGACGTTCCTCGTAAGCGACGGATGCGACATGTCAACTAGGGAGCTGCTGTTACGCATTGGAAAGGCGATGGGCAGGCAAGCGCGTCTGCTCACAATTCCGCCCTACCTGTTGCGGGCGGTCGCAGCCTTGCTCAACAAGCCAGAGGTGGCGCAGCGCTTGTGCGACTCCCTGCAGGTCGATATCAACAAGACCCGAAGCATGCTGGGCTGGGCGCCGCCGGTCAGCGTGGACGAAGGCCTGCGCAGAGCGGCGAGGGTTTGAGGATGCAGAAAATGAGTTCGAAGCGGGTGCTTGATATCTTTCTGGCATTGACGATCGGGGCGGGGATGTTGCTGCCCATGGTTGTGATTGGGTTGATGATCAAGTTAACCAGTCGTGGACCGATCTTGTACTGGTCTGATCGCGTGGGCAGGCACAACAGCATATTCAGAATGCCAAAGTTCCGTAGCATGCGAGTCGGCACGTCAGCAGTAGCAACGCATCTGCTCGACAACCCGGGGGCTTGGTTGACACCTATCGGTGGCTTCTTGCGCAAGACGAGTCTTGATGAGCTTCCCCAGCTATGGAGCATTCTCAAGGGGGATATGAGTTTTGTAGGCCCACGACCCGCACTATTTAATCAGGACGACCTAGTGGCGATGCGTACGCAGTATTGCGTTCATCTGCTGGTGCCGGGGTTGACTGGTTGGGCCCAGATCAACGGACGCGACGAGCTGCCGATACCGCAGAAGGTCGCACTTGATGTCGAGTATTTGCAGCGCCGTTCCTTCATGTTTGATTTGAAGATAATTCTTCGGACGGCAGTCAAGGTCATACGACGCGAAAGCATCGCGCATTAGGCGCTGGAATTTTCCAAGGAGTACGCTGTGGGCAATCTGATCGAGATTCAAAACCAGATCGAAAAGCTGCAAAAACAGGCGGCTGACATCAAGACGCGTGAGTTTGACAAGACCGTCAAGGACATCTTGGCCAAGATGCAAGCTTTCGGCATCACGCTGCGAGACCTGCAGCAGGCCACGGGCAAGCCGCACCAGCGGCGCGGCAAGGCCAAGGCGGCGCCTGTCAAGAAGACGGTGGTGAAAAAGACTGCGCGCAAGCCTTCGGGCAAAGCAGGCGCCAAGGTGGCGGCCAAGTACCGCGGCCCCAAGGGTGAAACCTGGAGCGGCCGCGGCTCCATGCCGCGTTGGCTGGCGGCCCTGGTAGGTCAAGGCAAGCCCCGGGAAAGTTTCGCCGTCAAAGGCTGAGGAACCGGCGACAGCAATGCAGCAGAAGATTCTTGCCTGGCCGCGAGCCATCAAACGGCTGGTGGTGGTGGCCATGGACGTGGTCTTGTCGCTGCTGGCGACCTGGCTGGCCTTTTCCCTGCGCCTGGACAATGCGAACTGGCCGGACGAGATGCAGTTGCGTGTCTACGTGCTGGCGCCGTTGCTGGCTATTCCGGTGTTCATCCGCATGGGGCTTTACCGCGCCATTTTTCGGTACACCGGTCAGGCTGCGCTGCTGACCACCGCCAAGGCGATTGCGATTTATGGAGGTTTACTGCTGGGCTTTTTGCTCTGGGCGCGCTGGGATAATGTCCCGCGCAGTCTCGGCATTCTGCAGCCGGTGATTTTCTTGCTCTTGGTCGGCGGCAGCCGTGCGCTGGCGCGCTTCTGGCTGGCCGGCTGGGGGCGCACCCAGGAGGGCCAAGGCCGATTCCTGATCTATGGCGCAGGGCTGGCCGGGGCGCAGACCGCAGCCGCTCTGGGCATGAGTGGCCAGTACGCGCTCGTCGGCTTTGTCGATGATGACCCGGCCAAGGTCGGCCGCAGCATCAATGGTGCGCCGGTCTATGCCAGCCGGGACGTGCCGGAATTGGTATCGCAGGAAGGCGTGACCGATATCTTGCTGGCTTTACCCAGCGTGACACGCGAACGTCGCAACCGCATCATCGAAAGCCTGCGGCATCTGCCCCTGCACATCCGCACCCTGCCCGGCATGGCTGATCTCACCAGCGGCCGTGTCACCGTGCAGGACTTCCGTGAACTTGACATCGAGGATCTGCTCGGGCGTGACCCCGTGCCACCCAGCGCCGAACTGCTGGCCCGCGACCTGGCCAGGATGGTCGTGCTGGTTACGGGGGCCGGCGGCAGCATCGGCAGCGAGCTGTGCCGTCAGATCCTGCGGCAGCAACCCAGTCGATTGCTTCTGCTCGACCACAGCGAGTTCGCGCTCTACAGCATCCACCAGGAATTGTTGCTTGTCTGCGCGGAGCTGGGTGGCGCAACCGAACTGGTGCCCCTGCTGGGCAGCGTGAACCAGGAGACCCGTCTCCTTGAAATATGCCGTGTGCACCGCCCGCATACGGTCTACCATGCCGCCGCCTACAAGCACGTGCCCCTGGTGGAGTCCAATCCCGCCGAGGGCATACGGAACAACGTCTTTGGCACGCTGAACATGGCACGTGCGGCCCAGGCCGCAGGGGTCGCACGTTTTGTCCTGGTCTCGACCGACAAGGCGGTGCGCCCGACCAATGTCATGGGCGCCAGCAAACGCATGGCCGAGTTGGTGCTGCAGGCCCTCGCCGCCGAGGCGGGGCCGACCTGTTTCAGCATGGTGCGCTTTGGCAATGTGCTGGGTTCCAGTGGCAGCGTGGTGCCCCTGTTTCGCCGCCAGCTGGCCGCGGGTGGGCCTTTGACGGTCACGCATGCGGAGGTGACACGCTATTTCATGACCATTCCCGAGGCCGCCCAGCTGGTGCTGCAGGCTGGTGCCATGGCGGGCGGGGGTGAGGTGTTCGTGCTGGACATGGGCGAGCCGGTACGCATCCTGGACATGGCGCGGCGCATGGTGGAGCTGTCCGGACTGACCGTGCGCGACACGGGCAACCCGCATGGCGACATCGAGATCGCGGTCACGGGCCTGCGCCCCGGCGAAAAGCTTTATGAGGAGCTGCTGATCGGCGACAACCCCACGCCTACCAGCCATCCGCGCATCATGAAGGCCCACGAAGACCTGCTGCCCTGGAACGAATTGGCCGGGCAGCTCGACCGTTTGCGACAGGCGGCGGAGGCGGACGACGAGGCCGGTATCCGGGCCGTGCTGCAGGTTTGCGTGCACGGTTTCCAGGCGGGGGCGGCAAGCTGATCGGGCACAATCCAGAGATAGATTCCCGCTCGACCCGATCATGACCGACACCCCCATCCTCCCGCGTGACAAGGCCCAGATCCTGGCCCAGGCGCTGCCCTACATCCGCAAGTTCCATGGCAAGACCATGGTCATCAAGTACGGCGGCAATGCCATGACCGACCCGGCGCTGCAGGCCGCCTTCGCCGAGGACGTGGTGCTGCTCAAGCTGGTGGGCATCAACCCGGTGGTGGTGCATGGCGGCGGCCCACAGATCGAGACGGCGCTCAAGCGCCTGGGCAAGAAGGGGGAGTTCATCCAGGGCATGCGCGTGACCGACCCCGAGACCATGGAGGTGGTCGAGTGGGTGTTGGCCGGTGAGGTGCAGCAGGACATCGTGGGCCTGATCAACCAGGCCGGCGGCAAGGCCGTGGGCCTGACGGGCCGTGATGGCGGCCTGATCCGCGCCAGGAAGCTCCGGATGGTGGACGCTGCCGACCCTTCCAAGGTGCACGACGTCGGCCTGGTGGGCGACATCGAGTCCATCGACCCCGGCGTGGTCAAGGCCCTGCAGGACGATGCCTTCATCCCGGTCATCAGTCCCATCGGCTTCGGTGAACACAACGAGAGCTACAACATCAACGCCGACGTGGTGGCCGCCAAGCTGGCCACCGTGCTGCAGGCTGAGAAGCTGTTGATGCTGACCAACATCCCCGGCGTGCTGGACAAGCAGGGCCAGCTGCTGACCGAACTGACGATGAAGCGCATCGACGAACTGGTGGCCGACGGCACCATCTCGGGTGGCATGCTGCCCAAGATTGCCGGCGCGCTGGACGCAGCCAAGAGCGGGGTGAACGCAGTGCACATCATCGATGGCCGTGTGCCCCATGCCATGCTGCTGGAAATCCTGACCGACCAGGCCTACGGGACCATGATCCGCTCCCATTGAGGGAGCCGGATCGCCCAAGGAGAGTGGGCGACCACTGAGGAAAAACCCCTAGCCGGGCCTGTGCGAGAATCAAGAAAAGGGATTTCCGAACACCATGTCTGACGCCGAAAACACCACCCCAGCCGCTGCCGAAACCCCGGTCCGCAAGCGTCCCAAGCCGGGCGAGCGCCGGGTCCAGATCCTGCAGGCCCTGGCCAGCATGCTGGAACAGCCGGGCGCCGAGCGCATCACCACCGCGGCCCTGGCCGCCAAGCTGGAGGTGAGCGAAGCCGCCCTGTACCGCCATTTCGCCAGCAAAGCCCAGATGTTCGAAGGCCTGATCGAATTCATCGAGCAGGCCGTGTTCACCCTGGTGGGTCAGATTGCCGAGCGCGAAGCCACCGCCACCGACCCCGCCGCAGGCAGTCGCCATGCAGGCAAGGTCGTGACCATGCTGCTGCAATTTGCCGAGAAAAACCCCGGCATGGTGCGTGTCATGGTGGGCGACGCCCTGGTGTTCGAGAACGAACGCCTGCAGCAGCGCATGAACCAGTTCTTCGACAAGATTGAAGCCACCCTCAAGCAGTGCCTGCGTGATGGCGCGCAATCGGGTGGCTCCATGACGCCCACGGCCGATGCCCAGGTGCAGTCTTCGGTGCTCACGGCCTTTGTGGTCGGTCGCCTGCAGCGCTTCGCCCGCTCAGGGTTCCGCCGCCCGCCCACCGAACATCTGGACGCCAGCCTGGGCCAGATGCTGCGCTGAGCGGCCCGCCGCGCGGTCCGCTGGCCGCGCTCCAAGAGAAAAGAGGAGACCCTATGAAACTCGTGCGTTACGGCAATCCTGGCAAGGAAAAGCCCGGCCTCATTGACGCGGCCGGCAAGCTGCGTGACCTCAGCGGCGTAGTGCCGGACTTTGGCCCGGCCCAGTTGGGCGACGCCGTGCTGGGCAAGCTGCTCAAGCTCAAGACCGACAAGCTGCCCCTGGTGCGCGGCAAGCCCCGCATGGGCTGCCCCGTCGCCGGCGTCGGCAAGTTCATCGCCATCGGCCTGAACTACAGCGACCATGCCAAGGAAGCCGGCATGCCCATCCCCAAGGAGCCCATCGTCTTCACCAAGGCCATCAGCGCCATCCAGGGCCCGGACGACGACGTCATGCTGCCCCGGGGTTCGGTCAAAGGCGACTGGGAGGTGGAACTGGGCGTGGTCATCGGCAAGCGGGCGCGTTATGTCACGCAGAAGGCCGCGCTGGATCACGTGGCCGGCTACTGCCTGTCCAACGACGTCAGCGAACGCGAGTTCCAGCTCGAGCGTGGTGGCCAGTGGGACAAGGGCAAGGGTTGCGATACCTTCGGCCCCCTGGGCCCCTGGCTGGTCACCAAGGACGAGATCGAGAATCCGCAACGGCTGGCCATGTGGCTGGACGTCAACGGCCAGCGCATGCAGACCGGCAACACCCGCACCATGATCTTCAGCGTGGCCAAGATCGTCAGCCACCTGAGCGAGTACATGACCCTGATGCCGGGTGACGTCATCATCACCGGCACCCCACCCGGCGTAGGGCTGGGCATGAAACCCCAGCGTTTCCTCAAGGCCGGGGATGTCATGACCCTGGGTATCGAGGGCCTGGGTACCCAGACCCAGCGCGTGGTTCCCTTCAAGCGCTGAGGGGCTGGGGCATACCCTGACTGGACGCCGGCCCCGCGCCGGCGTAATCTTTTTGGGCCGGTGGATTGACGGACGGGTTTTTTCATGCAAAATAGCACGACCGTTCGTTTTATTTTGTCCGCCATGCCCCTTGCCTCACCGGCCAGCAAACCGCAGCGCAGCACGACCCCCCGCGAGAAAAGCCGCGATGGGCGAGCCCTGCACAAAGGCCAGCAGACCAAGCTGACCATCATAGACGCTGCCCTGGGCCTGGCCGCCCAGATCGGTCTAGAGGGCTTGAGCATCGGCGTGCTGGCCGAGGTCACGGGCATGAGCAAGTCCGGCGTGTTCGCCCACTTCGGCTCGCGCGAGGAACTGCAGATCTCGGTCATCCGCGAGTATTTCAGCCGTTTCGAGCAGGAAATCTTCTACCCGGCCCTTCAGGAGCCGCGTGGCCTGCCGCGCCTGCAGGCCCTGTTCTCCAACTGGATGAAGCGCGTGACAGTGGAAATCCAGTCCGGCTGCATTTTCATCAGCGGCGCCGTCGATTTCGACGACCGGCCCGGCCCCGTGCGCGACGCCCTCGCCAGTTCGGTCAAGACCTGGCTGGCCGCTGTGCAGCGCGCCGTGGTGCAGGCCAAGGATGAGGGGCAGCTGGCCCCCGATGCCGACGAACGCCAGATAGGTTTCGAGATCCACGCCCTGATTCTGGCCGTGCACTACGAGGCCCGTTTTCTCAAGACCCCCGGATCGCTCGAACGCGCCAACAAGGCCTTCGATCAGATCCTGGCTCGTTACGGTGCCGACAGCCGGCCCGTCAAGACCGTGACACCCAAGGCCGCTGTCGTCAGGCCCATCCGCAAATCCCTCACCCAATCCAAACAGGAGTAAAGCCATGCCCAGCTACAACCCGCCCCTGCGCGACATGCAGTTCGTGATGCACGAAGTGCTCAATGCCACGGAAACGCTCAAGCAGATCCCGCGTCACGCCGACACCGATGTCGACACCATCAACGCGGTGCTCGAAGAGGGCGGCAAATTCGCGGCCAACGTGATCTTCCCGCTCAATATCAGCGGCGACGAAGAAGGCTGCAAGCTGGACAAGACGACGCACGAGGTCACCGCGCCCAAGGGCTTCAAGCAGGCCTACGCGCAGTATGTGGAAGGCGGCTGGGCCGCGCTGAGCTGCGACCCGGACTACGGCGGCCAGGGTCTTCCCTTTGTGCTGAACCAATGCATCTACGAAATGATGAACTCGGCCAACCAGGCCTGGACCATGTACCCCGGCCTCTCGCACGGCGCCTACGAGGCACTGCACGCCCATGGCACCGACGAGCAGAAGAAGCTCTACCTGCCCAAGCTGGTCAGCGGCGAGTGGACCGGCACCATGTGCCTGACCGAGCCGCATTGCGGCACCGACCTGGGCATGCTGCGCAGCAAGGCCGAACCGCAGGCCGACGGTACCTACAAGCTCAACGGCGCCAAGATCTTCATCAGTGCCGGTGAACACGACCTGGCCGAGAACATCGTGCACCTGGTGCTGGCCCGCCTGCCCGATGCGCCCAAGGGCAGCAAGGGCATCAGTCTGTTCGCCGTGCCCAAGTACAACGTGAAGGCCGACGGCTCCCTGGGCACGCGCAACGGCATCTATTGCGGTGGTCTGGAGCACAAGATGGGCATCCATGCCAACTCCACCTGCCAGATGATTCTGGAAAACGCCGTCGGCACGATGGTCGGCCAGCCCAACAAGGGCCTGCAGGCCATGTTCGTGATGATGAACGCAGCGCGTCTGGGCGTGGGCAACCAGTCCCTGGGCCTGACCGAAGTGGCCTACCAGAACGCCCTGGCCTACGCCAAGGACCGCATCCAGATGCGCTCGCTCTCCGGCGTCAAGGCCAAGGACAAGGACGCCGACCCCATCATCGTGCACCCCGACGTGCGCAAGATGCTGCTCACCGCCAAGGCCTATGCCGAAGGTGGTCGCGCCCTGGCCTGCTACTGCGCCCTGTTGCTGGACCAGCACCTGTACCACCCTGACGAGAAGGTGCGCAAGGACAGCGACGAGATGCTGGCCCTCCTGACCCCCATCATCAAGGCTTTCCTGACCGACAACGGCTTTGAGGCCACCGTGATGTGCCAGCAGGTCTTCGGCGGCCACGGCTACATCAAGGAATGGGGCATGGAGCAGTTCGTGCGCGACGCCCGCATCAACATGATCTATGAAGGCACGAACACTGTGCAGTCGCTGGATCTGCTGGGTCGCAAGATCCTGGGCAACAACGGCGCCACGCTCAAGAAGTTTGGCAAGCTGGTCGGCAAGCTGGTGGAAGAAGAGGGCGTGAACGAGAAGATGGCCGAATTCATCAACCCCCTGGCCTACCTGGGCGACCAGATGACCAAGTTCACCACCGAAGTCGGCTTCAAGGGCTTCCAGAATCCCGACGAAGTGGGCGCTGCCGCCGTGGACTACCTGCGCGTGGCCGGCCACCTGGTGTTCGGTTATTTCTTCGCCCGCATGGCCTCGGTTGCGCTGAAGGAAATCGCTGCTGGCAACACCGACCCCTTCTACCAGGCCAAGCTCCAGACCGCGCGCTTCTACTTCGCCAAGCTCTTCCCCGAGACCGCATCGCTGATGCGCACTGCCCGTGCCGGCTCCAAGGTCCTGATGGACACCGACCTGGCCCTGGCCTGAGGTGGTGCAGCCCATGATGCGCAAAGCCCTGCTGGCGTGCACCCTGGCCCTGGCGGCATGGCCCGTCGTGGGCCAGTCCACGCCCGTGGGTCTGTGGCGCAGCATCGACGACAAGACCGGCACGGCCAAGGCCGAGATCCGCATCCGGGCGGGCGCCGATGGCGTGCTCAGCGGTGTCGTCGAACGCGCGCTCGTTACTTCGGATCAGCCCAACTGCGATCTCTGTACCGATGACCGCAAGGGCAAGCCCAAGCTCGGGCTGGAGATCATCCGCGGCGCGAAAAAGGTCGACGACGGCGACGTGTGGGAGCAGGGCAAGATCCTCGATCCCGAAAACGGCAAGAACTACACGCTGCGCATGACCCCGCTCGAAGGCGGCAGCAAACTGCAGATCCGGGGTTATGTCGGCCCCTTCTACCGGACCCAGGTCTGGATCCGCGTCCAGTAAGAACTGTTAACCAGGAAGACAACCATGTCTCGATTCCAAGTCAGAAAAGTTGCCGTGCTCGGTGCCGGCGTGATGGGCGCGCAGATCGCCGCCCATCTGGTCAACGTCAAGGTGCCGGTCGTGCTGTTCGACCTGCCGGCCAAGGAAGGCCCGAAGAACGGCATCGTCACCAAGGCCATCGACAACCTCAAGAAGCTCAAGCCCTCGCCTCTGGGGGTGGCCGACGACGCAGGTCTGATCCAGGCCGCCAACTACGAAGAGAACCTGGACCTGCTCAAGGACTGCGACCTCATCATCGAGGCCATCGCCGAGCGCATGGACTGGAAGCTCGATCTCTACAAGAAGATCGCCCCCTTTGTCGCCAAGCACGCCATCGTGGCTTCCAACACCTCGGGCCTGTCCATCACCAAGCTGTCCGAGGTGCTGCCGCAGGAAATCAAGCCGCGCTTCTGCGGCATCCACTTCTTCAATCCGCCGCGTTACATGTACCTGGTGGAGCTGATCCCCACCCCGACCACGCAACCCCTCATCCTGGACCAGCTCGAGACCTTCGTCACCAGCGGCCTGGGCAAAGGTGTGGTGCGCGCCAAGGACACGCCCAACTTCATCGCCAACCGCGTGGGCATCGCCGGCATGCTGGCCACGATGAAGGAAGTGGAGAACTTTGGTCTGAGCTACGACGTGGTGGACGACCTCACGGGCAAGAAGCTGGGCCGCGCCAGCTCGGGCACCTTCCGTACCGCCGACGTGGTGGGCTTGGACACCATGGCCCACGTCGTCAAGACCCTGCAGGACAACCTGGACGAGAAGAGCGACCCCTTCTACGCCAGCTTCGGCACGCCGCCCGTCCTCAAGACCCTGATCGAGATGGGCAACCTGGGCCAGAAGAGCAAGGCTGGTTTCTACAAGAAGGTCGGCCGCGACATCCTGCGTTTCGACCTTCAAGGCAAGGAATACGTGCCAGGGGGTGAAAAGGCCGACGCCGTCTACGAGCGCATGCTCAAGAAGCCGGCGGGCGAGCGCCTCAAGTTGCTGCGCAATGCCGAAGGCGCACAGGGCCGCTTCCTCTGGGCCATCCTGCGCAACAGCTTCCACTACGCCGCCGTGCATCTGGCGACCATCGCCGACACCGCGGCCGACGTGGACCTGGCCATGCGCTGGGGCTTTGGCATGAAGCAGGGCCCTTTCGAACTCTGGCAGGAAGCCGGCTGGCTTGAAGTAGCCAAGATGGTCCAGGAAGACATCGATGCCGGCAAGGCGCTGAGCAAGGCGCCGCTGCCCAAGTGGGTCTTTGAAGGCCCCGTGGCCAAGGCCGGCGGCGTGCACACACCTGAAGGCTCCTTCAACCCGACGACGGGCAAGTTCCAGCCGCGTCGCCAGCTGCCGGTCTACGGCATCCAGTATTTCCGCGAGAGCCTGCGCGGCGACGGTTCGCCCGACTACAAGACGGCCGGCAAGACGCTGTTCGAAGACGAGGCCATTCGCCTGTGGACGCTGGATGAGAATCGCGAAGCCGCCAGCGGCAGCGTGCTGATCGCCAGCATCAAGAGCAAGATGCACGCCATCAGCCCGGACGTGGCCGAAGGTCTGGCGCGTGGTGTCGCACTCGCCGAGCAGCAATACCAGGGCCTGGTGATCTGGTCGGGCGACGAGCCTTTCAGCGTGGGTGCCGACCTGCAGGCCATGCTGCCCGCGTTCATGATCGCCGGCGTCAGCGCCATCGACGGTGCCGAACAAGAACTGCAGAATCTCATGCTGCGCATCCGTTACGCGGGTGTGCCCGTGGTGTCCGCCGTGCGCGGCATGGCCCTGGGCGGTGGCTGCGAGCTGGCCGTGCATTCGGCGCGCCGTGTCGTGGCCATGGAGTCCTACATCGGACTCGTGGAAGTGGGCGTGGGCCTGATCCCGGGCGCCGGTGGTCTGACCTATATAGCGCGTCGCGCGGCCGAAAACATGGCCACTTCCACTGGCAAGGACATCCTGCCCTTCCTGACCGAGGGCTTCACCGCAGCGGCCATGGCCAAGGTGGGCACCAGCGCGCTCGAGTCGCGCAAGCTGGGCTATCTGCTGGACAGCGATATCGTGGTGCCCAACAAGGACGAACTGCTCTACACCGCGCTCAACGAGGCGCGTGCGATGTACCAGGGCGGCTGGCGCGCGCCGCACAAGCGCCTCTTCCCGGTGGCGGGCCGCAACGGCCTGGCCACCATCAAGGCCCAGCTGGTCAATATGCGCGACGGCGGCTTCGTCAGCGCACACGACTTCCACATCGCCACCCTGATCGCCAACGTGGTCTGTGGCGGTGACGTGGACGCCGGCGCTCTGGTGAGCGAGGAATACCTGATGGCCCTGGAGCGCCAGGCCTTCTGCGCGCTCATCGTCCATCCCAAGACCCAGGAACGCATCATGGGCATGCTCAGCACCGGCAAGCCCGTGCGCAACTGATCGGCTGCAAAGGAATCAACATGAAACAAGTTCAAGACGCCTACATCGTTGCCGCCACGCGCACGCCCATCGGCCGTTCGGGCCGCGGTTTCTTCCGCAACACCCGTCCCGACGACCTGCTGGTCGCCGCCATCAAGAGCGCCATGCTGCAGGTGCCCACGCTGGACCCCAAGGCCATCGAGGACGCCATCATCGGCTGTTCCTTCCCCGAGGCCGAGCAGGGCATGAACATGGCGCGTATCGCTGTGGGCCTGGCCTTCAACCACCCCGTGGGCGGTGTCACCGTCAACCGCTTCTGCGCTTCCGGTGTGACGGCCATCCAGATGGCGGCCGACCGCATCCGCGTGGGCGAGGCCGACGTGCTGATTGCCGGCGGCGCCGAGTCCATGAGCCTGGTGCCCATGGGCGGTGTCAAGCCTTCCTTCAATCCCGAGGTCTTCACGCGTGACGAGAACGTCGGCATCGCCTACGGCATGGGCCTGACGGCGGAGAAGGTGGCACAGCAGTGGAAGGTCACGCGTGAGATGCAGGACGCTTTTGCGCTGGAGTCGCACCAGCGGGCGATCAGGGCGCAGAAAGCCGGCGAGTTCACGGCCGAGATCACGCCCATCGACGTGGTCGAGCGCACGCCCAACCTGGCGACCGGTGAGGTCAGCACCAAGAAGCGCACCGTCAACCTGGACGAAGGCGCGCGTGCCGACACCACGCTGGAGGCATTGGGCAAGCTCAAGCCGGTCTTCGCGGCCCGCGGCAGCGTGACCGCCGGCAACAGCTCGCAGACCAGTGATGGTGCCGGCGCGCTGATCCTGGCCAGCGAAAAGGCCGTCAAGCAATTCGGCCTCAAGCCGCTGGCGCGTTTCGTGAGCTTCGCCGCGCGCGGTGTGCCGCCCGAGATCATGGGCATCGGCCCGATCGAGGCGATTCCCGCGGCACTGCGTTACGCCGGCCTCAAGCATGAGGACATCGGCTGGTTCGAGCTCAATGAGGCCTTCGCCGCCCAGTCGCTGGCCGTGATCAACAGCCTGGGCCTGGACCCGTCCAAGGTGAACCCCATGGGTGGTGCCATCGCCCTGGGCCATCCGCTGGGCGCCACCGGCGCCATCCGCGCGGCCACGGTGGTGCACGCCCTGCACCGTCACAACCTGAAGTACGGCATGGTGACCATGTGCGTCGGCACGGGTCAGGGCGCGGCTGGGATATTCGAACGCGTTTGAAGCTGAAGGGGCGGGCGCTGTCTGCGCCCGCCCGTCCTGACCCGGCGTCTAGACCGGGCGGGCACACGAGGGGAACACCATGGAAGCAGAGCGTCGGGATATCACGGGTGAAGACGGCGGCGTGATCACGCTGCGGGTCTACGAGCCGACCGTGGCGGCAAAGGCCACCGTGGTTGTCGGCGGCGCCATGGGCGTGCCTCAGGGCTACTACGCACCCTATGCCCAGTGGCTCGCGCAGCAAGGCTATCGCATCTGGACTTTCGACTACCGCGGGCACGGCGATTCGCTGGCCCATGTGCCCCGGCGTTCCCTGCGCGGTTTCCAGGCCGACCTCTTCGACTGGGCGCGCGACTACGAGACCGTGGTGCTCACGGCGCGGCGCGAGCGGCCCGCACTGCCGCTCTACTTGCTGGGCCACAGCCTGGGTGCGCAGCTGCCGGGCTTGTTCCGCCATCCCGAACAGGTCGATGGCCTGTTCAGCATCGCCGCCGGCAGCGGCTACTGGCGCGAGAACGCGCCCCAGCTCAAGCGCAAGGTGCTCTTCTTCTGGCACGTCATGGTGCCGCTGGCCACGCGCGTTTGCGGCTATTTTCCGGGCAAGCGCCTGGGCATGGTGGGCAATCTGCCGGCCGGCGTGATCCATCAGTGGCGGCGCTGGTGCATGCATCCCCGCTACAGCGTCGGCGCCGAGGGCCCCGAGGTGGCACAACGCTATGCGCGCGCGCGTTTTCCCGTGCTGGCCTGGTCCTTCAGCGACGACGAGTTGATGACCCTGCGCGGTACGCGCAGCCTGCTGGGGCTCTACAGCGCGTCGGCGCACCAGGTGCAGACCATCCATCCTGTCGAAGTGCCGTCGCGGCGCATCGGCCACTTCGGCTTCTTCCGCGAGGTCATGGCGCCCACGCTGTGGCTCCGCAGCCTCAAGGTTCTGCAGTCCCTGGGCGCCGGCCCGGTCGTCCCGCACGCGACGGATGAGGAGAAGCGCAACCTGGATACTCAGCCCCATGAGCTCACACGCGTTTGATCAGGCCTTGAAGTTGCAGGCGCTGGGCCCTGGCCGTTACGCCGGCCACACCAGCGTCGACTACTGGAACATGGTCGGTCCCTTCGGAGGCAGCACGGCCGCCACGGTGCTGGCGGCCATCCTGCGCCACCCCGACCTGCTCGGTGCGCCGCTGTCCATCACGGTCAATTTCGCGGCGGCCCTGGCCCAGGGGCCTTTCGAGGTGCAGCTGCACGCGGCGCGCACCAACCGTTCCACCCAGCACTGGACGGCGGCCATTGTGCAGGACGACGCCCAGGGGAAGCCCGTGATCGTGACCACGGCCACGGCGGTGACCGCCGCGCGCCGTGAGACCTGGAGCCTGACGGACCAGCCCATGCCGCGCGTGCCCGCGCCAGCCGAGGTGCAGGCCATGCGTTACGAAAAGGCCATGGCCTGGCTGGACCACTACGAGCTGCGTCCGGTCAGCGGCATGATCCCGCAGACCTGGGATGGCAGTCAACGCGATGACAGCGTGACGCGGCTGTGGATGCGCGACGTACCGCCGCGCCCGCTGGACTTCTGCTCGCTGCTGGCGCTGTCCGACATCTTCTACCCGCGCGTCTGGCTCAAGCGCGCTACCCGGGTACCGGCCGGTACCGTCTCCATCACCACCTATTTCCACGCCGGCGACAAGGAACTGCAGGCCACCGGTAGCGGCTACCTGCTGGGCCAGGCGCGCGGCCAGGAATTCCGCAACGGTTTCTTCGACCAATCGGCCCAACTCTGGAACGAGGCCGGCACTTTGCTGTGCACCTCGCATCAGATCGTCTACTTCAAGGAATGAACACCATGTCCGACATCCTCGTCCACACCGAAGCCGGTATCACCACGATCAGCTTCAACCGCCTGGAGCGCAAGAACTCCATCACCTCGGCCATGTACGCCACCATGGCTGATGCGGTGACGCAAGCGACGGGCGATGCGGCCGTGCGCGTGCTGGTCTTCCAGGGCCACGAGACCGTGTTCTCGGCTGGCAATGACATCGGTGATTTTCTGAATACGCCGCCCTCGGACGGGGACGCGCCGGTCTGGCGTTTCATGCGTGCCCTGGCCGCCTTCCCCAAACCGGTGATCGCCTCGGTTTGCGGCCCGGCCGTGGGCATAGGCACCACCCTGCTGTTCCACTGCGACCTGGTCTACGCTGGCGACAACGCGGCCTTCTCCATGCCTTTCGTGAACCTGGGTCTGTGCCCCGAGTTCGCTTCCAGTCTGACGGTGACACAGATGTTCGGTTACCACCGCGCGGCCGAAGCTCTGCTGATGGGGGAGCCCTTCATGGCCGAGGCGGCCCTGGAAACCGGCCTGGTCAATCGCGTCCTGCCCCCCACCGAGGCGAATGGCTACGCGCAGGCGCAGGCGCGCAAGCTCGCAGCCAAGCCCCTGTCTTCGCTGGTCGAGACCAAACGCCTGATGAAAAAAGGGCAGGCGGCCCAGATCATGGCGCAGATGGGCGAGGAGGGCGCCAGCTTCGGCCGCATGCTGCGCGAGCCGGCGGCGCGCGAGGCCTTCGGCGCCTTCATGGAGAAAAGGAAACCGGATTTCAGCCAGCTCTGAACCGGTGACATGAAACACCCCGCCCCTTTTCCAGCCAGCGGTTTCGAGCCCGAGTTCGTTACCGCGCTCAAGGACATTTTCGAGCGGCAGATTGCCTTCAACCAGGTCCTGGGCCTGCAGATCACGAAGATCGCGCCCGAGGGCGTGTGCGCCCGGATCGCCATGAAACCCGAACTCATCGGCCACTTCGGGCACCAGCGCATCCATGGAGGGGTCATCAGTGCGGGTCTGGACGCGATGGGCGGCCTGGCCATCATGGCCGCCATCGGCGCGCGCCATATGGACGAGGCGCCGCTGCAGCGCCTGCAGCGCTTCGCCAAGCTGGGCACCATCGACCTGCGGGTGGACTACCTGCGTCCGGGTCTGGGCGAGGCCTTTGAATTGCGTGCCGAAGTACTGCGCCTGGGCTCGCGTGTGGCCTCCACGCGCATGGAGTTCCTGGATGCCGACGGCAAGCTGCTGTCGGCCGGCGCCGCGGCCTACATTGTTTCCTGATCAGGCCTCAGGTCGATGGGGCACCGGGCGGGGTTTGCCCTGCTCGTCGATGGCCACATAGGTCAGGTTGGCCTCCGTTACCTTGACGAAGCGCCCCTGGGCCTGGAAGCGTTCGGCATACACCTCCACCTTCACCGTGATCGAGGTCTTGCCGATGCGGGTCAGCTTGGAGTAGAAGGACAGGATGTCGCCCACGCGCACGGGCTGTTTGAAGATGAACTCGTTCACCGCCACGGTGGCGATACGACCGCCCGCATAACGCGCCGGGATGACCGAGCCGGCCAGGTCGACCTGGGCCATGACCCAGCCGCCGAAGATGTCACCGTTGGCATTGCTGTCCCCCGGCATGGGGATGACCTTGAGCACCAACTCTTCGTCGGACGGGGGCTGGAGGGGGGCGGTGCTGGGAAATTCGCTCATGGGTGACAATCGGTGTAAAGACTGATCCTGATTGTCCCCTATGCGACGCTTCGGCGAAACTGCCGCCCATCCTTCCCCCTCCAGCCCGGCCGCCACAGTGCGCTCCGATTGGGGCACGTTGCAGCGTCTTTTCCCCTACCTCTGGCACTACAAATGGCGGGTCATTGCTGCGCTGAGTTTCATGGTGGGGGCCAAGGTCTCCAACGTCGGCGTGCCCCTGCTGCTCAAGGAGCTGGTCGACCGCATGGGCCTGCGCCTGAGCGATCCGGCCGCCCTGTGGCTGGTGCCGGCCGCGCTGCTGCTGGCCTACGGCGCCCTGCGTTTCATGACCTCGCTTTTCACCGAGCTGCGCGAACTGGTCTTCGCCAAGGCCACCGAAGGGGCCGCGCGCACCATCTCGCTGCAGGTCTTCCGTCACCTGCACGCGCTGAGCCTGCGTTTCCACCTGGAGCGTCAGACCGGCGGCATGACACGTGATATCGAGCGCGGCACGCGCGCCGTGCACTCGCTGATCTCCTATTCGCTCTACAGCATCGTGCCCACGCTGATCGAGTTCACTCTGGTGCTGACGCTGCTGGCAGTGAAGTTCGACCTGATGTTCGTCTGGATCACGCTGGCCGCACTGGTGAGCTACATCGCCTTCACCGTCACCATCACGGAATGGCGCACGCGTTTCCGCCGCCGCATGAACGAGCTGGACTCGACCGCACACAGCCGCGCCGTCGACTCCCTGCTGAACTACGAGACCGTCAAGTACTTCAACAACGAGGAGTTCGAGGCGCAGCGCTATGACGAGAACCTCGAGCACTACCGCCGCGCCGCAGTCAAGAGCCAGACCAGCCTGAGCCTGCTCAACACTGGACAGCAGCTCATCATCGCCACCGGCCTGGTGGCCATGCTCTGGCGTGCCACCCAGGGCGTGATTGACGGCCGCATGACCCTCGGCGACCTGGTCATGATCAACGCCCTGATGATCCAGCTCTACATCCCGCTGGGTTTCCTGGGCGTGCTCTATCGCGAGATCAAGCAGAGCCTGACCGACATTGACAAGATGTTCACCCTGCTGGAGCGCGAGCGCGAGGTGGCAGATGCGCCGGATGCCCGGCCCCTGCAGGTGGGGCAGGCCGAGGTGCGTTTCGAGCACGTGAGCTTTTCCTATGACCCGGCGCGCGCCATCTTGCACGACCTGAGTTTCGTGATCCCGGCGGGCAAGACGGTGGCCGTGGTCGGCCCCTCGGGTGCGGGCAAGTCCACGTTGGCGCGCCTGCTCTACCGCTTCTACGACGTCAGCGGCGGGCGCATCACCATCGCCGGACAGGACATCCGTCAGGTCACTCAGACCTCGCTGCGCCAGGCCATTGGCATCGTGCCGCAAGACACCGTGCTGTTCAACGATACGGTGGAATACAACATCGCCTACGGCCGTCCCGGCGCGGGGCGGGCCGAGGTGGAGGAAGCAGCGCGTGCTGCCCACATCCATGCGTTCATCAGCGCCACGCCCAAGGGCTACGACACCATGGTGGGCGAGCGCGGTCTCAAGCTCTCGGGCGGCGAGAAACAGCGCGTGGCGATCGCGCGCACCTTGCTCAAGAACCCGCCCGTGCTGATCTTTGACGAGGCCACGTCGGCGCTGGACTCCGCCAACGAGCGCGCCATCCAGGCTGAACTCAAGGGCGTTGCCCAGGGCAAGACCACCCTGGTCATTGCCCACCGCCTGTCTACCGTGGTCGACGCGCACGAGATCCTGGTCATGGAGGCTGGTCGCATTGTCGAACGCGGCTCGCACGCAGCCTTGCTGGCGCAGAACGGCACCTACGCGCGGATGTGGGCGCTGCAGCAAAGTGCCGAATAGGGCATCGGGTATGCTGTCCGCATAAGCGCTGTCAGGCATGTGCCGGACGGTGCCTGCTGCCTGAAAACAAGTTGAAGATCCTCGATCTGCTGCTGGGAGCCTCCAAGCCACGCATCTGGCGCGTGCGCGCCAGCATGACCTTGCTCACGGTGGGTTTGTACGCCCTCTTCATGCTGTTGCAGCATGCCGAGGTCCTGCTGGGTTTCATAGACCCGCTAGCGTCGGTCTGGCTGGCGCTGTACTGCCTGGGCGGCTCTCTGCTTTTCTACCTGCTCGTACGCAGTCGCTGGAGCGAACGACTGTGGCCCGCCGATCCGTCTCTGACCCTGTGGCAGACCCTGCATGGCGTGGGGGCCGTGGTGGGCGCGTACGCCATCACCGGCCCGGCGCGCGGTGCGGTGCTGGCCATCATGGTGCTCATCCTGACCTATGGCATGTTCAGCCTGACGGTGGCCCAGGCGCGCCTGCTGGCGGCCATGGCCCTGGGTGGCCTGACATGGGTGATGGCCTGGAAGAGCCGGACCGATCCGCTGCGTTATCCCGGCGGGGTCGAGGTCGTGCATCTGGCCTTCAGCGTCGTCGTGCTGCTGGGCATTTCGGCCCTGTCCGTGCGCATGGGGTCTTTGCGTGAGCGCCTGCACCGGCACAAGCAGGAGCTGGAAGCCTCGCTGGAGCAGATCCGGCTATTGGCCACGCAGGACGAACTGACCGGCCTGGTGAACCGGCGCCACATGGGCACGCTGCTGACGGGCGAGCAGTTGCGCCAGCAGCGCACCGGCCATGCCATGAGTGTGGTGCTGCTGGACCTGGACTATTTCAAGAGGATCAACGACAGCCATGGCCACCAGGCAGGGGATACCGTGTTGCGCAGCTTCGCGCAAAGTGCCCGGGGGCTGCTGCGCGGCTCCGATGTGCTGGCGCGCTGGGGCGGCGAGGAGTTCCTGCTCATGCTGCCCGAGACCGGCCAGAAGGAGGCGCTCCACTGTGTGCAGCGCATGCGCGAGGGCCTGGCCCAGGTCTCCTTTGAGGCGATCGCGCCCGGCCTGCAGCTGACGTTTTCTGCCGGCCTCGCCGTCTGCACGCCGGGGGAGTCCATCGACGCGGTGATCGAGCTGGCCGACCAGGCCCTGTACCGCGCCAAGGAAGCCGGACGCAACAGCACGGTCAGCGCCTGAGTTCCACCCGCACATAATCTGCGCCATGGAAACCAAGTGGCTCGAGGACTTCGTCAGCCTGGCCGAGACGCGCAGCTTCAGCCGTTCAGCCCAGCTGCGCCATGTGACGCAGCCGGCCTTCTCGCGGCGCATCCAGTCGCTGGAAGCCTGGGCCGGCACCGACCTGGTGGACCGCAGCGCCTATCCGACGCGCCTCACGCCGGCCGGCGAGACCCTTTACGGCCAGGCCCTGGAAATGCTGCAGGCGCTGCAGCACACGCGCGCCATGCTGCGCAGCCATACCGAGGCGGGGGAGGACGTGATCGAGTTCGCCGTGCCCCACACCCTGGCTTTCACTTTCTTTCCGGCCTGGGTCTCCAGCCTGCGCGAGAATTTCGGGCCCTTCAAGAGCCGGTTGATCGCCCTCAATGTGCACGACGCGGTGATCCGTCTGACCGAAGGCAGCTGTGACCTGCTGCTGGCCTACCACCATGCCTCGCATCCTTTCCAGCTCGACGCGGAGCGCTACGAACTGGTCAGCCTGGGGCAGGAAACCATCGCTCCCTACTCCCGGCCTGACGCCCAGGGTCTGCCCCTGTTCCCCCTGCCCGGCCGCGCGGACCAGCCCCTGCCCTATCTGGGTTACGCCCCGGGCGCCTACCTCGGGCAAGTGGTGGATGTCATGCTCAAGCAGGCGGGCATGGCGGTCCACCTGGACCGTGTGTATGAGACCGACATGGCCGAAGGCCTCAAGGCCATGGCGCTCGAAGGCCACGGCCTGGCGTTCCTGCCGCAGAGCGCGGTGCGCAATGACCTGCGTGCGGGGCGCCTGGTCAGCGCCGTGCCCGCGGCGCTGACCAGCCTGCAGATCACCATGGACATGCGCTTGTATCGGGAAAAACCCCAAGGCAAACAGGTGCCCAAGCGCACGGCACAGGCGCTCTGGAGCTTTCTGGCCGGGGGCGGGCAGGGTGGGTGAGGGTAGACCTGTCTTGCCAAAATGCGGGCGGCCGTTCTTTAATCTCCATATGGGGCATTTCCCGGCACGGGATTTGCTGGATACTCACGGTCTGACTTTTCTCTTTTTAGGAGTTACGCATGAAGAAGCATTTGCTGGCATTTGCCATCGCCACGACCCTCGCCGGGGGCGCCTACGCCCAGGCCAACGACACCCTGGCCAAGGTCAAGGCCGCAGGCAGCATCACCATGGGGGTGCGTGACTCCTCTGGCGCTTTGTCCTATACCCTGGGCGACGGCAAGTACGCGGGCTTCCATGTCGAGCTTTGCCAGCGCATCGTTGCCAATGTCGAGAAGGCGGTGGGCAAGAAGCTGGAGCTGAAGTTCCAGTCGGTGACGTCGCAGAACCGCATTCCGCTGATGCAGAACGGCACCATCGACATCGAGTGCGGCTCCACCACCAACAACGCCACCCGCCAGAAGGACGTGGCTTTTGCGGTCACCACCTTCGTCGAGGAAGTGCGTATGGCTGTCAAGGCCAATTCCGGCCTGACCTCGATCGCCCAGCTCAATGGCCGCAACGTTGCGACCACCACCGGCACCACCTCGGTGCAGACCCTGCGCAAGAATGAGCGCGCCCAGGGCATCGACTTCAAGGAGATCTACGGCAAGGACCACGCCGACAGCTTCCTGCTGCTTGAATCCGGCCGCGCCGATGCCTTCGTGATGGACGGCTCCATCCTGGCCGGCAACATCGCCAACGCCAAGAACCCGGCCGATTTCAAGATCGCCGGCGAGGTGCTGTCGGTCGAACCCATCGCCATCATGATCCGCAAGGACGATCCCGCTTTCAAGAAGCTGGCCGACGATACGCTCATGGACATGATGAAGTCCGGCGAGATCGCCAAGATCTACGACAAGTGGTTCATGCAGCCCATCCCGCCGAAGAACAACAAGGTGGGCCTGGCTGTCAGCGAGAGCACCAAGGGCGCCTGGGCTGCCCCCAACGACAAGCCCATGGAAGACTACGCCAAGAAATAAGGGCGCAGGGCGAAACGCATGACAAACCCCGCCCCGGTCACCATCCGGGCGGGGTTTTTGCTTGCGCATGAAGGACGACACAGGACGCGTCATTCCACACGGAGACACCGCACATGAGCTGGGACTGGCAGGTATTTCTCAACGACGACGGCAGTGGCCGCACCTATCTCCAATGGATGATGGACGCCTGGGGCTGGACGCTGGCCGTGGCTGGCAGTTCCTGGGTGGTGGCTGTGGTGATGGGTGCCCTCATGGGTACCGTGCGCACCCTGCAGGACAGCCCCTGGCTGGTGCGCCTGGCCACGGTCTGGGTAGAGCTGTTTCGCAACATCCCCCTGCTGGTGCAGGTTTTCCTGTGGTATTTCGTCGTGCCCAAGATGTTCCCGGCCTTCCAGCAGGTGCCGGGCTTCTTGCTGGTGGTGTTTGCCCTGGGTTTCTTCACCTCGGCGCGTATTGCCGAGCAGGTGCGTGCGGGCATCCAGGCCCTGCCGCGCGGGCAGCGTTATGCGGCCCTGGCCATGGGCTTCACCACCGCCCAGGCCTACCGCTACGTCATCCTGCCCATGGCCTTTCGCATCATCCTGCCACCGCTGACGAGCGAGTCCATGAATCTTCTCAAGAACTCGGCGGTGGCTTTTGCCGTGTCGATTGCCGAGCTCACCATGTTCGCCATGCAGGCGCAGGAGGAAACTTCGCGCGGGGTGGAGGTCTACCTAGCCGTGACGGCGCTGTACATGCTCTCGGCCTTCGCGGTCAACCGCGTCTTTGCCTACATCGAAAAGCGGGTGCAGATTCCCGGCTATATCGTCGCTGGCGGCACGGGCGGAGGACACTGACATGTTGGGCCTCGATCTCACCTTCCTCGACTGGGACATCATCAGCAAGTTCGTGCTGGGCGGCTTCTGGTTCAGCATCAAGCTCACGCTGATCGCCACGCTGGGCGGCATCTTCTTCGGTACCCTGCTGGCACTCATGCGCCTGTCGGGGCGCAAGTTGCTGATGCTGCCTGCCGTCATCTACGTCAACGGCATGCGCTCCATTCCGCTGGTGATGGTGATCCTCTGGTTCTATCTGCTGATCCCCTTCCTGATCGGCAAGCCCATAGGCGCCGAAGTGTCGGCCATCATCACCTTCATTGCCTTCGAGGCGGCCTACTTCAGCGAGATCATGCGCGCGGGTATCCAGTCGATCCCGCGCGGTCAGGTCTTTGCCGGTGAGGCCCTGGGCATGACGTATAGCCAGAACATGCGCCTGGTCGTGCTACCCCAGGCTTTCCGCAACATGCTGCCAGTGCTGCTGACACAGACCATCATCCTGTTCCAGGACACCTCGCTGGTCTACGCCATCGGCGCTTATGACCTGCTCAAGGGCTTCACCAATGCCGGCAAGATCTACGGCCGGCCCGAAGAGGCCTATCTGCTGGCTGCCGTGGTGTATTTCGTGATCTGTTTTGCCCTGTCCTGGCTCGTCAAGCGCCTGCAGGCCAAGATTGCCATCGTTCGCTGAGTGCTGGAGAAGACAATGATTGAAATCAAGAACGTTTCGAAGTGGTATGGCCCGGTGCAGGTGCTCAACAACTGCTCGGTCAGTATCAACAAGGGTGATGTGGTGGTGGTCTGCGGCCCCTCGGGTTCTGGCAAATCCACCCTGATCAAGACGGTCAACGGCCTGGAGCCGATCCAGCAGGGGGAAATCTTCGTCGACGGCGTGCCCCTGCACGACCCCAAGACCGCGCTGCCCAAGCTGCGCAGCCGCGTGGGCATGGTGTTCCAGCACTTCGAGCTCTTTCCCCATCTGTCTGTCACCGAGAACCTGACCATTGCGCAGGTCAAGGTGCTGGGCCGCAGCCTGGATGAGGCCAAGACACGCGGCCTCAAGATGCTGGATCGCGTGGGCCTGATGGCGCACAAGGACAAGTTCCCCGGTCAGCTTTCGGGTGGACAGCAGCAGCGCGTCGCGATTGCCCGCGCCCTGTCCATGGATCCCATCGTGATGCTGTTCGACGAGCCCACCTCTGCGTTGGACCCCGAGATGGTGGGGGAGGTGCTGGACGTCATGGTGACCCTGGCCAAGGAGGGCATGACCATGATGGTGGTCACGCACGAGATGGGCTTCGCCCGCAAGGTGGCCAGCCGCGTGATCTTCATCGACGTCGGCGGCCGCATCCTGGAAGACTGCAGCAAGGACGAATTCTTTGCTCATCCCGAGAACCGCCAGCCACGGACCAAGGACTTCCTGAACAAGATCCTGGCGCACTGAGCGCGCGCCCTCAGGAAAAGGCACCTTCGGGTGCCTTTTCCGCTTTTGGGACAATAGCGGGATGACACAGGAAATCACCATCACCCGTCCCGACGACTGGCACCTGCACGTGCGCGACGGCGCCGCCTTGGCCGCTGTCGTGCCGCATACGGCGCGCCAGTTCGGCCGCGCCATCATCATGCCCAACCTCAAGCCGCCCGTGACCACGGCCAACGAGGCCGCGCACTACCGCGCGCGCATCCGCGCGGCCTTGCCCGCCGACGTGGCCTTCGAGCCGCTCATGACGCTCTACCTCACCGACAAGCTGCCGCCCGAGGAGATCGAGCGCGCCAAGGCCGCCGGCGTGGTCGCCTGCAAGCTCTACCCGGCCGGTGCCACCACCAACAGCGACGCCGGCGTGACCGATATCCGCAAGACCTACAAAACCCTGGAAGCCATGCAGCGCGAAGGCCTGCTGCTGCTGGTGCATGGCGAGGTGACCAGCCCCGATATCGACCTGTTCGACCGCGAGGCCGTGTTCATCGAGCAGCAGCTCAAGCCTCTGCGCCGCGATTTTCCCGAGCTCAAGATCGTGTTCGAGCACATCACGACGAAGGAGGCAGCGCAGTACGTGATGGAAAGTGACCAATACACCGGCGCCACCATCACCGCCCACCACCTGCTCTACAACCGCAACGCCATCTTCACCGGTGGCATCCGCCCGCACTACTACTGCCTGCCCGTGCTGAAGCGCGAAGTGCACCGGCAGGCCCTGGTGGCTGCTGCCACCAGCGGCAGCCCCAAGTTCTTCCTGGGCACCGACAGCGCACCGCACCCGGTGCACCTGAAGGAGCACGCCACCGGTTGCGCCGGCTGCTACACCGCACACGCCGCCATCGAGATGTATGCCGAGGCGTTTGATGCCGCAGGCGCGCTGGACAAGCTCGAGGGCTTCGCCAGTTTCTTCGGCGCCGACTTCTACGGTCTGCCACGCAACACGGAAACCATCCGCTTGCGTCGCGAGAGCTGGACGCCACCCGAGAGCTTCCCCTTTGGAGACACTGAGCTCAAACCCCTGCGCTCGGGCGAGGCGCTGCCGTGGCGCATGGTCTGGAGCTGATCAACTGGGGCGCGCCCTGGCTGACGCCGTATCGCGCTATCGGGGCTCCCCTGGCGCAGCAGGCCCTGGCTGGGCGCAGTTGCGCCGAAGTTCTTGAGGGCGCC
The DNA here is from genome assembly GCF_059415585.1 of Hylemonella sp. GW821-FHT10B10. Taxonomy (NCBI): domain Bacteria; kingdom Pseudomonadati; phylum Pseudomonadota; class Betaproteobacteria; order Burkholderiales; family Comamonadaceae; genus Hylemonella; species Hylemonella sp. GW821-FHT10B10. The sequence goes on along the minus strand of NZ_JBWKNN010000004.1, from coordinate 111,848 downwards.
GGTGCCGTGGTGCACTTTGTGCCGCAGACCGAACTGCCGCCGGGCGTGGCTTACGAGCAGTTCATTTTCGAGCAGCAGCGTGTGCCTACGCGCGATGGCCTGCATGATTTCTTCAACGGGCTGGTCTGGTTGCACTTTCCGCAGGCCAAGCGCCGCCTCAACCAGTTGCAGGCGGCGCAGATCGCGACCCATGGTGTGCAGCCCGTGCGTGGACCGCTGCGCGATGCCCTCACAGTATTGGACGAAAACGCCGCCTTGCTGCAGGCGCCCGACGCGTTGTGGGACGCGCTGGCCGCACGCAACTGGCCTCGGCTTTTTGTCACCCTGCGGCCTTTGTGGGCGCAGGCGCGGCTGACACTTTTCGGCCACGCCCTGCTGGAAAAACTGGTGCAGCCGCGCAAGGCCATCACCGCCCATGTCTACCGCGCGCCGCCGGACCTGGCCCCGCCCGCGCTCGACGCCTGGTTGGGGCAGGATCTGCACGGCGAGCGGCTGGCCAGCAAGCCCTTTGTGCCGCTGCCGGTGCTCGGCGTGCCGGGCTGGTGGCCGCAGAACGAAGCTCCGGCCTTTTATGACGATGCCCAGGTCTTTCGCCCGCTGCGCCCCGAGGCCTGAGCACCCAAATCGCCACAGTTGGTGTGGAAATCAGCCTCCCTCGCTTGAATTCGTCACATTCACCCTTACCATTTGCGCCATCGGTCCGCTTGTGTCGGGCTGCATGAGAAGGAAACCATGAAACGCATCATTCTGTTCGTCCTGACCAACCTCGCCGTCGTGGTGGTGCTGGGCATTGTGGCCAGCCTGCTGGGCGTGAACCGCTTCCTGACCGCCAACGGCCTGAACCTGGGCGCGCTGCTGGGCTTCGCGCTCATCATGGGTTTCGGCGGTGCCATCATTTCCCTGCTGATCAGCAAGCCCGTGGCCAAGTGGAGCGCGGGCGTGCAGGTCATCGAGCAACCCCAGACGCCGGACGAGGCCTGGATCGTCAACACCGTGCGCAAGTTCGCAGACCAGGCTGGCATCGGCATGCCCGAGGTCGGCATCTTCGAAGGTGACCCCAATGCCTTCGCCACCGGTGCCTTCAAGAACTCGGCCCTGGTGGCCGTGTCCACCGGCCTGTTGCAGAACATGACGCGTGAAGAGGTGGAGGCCGTGATCGGCCACGAGGTGGCCCACATCGCCAACGGCGATATGGTGACCATGACCCTGATCCAGGGCGTGATGAACACCTTTGTCGTCTTCATCAGCCGGGTGGTCGGTTATGCGGTGGACAGTTTTCTGCGCCGCAACGACGACGAAAGCTCCGGCCCCGGCATCGGCTATTTCGTGACGACCATCGTGATGGACATCATCCTCGGTTTCCTGGCTGCCATGGTGGTGGCCTGGTTCTCGCGCCAGCGCGAGTTCCGCGCCGATGCCGGTTCCGCCCAGCTGATGGGCCGCCGTCAGCCCATGATCAACGCCCTGGCCCGCCTGGGTGGCCTGCATGCGGCCGAGCTGCCCAAGAGCATGGCGGCCATGGGCATCGCCGGTGGCATCGGCCAGCTGTTCTCGACACACCCGCCGATCGAAGAGCGCATCGCTGCCTTGCAGAACGCACAGGGCTGAACGTTTCTGTATCCGGATAAACCCGTGGAGGCGCAGGAGGCCCCACGGGTTTTTGCATTAGGCTTGCGTGGTGACAGGGACATGCCCACAATGGAACCATGAACAGACGGGCGCTTGAGGAGACAGGGCGCGCATTCGATGCCATTCATGAAGCCTAAGCAGTCGCCAGCACGTGCGGTACCCAGCGCGCGGGGCTTCATGGTGCGACTGTGGCTGGCTGTGCTGGCACTCAATCTGGTGTTGATCGGTTTCGTGGCTTGGGCTTTGCAGCAAAGCCGCCAGCAGTTCGAGCAGAATGCTGCCGTGACGGCGGACAATCTGTCGCGCCTCATGGAACACGATATCTCCGCTTCCGTGCGGGTGATTGATCTGGCTTTGCAGAATCTGGCAGAGGCCATCGAGCCACGCAGCCCTCGTCCGGTGGCATCGCGTGAACTCGATGCGCTGCTGGCCCAGAAACTGAAGCAGCTGCCCGAGCTTGATGGCCTGCGGGTGACGGATGCCCAGGGGCGCGTGACCCACGGTACCAATGTCACCCCCCAAGTCCGGGTGAGCATTGCAGACCGTGAGTATTTCATCTTCGTGCGTGAGCAGCCCGATGTCGGCCTGGTCATCAGCAATCCGATACAGGGCCGCATCACCGGCAGGTGGGTGATCAATTTCTCCCGCCCCCTGCGGCATCACGATGGCAGCTTTGCCGGTGTGGTCCAGGGCTCGGTGCCATTGAGCCATTTCATCGAACAGTTCATACCCTTGCAGGTCGGCACCAAGGGGTCTTTCACGCTTTTTGACCAGAAGTTCAGACTGGTGGTCCGGCACCCCACCCCGGCCGGTACAAGCGACGCGGTCGGCATGCCCTTCGGCTCGCCCGAGCTGCGCGAGCTCGTGAACGGCGGGCGCAGCGAGGGTGTCTACAAGGCCCGCTCCATCATTGACAACATCGAGCGTATCTCTGCCTTCCGCCATATCTCCGGCACCCAGTTCTATCTGGTCCTGGGCATGGCCGCGGACGATTACCTGGCCGGTTGGCGGGAAGAGAAATACAAGGCCCTGCTCGTGGTCCTGCTGTTCATCCTGGCCAGCCTCATGGTGTCTTACCTGATCCAGCGGGCCTGGCGCAGCCAGTCGGCCGCCGTGCGGGCGTTGGAGCAGGCTTACCGCACGCTGGACGCCGAGAAGCAGCTGAACCAGACCATCATCCGCTCGTCTCCCTTTGCCATCTACACGCGGGACCGCCGCGGCATCGTCACGGCCTGGAACCCGGCCGCCGAGAAGCTCTTTGGCTGGCGCGCTGAACAGATCCTGGGCAAGGCCTTGCTCACCGTGCCGCAGGGCAAGGAGCGGGAGACGTCCGAGTTGCGCGACCGGGTGCTGGAGGGCGAAAGCATCATCGATCTCGAAGTGCAGCGCCAGAAGCAGGACGGCACCCTCTTTGATCTCAGCACCACGCTGGCCCCCTTGCGCGATGCCAGCGGTGCGGTGACGGGGTATCTGGCGATTGCGGCCGACATCACGGCGCGCAAAGCGGCCGAGCAGCAGGTCGAGTTCCTGGCCTACCGCGATGTGCTGACCGGCCTGCCCAACCGCCTGCTTCTGCAGGATCGCTTCGGCCAGGCCATGGCACACGCCGAGCGTTCGCACAACAAGATCGCCCTGCTGTTCCTGGATCTGGACAATTTCAAGACCATCAATGACTCGCTGGGCCACGCCGTGGGTGACGCCCTGCTCCAGGAAATCGCGAGGCGCCTGGGCGAGTGCGTGCGCGAGACGGACACCATCAGTCGCCAGGGCGGCGACGAGTTCCTGATCGTGCTGTCCGACCTGGGCGGTACCGAGGCCATCCCCCCCGTACTGATCAAGATACGCGAGCGTTTGCAGGCTCCCTTCGTGGTGGACGGCCATGAACTCACCACCTCGGCCTCGATCGGCGTGGCGCTCTACCCGGACGACGGACGCGACTTCGAGACCCTGCTCAAGAAGGCCGACACGGCCATGTACCGTGCCAAGGATGCCGGGCGCAACCACTATCGCTTCTTCGACGAGCAGATGAACGTCGAGGCGGTCGAACACCTGCGCCTCAAGAGTGGCCTGCGTCGTGCCATGGCCCAGGGCGAGTTCGAGCTGCATTACCAACCCCAGCTCGAACTGGCCAGCGGGCGGGTGGTCGGGGTGGAGGCGCTGCTGCGCTGGCGTCATCCCGAGGACGGCTTGATCTCGCCGGCGCGATTCATCCCGGTGGCCGAAGACAGCGGGCTGATCGTGCCCCTGGGCGAATGGGTGATCCAGGAGGCCTGCCGCCAGGCCATGGCCTGGCGCGCTGCCGGCCTGCCTGCGCTGATCATGGCGGTCAATCTGTCGGCAGTACAGTTCCGCCGTGGTGACCTGCAGCAGTCCATCGCGCAGGCTTTGCAGAGCACAGGCTTTGATCCGCAACTGCTGGAGTTGGAGTTGACCGAGTCCATCCTGATCCGCGACACCGAGAGTGTGCTCAGCAGCGTGCGCCAGCTCAAGCAGATGGGCGTGAAGCTGGCCGTGGACGATTTCGGCACCGGCTACTCCAGCCTGTCCTATCTGAAACGGTTCGATGTGGACAAGCTCAAGATCGACCAGAGTTTCGTCCGTGATCTGGCGACCGACCCGGACGATGCGGCCATCGTGCGCGCCATCATCCAGATGGCGGCCAGTCTGAACCTGCGCACCATCGCCGAAGGGGTGGAGGACGCCACCACCCTGGCCTTGCTGCGTGAGTTCGCCTGCGACGAGGCCCAGGGTTACCACTTCGCGCGCCCCATGGATGCCCAGGCCTTTGCCGGGTTCATGGCGCAGACCACTGAACGGCTTTTGAAAGAGAAAGTAGGCACGCCATGACATACCGCTGGCAGATCCTGGCCGGGCTGGCCCTGGCCATCGTCTCCCTGGGCACTGCGGCGCAAAGCTGCGACGAGGCCTGGGCCGATTACAACGAGTTCAAGAAGCGCAACAAGATGGAGCCGTCGCAGTATGCGCTGACGACCTACGGGGCGACGGTGCGCGCCGCCTGCGGGCCCGATGCCCTGCCGGTACCACCCGGCACCGACACGCCGCGTTATCCCATCGTGCGCAAGCCGCACAAACCACCGCCGCCACCACCACCACCGAAACCCAAGACCACGCCTTGAGCGGGAATGTCAGCAGAAGATCAGTGCCAGCCAGGCGGGTTCGTCCAGCACGTTGAGCAGCAGGTAGCCGCCGACCCGGTAGAACCAGAGTGTGTACCGGTCCCGACGGGTCCAGGCCGGCGCGTCGACTCCGGCCGCCGTCACGACAGCATGTCCAGTGCCAATGCTTCGGCCACTTTGATGCCATCCACGCCCGCCGACAGGATGCCGCCCGCATAACCCGCGCCCTCGCCGGCCGGATAAAGGCCGCGCACGTTCAGGCTTTGCAGGTCCTCGCCACGCGGGATGCGCAGGGGTGAGGAGGTGCGGGTCTCCACGCCGGTCAGCACCGCGTCGGACATGTCAAAGCCCTTGATCTTGCGGCCGAAGGCCGGCAGCGCTTCGCGCATGGCTTCGATGGCATAGGCGGGCAGGGCCGGGTGCAGGTCCCCCAGATGCACGCCTGGTTTGTAGGAGGGCAGCACGCTGCCGAAGTTGGTCGAGGGCTTGCCGGCGATGAAGTCGCCGACCAGCTGGCCTGGTGCCTCGTAGTTGCTGCCGCCCAGCACATAGGCCCGGCCTTCCAGCTTGCGCTGCAGGACGATGCCTGCCAGCGGGTGGTACTGCGGTGGGTGCTGCTGGGCCATGGCAGCGGCCTGCAGGGCGTAGCGCAGGCCGTCTTCCTCCCCGAAGGCAGCTTGCCAATCGGCGGCGTCGGTGAGGCCATTGGGGTAATCGACCGGTTCGATTCCGACCACGATACCTGCGTTGGCGTTGCGCTCGTTGCGCGAGTACTGGCTCATGCCGTTGGTGACCACCCGGCCCGGCTCGGAGGTGGCGGCCACCACCGTGCCGCCGGGGCACATGCAGAAGCTGTAGACGGAACGGCCATTCTTCGCGTGGTGCACCAGCTTGTAGTCGGCTGCGCCCAGCAGGGGGTGACCCGCGTACTTGCCCCAGCGTGCGCGGTCGATCAGGCCCTGGGGGTGCTCGATGCGAAAGCCGATGGAGAAGGGCTTGGCCAGCAGGCTCACACCACGGTCCCAGAGCATGGCGAAGGTGTCACGCGAGCTGTGGCCCAGGGCCATCACGACATGGTGTGCTGGCAGCTCGTAGCTCTGTCCTGTGCCCTGGTCCAGCACCTGCAGGCCGCGGAGCCGCTTCTTTCCTGCCGTCTCGTCCAGTAACACATCCGTCACGCGCTGTCCGAAGCGGATCTCGCCGCCCAGCGCGATGATCTGTTCGCGGATGCTCTCCACCACCTTGACCAGCTTGAAGGTGCCGATGTGGGGGTGGGCCTCGACGAGGATCTCCTCGGGCGCACCGGCCGACACGAATTCGTGCATGACCTTGCGGCCCAGGTGGCGCGGATCCTTGATCTGGCTGTAGAGCTTGCCGTCGGAGAAGGTGCCGGCGCCGCCCTCTCCGAACTGGACGTTCGATTCCGGCTTGAGGACATGTTTGCGCCACAGGCCCCAGGTGTCCTGGGTGCGTTGGCGCACCGTGGTGCCGCGTTCGATCACGATGGGCCGAAAGCCCATCTGCGCCAGTAGCAGCGCAGCAAAGATGCCGCAGGGGCCGAAGCCCACAACGACGGGCCGTTCGGTCAGACCTGCCGGGGCCTGTGCCACCGGGTGGTAGACCAGATCCGGGCTGGGCCCGATATGGGGCTGGCCCTTGAGCCGCGCCAGCAGGCGTTCTTCGAGTTCGGGGGCGATGTCGACATCGACGATGTAGACCTGCTGCAACTCGGCCTTGCGCGCGTCGAAGCTGCGCTTGTAGATCGTATGGCCGCGGATGTCGGCAGGCGTGACGCCCAGCGTCTTTGCGACGAGCGCGGGCAGCGCTTCGGGTGCGTGCTCCAGCGGCAGCTTGAGTTCAGTCAGTCGGATCATGGCTTTCCTTGGCTTGTATTGATCAAGCAGAAGAGGCCGCCATGATACGCGGCGGCGGAATGCCGGTCTTGCGGGGATAATCCTGCCTGTGAAGTCAGCCAGACCGCCGCTGGTGCAATCTGGGAAACCAGGCACTGGAGGAACGTCCGGACTGCACAGGGCAGCGTAGGAGGTAATACCTCTCCACCGTGAGGTGAGGATCAGAGCAACAGAGACGAGCCGATTCAGTTCGGGTGAAACGGGCAATCTCTACGCGCAGCAATACCAAATAGGCACACGTTGACGGGGCCCCCCGAGTGTGCGGGTAGGTAGCACCGAGCCGGTGGGGCGACCCCCGGCCCAGATTAATGGCGGTCACACCGCAGGCAACTGCGGGCGCACAGAATCCGGCTTATCGGCGGACTTCACACTTATAACGATGGGCGCTGCTGTGGCAGCGCCCATTTTCTTGGCGCTCAGCGCTTGCCGGTCAGGGCGGCGGCCAGGGCGAACACCGAGTTGGGTGCCGAGGTCTTGACGGGCTCGACCTTGCGCCGGTTGAAGATCCCACGCCGGCTGGCCGGCCGCGCTTCCACCTGCACGCCCTTGGCGCGTTGCTCCTCGCAGAGCTGCTGTAGCTTGATGGATTGCAGGTGCTCCATCATGCGGCTGTTCAGGCCGCTCCACAGGTCTTGTGTCAGCTGCCAGCCGGCTTCACCGGTCTCGGAGGCTTCCTCAGACTGCAGGGCGCGCGCGCCTTCGACAGCGCGGATGATGTCGGCCACGCTGATTTGCTGCGGGTTGCGGCCCAGGGTGTAACCCCCGCCCGGTCCACGCGTGCTCTCCACCAGATTTTGCTGGCGCAGCTTGCTGAACAGTTGCTCCAGGTAAGACAGGGAGATCTGCAACCGCAACCCGATGGAGTTCAGGGGGACGGGGCCGCCGGTCTCGCGCAGGGCAAGATCAATCATGGCGGCGACGGCAAACCGGCTCTTGGCGCTTAAACGCATGGCAGTCTCCTTTCAACAGACAGGTTGTACAGGTGGGGGCACCCGCACAAAGAACTGTAGGGGTATTCGATAATCCGGTAAATTCGAATTTTCATATGAAATACTTCGAAAAAATCGAAGTAAAGGCGCCTCATGAATTTCAAGCATCTGCACTATTTCTGGGTGGCAGCCAGATCTGGTGGCATACTGAAGGCGGGTGAGCAGTTACATACAACACCGCAGACCCTGTCGGGACAGATCAAATTGCTGGAAGAGCGGCTGGGTCGCAAGCTCTTTCGCAAGAGCGGTCGTCAGCTGGAGCTGACCGATGAGGGCCGCCTCGCCCTGGGTTATGCCGACGAGATCTTCACATTGGGGGCCGAGCTGGAGGCCGCCCTGCGCCAGCCCGCGGGCGGGGCGCGGCTGCTGGACTTCCGGGTAGGGGTGGCAGATTCGGTGGCCAAGTCGGTGGCCTACCGTCTGTTGGAGCCGGCCATGGACCTGGAGCAGCCGGTGCGCCTGATCGGCGTGGAGGGCAAGTTCCCCGACCTGCTGGCGCAACTGGCCCTGCACCGGCTCGACCTGGTGATCGCCGACGAGCCGCTGACCCGGCGCATCAGCGTCAAGGCCTACAACCACGCGCTGGGGACCTCGCCCATGAGCTTCTTTTGCGCGCCGGCCCTGCGGGGGCAATTGCAGGGTGACTTCCCGCAATGCCTGCACGGCGCACCCATGTTGATCCAGGGCGCGGCTTCTTCGGTGCGCCAGCAGCTCGACGGCTGGCTGGTGCGCCAGCAGATCCAGCCGCGTTTCGTGGGCGAATTCGACGACGGCGCGCTCATGACGGCTTTCGGCCGCGAGGGGCGGGGGGTCTTCATGTCACCCACCGTGCTCGAGGCCGAGACGGTGGCGCACTACGGTGTGGAGGTGATCGGCCGCAGCGAGGAACTGGTCGAGGAGTTCTATGCGGTCTCGGTCGAGCAGCGCATCAAGCACCCGGCGGTGGCGGCCATCACCCAGGCCGCCCGGGGTCAGTTGTTTCGCGCCTGAGGGCTCAGCGGCAGAGTGTTCCAGCCTTGAGCAGTTCGGCGCGTTGCGGAGTGGCCGGGTGGGTGCTGAGCCAATCCCCCAGGGTGCTGCGCTGCTGCGCGGGCTCGCCCTGGGTGGCCGGCGGCTGGCCCTCGCGGGCCTGGGACATCCCCAGCAGCAGGTCGGCCATGGGGGCCGTCGGGCGCTGCGCCCTGGCCATCAGCGCGAGGGCAAAACAGTCGGATTCATTTTCGTGCTGGCGCCGGTAGGCCAGGCCAGTCATCACCGTGCTGGTCATGGACACCAGGCTGGAGACATCCCCCAGCGCCAGGCCCAGGCCGACATTGAGCACACCCTGCTCCACCACCAGGCGGGTGCCATGGCGGTGTTCGACGTGGCCGATCTCGTGGGCCAGCACACCCAGCAACGCATCGTCACCCAGGCCCTGCTTGGCCGCCGCTTCGACCAGTTCGTCCGTCATCACCACGGTGCCACCAGGCAAGGCAAAGGCATTGGGGCCGATGCCACGGCGGAACAGCAGCTCGTAGCGCGGGGCGTAGGCCGGGTAGCGCTTGAGCGAGGGTTCGATGCGCGTCAGCAACTCAGTGAACTCTGTGCGCAGTGCCTGTTGGCGTTCAGGGGGCAGCTGGCTGGGCTTGAGCCAGGCCTGGTCCACCTGGGTCAGGGCCTGCTGGCTCAGATTGAGTTCCCATTCCAGCGGCACGTGACGGCTGAGCTGGGCTGCGGCCCAGGGCGTGCCGTAGCGGTAGAAGGCAAAGAGGCTGGCCACCGCGATGAGCAGCACACCCAGCAGCACGGGCCAGCGGGTCTGCATGCGCTGGGCCAGGCTGGGGCGGGCACCCGCCGCGGCCAGGGCCTGTTGCCAGGCCTGGGGCTGGTCGATTTCCACGCTGCCGTGGTCACGCAGCGCCACGGTGATGCGCTCGGGCGCACGGTTCGCGCTCCACTGCGGCGGCCATTCGACCTCGTCGTATTCAAAGCGGCGCGAAGCCGCATGGGCCAGGTCCACCACGTGCAAATGCAGGGCCGGGCCCCGGGGGCCGGGCTCGAGCACGATCAGCACATCGCGCGCACGGCTGTGGCGGCCGTTGAACCATTTGGCCCGCAGGGGGGTGGCAGCAGGTTGCGACGCTGCACTCATATCAGCCCACGATGTCCAGTCCGGCCACGTCGGCCAGCGCATCACCCAGCGCGTCCTGCTGGCGCACCAGTTCGCCCACCAGCTGGTCCAGCCCGCCCTTGACGTGCAGGGTGACGGCGTCGGCTTTCATGCGGTATTCACTGACGCGGGCGAAGGGCCGATAAAAACCCAAGGTCAGCAGGGTGAGCAACATGTTCTTGATGCGCAGGCGCACAAAGGCCCAGTGCTGCAGATCGCACTTGAAGCGGGCGATATGGCCCAGGCCCACATTGCTCCAGATCAGCCGGAACATGCGCGCTTCGCGGTAGGCGCGGGCCGGGGCCGAGGCTAGAACCAGGGCCAGGAGCGCGGCGATCACGACCAGGAAGATCAGCAGGAACATGGCCGGGCCGCGGGTCGCGCGGAACATGGACTCCAAGGTGTAGGTTGCGCCCATGGCGAGGGCCAGGATCAGGGCCACACCGGCGAGGAAAACACCGATGGTGGCGCCCCAGATGCGCACGAAATCGCTGTACAGCGGTTTCCAGCGGCCGCGTTGTTTGCCGATGCCCGCGCGCAGTACCAGCAGGCTCTTGTAGTTGAACTCCACGCGGATGATGCACAGCACGCTGAGCACCAGGCCGATGGCGATCAATCCCAGCATGGGTGCGTCCACCTGGGGCCAGGCCGGGCCGGTTTTGCCATTCTGCCCACGTGAGGCGGGTGTCGCTGCGTCGGCAGACAGGAAGTCGAGTCCGTAGGTGACGCCGACCCAGATCCCCGCCATCGCGAAGATCGGCCAGCTGGCCATGTAGACATCCTTCCAGCTGGCGGCGAAGTGCAGCTGCAGGCCACGCCAGCGCGTGCTGGCCAGGCGAAAGCGCATGGCGCTGCCCCAGAAGTAGGGCGCCAGCGCGGCGGCGGCGACGATGAAAAACAGCACCATGGTTTCCTGCCCGGTCTCGGCCGCTATCTTGTAGGCCACGTAGAGCAGGGCGAAGAGGATGAAACTGACAACCATCTTGCGCAGCGGGGCGGTGAACTCCAGCGGGCTGCCGGCGATCTCGGTGTGGTCGTAGAAATAACGTGCGGTGCGCCGGCGCGCCCAGGGCGTGTACAGGCCCAGTGTGACGATGGACAGCAGCAGATTGACGATCCAGACCCGGAAGTATTCACCGCCACTGCCGGAGAACCGAAGTCGATAGGCGGCGATGCCGTGGCGCTGTGTCGTGCTGTCCATGTCTCTCCTTGTTGTGGGCTAGCGCAGGCAGTTTAGCAGCGCCATCAGCACGAAGACCTGCCTCTAGAAGCGTTCGTGTGACTGCAGGTAACGCCACTGTCCGGGGGGCAATTGGGTCATGGGCACGCGGCCGATGCGGATGCGTTTCATGGACAGGATCTGCAGACCGGCGCGTTCGCACACGTAGGCGATCAGACCGGGGTGCGCGCCCTTGACCGCAAAACGCAACTTGCTGCGGCCCTCGCCGCTGCTGTTGAGACTGGCCTTGAGGGGGGGCAGCGGCTGCCCGCGATCGTCGGTGGTCCACATGAGTCGTGCCAGCTGGGCGGGCGAGACCTCGCCCTGGACTTCGACCGTCATTTCCACTTCAATCACGCGCTCGTCTTCGCTCAGCTTGCGCGCCACCCGTGGGTCCTGGGTGTAGACCAGCAGGCCGCTAGCTGCGGGCTCCAGGGGAACGGCAGGCACGAGCTGACTGAAATGGCGTTTGAGAACGCGGATACCGCTGGGGTCGTCGGGACTATGGCTGCCCGCATTCAGCAGCAGCTGTGGCGAGGCCTGGCCGGCCGGTTTGTGCAGCAGCAGCGTGACCGGCGGCAACTCCGTCAGTCGGGCCGCGGGGTCGATCTCGATCTTCTCGTTCAGTACCCGGTGCTGCGGTTCCTCGACCACCCGGCCATCGACACGCACCCAGCCGCCTTCGATGTACCGTTCGGCCTCGCTGCGCGAGCAGGGCAGCAGGGCCGCCACGCGCTTGGACAGGCGTACGGGCTCGTTCATGGCGCACCGCCAGGCAGTGATTGCAGGCGCTCGACATGGGCCAGCAGCGAGCGCTTGGCCAGCGGCCAGAGGCTGGTCGGTATATCGTCATAGGCCAGCGCCACCCAGTCGTCCAGCGTGCCCTGGGGCCGGGCCCGCATGGCCACGCGCACCTTGGCTTCGCGGGCCAGGCGGTGGGCCTTGAGTTTGGCGATGACTGTGCGTGCCTCGCTCATCACATGGCCATGGGCCGGCAGGATGTAGTGCAGGGCATGAACCTCACAGGCCCGATCCAGCGCATCGAGCGCGTCGAGGTAGGCCGTCATATTGCCATCAGGCGGATTGATGACCGTGGTGCTGCCGTTGAGGATGTGGTCACCCGAGTACAGCAGGCCGTCCTGCGCCAGGATCAGGCACAGGTGGTTGGCCGCATGGCCCGGCGTGTGGATGACCTGCAGGGTGTGGCGCGTGCCGCCGTCCGCGGTTTCCAGGCTGAGTCGCTCGCCATCGGCCAGCGCACGGTCCGGGACGAAGTGGCTGACGGGGTTGGCCGTGGGGGCCGAGGGCAGGCCCAGCACCGGGGGGCGGCTGCCACCGCGCTGCAGGCACAGCGCCTGCAAGGGGCGTGCAGCCGGTGCATGGTCGGCGTGCGAGTGGGTGCAGACGATCATGCGGATGTCGCCGCCGCAGGCCTGCCAAAGACGCTCGATGTGTGCCGGTTCATCGGGGCCAGGGTCGATCACGATCCAGCCTGTGTCGGCTTCGCCGAGCAGATAGCTGTTTGTGCCCGGGCCCGTCATGACGCCGGGGTTGGGCGCGGTCAGGCGCAGCACATGGGGCAGCAGGGCTACGGCCTGCTCATGCTGCCAGGGGGGCGCGGCCAGCAGGCTGGCTTGGGGTTCGTGCGGGGTGGACGCGCTGGGGTTTGGACTTACCATGGAACGATTCTGCACGACACAACGAGGAGACACCATGACGCAAAAAAGAACCTGCCTGCGCCTGATGCTGGCATTGGCCGGCGCAGCCTGTCTGGGATGGAGCCACGGCGCGCTCGCGCAGGCCTGGCCGGGCAAGCAGCCGATCAAGTTGGTGGCTGTGTTCCCGCCCGGAGGGTCGGTGGACCAGGTGGCGCGTATCCTGCAACTGCCTCTGCAACTGCAGCTGGGCCAGACCGTCATCGTCGATAACAAGGGTGGCGCTTCGGGTTCCATCGGCACGGGTATGGTGGCTGCGGCACCGGCCGACGGTTACACCTTCGCCGTGGTGTTTGACACGCATGGTGTCAACCCGAGCCTGATCCCCAACCTGCCCTTCGACACGAAGAAGGACCTGACCCCCATCATCGTGGTGGGCACCTCGGCGATGGTGCTGGCCACGCACACCGGCTCGCCTTACAAGTCCTTCGCCGACGTGCTGGCTGCGGCGCGTAGCAAACAGGGGGTGAGCTACGGCTCCATCGGCTCGGGCAGCCTGGGCCACCTGGCCATGGCCCTGCTGGGCAAGAGTGGTGGACTGGACTTCCAGCACGTGCCCTACAAGGGGGGCGGCCCCTTGATGAACGATGCCGTCGCCGGCCATGTGCCACTCTCGATCGGCTCGGTCTTCGTGACCAAGCCGCACATCGACAGCAAGCGCATGCGTCCCCTGGCCGTCACATCGAGCAAGCGCGCGGTCGAGCTGCCCGATGTGCCAACGGTCGCCGAGAGCGGTTTTGCCGGTTTCGAGGCCCCGGCCTGGTGGGCCGTGCTGGCCCCGGCGAAAACCCCGCCGGAGATCGTCAAGCGCATGAACGAAGAAATCAACAAGGCCTTGAAGTCCCCCGAGGTGGCCAAGCGCCTGGACTCCCAGGGCATCGACGTGCTGGGCGGTACGCCCGAGGCCGCGCGCACCTTCATCGACCGCCAGATCGACATCTGGGCCAAGGTGGTGAAGGACAACGACATCAAGCCGGACTGATGTTGGCCCCCACGGGGAGGGTGTTTAATCCTCCGGCGTGACCTGCAGCGCCACCAGGAAACGCGCCACCATGTTGTAGGTGGCAATGGCGCTGGTGAGTTCGACGATCTGCGTCTCGTTGAAATGCTGGCGCAAGGCATCGAACACCTCGTCCGTCACCTTCACGTCCAGCGTCATCTGCGCGGCGTAGCGGATGACCAGCGCCTCCAGCTCGTTCAATGAAGCATCGCGCGGGACACCGCGCGGATCGGTTTTCACAAAGGCGTTCAGGGCGTCGAGCTGGGCCTGGGTGCCGCCCGCACCCAGAAAGTCCGGGGCGTGGTGGTGGTACTCGTACCTGGCGCCGGTCAGCAGGGCCACGGTGCAGATGCCCAGCTCCCGCAGCTTGAGGCTGGTGGGCAGTTCGCTGCGCACGGCCTTGAGGTAGGTGTTCCAGCCGCGGGCCAGGGGTTCACTCCACAGCAGGGCCTTGTCCAGGTTGATCAGGGTGCCGCCGCGGCGCGCCAGGATGGCGTCCACCAGTTCCTGTGGCTGGGGTTTGCGTTCGGGGGTCCATTCGGGCAGGCGCATCGTTGTTTTCTCGTGAGTGGATGGGTGAATAGAAACCGGCAGCCTCAAGGATACGCGTTGAAACGGCGGATAATTTGTCGCCATGCGTATTCGCTTTACCAAGATGCAGGGTGCGGGCAATGACTTCGTCGTGCTCGACGAGACGCGCGGCCGTCTTGGCCTGTCCACCGCCCAGTACCGCTGGCTGGCCGACCGCCACTTCGGCGTCGGCGCCGACCAGATCCTCACCGTGCGCCCGGCCCCGGCGGCCGGCGTCGACTTCGAGTACGTGATCCACAACGCCGACGGCACCGAGGTCGAGCAGTGCGGCAATGGTGCGCGCTGCTTCGCGCGTTATGTGCACGACGCCGGCCTCACGGGCAAGGACCGCATTCGTGTCCAGACCCTGGGCGGGGTGATCGAGCCGCGCCTCAACCCCGATGGTCGTGTCACCGTGGACATGGGTGCGCCCATCTTCGAACTCCCGCGCATTCCTTTCGATGGAGCCGGCCTCACGCCCCGGTCGCAAGGCCCCTGGCAGACCTGGCCGCTGGAGGTGGACGGCGTCACCGTGCCGGTGGCCGTGGTCTCCATGGGCAACCCGCATGCGGTGCAGCTGGTGGCTGATGTAGAGACTGCTCCCGTGCATGCGCAGGGACCCTTGATCGAGAACCATGCGCGCTTCCCGCGCCGGGTCAACGCCGGTTTCCTCCAGGTGGTCGACCGTGCGCACGTGAAGCTGCGCGTGTGGGAGCGCGGAGCCGGTGAAACACTGGCCTGCGGCACCGGCGCCTGCGCGGCCGTGGTGAGCGGCATCCGCCTGGGTCAACTCGATGCCCGCGTGGATGTGCAGACACGCGGTGGTGTGCTCACCATCGAGTGGGCCGGGGGCGGAGCGCCTGTGCTCATGACCGGCCCTGCGACCACCGTGTTCCAGGGCGAAGTCGACGTGCCCGAATTGAAATAACCCCAACCGCAAGCCATGACCGAACAAGACATCGCCAACTACCTGCACGCCAATCCGGAATTCTTCGAGCGCCAGTCCGACCTGCTGGCCGCTGTGCGCCTGATCAGTCCGCACAGCCGGCGCACCGTCAGCCTGCAGGAGCGCCAGGCCGAGATGCTGCGCGAGAAGATCCGCATGCTTGAAGGCCGGCTCATCGAGATGATCCGCCACGGCAGCGACAACCTGGCGCTGTCGGACCGCATGTTGTGCTGGGCCCGCGATCTCTTCCTGGCGCAGGAGCCGGCCGAGATTCCCGAACTGGTGGCCAGCTCCATCCAGCTGCAATTCGCCGTGCCCCAGGTGGCCATCCGCGTCTGGGACGTGGCTCCTGCCCACACCGCTGCCGCTTTCGCCCAGGGCGTGAGCGAGGATGCGCGCCTGCTGGCCAACTCGCTGCGCGAACCATTCTGTGGCGTCAATTCCGGTTTTGAAGCCACGGCCTGGCTGGCCCATCCCTCGCAGGCCGTCTCGCTGGCGCTGCTGCCCCTGCGACCGCTGGAGGCCGGCACCAGCGGCCCGGCTTTCGGCATGCTGGTGCTGGCGTCGCCCGATGCCCAGCGCTACACCAGCACCATGGGCACGGAGTTCCTGGCCCGCATCGCCGAGGTGGCGAGTGCGGCGCTGACACCGCTGAGGTAAGTCGTGACGAGCCCGGCGGTCTCGGCTGGCGACGATCAGACTCTGATCGAGCGTTATCTGGAGCACGTGCGGGTCGAGAAGCGTCTGGCACAGCGCACGGTCGAGCTGTATGCGCTGGACCTGCGCAAGCTGGCCGAGTTTGCCGTTGCAGCCCAGATACCGCTGCGTCAGGCGCACAGTGCGCACGTGCGCCGCTGGATCGCGCAGATGCACGGCGGCGGACGCAGCGGACGCGGCATTGCACTCATCCTGTCGGGCTGGCGCGGCTTTTATGCCTGGCTCGGACGCGAAGGCCTGGTGGTTAGCAATCCGGTGCAAGACGTGCGTGCGCCCAAGGCGGCCAAGCCCCTGCCCAAGGCATTGAGTGTCGACGACGCCGTGCAGCTGGCCAGCTTTCACTCTGAAGAGAACGATCCCTGGCTGGAGGCGCGTGACGCTGCCATGGTGGAGCTGCTCTACAGCAGCGGCCTGCGCGTGAGCGAGCTGACCGGTCTGGACGTGGTCGCCAGCGGGTCGGCCCGGGGCTGGATCGACCTGCAGGCCGGCGAAGCCCATGTGCTGGGCAAGGGAAGCAAGCGGCGCAGCGTGCCGGTAGGCAAGGCCGCGATGACGACGCTCAAGCGCTGGCTCGATGTGCGTGCCCAGGTTGGTGTGCCGGTCGAACAGGCGGCGCTTTTCACCGGTCGCAATGGCACGCGGCTGACGGCGCAATCGATCTGGCAGCGCCTCAAGCGGCGCAGCCTGCAGGCGGGGCTGGCCACGCCGGTACATCCGCACATGCTGCGCCATTCGTTCGCCAGCCACGTGCTGCAGTCCAGCAGCGACCTGCGCGCAGTGCAGGAGTTGCTGGGCCACGCCAACATCAGCACCACCCAGGTCTACACACGGCTCGATTTCCAGCACCTGGCCAAGGCCTACGACGCGGCGCATCCGCGCGCGCGCAGCAAGCCGGGCAAGGTTTAGAAACTTTCCCAGTCGCTGTCGGCCGCTCCGGTGGATTTGGCCGCCGGTGCCTTGGGCGCGGTGCTGGCGGGTCGCACGGGCGCGGGCAGGCGCGTGGGGCTCGGTGCGGCCGCGGGTTTGGTGGGGGCCCGGGCTGAGGCCGTCGGCGCGGCTTTGGGCAGGGCGGTCCGTGTGGGGCTTGCCGAGGTGCCCGTATCGCCCGCCAGCTTGAACACGGCCACGGTCTGCACCAGATCCTGGGCCTGGCTCTTGAGGCTGCTGGCCGCCGCCGCCATCTCCTCCACCAGGGCTGCGTTCTGCTGGGTGGTCTGGTCCATCTGTGTGACGGCCTCTCCCACCTGGGCCACACCCGTGCTCTGCTCGCTGCTGGCGGTGCTGATCTCGCCCATGATGTCGGTCACCCGGCGGATGCTGGCCACCACCTCGTTCATGGTGTTGCCGGCCTGGTCCACCAGGGTGCTGCCCTGTTCGACCCGGCCGACGCTGTCGGTGATCAGGGCCTTGATCTCCTTGGCCGCTTCGGCGCTGCGACCGGCCAGGCTGCGCACTTCGGCGGCCACCACCGCAAAGCCGCGGCCCTGCTCGCCGGCCCGTGCGGCTTCCACGGCGGCGTTGAGCGCCAGGATGTTGGTCTGGAAGGCGATACCGTCGATCACGCTGATGATGTCGTGGATCTTGCGCGCGCTTTCGTTGATGCCTTTCATGGTGTCCACCACCTGGGCCACGACTTCACCGCCCTTGACAGCCACGGTGCTGGCGCTCTGGGCCAGCTGGTTGGCCTGGCGCGCGTTGTCGGCGTTCTGTCTGACGGTGGACGACAGTTCTTCCATGGACGCGGCCGTTTGCTGCAGGGCGCTGGCCTGGCTTTCGGTGCGGGCCGAGAGGTCATGGTTGCCCTGCGCGATCTCGGCGCTGGCGGTCGATACCGAGTCGCTGCCCTGGCGTACACGCGTGACCAGCTGGGTCAGTGCGTTCTGCATGTCGAGCACGGCGTGCAGCAGCTGGCCGATCTCGTCCTGGGTGTTGGGCGTGATGCGCGAACTCAGATCGCCCTGGGCCACCTTGCGTGTGAGCTGGGCCGCATAGCCCACGCCACCCGAGATGGTGCGGTTGAGCGTGCGAGCGATCAGCAGACCCAGCACGATGGTCACGAACAGCGCGCCGAGGTTGGCGATCATCACGCTGCGTTGCAGGTTGGTGTTGGTGTCGCGCGCCTGGTTGGCGCCGCCCTGGGACAGTTCCGAGAGGGCGCGCAGAGCGCCCAGCATGGCCTCGAAGGTCTGCAGACCGATGCCTTTGAGGATGTCCATGGCCTCTTCATCGCGACGCTGGCGTGCCAGCGCCGTGATCTCGGCCTGCTGGGCCTGGTACTTTTTCCATTCCGCCTGGAATTTCTCGAAATGGGTTTTTTCCTCGCCGGCCTCGAGGATGCGGGCGTAGGCCTGCGATTCGGTGTCCACCGCCTCGCGCAGGGTGTCCATCTGCTTCTCGAGGGCGCGGCGATCGTCCTCGCCGAAAACCAGCAGGTGCTGGAACTGCGCCGCGCGCAGGCGGCTGGCCTGGGTGCCGAGAAAACCGGTGTGCAGGGCGCTGGGCAGCAGGTGGTCGGACATCTGCCGCGTGTTGTTGTTCAGCGCGTTGGTGCCGAACACGGCCAGCGCCGACTGGATGGCGGCCAGAAACAAGACCAGGACGAAGCCGCCCATCAGCTTGGCCCCGATCTTGACGTCCTTCAATCTCATGGTTATCTCCTCGGGCTATGGCCCTTTGTTCCACTCTAACCAAATTGGCGCAGAAGGGAACCCCGGAAAAGCCCGACAATCCCTGGCATGAAATTGATCCGACTCAAGGAAGGCAAGGAGCGCTCGCTGCTGCGCCACCACCCCTGGCTCTTCGAATCGGCCCTTGCCAAGGGCGGCGGCGACGCCGGCGAGACAGTGCGGGTCGAGTCGGCCCAGGGCGAATTTCTGGCCTGGGCGGCCTTCAGCCCGCAGTCCAAGATCCGCGCGCGGGTCTGGAGCTTTGATGAAAAACAACGCATAGATGCGACTTTTCTCACAGGGCTGGTAGCCGCGGCCATTCGTGCCCGTGCGCGTTTTGACATCCAGAGTGACGGCCTGCGCCTCATCCATGGCGAGGCGGATGGCCTGCCCGGGCTCATCGTCGATCGTTACGGCGATACATTGGTGGCGCAGTTTTTGAGCGCGGGTGCCGAGCGCTGGAAGAGCGTGCTGGCCGACGCCTTGCTGGCCGAGACGGGGCTCAGCCGGCTGTACGAGCGCTCAGACGCCAGCGCGCGCGGGCTCGAAGGTCTGCCGGAGGTGACCGGCTGGCTGCGCGGGGAGGGGCCGACAGGGCTGGTGCTGCGCGAGCATGACTGGCGTCTGGGCCTGGACATCGCCCAGGGGCACAAGACCGGGTTCTACCTCGACCAGCGCGACAGCCGCAAACGTTTTGCCGACTATGCGCGGCGTCTGCAGTTCCAGCGCGTGCTCAACTGCTATTGCTACACGGGGGGGTTCACCGTGGCGGCGCTGGCCGGTGGTGCGGCGCAGGTCACGTCCATCGACTCCTCCGGACCGGCCATCGAAAAGGCACGGGCCAATGTCGCGCTCAACGGTTTCGATGCGGCGCGCACCGAGTTCCTCGACGCCGATGTCAACGCCAGTCTGCGCCGCTTTCTGGAGGAAGGACGCAGCTTCGACGCCATCGTGCTGGATCCGCCCAAGTTCGCGCCCACGGTGGCGCATGCCGAACGGGCCGCGCGCGCCTACAAGGACATCAACCGCCTGGGGCTCAAGCTTCTTGAGCCCGGTGGAGTGTTGTTCACCTACTCCTGCTCGGGCGGCATCAGCGCCGATCTTTTCCACAAGATCGTGGCCTCGGCCGGCACGGACGCTGGCGTCGACGGTTACATCCATGAGCGCATGGGCGGCGCGCCGGACCATCCCATGACGATCAACTTCCCCGAGGGGGAGTATCTCAAGGGCCTGGTCGTGATGCGCAAGGGCTGAGGGTGGCGAATGGCCCTGCGCGGGCCGTCCCTTGAGGTTCTCGCTAAACTCCCCATCTATCCCTTTCCATCCTGCCTGCCCCCGGCGCATGACGCACTGGGCAGCCACTCCATTTTCGAGATTGCATCCATGGCCTTGATCCCCGCCACCATCCTTACCGGCTTTCTTGGTTCCGGCAAAACGACCCTGCTCAAACGCGTGCTGCAGGAAGCGCACGGCCAGAAGATCGCCGTGATCGAGAACGAGTTCGGTGAAGAGAACATCGACACCGACATCCTCGTCTCCGAGACGAAAGAGCAGATCATCCAGATGAGCAATGGCTGCATCTGCTGCACCATCCGCGAAGACCTGCGCGCCACCCTGCAACTGCTGGCGGCCAAGAAGCGCAAGGGCCTGCTGGACTTCGAGCGTGTCGTGATCGAGACCACGGGCCTGGCCGATCCCGGCCCGGTGACCCAGACCTTCTTCATGGACGACGAAATCGCCGAGAGTTTCCTGCTCGACTCCGTCATTACCCTGGTGGACGCCAAGCACGCCGCCCAGCAGCTCAACGATCGCCAGGAGGCGCGCCGCCAGGTGGGTTTTGCCGACCAGATTTTCATCAGCAAGACCGATCTGGTTTCGGCCGAAGAGGTGAGTGCGCTGCAGCACCGCCTGAAGCACATGAACCCGCGCGCACCCCAGAAGGCCGTGCATTTCGGCGAGGTGGCGCTCAAGGAGGTGTTCGATCTGCGCGGCTTCAATCTGAACGCCAAGCTGGAGATCGATCCTGACTTCCTCAAGGAGGAGGACCATGGACACGACCATGCACACCACGACCATGACCACGAGCATGGTGAGCATTGCGACCATCCCTCGCACCAGCACGATGCTGCGCACGGTCATGGCCACCACCATCACCATGACGACGACGTGAAAAGTTTCGTCTTCCGCTCCGAACGCCCTTTTGATGCAGCCAAGCTCGAGGATTTCCTGGGCGCCATCATCAACATCTACGGCGCGCGCATGCTGCGCTACAAGGGTGTGCTCAACATGAAGGGCACGGACCGCAAGGTGATCTTCCAGGGCGTGCACGAACTCATGGGCAGCGACCTGGGCCCGGAGTGGGCCGAGGGTGAGCAGCGCCTGAGCAAAATGGTCTTCATCGGCATCGACCTGCCCAAGGATGTCCTCCTGCAGGGGCTGGAGCAGAGCCTAGTCTGAGGCCCCTGCCGGCGCGAGTGGGCGCCGGGGGTTCCGGTGGCCCGGGCTGTCTCGGTTTTGCAACCCCCGTGCCGTCCGTGTGAAGGTATGTACACTCGCGCCCCATAAATTTTGGTCTGGAGCGGCCCTCGAGTCCCCAATGCGGGTATAACAGCAGGCCAGAAGAAATCTAGCGCAGGCCCAGCTTGCGAGGAGACAAGAAGTGAAAGCCCAACCAGGAAAGGTGTCCGTGTCTTCCAAAGCCAAATCTGCTGCAGGCAAGGCCAAACCGGCCGCCAAGAAAGCTGTTGCCAAACCGGCGGCCAAGGCCAAACCGGCCGTGAAGAAGCCCGCCAAACCTGGGGTGGCCAAGAAAGCCGTGGCCAAGCCGCTCGCCAAGAAGGCGGCTGCCAAGCCGGCGGCCAAGAAAGCTGCTGCCAAACCGGTAGCGAAGAAGGCGCCGGCCCCCAAGGCCAAGGTGGCTGCCAAGCCGGTGGCCAAGAAAGCTGTCGCCAAGGCGCCTGCCAAGCCGGCGGCCAAACCCGTTGTCGCCAAACCGCTGGCCAAGGCCCCCGTGCCGATGCCGGTGAAGGCGCCCGTGCCCGAAGCGCCAGCCCGCACGGCCAAGGCTTCGGCCCGGCTGGCGCAGCTGACCGTTCCCTCCATGGCCCAGACGACGGCTTCCACCGCCGTCAAGGCCAGTTACACCCCGACCATGTCCCAGACCCTGATTGCTCCTCCCCTGCCTTCCTCCGTCAAAAAAGACCCCAAGCTCGCCAACAACTGGAAAACCAAGCCGGCCGACCAACTCAGCGATGAAGAGTTGATGGCCATGCCCGACAGCGAGTACATGAACGACAAGCAGCTGGCCGCCTTCCGTGTGCGCCTGCAGCAGCTCAAGCAGGACATCCTGAACAACGCCGGTGAGACCACCGAGCACCTGCGCGAGGACACTGTCATCGTGCCGGACCCGGCCGACCGCGCCACCATCGAGGAAGAGCATGCGCTGGAGTTGCGTACGCGCGACCGCGAACGCAAGCTGCTCAAGAAGATCGAGCAGTCGATCGGCCGTATCGATGCCAACGACTACGGCTACTGCGACGAGACCGGCGAACCCATCGGTGTGGGCCGTCTGCTGGCCCGCCCCACGGCCACGCTCTCGCTGGAGGCCCAGCAGCGCCGCGAACTCAAGCAGAAGATGTTCGGGGATTGATCCAGAACAGGCCCTTCCTCTGACGCGCACTCCATAATCCTGACATGGCTGAAGACGAAAACAGGTCCGGCTTGTTGTCCAAGGTGGCCAAGTTCGTGCGCAATCCGACCAAGGATTGGTCCGAGCTCGACCAGAAGGAGCCGGAAGCCGACAGCGGCTACAGCAAGGAGGCGCTCAAGGAGATGATCGAGCGCAAGCGGCAGAACGACTTCGTACGCAAGCGCGAGTTCGACCATCTGCGCAAGCTGCGCCGCCGCGAACCGCTGGGCCCGGCCGACCAGGCCGGTCGCCCCTCCTTCTTCCAGAGCAGCCTGACCTCCAACCACGATGACCGCGCGGAGACGCTGAAGAAGATCGACGAGATCGAGGCGCAGATGTCGCGCCAGTGGTGGAAGGGCAAAGAGGCCGGTTCACGCGCCGGTGCCTTTCCAGTTTCCCCTGCCCAGGGCGTTCGCCCCGACGCCGGCCCGACCGAGCCGCCCAGTTCTGCGCCCGTGTCGAACCAGGACGAAGACAGCCGGTTCGAGGCGACCGAGGCCTCGGAGCTGCGCCCCGACAGTCCCCAGTGGGCCGATGCGCCCAGGGGCGGCGGGTACCCCCCCACCCAGCTGGCCGAGAACGCCCCCACCATCCCTGCGCCCATGGGCTTGCGCGATGCGCCGGCGCCCGTCGGCCGCGCCGCGCCTGGCCGCGCGCACCCTCAGCAACAGCCCGCGGCTGTGCGCAGCGGCGCCCCCATGGGGGCCGGTTTCTCGACTCAACGGCTGTATGCCGCGGTGCCGTCCGACAACCTGACCGACCCCGACCTGGAGGACGCTGCCATCCGCTTTGCCAATGGCGATGACGCTGGCGCCGAGGAAAGTCTGCTGGCGGCGCTGCAGGGCGACGGCCTGCGCCCCGACCTGGCCGAGACCTGGATGTCGGCCCTGTTCGACCTTTACCGTGCCACCGGTCAGCAGGCGCGCTTTGACAGCGTGGCCATTGAATTTGCCAACCGTTTCGGCCGCTCGGCTCCGGCCTGGTTTTCCACGCCTGATCTGCTGGGCCGTTCCAAGACCAACACGGCGCCCGCAGCCCGGGCCCCGGCCTCGGCCGCCAGTCCCGCGGATTGGACCAGCCCGGCCCAGCTGGACGCTGCCTCGCTGGAGGAGCTGCAGGCGCTGATGCGCGTGCCCGGTGCCCTGGTACTGGATTGGCAGGGCCTGACCGTCATCGGCCTGGACGCCGTGTCTGTGCTGGCCCGTATGGTGGCGCAGTGGTGCGTCACACCGGCCACGCTGGTCTTTCGCGGCCACGCCAGCCTGGAGCGCGCTTTGCTGGCGCTCACGCCTTCAGGTGACCGCACGGTGGACAACCTGTGCTGGCAGCTGCGCATGGATGCCCTGCGCATCATGCGTCTGCAGGATGCTTTTGAGCTGGTGGCGCTGGACTATTGCGTCACCTATGAGGTGTCACCCCCGTCCTGGCAGGAGCCGCGCTGCAGCTGCGAGTTGCAGGGGGTGATGGATGCAGCCACCGCCGAAGCCGAGGACATCCGTTCGCGCTGGGACGCCCCGAACTCCACCTGGGACGAGCCACTGCAGCATCTGACCGTGCCGATGGGGCTGGAAGACGAGCCGCCCGCGGTGGTCGAGCTGTACGGCGAGATCCTGGGCGACGCGGCCGAGGTGCTGGCCAGGCTGGAGGCCGGCATGGAAGGCGCTACCCGCATGGTGGTGTCCTGTGCCCGCCTGATCCGGGTCGACTTCTCGGCGGCCGGCAGCATCCTGAACTGGGTGGCCGAGCAGCAGGGCAAGGGCTGCCAGGTGCAGTTCCGCGATGTCAACCGCATCGTCGCCGCCTTCTTCAACGTGATCGGCATCTCCGAGCACGCCCGGGTGGTGCCGCGCGCCGCCTGAGGGCGCTTCCCGGCGGGCCAGCTCTGCGGAGCGCCGGACCCGCTGCCGCCCTCAACGCTCCTGGGCGTACGCGCTCAGCGTCTGGATGTCCACCCTGTCGATCTGTGAGGGGGCGATGTGGCGTTCGGCGAACTCGCGCCAGATGCCCTGGTGCAGGAAGATGTCGAACATGTCCCGGCAGAGATGGCCTTCGCGTGCCATGCGCGCCATGATGCCCAGGGACTCGCTCAGTGTCTTGGCCTGTTTGTAGGGCCGGTCGGGCGCAGTCAGGGCCTCGAAGACATCGGCAATCGCAATGATGCGGTCTTCCACTGTGAGCTGGTCGGCCCGCAGGCGGCGCGGGTAACCCTGGCCATTGAGCTTTTCGTGGTGCGTGGCGGCGATGTCGGGCACGCGGGCGAGATGGCGCGGCCAGGGCAGGCGGCGCAGCATGATCAGGGTCTGGACGATGTGGTCGTTGATGCGGAAGCGGTCCTCGGCCGTCAGCGTGCCGCTGCGCACCGAGAGGTTATGCAGTTCGCCCAGGTCGCGTTCGCTGGCCGGCAACTGCATGTCGAAACCCCACACATTGGCAGGATTGTCGCGTTCCACCGGGGGGCGGCGTGTCCCCCAGGGCACGACGTGTTCGGGGCGGTTGGCCAGCAGCGGCTCGGTGACCGGCAGCGGCTGCGGGGCATGCGTGCTCGCGCGCCGGATCTCCTCGATCGACAGGCCCAGGCGGTCATCGAAGTGGCGCTGCCAGGTTTCTCCGGCAATGCGCTGCAGGCGTATGAGCGCGTCGCTGTCGGTCGATTCGGTGCCGACATTGCACAGCGCGACAAAGGCGAAATCATCCTGCAGTTGCTGCTGCCGCTGCTGCAGCCTGTGGCGCAGGGCGACCGCATCGCCATGACCCTCGGCCAGGGCCTGCCAGTAGTCGATGAGGGCATCGCGATGCAGCACCTCGAAACGGGTACGGATCTCGTGGATGCGGTTGTAGATCGTCTCGAGCTTGGTTGCCTTGTCGATGATGTGCTCGGGGCTGGTGATCTTGCCGCAGTCGTGCAGCCAGGCGCCGAGCTTGAACTCGTAGCGTTGCTCGGCGTTCCAGCGCCCCGCGTAAGGGCTGGACGGATCGTCGTTGAGGCGGTCGACGAACATCTCCGCCAGCAACGGTACGCGCTCGCAGTGTCCACCGGTGTAAGGGCTCTTGGCGTCGATGGCATCGGCCAGCAGGCGTATGACACCGTCGAGCAGGCGCTGCTGCGATTCGATCAGACGGCGCGTCTCGATGGAGACCTCCAGGACGCCAGAGAGCTTTTCCGCAAAGGTGCGGAAATCGTCACCGGCTTCGCGCTGATCGGCTCCGAATTGCAGCACCAGCAGACCCAGCAGTTCCTGTTGCCGGCTGCGCAGCTGGATGGCCAGGCTGTCGGCCGACTGCTCCTTGCCGGCCCAGGCCAGGCCGGTCGCCATGGGGACCCGTTGCGGCAGGTTGTGGGCACTGTCCGCGGCGCCATCGCGCCGGCGTGAGACGGCAGTGAGGGCAAGTTCGCTTTCGTCCGCGCCGACCAGATAGACCACCCCCTGGATGCAGCGCGTCGCTTCTACCAACTGGTCGAGGACCTTTTCCAGCATGACCTCGGTCTTGGCTTCGCGGCTGATGGTCTCGGTGATGCCGAGGAAATTCTGCACGGTCTGGCCCATGTGTTGCAGCACGCGGTCGAGTTCCTGCACTTCCTTCAGGTGACTGGGATCGGGGGGCAGTGTCGTTTCGAAATGAAAACGCGCCAGACCTTGCCCGTGCGTCGACAGCTTGC
The DNA here is from genome assembly GCF_059415585.1 of Hylemonella sp. GW821-FHT10B10. Classification (NCBI taxonomy): domain Bacteria; kingdom Pseudomonadati; phylum Pseudomonadota; class Betaproteobacteria; order Burkholderiales; family Comamonadaceae; genus Hylemonella; species Hylemonella sp. GW821-FHT10B10. The sequence goes on along the minus strand of NZ_JBWKNN010000004.1, from coordinate 85,852 downwards.
GTATGGCACGGCCGATCTGACGGCCAGCGAGCCAGCCCAGAGGCAACAGCAACAGGGCAATGATCAGGCCTTTCAGAGCCTGCTGCCGAAGGGCGTGGCGCAGGTTGCCGAGCAGATCGTGATCCGGAATGGCGACCAGGATGTCCAGCTGGCTGTTCGGCACGGCGTCCAGCGGCATGCGCATGCCGTACCAGCGTTCTCCGTCAGCTTCGTAGCTGTAGGGCCGCTTGGCCAGCGCTGCGGCGTCGGCCAGGTTTTGCAGAGCCGGAACGCCCAGGGTTGCCAGCGTCTTGAAACTGACGCTGTCGCCCTTCTGGAGCAGGTGGGCATCAGTGCCTGGATAGGCCACCACCTGCTGCTTCTCATCGATGACTGCGATCTGGGTGTCCGGCGTGTAGCGCAGGGCGGCCATCTCCTGGCCGATGTCGGAGATGTCCACATCCAGGCCGAGCACGGCCAGCCCGTCGCGGCTGCGTTCGCTCAGCGTGACGCCGACCTGTCGCGAGGTGTAGAAGACGTAGGGCTGGGTCAACTGCTGCCCCGGCTCGCGCAGGGCATTGTGGTACCACGGACGGGGGCGCGGGTCGAATCCGTAGTCGGGCAGGTTCTGGGTGCGCAGTCTGCGCAGGTTCTGATCGAGGTAGTGCCACTGGCCGACGAGGTGCCTCCCCTGGTCGAGGGACATGCTCTGTACCAGCCAGCGGGCCTGGCCCGGAGCGTCGAAGAGCTGGCGCAGCTCCGGCGTGCCCAGACGGCGCAGCAGAAAAAACTCGCCATTCGGGTAGCCCGCATAGACGGCCGCCAGCAGGGGGTTGTGCTGCAGGATGTCGGCCAGGACGACAACACGTTCGAAGCGCTGCTCCAGGCGGGTTGCGCGCGTCAGGGGGTCAAAGGAGAGCTGCCGCAGAGTGGACTGCGCCGGGCCGATGATGCGCCGGCTCTTCTCGTTGACCAGGTTGCCAAGATCGCTGAAGTTCTGGCTGGCTGCATCCAGCAGGGCGGCACGGGCCGACAGCCAGCTGTTCCACAGCAACACGCCGGCGAGCGCCAGCATGGACGTCACGACCACCGCAGCGATGAGCGACTGCAGGCGGATGGACCAGCCTGCGCGTGGAGTGGGGCGGGGCAGGGCGGAGGCGTTGGTCATGGCAAGAGTCCCCGAGACGCTGTTGTTGCTCTGAATGTACACGGCTGCTCAGGCCAGGGGCCGTGACTGGCGCAGCCCTTGGCAGCCTGACATCCAGCGGCCAGACGTGGCCGGTTTGCTGCACCTTCTTGGTTCACTTGGTGGTTCAAGCATCACATTCATAACGTTTGCTAAGTGCTTAATTTAGAACAATATTTTCATTCTGAATTTCAATGAAATCAGTTCTAAGTCATTGATTTCATTGAAATTTTTCGTGTCATCCCTCTTGTGGCCCATGGTTTTGCTGCTACAGTGCAAAAAAGTGGGATTAAGTGGTGAAAGGTGCGATTGCACTTTTCATCCTCCCGTACTGGTGCAGAAAAAGGGGTTGCGCGCGTGTTTCAAGGGGCTTCGTCGCTGAGTCTGGATGCCAAGGGGCGGCTGTCGGTGCCGACCCGGCACCGTGACGTGCTCAGCGCAACGGCCGGCGGCCAGCTCACCATCACCAAGCACCCGCACGGCTGTCTCATGGTCTTCCCGCGCCCCGAGTGGGAGAAATTCCGCGAGCGCATCGCCGCCCTGCCCATGGCGGCCCAGTGGTGGAAACGCATCTTCCTGGGCAATGCCATGGACGTGGAGATGGACGGCACTGGCCGCGTGCTGGTTTCGCCCGAACTGCGCGCCGCGGCTGGCATCACGCGCGACACCATGTTGCTGGGCATGGGCAACCACTTCGAGCTCTGGGACAAGGCCACTTACGACGCGCAGGAGGCCCAGGCCATGCAGGGCGACATGCCCGACGTCTTCAAGGACTTCTCCTTCTGAAGGAAGACGGTGGAAAACGCCCCATGGACACATACCACCGTCTTGTTGAACGAAGCGATAGAAGCCTTGCTCAACAAGCCGGACGAGTCGGCCACCGAGCCGGCCGATGGCCGCTATGTCGATGCCACCTTTGGTCGCGGCGGGCACTCCCGCCTGCTCCTGTCGAGGCTGTCGCCACAAGGGCGGCTGACCGCCTTCGACAAAGACCCGGCCGCCATTGCCGAAGCGCGGTCGATTACCGATCCGCGCTTTGCCATCCGGCACCAGGGTTTCCGTCACCTTCAAGAACTGCCGCCGGCCAGCGCGGACGGCGTGTTGATGGACCTGGGTGTGAGCTCGCCCCAGATCGACGATCCGACACGCGGGTTCAGCTTCCGTTTCGACGGGCCGCTGGACATGCGCATGGACACCACGCGAGGCCAGAGCGTGGCGCAGTGGCTGGCGACAGCCGAAACAGGACAGATCGCGGAGGTGATACGTGACTACGGTGAAGAACGGTTTGCTGGCCCGATTGCAAAGGCGATTGTCGCGCGCCGACAGGAGCGGGGCCCAATTTCAACCACCGGGGAACTGGCCCAGCTCGTGGCTGACACGGTCAAAACCCGCGAGCCGGGCCAGAACCCTGCAACGCGCACATTTCAGGCTCTTCGGATTTTCATCAATGCCGAGCTTGAGGAGCTGCAAGAAGCGCTAGAGGCAAGTCTCGATGTACTGCAACCCGGAGGGCGGTTGGTCGTGATCAGTTTCCATTCGCTGGAAGACCGCATCGTCAAACAGTTCATCGCGCAGCATTCGCGCGAGGTCTACGACCGCCGTGCGCCTTTTGCCGAGCCGAAACCCATGAAGTTGCGCGCCATCGACCGCATCAAGCCCGGCGCTGCCGAGGTGGCGGCCAATCCGCGCGCGCGCAGCGCCATCATGCGTGTGGCTGTGAGGACCGGGGTATGACGCGGGTCAACCTGGTTCTCCTGCTTGCCGTCCTGGCCAGCGCGCTCTATCTCGTGAGCGTGCAATACGAGTCGCGCCGCCTGTTCGCCGAGCTCGATCGCGCCGTGCTGGAGGCGCGCCACATCGAGACCGCGCGTGAGCAGCTGGAGCTGGAGAAACGCCAGCAGGCGACGGTGCAGCGCGTCGAGAAACTGGCCAAGGACAAGCTGGACATGCGTGCGGCCACGCCGGCCATCACGGACTACGTGAGTTACCAGCCCTACAGCGGCAGCGCGCCCGGCGCCGCTGTTGTGCAGCCGCGGATATCCGGGGGGCGCCTGCAATGAGCAGCCGCAGTATCCAGTACACCTCCAGCCCGCTGCTGGCCAGCCGCACGCCGGTATGGCGCAGCAAGTTCGTCGTCGCCATGCTGGCGCTCAGTTTTGTGGTGCTGGCCGGGCGCGCCGCCTATATCCAGGTACTGTCCAACGACTTCTTCCAGAAGCAGGGCCAGGTGCGCTTCGCGCGCACCCTGGAGCTGCCGGCCAACCGCGGCCGCGTGCTGGACCGCAATGGCCAGATCCTCGCAACCAGCGTGCTGGCCCCCAGCATCTGGGCCATTCCAGAAGATGTGGAGCGCGAGCCGAAGCAGCTGCAGCGGCTGGCGCGCCTGCTGGAGATGCCGCTGGCCGACCTGAACCGCAGGTTGGAGGACGAGGACAAGACCTTTGTCTGGCTCAAGCGCCAGGTCGATGAGACCGTGGCCAAGCAGATCGCCGATCTCGGCATCAAGGGCATCTACCAGCGCAAGGAGTACAAGCGCCAGTACCCCGAGGGCGAGGTCGCCGCCCACCTGGTCGGTTTCACGAGCGTGGAAGATCAGGGCCAGGAGGGGGTGGAGCTGGCCTTCAACCAGACATTGGCTGGCAAGCCTGGTTCACGTCGTGTCATCAAGGACCGTCTGGGCAGTGTGATCGAGGCTGTGGGCACGCAGGTGCCACCGGTCGAAGGGCGCGACGTGCAGCTCTCCATCGACAGCAAGATCCAGTTCTTCGCCTACCAGCGCCTCAAGCAGGCCGTGCGCGACAACCAGGCCAAGGCTGGCAGCGTGGTGGTGCTCGACGCCCAGACCGGCGAAATGCTGGCGATGGCCAACTACCCCAGCTACATGCCGGGCAAGCGCCAGGGTTTCAAGGATGCGCTGCGCAACCGCGCACTGACCGATTCCTTCGAGCCGGGATCCACCGTCAAGCCCTTTGTCGCCGCGCTCGCGCTGGAGAAGGGCCTGGTCACTCCCGCCACATCGGTGCAGATCAGTGCCAGCGGCCGCATGAACGTGGGTGGCTCCACCATCAGCGATACGCATGCCTACCCGGTGCTGACCGTCAGCGAGGTGATCCAGAAGTCCAGCAACATCGGCATCACCCGCCTAGCCATGCAGATGCCGGCCCAGGACCTGTGGGAGATGTACAGCCAGATCGGTTTTGGGCAGCGTCCGCAGCTGCCCTTCCCGGGCGCGGTCAGCGGTCGTCTGCGCCCCTGGAAGACCTGGCGCCCGATCGAGCACGCCACCATGAGCTACGGCTACGGCCTGTCGGCCAGCCTGGTGCAGCTGGCCCACGCCTACACTGTCTTCGCGCACGACGGCGAGCTGATCCCCGTCACCCTGCAAAAGGCCCAGGGGCCGGTCAGCGGTGTGCGCCTGATGGAGGCGCGCCACGCACGCGCCGTGCGCCAGATGCTGCAGCTGGCCACCGGCCCGGGCGGTACGGCACCCAAGGCCCAGACCATGGGGTACTCGGTGGGCGGCAAGACCGGCACCGCGCGCAAGCAGGAGGGTCGCGGCTACGCCGACAAGAAATACCGCAGCTTTTTCGTCGGCCTGGCCCCAATCGCCAACCCGCGCATCATTGTGGCCGTGCTGATCGACGAGCCCGATGCCGGCAAGTACTACGGCGGCGATGTGGCCGCGCCGGTGTTCAGCGAAACGGTGCAGCAGACCTTGCACCTGCTGGGCGTGCAGCCCGATATCGAAGTCAAGCCGCAGATCGTGGCGCAGGTGGGTGAGGGGGCCGCATGGTGACCGAACTGCACACCCCCGTCCAGGCCGCGCAGTGGCTGCATGGCCGTGTGCGTGGCACGCTGCAGACCGACAGCCGGCGGGTGGCCGTGGGCGATGGCTTCATCGCCTGGCCCGGCGCGGCGCGCGATGCGCGCCAGTTTGTGCAGGGCGTGCTGGCTCAGGGCGGGGTGGCCTGCCTGGTTGAGCGCAGCGGCGCTGAGCCCTTCGGCTTTGCCGACGAACGTGTCGCGAGCTACGCCGGCCTGAAGGCCGCCAGCGGCCCGATCGCCGCGGCTTATTACGAACAACCCTCGCAGCAGATCGAGGTTTTGGCCGTCACGGGGACGAATGGCAAGACCTCGACGAGTTGGTGGCTGGCGCAGGCCCTGGAGGCCTTGCAGCCGGGCGTGCCCTGCGGCCTGATCGGCACCCTGGGTGTGGGCCGCGTGCCGGTGCCGGGTTCTTCGGAAGGCGCTGCTGTGGTGAGCACTGGTCTGACCACGCCCGATCCGGTGTTGCTGCAGCAGACCCTGCGCCGATTCGTGGACGAAGGACTGGCGGCCTGCGCCATCGAAGCTTCGTCCATCGGCGTCGCAGAACGCCGTCTGGATGGCACGCAGATCCACACCGCCATCTTCACTAATTTCACCCAGGACCACCTGGACTACCACGGCAGCATGGAGGCCTACTGGCAGGCCAAGGCCGAGCTGTTCGACTGGCCGGGGCTGCGTGCCGCAGCCATCAACCTCGATGACCCCAAGGGTGTCGCGTTGGCAGCGTCGCTGGCCGCCCGTGCGGTGGACCTGTGGACGGTCTCCTTGCGGGCTGATGCAGGCGCGCGCCTGCACGCGCAAGACATCCGCATGGGTGCGCGAGGTGTTCAGTTTCTGGTCTGTGAAGGAGAGACTCGCATCCCATTGAGCACGCAGACCCTGGGCGATTACAACGTGAGCAATCTGCTTGGCGTGATCGCCACGCTGCGCACCCTGGATGTGCCCTTGGTCGACGCGGTGCTGGCCTGCCACGCGCTGCAGCCCGTACCCGGGCGCATGGAATTCCAGGGCGGGGTCGACCTGCCGCTGGCCGTGGTGGACTATGCGCACACGCCGGACGCTCTGGCCCAGGTGCTGCAAACGCTCAAGCCGCTGGCGACGCAGCGCGGCGGCAAACTCTGGTGCGTGTTCGGTTGCGGCGGCGACCGTGATCCGCACAAGCGCCCGCTCATGGGCGCTGCGGCGATGCGCCATGCCGATCACATCGTACTGACCAACGACAACCCCCGCGGCGAGGCCCCTGAGGCCATCGTGGCGCAGATCCGGCCGGGGCTGGTGGGCCATGCCGCGGTGCAGATCGAACTCGACCGGGCGCGGGCGGTGGCGCTTGCGCTGGGGCAGGCGGATGCGCGCGATGTGGTGCTGGTGGCCGGCAAGGGCCACGAGGACTACCAGGAAGCCGCTGGCACGCGCACGCCCTTCTCGGACCGGCAGCAGGTGCAGCAGGCCTTGCGCACCCGTGCAACAGGAGAGGTCGCATGAGCGCCCACACCATCATGTTCAACCTGCAACAGGCGCTGCCCTGGGTGCCCGGCGCACGCCTGGTGGGTGATGGCCTGGTCGGCGTGCAGCGCGTGCACAGCGATACACGCACCCTGCAGCACGGCGACCTCTTCGTGGCGCTGCAGGGCGAACGTTTCGATGGCAACACCTTCATTGCCCAGGCCCAGCACGCCGGTGCCGTGGCAGCCCTGTGCAGCGACGAGACGGCCCTGCGAGCCAGCGGCCTGAGTGGTCTGGTGGTAGCCGACAGCAAGCGGGCACTGGGGCAGCTGGCCACAGGCTGGCGCGCGCAGCACCGGCTGCCGCTGATCGCCGTGACCGGCAGCAATGGCAAGACCACGGTGACGCAGATGATCGCCGCCATCCTGCGCGCCTGGAAGCCGCAGGCCACCCTGGCCACCGAAGGCAATTTCAACAACGAGATCGGCGTGCCCCTGACCCTGTTGCGCCTGCGCGGCACGCACCAACAGGCCGTGGTGGAACTGGGCATGAACCACCCGGGCGAGATTGCCCTGCTGGCCGCCATGGCCCAGCCCACAGTGGCCCTGGTCAACAACGCGCAGCGCGAGCACCTGGAGTTCATGAGCAGCATCGAGGCCGTGGCACGTGAGAACGGCTCGGTGATCTCAGCGCTGGGAGGCAGTGGCACTGCGGTGTTCCCCGCTGACGATACATACAGCACCCTGTGGCATGAGCTGGCGAGCGCGAGGCCGCAACTCACTTTCGCAATCACCGATCGGGCCGACGCGGCCGATGTCAGCTGCGCTGCGCCCCAATGGACGGGCGCTGCTTGGCAGGTCCAGGCCCGTACGCCGGCCGGTGCTCTGCACTACACACTGCACGTGGCGGGTCTGCACAACGTCAAGAACTCGCTGGCCGCTGCCGCCTGTGCGTTGGCGGCCGGTGTGCCCCTGTCGCACATCGCGTTGGGGCTGGGGGCTTTCGAGCCGGTCAAGGGGCGTTCGCGTGCCCTGGCGCTGCAGCTGCGCAGCCGTACCCTGACCCTGGTGGACGACAGTTACAACGCCAACCCGGATTCGGTGCGCGCCGCCATCGACGTGCTGGCCGGCCTGCCGGGCCCGCGCCTGCTGGTGCTGGGTGACATGGGCGAGGTGGGCAGCGAGGGCCCGCGGTTCCATGCCGAGGTCGGTGCCTACGCCCGCGAACGTGGCATCGATCGGCTTTACGCCCTGGGGGAGCAGACCGCCCAGAGTGCGGCGCACTTCCAGGGAGCGCGCCACTTCAGCGACATCGAGGCGCTGAACGCCGCCGTGCTGCAGGCCTTGCCGGATCTGGCCAGTGTGCTGGTCAAGGGCTCGCGTTTCATGCGCATGGAACGTGTGGTGCAGGCCGTGAGCGTCTACGCCGAACAGAACAAGGAAGAACATCATGCTGCTTAGCCTGGCCCAGTGGCTCCAGACCATCTCGCCGGAGTTCGGCTATTTCCGGGTTTTCCAGTACCTGACCTTCCGTGCCGTGATGGCCGCGCTGACGGCGCTGCTGATCGGCCTGGTGGCAGGGCCCTATGTGATCCGCCGGCTGACCGAGCTCAAGATCGGCCAGCCGGTGCGCGGTTATGGCATGGAGACGCATCTTTCCAAGAGCGGCACGCCCACCATGGGTGGTGTGCTCATCCTCATGGCCATCGGCATCTCGACCCTGCTGTGGTTCGACTGGTCCAACCGCTTTGTCTGGATCGTGCTGACGGTCACGCTGGGTTTCGGCGCCATCGGCTGGGTGGACGACTGGCGCAAGGTGGTCAACAAGGACCCCGAAGGCATGCGCTCGCGCGAAAAGTATTTCTGGCAGTCGGTGATCGGCCTGATCGCCGCCTTCTATCTTGTCTTCTCGATTTCCGGCAGCAGCAACCAGGGCGTTTGGGAGTTATTCGTCACCTGGGTTCGTTCGGGTTTCTCGGTCGATCTGCCGGCGAAAGCCGGCCTGCTGCTCCCTTTCTTCAAAGAGGTCACCTACCCGCTGGGTGTGATCGGCTTCGTCGTACTGACCTATCTGGTCATCGTCGGCGCCAGCAACGCGGTGAACCTGACCGACGGCCTGGACGGCCTGGCCATCATGCCGGTGGTCATGGTGGGTTCGGCACTCGGTGTCTTCGCCTATGTCACGGGCAGCGCCGTGTATTCCAAGTACCTGTTCTTCCCGCACATCCCGGGCTCGGGTGAGGTGCTGATCTTCTGCTCGGCCATGGCGGGTGCCGGTCTGGCCTTCCTCTGGTTCAACACGCATCCGGCCCAGGTCTTCATGGGAGATGTGGGGGCGCTGGCCTTGGGCGGCGCGCTGGGAACGATCGCCGTCATCGTGCGCCAGGAGATCGTGCTGGCCATCATGGGCGGCATCTTCGTGGCCGAGGCCCTGAGCGTGATGCTGCAGGTGAGCTGGTTCAAGTACACGAAGAAGAAATACGGCGAGGGCCGGCGCCTTTTCAAGATGGCCCCGCTGCACCACCACTTCGAGAAGAGCGGCTGGAAGGAGACCCAGGTGGTCGTGCGCTTCTGGATCATCACCATGCTGCTGTGCCTGGTGGGCCTGTCGACTTTGAAATTGCGATGAACGAGAACGAAATACCCGACGATCTGCCCCAGCCGGTGCCGCCTCAGGACGAGGCGGCTTCGGCGCATTTGCCGGACGTGAATGAGCCGACAGTGGGCGCGAGCGATGCCATGGCGTCAGATGCTGGACAGGACGTGCCGCCGTCTTCTGCCGATACCGAATCCCAAGGTTCCTTGCCCGCGACTGGCAAGTTGGCCAAGCGGCCCCTGCCCGAAACCCTGACAGCCGCACGTGACGCGGCGGCCTTTGTTGCCCAGTTGTTTACCGAGGCGAGCACGTCCGAACCATCGACTCCGGTCGTGCCGGATGAAAACAGTGGTGTCGCGCCCCAGGAGGAGATCCCCGCCAGCGAGCTGGTGCGCGAGCCCGTGGTGTCGCCGCTGCAAGGCCAGCACGTGCTCGTGCTCGGCCTGGGAGCGTCGGGCCTGGCGATGGTCCGCTGGTGCGTGCGCCAGGGCGCCCGTGTGACGGTGACCGATACGCGTGAAGCACCGCCCCAGCTGGCCCAGCTGCAGGCCGAGTTGCCGCAGGTGGTCTTCCGTTCGGGCGCTTTCGAGGCCGGCCTGGTCGAAGGGCAGGACATCCGCGCGGTCTTCAAGAGCCCGGGTCTGTCGCCGGCCATGGTGGCACCGGTCTGGTCGGCTGCGCAAGCCATGGGTCTGTGGGTGGGTGGTGAACTGGATCTGTTTGCAAGGGCCTTGCGTGACTTGCAGGCCGAGCGGGCCTATGCCCCCAAGGTGCTGGCCATCACCGGCACCAACGGCAAGACGACCGTGACCTCGCTCACGGGCCAGCTGGTGGACCATGCTGAAAAGTCCGTGGCGGTGGCCGGCAATATCGGCCCCAACATGCTCGACGTGCTGGCCCGGCACATCGATGCCGGCACCCTGCCCGAAGTCTGGGTGCTGGAGCTCTCAAGTTTCCAGCTCGATGGCGTGTCGGGCTTTGAACCTACCGCCGCCGTGGTGCTGAACCTCACGCAGGACCACCTGGACTGGCACGGGAACATGGAAGCCTATGGCGCCGCCAAGGCCCGCATCTTCGGCAGCCAGGGCCTGCTGGTGCTCAACCGGGACGACCCTGCGGTGATGGCCATGCTGCCCGAGCCGGTACGCGTCAAATTGCAAAAACCACAGTGGCGCGAGTACCTGAGCTTTGGCGCCGAAATGCCGCAGCGCCCGGGTGACTACGGTATCGAGATGGTCAACGGCATGGCCTGGCTGGTGCGTGCGCAGGAAGCCGACGAGACGCAGAAACGGAAGAAGGGTGAAGAGGAGGAACTCTTCATCCAGCGCCTGATGCCTGCCGACGCGCTGCGCATCCGTGGCCGGCACAACGCCACCAACGCGCTGGCCGCGTTGGCGCTGGCCCAGGCCGCCGGCTGCGCACTGGGACCCATGCTGTATGGCCTGCGCGAATACCGCGGCGAGCCCCATCGCGTCGAGCCGGTGGCCATCGTCAACGAGGTCGAGTACTTCGATGACAGCAAGGGCACCAATGTCGGCGCCACCGTGGCCGCCCTCACCGGTCTGGGCACGGAGCGGCGCATCGTCGTCATCCTGGGCGGTGACGGCAAGGGCCAGGATTTTTCCCCCCTGTATGCCCCGGTGCAGCGTTATGTGCGAGCCGTGGTGCTGATCGGACGGGACGCGCCGGCCATCCGTGCTGCCGTGCAGGGCACAGGTGTGCCCTTGTTCGATGCGACCACCTTGCCTCAGGCCGTGGCCCTGGCGCAGCAGCAGGCGCAGGCGGCGGATGCCGTGCTGCTGTCGCCGGCCTGCGCCAGTTTCGACATGTTCAAGGGGTATGAGGAACGCGCGCGCGTGTTTGTCGAGGCGGTGCGGGCCTTGTCAGATGAAGGGGGCTTGGCATGACAGCCATGGCCCAACGCATCAGAGGCTGGTTCGGCGCTGCACCGGCGAGCGATGCCCTGCCTGTGCGTCTGGGGCCACAGGGCTATGGGCGCGGCAGCAGTCAGCCCGTGCGCCTGTCCGACTTTGACCATGCACTGATCTGGGTGGTGGTCGGCCTGCTGGCCTGGGGCCTGGTGATGGTCTATTCGGCCTCCATCGCGCTGCCCGACAATCCGAAATTCGGCCGTTATGCCCACACGCATTTCCTCAGCCGCCACCTGCTCTCGCTGGTGGTGGCCTTTGTGGTGGCGCTGATCGCTTTCCAGATTCCCATGGCGAAATGGGAAAAGATGGCGCCCGTGCTGCTGCTGATCGCCTTCGCCCTGTTGGTGGCCGTGCTGATCCCCGGTATCGGCAAGGGCGTGAACGGCGCACGGCGCTGGATCTCACTGGGGGTGATGAACTTCCAGCCGTCGGAGCTCGCCAAGCTGGCCGTGTTGCTCTACGCGGCCGACTACATGGTGCGCAAGATGGACGTGAAGGAGCATTTCTTCCGTGCCGTCGCCCCCATGGGAGCCGCGGTGGCGCTCATCGGGGTGCTGCTGCTGGCCGAGCCCGATATGGGCGCCTTCATGGTGATCGCGGTCATCGCCATGGGCATCCTTTTCCTGGGTGGGGTCAATGCCCGCATGTTCTTCCTGATCGCCGCCATCCTGCTGGTGGCTTTCGTGCTGATGATCGCGCTCAGCGAATGGCGGCGCGAGCGTATCTTTGCCTACCTCAACCCCTGGGACGAACGCCATACCCTGGGCAAGGGTTACCAGCTCTCGCACTCGCTGATCGCCTTCGGGCGTGGCCAGATCTTCGGCGTGGGCCTGGGTGGCAGCGTCGAGAAGCTGCACTGGCTACCCGAGGCCCACACCGACTTCCTGCTGGCCGTGATCGGCGAGGAGTTCGGTCTGCTGGGGGTGCTGACCATCGTCGCACTTTTCTTCTGGCTGACCCGCCGTGTCATGCACATCGGCCGCCAGGCCATCGCGCTGGACCGCGTCTTCGCGGGCCTCGTGGCCCAGGGCGTGGGCGTGTGGATGGGCTTCCAGGCCTTCATCAACATGGGTGTGAACCTGGGCGCCCTGCCGACCAAAGGTCTGACCCTGCCCTTCATGAGTTATGGGGGCTCGGCCATTCTGATGAACATGGTGGCGGTTGCCATCGTGCTACGTATCGACTACGAGAACAGACAACTCATGCACGGAGGGCGCTCATGAGCAAGTGCGCTCTTGTGATGGCCGGCGGTACGGGGGGGCACATCTTCCCGGGCCTGGCCGTGGCCGAGGCCCTGCGTGAACGCGGCTGGCGCGTGCACTGGCTGGGCAACCAGAGCGGCATGGAGGGCCGGCTCGTGCCGCCGCGCGGTTTCGCTTTCGAGAGCATCGATTTCGGCGGCGTGCGTGGCAAGGGCCCGCTCACACTGGCCCTGCTGCCACTGCGCCTGCTCAAGGCCTTCTGGCAGAGCATCCAGGTGGTGCGCAAAGTGAAACCCGATGTGGTGCTGGGTCTGGGTGGCTACATCACCTTCCCGGCCGGCATGATGGGCGTCCTGTTAGGCAAGCCTCTGGTACTGCACGAGCAGAACTCGGTTGCGGGCATGGCCAACAAGGTGCTGGCCGGTGTGGCCGACCGCGTGTACACCGCCTTCCCCGGTGCGATCAAGAAGGCTCAGTGGGTGGGCAATCCTCTGCGTGCAGCGTTCCTGCAGCAGCCTGCACCCGCTACGCGGTTTGCTGGCCGCAGTGGGCCCTTGCGCCTGCTGGTGGTGGGCGGCAGCCTGGGTGCTCGCGCCCTGAATGACACCGTGCCGCGCGCGCTTGCGCTGATCCCGGCCGAGCGACGTCCGCAGGTGATTCACCAGAGCGGTGCCACACAGATCGACGCCTTGCGCGCAGGCTACGCGGCCGCCGGTGTACAGGCCGAACTCACGCCTTTCATCGATGACACGGCTTCCGCCTTCGCTGCGGCCGACCTCATCCTCTGCCGCGCCGGTGCCAGTACCGTGACCGAGATCGCCGCCATCGGCGCCGCCGCGGTGTTTGTACCCTTCCCCGCGGCGGTCGACGACCACCAGACCACCAACGCCCGTTTCCTGGTGGACCAAGGCGCGGGCCTGCTGCTATCCCAGAAAGACATGACTCCGGAACGACTCGCCGACCTGCTGCAGGCCACAGACCGCGGCACCCTGCTGCAGTGGGCGCAGCAGGCACAGAAGCTGGCCAAGACCGATGCCACCGGCCAGGTGGTGGCGGCGTGTGAGGAGCTCGCACGATGAAACATGCGATCAAACACATCCACTTCGTAGGCCTGGGCGGCTCGGGCATGTCCGGTATCGCCGAGGTGCTGCACAACCTGGGCTACACGATCTCGGGCTCGGACCTCAGCGACAGTGCCACGCTCAAGCGCCTGGGCGGACTGGGCATCAAGACCTGTGTGGGCCACGCACCGGGCAACATCATCGGCGCCGATGCCGTGGTCACGTCCACGGCCGTCAAGCCCGACAACCCGGAAGTGCTGGCCGCACGCGAGAAGCGCATCCCCATCGTGCCGCGCGCCGTCATGCTGGCCGAGCTCATGCGGCTCAAGCAAGGCATTGCCATCGCGGGCACCCATGGCAAGACGACCACCACCAGCCTGGTGGCTAGCGTGCTGGCCGAGGCTGGGCTGGACCCGACCTTCGTGATCGGCGGGCGCCTGAACAGTGCTGGCGCCAATGCGCGGCTGGGCAGCGGCGACTACATCGTGGTCGAGGCCGACGAGTCGGACGCCTCTTTCCTGAACCTGCTGCCGGTGATGGCCGTCGTGACCAATATCGACGCCGACCACATGGAAACCTACGGGCACGATTTCGGCAACCTCAAAAAAGCCTTTGTCGATTTCCTGCATCGCATGCCTTTCTACGGGACGGCCATCCTCTGCACCGATGACGCGGCAGTGCGCGAGATCCTGCCCGAGGTCAACTGTCCCATCACCAGCTACGGTTTTAACGAACAGGCCCAGGTGCGCGCGGTGAACGTGCGGGCCGTGGCCGGGCAAATGCACTTCACCGTGCAAAGACGCAACGGCGTGGTGCTGCCGGACATGGATGTGGTGCTCAACCTGCCGGGCCGACACAACGTGCTCAACGCCCTGTCGGCGATTGCCGTGGCGGCCGAACTGGACATCGCGGACGCCGCGCTGCTCAAGGCCCTGGCCGAATTCAAGGGCGTGGGCCGTCGCTTCCAGCGTTACGGCGAGGTGAAGGCCAGAGACGGCGGCACGTTCACGCTGATCGATGACTACGGCCACCACCCGGTGGAGATGGCGGCCACGCTCGCCGCGGCGCGCGGCGCCTTTCCCGGGCGGCGCCTGGTGCTGTCCTTCCAGCCGCACCGCTACACACGCACGCGCGACTGTTTCGAGGATTTCGTCAAGGTCATCGGCGAGGCCGACGCCGTGCTGCTGGCCGAGGTCTACGCCGCGGGCGAGGCGCCCATCGTAGCGGCCGACGGTCGCAGCCTGGCGCGCGCGCTGCGCGTGGCCGGCAAATTGGAGCCGGTGTTCGTGGACGACATCACCGCCATGCCGCAGGCCATCCTGGACAACGCGCAGGCTGGTGACGTGGTGATGTGCATGGGCGCGGGTTCCATCGGTGGCGTGCCGGCCAAGGTGGTTGAACTGCAGGGGATGGGAAAGAAGTGAGCAAGGACGCTGTGAATCTGGGAAAAGTGGCTGTGTTGATGGGCGGCTCGTCCGCCGAGCGCGACATTTCGATCATGTCGGGTACGGGTGTGCTCAAGGCACTGCTGTCGCGCGGGGTGGATGCCCACGCCTTCGATCCTTCGGTACGAGATCTTGGTGAGCTCAAGCGCGAAGGGTTTGCGCGCTGCTTCATTGCGCTGCACGGCCGCTTCGGCGAGGACGGTACCGTGCAGGGCGCACTCGAATTGCTGGGCATCCCCTACACCGGTTCGGGCGTGATGGCTTCGAGCATCGCCATCGACAAGGTCATGACCAAGCGCATCTGGCTGGCCGAGGGCCTGCCCACGCCGCAATGGCGCAAGGTGGCCAGTGCCGACGCCACCCGGGCTGCCTTCTCCGCGCTCGGCGCACCCATGATCGTCAAGCCCGCGCGCGAGGGTTCGTCCATCGGCCTGAGCAAGGTCATGACGGTGGACGATTGCGAGACCGCCTATGCCCAGGCGGCGCAGGTCGACGAACAGGTGCTGTGCGAGCAGTTCATCAGCGGCGAAGAGGTCACGGTGCCCGTGCTGGGCAGCGGCCCTGAAGCGCGTGCCTTGCCGGTGATCCGCATCGTGGCGCCCGATGGCAATTACGACTACCAGAATAAGTACTTTACCGACGATACGAAATACCTGGTGCCCTGTGGCCTGCCCACGGGCGAGGAGGAGCAGATCCAGCAGATCGTGCTGCGCGCCTACCAGGTGCTGGGCTGCCGCGGCTGGGCCCGCGCCGATGTGATGATTGACGCCCGTACGCGCAAGCCTTATCTGCTGGAGATCAACACCTCACCCGGCATGACCGGGCACTCGCTGGTGCCCATGTCGGCCAAGGCCGCGGGCATCAGCTACGAAGACCTCTGCGTGTTGCTGCTGCAGGCGGCCGCACTGGACCATGGAGGCACGCACGCATGAACCCCAGCCTGCCCGTTCCCCTCGACGTCAAGCTCATGAACTTCACGGCCAATCTGCTGCTGCTGGGTTTCATGCTGCTGGCGCTGGGCACGGGCGGGCGCTGGTTGATGCAGCACCCGGTGTTCGCGATCCGGGGGCTGACCGTGCTGGGCGACATCAGCCACACCAGTGCGCTGACGCTGCGCGCGCACGTGGGTTCGCAGCTCAAGGGAACCTTCCTCACCGTCGACCTGAATGCCGTGAGGCACGCCTTCGAGACGGTGCCCTGGGTGCGCCGTGCCGTGGTGCAGCGCGAGTTTCCCAACCGTCTGCGCGTGATCCTGCAGGAGCACCAGGCCGTGGCCTATTGGGGCGAGGAGGGTGAGTCGACCCTGGTCAACAGCCATGGCGAAGTGTTTGAAGCGAATCTGGGCGAGATCGAGCAGGACGAACTGCCGCGCCTGGACGGCCCGGTGGAGCAGTCGGCCCAGGTGCTGGCCATGTACCGCGAACTGCAGCCCCTGTTCGAGGCGCTGGATCTGTCCATCGAGCAACTCGTGCTGAGTGGCCGCGGCAACTGGCAGCTGCAGCTGACCAGCGGCGCAGCCATCGAGCTGGGCAGCGGTGGGGTGCCTGAGCTCACTGCGCGGGCGCGGCAGTTTCTCGGCACGGTGGCGCAGGTGGCGGCCCACCACGGTCGCAAGCTGGATGCGCTGGAAGGTGCCGATCTGCGCTATGGACAAGGCTATGCGCTGCGGCTGCGCGGTGTGAGCACGGTGTCGGCGCAGGCCGCATCCAGGAAGAACTAGGAACAAGGACACAGCAGGACCACGACATGGCAAAAGAGTACAAGGATCTGGTCGTCGGACTCGACATCGGCACCGCCAAGGTGATGGTGGTGGTGGCCGAGGTGCTGCCCGGCGGTGAGCTCAAGCTCGCCGGCCTCGGGGTGGCGCCGAGCAACGGGCTCAAACGTGGCGTGGTGGTGAACATCGACGCCACCGTGCACAGCATCCAGCAAGCGCTGAAAGAGGCCGAGCTGATGGCCGACTGCAAGATCACCCGCGTCTACACCGGCATCACGGGCAGCCATATCCGCGGCATCAACTCCAGTGGCATGGTGGCCGTGAAGGACCGCGAGGTCAGCGGCGCCGACGTGGCGCGCGTGGTGGAGACGGCCAAGGCCATCAATATCTCGACCGACCAGCGCCTGCTGCTGGTGGAGCCGCAGGAATTCATCATCGACGGACAGGATGTGCGCGAACCCATCGGCATGAGCGGCATCCGCCTGGAGGCGAAGGTGCACATCGTGACCGGGGCGCAAAGCGCAGCCGAGAACATCATCAAGTGCGTGCGCCGCTGCGGGCTGGAAGTGGAGCAGCTCATGCTCAATCCCCTGGCCTCCAGCCTGTCGGTGCTGACCGACGACGAGAAGGAACTGGGTGTGGCCTGCGTGGACATCGGCGCTGGCACCACCGACGTCGCGGTGTTCACAGGCGGCGCGATCCGCTACACCTCGGTGATCCCGATCGCAGGCGACCTGATCACCAGCGACATCGCCATGGCCCTGCGCACGCCGACCAAGGACGCCGAGGACATCAAGGTCGAAAGCGGTTTTGCCAAGCAGTTGCTGGCCGACCCGGACATCCAGGTCGAAGTGCCGGGCCTGGGCGATCGCGGCCCCCGCATGCTGAGTCGCCAGGCCCTGGCCGGCGTGATCGAACCGCGCATCGAGGAAATCTTTTCGCTGGTGCAGCAGGTGCTGCGCGACTCGGGCTGCGAGGAAGTGCTGTCCTCGGGCATTGTGCTGACCGGCGGCAGCTCCATCATGCCCGGCATGATCGAACTGGGCGAGGACATCTTCCTCAAGCCCGTGCGCCGCGGCCTGCCCAAGTACAGCGGTGCCCTGTCCGACATGGTGGGCCAGCCGCGCGCGGCCACCGTCATGGGCCTGCTCGAGGAAGCGCGCATGGCGCGTCTGCGTGGTTACAAGGTAGCGCAGAAACATGGCTCGATGAAAAACGCCATGGGGCGCGTCAAAGACTGGTTCATCGGGAATTTTTA
Source organism: Hylemonella sp. GW821-FHT10B10 (assembly GCF_059415585.1). NCBI lineage: Bacteria > Pseudomonadati > Pseudomonadota > Betaproteobacteria > Burkholderiales > Comamonadaceae > Hylemonella > Hylemonella sp. GW821-FHT10B10. Next base: position 68,207 of record NZ_JBWKNN010000004.1, on the reverse strand, counting down.
GGCGCTCAACATGAAACACAGGCTCTGGTTGGCAAGGGGGAGTCCCCATCAGCGACGGCGGTGCACGGGACCGCCGGGCTGAGCGTTCAGCAAGACATCAAGTAGAGACACCAAGGCAATTGCAATTAAGGAGAAACACCATGGACGGCATCGAAATGTTTGAAGAAGCAGCCTTCAATCTGGGCACCCAGATCAAGGTCATCGGCGTGGGCGGGGGCGGCGGCAACGCCGTGGAGCACATGATCGAGCGCGAAGTCCAGGGCGTAGAGTTCATCTGCGCCAACACCGACGCGCAGGCCCTGAGCCGCAGCAGCGCGCACAAGGTCATCCAGCTCGGCGGCAGCGGCCTGGGCGCAGGCAGCAAACCCGAGAAGGGCCGCGAGGCGGCCGAGGCGGCTGTGGCGGATGTGCGCGCCGCCATCGAAGGGGCGCATATGCTTTTCATCACGGCCGGCATGGGCGGCGGTACCGGCACCGGTGCGGCCCCCGTGATCGCACGTGTGGCCAAGGAGATGGGCATTCTGACCGTGGGTGTGGTGACCAAGCCTTTCGATTTTGAGGGCGGTCGTCGCATGACCAATGCCGACGCCGGCCTGGTCGAGCTGGAAGCCAATGTGGACTCGCTGATCGTCGTGCTCAACGAGAAGCTGATGGAGGTGCTGGGCGACGACATCAGCCAGGAAGCGGCTTTTGCCCATGCCAACGACGTACTCAAGAACGCAGTGGGTGGCATTGCCGAGATCATCAACGTGCCGGGCGAGATCAACGTCGATTTCGAGGACGTGCGCACCGTCATGGGTGAACCGGGCAAGGCCATGATGGGCACAGCCGTGGCCAGCGGCCCGGACCGCGCGCGCATCGCCGCCGAGCAGGCCGTGGCCTGCCCCCTGCTTGAAGGGATCGACCTCTCGGGCGCCAAGGGTGTGCTGGTGCTGATCTCCGCAGCCAAGGGCTCGCTCAAGCTCAAGGAGTCCCGTCTGGCCATGGACACCATCCGTGCCTATTCGTCTTCCGATGCGCACGTGATCTACGGCACCGCCTACGACGACAGCCTGGCGGACAACATCCGCATCACCGTGGTCGCCACGGGCCTGTCGCGCCAGGGCGTGCGTCGCACCGCGCCGCCGCTGCAGGTGTTGCGCACCGGTACCGATAACGTGCCTTTCCAGGTGCCCACGCTGAACCATGCCGTGACGCCTGGTGCCCTGCCAGGCACGCCTGCCGCAGTGGCCCCCGGTGTGGCCCAGCCTGACTACAACGCCATGGCCACGCCCAGTGTCTGGCGCACGCGCGACCGTACCCAGGCCGCGGCCAAGGTGGATGCGCTGTCGTCGGGTGGCATGGACGATTTCGAGATTCCGGCCTTTCTGCGCAAACAGGCCGATTGAGTGAGGTGGCTTACGCCTGCGTGGGTGGCAGCGCAACGCAACTTGGTCTAGGATCGATCATCGGGCCGCTTCGGCGTGCAGACTGCATGTCGGAGCGGCATTGGTTTTTCGACCCGCAGGAGTGACATATGACCATGCATCGACGTCTCTTCCTGGCCCTGGCTATGGGCCCGGCTCTGCTGCTCTCGGCCTGTGCCGTGAGCACGGCGAGTGCGCCAAAAGAAACGGTGTACGCCGTGACCCGGCAACACGAGTTGATCCGCTTCAAGGCCGACCGCCCCGGGCAGGTGCTGGAGCGCCGCGCGCTCAGCGGTCTGATGCCTGGCGAGAACCTGCGTGGCATCGACTACCGCGTGGCGCGGGGTGTGCTCTTTGCACTGGCCGACAGCGGCCGGCTCTATACCGTCGACACGGCGCAGGCCAGACTGGTGCCGGTGGCCACCGCGGCACCTCAGCCCTGGCCCGTGCAGGGCAGCGTGACGGGTGTCGACTTCAATCCCACGGTGGACCGCATCCGCGTGGTCAGCAGCAGTGGACAGAATCTGCGCCTGCACCCGGAGACCAATGCCGTGGTTGACGGCAACCCGGCTCAAGCAGGTCTGCAGCTCGATGGCAGCCTGAACTTTGTGGCCGGTGATCGCCATGCCGGTCGCACGCCCGACGTGTCCGGTGTGGCCTACACCTACAACAAAACCAACGAGAAGATCACCACCAACTACGCCATCGACCGCGCGCTGGGGGCTCTGCTCATGCAGGGCTCGGCCGAAGGGGCCGAGCCGGTGGTATCGCCCAACACAGGCCAGCTGCGCACCGTGGGTCTGCTGGGCACGGGGGCGCTGGCTGAAGCACATTTCGATATTTCAGACATTGCCAATACGGCCCTGCTGGCGGCCCGGCTCGCCGGTCAGACGCAGACGCGCCTGTACCAGGTGGATCTGGCCAGCGGGCGCGCGACGGAAATCGGGGTGATCGGCCAGGGCGAATCTCTGGCCGGCATGGCCATCGAGCCCTGAGACCGTGACGCCGCGCCTGTCCGTCCTGTTGCTGTCGTTCCTGGCCCTGTCGGCCCGGGCCGGCAGCTTGGTGGTGGATGCGCGTGATGGCTCCGACCGTCCCCTGTCCGACGTGGTGGTGTTTCTGGAGTCGGCGCAAGCCCGCCGACAGGTGCGCCCGATCGAGAACGCCGAGATGGGGCAGGCCGGCAAGCAGTTCGTGCCGCAGGTGCTGGTGGTGACCACCGGCAGCGAAGTGAATTTCCCCAACCGTGACACGGTGCGGCACCACGTCTATTCCTTTTCACCGGTCCGCAAGTTCGAGCTCAAGCTCTACATCGGCACCCCGACCAAACCCGTGTTGTTCGACCAGCCCGGCATCGCGGTGCTGGGTTGCAATATCCACGACCAGATGGTGGGGTGGATCGTCATCGTCGACACCCCCTATTTCGGGCGCACGGCCGAGAAAGGGCAACTTGTCCTGGACAAATTGCCTGCGGGCAGTTACCGCCTGCGCAGCTGGCATGCCGGCCTGCCCGTGGGCGCGCCTGCGCTGGACCAGGCCGTGACCATCCCGGCCGAAGGCCCGCTGGCCGTGACCCTGCGCATGGCGGGGGTGCGGCCATGAACTTCACTTTCAACGGGCGCAGCCTGATCACCCGGCTGGTGGGGCTGTCGCTCCTGCTGCTCCTTTTTGTGCAGCTGGCGGGTTTCTTCGTGGTGCGCGACAGCATTGCGCGCAACGCCCGCATGCAGATCGCACGTGAATTCGATACCGGTGAAAAGGTCTGGTTGCGCCTGCTGGACCAGAACGCCGAGAAGCTGCGCCAGAGTGCGGCCCTGCTGGCGGCGGACTACGGCTTCCGCTCGGCGGTCAGTTCCGACGACCTGGACACCATCAGCTCGGCGCTGGAGAACCATGGCGAGCGCATCGGCGCGGCCATGACGGCCCTGCTGGACACGGGCTTACGGGTGCGCGCCGTCAGTGCAGACACGCCGGGCGCCGATCTGTCCGCCATCCTGGCCGGCCTGGCGCCGGCGCTGGCCGAGCCCGCGCAGGGCGGGCGCATCGTGGTGGTCAGCGGCCGCCCCTACCAACTGGTCATGGTGCCCATGCGCGCGCCCCTGGTCGTGGGCTGGGTGCTGATGGGCTTTCCTGTGGGCGCGCCGCTGGCAGAAGAGATGCAGCGCCTGCTCAATGTCCAGCTGGTGTTGCAGGTGCGCCAGGTTGATGGCCGACTGGCGGCGCCAGTCAGCACCCTGCCGCCAGAGGCACTGGAAACGCTCCAGGCCATGAAGGGCGAGTTGCGTGAGCTGGAGGCCGGCGGCGCGACCCTGCTGGTGCGCGAGATCAAGCTCAACGCCACCGGGGGCGAAACCCGGGTGCTGCTGTTGCGTTCCATGGACGACGTGGTGGCCCCCTATCGCAATCTGCAGATTCTGCTGGCTGTCATCACCCTGGGCGGTGTGCTTCTGTTCGCCCTGGGCAGCGGCCTGATGGCGCGGCGCCTGGCCACGCCGCTGCGCTCCCTGCTGGTGGCCACGCAGCGCCTTTCGCGCGGGGACTACAGCGTGCCGCTGGAAGACGTCGAGCGCAAGGATGAGATCGGCAACCTGGCACGTTCCTTTGACCGCATGCGCGTGGACATCGCTGCGCAACAGGCCGAGATCCGCCACCTGGCCTACTGGGACCGGTTGACCGGCCTGCCCAATCGGGAGAATTTCCGTGAATCGGTGCAGCAGTCCATCGCCCGCAGCGGGGAAGGCGGCGAGCTGGCCATCATCACCCTGGACCTGGACCGCTTCAAGCACGTCAACGACGTGCTGGGGTATGCATTTGGCGACCAGCTGCTCAAGACCGTGGCCGGCAAGCTGGCCGAGGTGCTGGGCGAGGCCTCGGGCGTGGTAGCGCGCCTCGGAGGCAATGAGTTTGCCCTGTTGCTTGAGCCGGGCAGCCCGGCGCAGGCTGCCGAGCTGGCCGCGCGTGTGGCGCGCAGCCTGGAAGTGCCGTTGGCCATCGCCGAGCAGACCGTGGACCTGAGTGCGGGCATAGGCATCGCCTGCTGGCCGGCCGATGCGCAGGACGTTGACACGCTGCTGAGCCGCTCCGAGATCGCCATGTACGTGGCCAAGCGCAAGCTCGAAGGGCCGCTGCGGTATGACCCGGTGTACGACTCGGCCAGCACGCAGACGCTGTCCTTGCTGACCGAGTTGCGGCGCGCCGTGGATCAGGGTGAGTTGCGCCTGTTTCTGCAGCCCAAGGTGAGTCTGGCCGATGGCGTGACCCACGCCGCCGAGGCCCTGGTGCGCTGGGAGCACCCGCAACGCGGCCTGGTACCGCCCATGCAGTTCATTCCCTTTGCCGAGCAGACGGGGTATATCCGTCAACTCACGCTCTGGATGTTCGACGAGACCGCACGCCTGCTGGCCACACCGCAGGCCGCAGGGCTGCGTGTGTCGGTCAACCTGTCCACGCGTGACCTGCTCGACCTGGAGCTCAGTTCGCGCCTGGGGCGCATGCTGGAGGCGCACGGCGTGCCGGCCGCGGCTTTCTGCCTGGAAATCACCGAGAGCGCCATCATGGACGACCCGCAGCGCGCCGAGGCCATGCTCAACCGCCTGTCCGAGCAGGGATTCAAATTGTCTATCGATGACTTTGGGACTGGCTATTCATCCCTGGCCTATCTCAAGCGCCTGCCCGTGGACGAACTCAAGATCGACAAGTCCTTCGTGATGGGCATGGAGACCGACCCCGACGACGCCATCATCGTGCGCTCCACCATCGACCTGGCCCACAACCTGGGCCTGAGTGTGGTGGCCGAAGGTGTCGAGACCGCAGCCATCCTGGAGCGCCTGCGGGCCCTGGGCTGCGACGAGGTGCAGGGGTACCACATCAGCCGCCCCATGCCCGCACCGGCTTTCATGGAATGGCTGAGTAAGTAAAATCACGCCTATGCTGCAGCAACGTACCCTTAAATCCCTGACCCGCGCCGTGGGCGTGGGCCTGCACAGCGGGCAGCGCGTGGAGATCACGCTGCGTCCGGCGCAGGTCGACACCGGCATCGTGTTCCGGCGCGTGGATCTGCCGCAGCCCGTGGACATCCCCATGTCGGCCCTGGCCGTCACCGACACGCGCCTGGCCTCCACGCTGTCCAACGGCGGTGCCAAGGTGCACACCGTGGAACACCTGATGTCGGCCTGTGCGGGCCTGGGCATCGACAACCTCTACGTGGACATCACGGCCGAGGAGGTGCCCATCCTCGACGGGTCGGCTGCCTCCTTCGTGTTCCTGCTGCAGAGCGCCGGCGTCGAGCTGCAGAGCGCGCCGCGCCATTTCATCCGCGTGACCAAGCCGATCGAGGTCCGGGAGGGTGAGGGCCTGAACCAGAAATGGGCGCGCCTGGACCCTTACCACGGCTACAAGCTCAGCTTCGAGATCGACTTCGACCACCCGGCAGTGGACTCAACCGGCCAGCGTGTCGAGTTCGACATGAGCGTGCACAACTACAGCCGCGACATCGCGCGCGCCCGCACCTTCGGTTTTACCAAGGACGTGGAGATGATGCGCGCCAACGGCCTGGCCCTGGGCGGCGGGCTGGACAATGCCATCGTGATGGACGACTACAAGGTGCTCAATGCCGGCGGCCTGCGCTACGACGACGAGTTCGTCAAGCACAAGATCCTCGACGCCATGGGCGACCTCTACATTCTGGGCAAGCCCCTGCTGGCGGCCTACAGCGCCTTCCGTTCTGGCCATGCGCTCAACAACAAGCTGCTGCGCGAGCTGCTGCAGCGCACGGACGCCTGGGAGGCCGTGACCTTCGACAACGAGAAACTCGCGCCCAAGGGCTTTGCGCAACCGGCGCGCGCCTGGTAAGGCGTAGCACGCCGGGCAACGCGTCACACCATGCTGCTGTTCCGCTGGCTCATCCTCTTGCTGTTGATCGGCTCGGCGGTCTGTTTCGCCTTTTATGCCGGCACCGGCCAAGCGCGCTTTCGGCGCTGGGGCCTGCTCACGCTGAAGTGGACGCTGATCGCCGCTTTCGGATTCTTCGCCGTGCTGGTCCTGGAGCGTATCGCCTGAGTCAGGAAGCGGGGCCCTAGGACCCGCGTTTGCGCACCGTGGCAAAAGGATCGGGGCCCCCGCTTTTCTTCGGTTCCTCGTCGCGTGTCTTGACGGCGTCGAATTCGTTGAAGACCGAAGGCATCTGGCTGTCCTGGAAGGCCACCGAGTCCTCCCACATGGCCCAATCGGATTCCTGGTTGCCCTCGCTCACTTCCGGCAGGGGCGGTGGCACGGGTGGCGTGCCTGCGCGTGCGGATGAAGAGTTGGGGGTCGAAGGCCGTGGCCTGGCAACCGTGGTCGGCCGGGCCGGTGCAGGCGCCGGCTTGGGGGCGGATTTGAAGAATTTCAGCATGGGGTCGTCCTGGGTGCAGTACGCTGATTGATGGCCACAATTTAGCCTGTGTAACGATTTGTGACAAGCGGGCGACGCCTTGGGCCGTGAAGGATTGCCATGAAACCCCAATTTCTGTCGATTTTCCTGGGTCTCCTGTTGGCGTCCGGCTGGGTGGCCGCCCAGGACGGGAGCCTGCGGGAGCGTTGGCGTGAGCGCCAGCAGGAGCGTGCCGCTCGCGAAACCCGGGCAACACCGACGTCAGAAGCCGCGATCACCGCGCCTGGCGACTACCGCTACAGCCTGGTCTACGGCGGGCGCACACGCCTGTACCGTGTGCACGTGCCGGCCGGCTACCGCAGCGACACGCCGGCGCCCCTGCTGGTCTCGCTGCACGGCGGGGGCGGCAGCATGGACTACATGGCCAAGGATGAGAACTACGGCCAGCTCGGCCATGCGGCGCGGGGCGGGGAGGTGCTGGTCTTTCCCAATGGCATCAGCCGCTTTCGCGGCGGCATGTTCGCGACCTGGAACGCGGGTGCCTGCTGCGGCGCTGCGCGCGACGAGGAGGTGGATGACGTGGGTTTCATCCGCGCTGTGCTCGAGCGTGTCATGGGCCAGCTCAACATCGACCGCCAGCGTGTCTACGCCACGGGTATGTCCAATGGCGCCATGATGGCCTACCGCCTGGCCTGCGAGATGCCGGATGTCATTCGCGCCGTTGCCGCGGTGGCGGGTACCGACAACACACGCAGCTGTGCGCCGGCGCAGCCTGTATCGGTGCTGCACATCCATGCGCGTAACGACAGCCATGTGCTCTATGAAGGCGGTGCCGGGCCGGACTCGGTGGACAAGGCGCTGGTGGCCGATTACCGTTCCGTGCCAGCCACCGTGGCACGCTGGGTGGCGTTCAATGGCTGCCAGCGCACGCCGCAGCGTGTACTGGACCAGGCGGGCGCCTGGTGCGAGGTCTATGCGCCCTGCCGGGGCGGGACGCAGGTGCAATTGTGCGTGACGCAGAATGGTGGCCATTCCTGGCCCGGGGGCACGAAGAAACGCGGGGAAGCGCCCTCGCAGGCACTTTCGGCCAACGAGGCGATGTGGGCGTTCTTCGCTCAGGTGAAGCCCAGGTAAAGACCGCGGCCTTCACTTGTGCGCAAGGGCGAAAGCCGCACAATGAGCGCCATGGGAGCACAACAACACCTCCGGGAACTGAGCCAGGCCTGCTGGCGCGTCATCGTCACTGACTTGCTGCTGTTCCGGCGCTTTCCGCGCCTGGGACTGGCCGCGCTGGCCATCGCCCTGGTGCCGGCGGTCTATGCGCTGATCTACCTCTCCAGCGTCTGGGACCCGAACGCCAAGACCAGCGACCTGCCGGTGGGCATCGTGAACCTGGATGCGGGTGCTGCCTACCAGGGGCGGGCCAGCAATGTCGGCGTCGAGCTGATGAGCGAATTGATGCGTTCGGGCGAATTCGGTTTCCGGATCATGGACCGGGGCGAGGACGCGCGTCAGGGCGTCAAACTCGGGCAACTGGCCTTTGCTGTCATCATCCCGCCGGATTTCAGCGCCAGTGCGCTGCCCGGGAATCTCCCGGGCGGCGGCAAGGTGGTGGTGGTGCTGTCCGAGGGCAACAATTACGCAGCCTCCGGCCTGGCCAGGCGCTTTGCGGCCGAGCTCGGACACCGCGTCAACGAGGCCTTGAACGAGAAGCGATGGGAGCAGGTGCTGGTCTCGGCCGACGGTTCGGGCAAGAGCCTGGACATGCTGCGCGCCGGCATGGCCCAGCTGCGCACCGGGGCCAAGACTTACAGCGAAGGCATGGTGCGCTACAACGGCGTCGCGGCCCAACTGGTGGCGGGGTTCAAGCAGGTGGGCGCCGGTGCCCGCAGCATGGAGCCGCGCTTGCCCAGCGAGGCCGAACTCAAGACCCTGCGCAACGGAACCCAGCGCCTGGCGCAGCGACAGCGCGAAATGGGCTCCGGCCTGGAGCAGCTGCAGCTGGGTGCAGGCCGTCTGACAGCGGGCGCCGCGCAGTTGCAGGAGGAAACAGTGGGCCTGCCCTTTGTCGGTGAAAAAATCGCGCAGAGCGCCGGTGAACTGGCGGATGGCGGAAAGCAGCTGAGGGATGGCCTGGGTGTCGCGCTCGATGCCAACGCGCGGATGGCGCGCGGAGCCACCCGGATCGAGGAGGGCACCGCCCGCCTGACCGAAGGCATGGGGCTGCTGAGCAGCAATCTGCGGGCCCTGGCCGAGCAGCTGCCCGAAGACGCCCGGCTGGAGGCCTTCGCACGCAGCGGCGACGAACTGGTCCGCGCCGCCTCCAAGCTGCGCAGCGGCATCGAGCTGGTCGAGTCGGCATTGCCGGCCAGCGCGGGCAAGCTCGACGGCAGCGCGCGCGGCCTGGCCGATTCGGTGGAGCCAGCGCTGGAAGTGCTGGCCCCCGTACCCAACAACGGCAGTGCTTTCGCGCCGAACATGATCGCCATGGCCCTGTGGCTGGGGGCGGTGATGTCGGTCTACCTGTTCAATATGCACCGGATCAGCGAAGAACACGCCCCGGCCCCGGCCCTGGCCAAGAGTCTGGGGCGTTATGCCGTGCCAGCGCTGCTGGTGCTGCTGCAGACGGTGCTGACCATGCTGGTGTTGTGTTTCGGCCTGGGGGTGGTCGTGCCCGACGTCCCGAGTTTCCTGTTGATCATGCTGGCCGCGGGGCAGGCTTTTCTGGCGCTCGTGCTCTTGCTGCTGCGCGCCTTTGGCGAACTGGGCAAGCTCATCGTCATCCTGTTGCTGACCTTGCAGCTGGCGGCCGGCGGTGGGGTGATGCCGATCGAATTGACAGCGGATTTCTTCCAGGCGGTGCACAACTGGCTGCCTTTCACCTGGGTCATCAAGGCTCTGCGTGCCAGCCTGTTCGGCGCCTATGACAACGGCTGGCTTTCGTCGTGGCTCGATGTCGTGCTCATCGGCCTGGGCGCACTGCTGCTCAGCAGCCTGGTGCGTCCGTGGAAGACGGTATCGGCCAAGGACTACCGGCCGGCTGTAGAAGTCTGAGGAACCAGGCCTTCAGCGGCTGCGCCCGGCCCGGTAGCTGCCGCTGGTCTTGCCCGTGAGCCCCGAGGCTCTGGCGATCTGCGCGAGCGCGGCGCCGGCATGGGCCTGCGTGATGGCGATGCCCAGCGCGTCGGCCGCATCCGGTCCCGGCAGACCGGGCAGTTTGAGCAGGCGTTTGACCATTTCCTGCACCTGGGCCTTCTGCGCGCGGCCGTGACCGACCACGGCCTGTTTCATCTGCAGCGCCGTGTACTCGGCCACCGGCAGATCCGCGGTAACCAGCGCCGTGACGCAGGCACCGCGCGCCTGGCCCAGCAGCAAGGTGGACTGCGGGTTCACGTTGACAAAGACGATCTCCACGGCGGCCGATTGCGGCTGGTAGCGCGCCACCACCTCGCGGATGCCATCGAACAGCACTTTCAGTCGCGCCGGCAGCGCTCCCTGGGCCAGGTGCATGGTGCTGATGGTGCCGCTAGCCACGTAGGACAGCTGGTGGCCTGCGGCATCGATCACGCCGAAACCGGTGGTGCGCAGGCCGGGGTCGATGCCGATGATTCTCACGGCAGCTCGGCGCGCCAGAGGCGCCCGCTGATGACGCCGGCACGATCGGCCAGATAGGTGGAGTGCGGCAGCTTCTCGTAGTAGCGTGGCCGCGGCAGCATGACGGCCAGGCGTGCTGCTTCGCTGGCCGTGAGACGTGCCGCCGGCTTGCGGTAATAGTGTTGGGCTGCGGCTTCGGCGCCGAAGACACCCTCACCCCATTCGACATGGTTGAGGTAGATCTCGAGGATGCGTTGTTTGCTCAGCAGCTTCTCCAGCAGGAAGGCCAGTGCGAATTCCTGGCCCTTGCGCAAGAGCGTGCGCTCGCCAGAGAGCAGCAGGTTCTTGGCCAGTTGCTGGGTGATGGTGGAGCCGCCGACGATCTTGGGCGCACGCACGGTGCGCGTGCCGTTGGCTGCCTGCTTGGTGACCTGTTCCTCGGCCGCCAGGTTTTTCTGCCAGGCCTTTTCCATGGCATCCCAATCCACACCTTCGTGCCATGCAAAACTGTCGTCCTCCGAGGCGATGACAGCGCGCTTGAGATGGTCGGAAATCTGGTCGTAGCTCACCCATTGCTGGCGCCAGCGCAACTGGTCTTTCTCCTTCAGGATGCGCCAGGCCTCGGAGCGCTCGAAAGTGGTCGACTGCGGTTGGGTCACCGTCATCAGCGCGATGCGTGCGACAAAAAAGAGCTGCAGTGCCAGCAGGGCAAGCAGCAGCAGAGCGAACCAGCGCAGCACGGCTTTCATGTCGTTTTCAGGGGGCGCTGATGCGCGTTTCCAGGGTTTCGTTGCGCGAGAACTTGAAGCGCGAGACCACCACGATCTGGTCGGCCTCCTTGCGCATGCTCTGCGTGAAGCGGCCGAAGGGCGCGGCCGCGCGGGCGATGGCCTCGGCGCGGCGGTCCAGCACGCGGCTGCCCGAACTCTCGGCGATCTCGGTGGAGACCAGCAGGCCCTGGCGGTCCACCGTGACTACCATGGTCAGCTCCCCGTAGAGCTTCTTGCCTCCGGAGGAGGGGAAGTTTTCCGTGCCCTTGTCCTCGATCGCGCGGCGCAGCCGGTCGTAATAGATGGCGTAGGCCTCCTCGCGGGTAGAGGGGCCGATGTAGCGCTTGCGCGGTTTCTGGCTGTCCTGCTTGATGCGGCGCTCGATCTCGGCCAGCTGCTTGAGCAACAGGCGGCGCTTTTCTTCCTGCGCGGCCTGTTCGTTGCTGAGTTTGGCCTGCTTGGGGTCGGGTACGGGCAGGGCGGCGAGCTGCTGGCGCACCTGGGCCAGCAGCATGGTCTGCTGCTTCTGCAGTTGCTGCATCCTCCTGCGGGATTCTTCTTCCAGCGTGTCGCCGCTGTCGGAGATCTGGGTCGAAGGCAGGGGGCTGGTGGCGCGGCCGCGCTCGGCTTCACCACCGCCGGCCAGGCTGGCCTGGGCAATGGCCAATGCCTTGTCCGGGCGGGTGTTACCGCGCGCGTTGACCAGGATGACTTCCAGCGGCGTGTCGCGGAACGCGCGCTCGATGGCCTCGGGGTCGACGAAACGCACGGTCAGCAGCACCGCATGCACGGCGACCGAGATGCCGAGGGCCAGTTGCAGGGTGCTGAGATTGCGCAGCTTCACGAGGCGGAATTATCACCCGAAGCCTCGACGGCGGGCTCGCTGGATTCGTTGACATCCACCGCAATGGCAATGGGCCCGGCGGCCAGGGCCTCACCGTCGTCCGCATCGTCTTCTTCCACAGGTGCGGCCTCGGTGTCGAGCCGCTCCAGCACCGTGCCGCTGACGTCCAGCGCCACCTCGTCAATGGCGCCCAGCTTCACGCGCACGCGTGCACCGCGCGGCAGGCCCTGCGCGCCCAGGACCGGCAGCACCAGGGGCAGGGTGTCAGCGCGTGCCAGATTGTCCTTGAACACCGTGGCCTCCAGCTCGGTGATGCCGCGTTGCTGCAGGTATTTCAGCGTCCAGTAGCGTTCGATGGTGGCCTGGTAGCCGTTGTACTCGCCGTAAGCGGTATCGAAGCCCGAGATGATGGAGAACAGATCGGCATCCTTGGGCTTGAAGGGGGCGGCCAGCGCGGCGGTGCGGCCATGGCGCGCGCAGGCGATGATCTGCCACTGGTTGACCAGGTCCGTGTAACGGCGTAGCGGCGAGGTGCTCCAGGCATAGCTCTTCACGCCGATGCCGGCATGCGGGAGGGCCTTGGTGCCCATGCGCACCTTCACGCCGGGGGCCAGGGAGGCCTGACTGCGGTAGATGCCCGGCACACCCAGCTCGGCCATCCACTGGCCCCAGGTGCTGTTGGCCAGGATCATGGCCTCGGCCACCATGAGGTCCAGTGGTGCACCGCGACTGCGCGTGCCGATGGCCACCTGCTCGTTGCCCGCTGGTTCCGCGCCGTCGTTCCCTGTCAATCTGAAGGTGTAGTCCGGCCGGTTGAAGGTCTCGGGTTTGCCTCGCACCACTTCGCGTTGCGCTTTGAGGTGGCGGGCCAAGCGGTGCAGGAAGGCCAGTTCGGTGCGCAGGCCGGTACCCAGATGCGCCGGGTCAGGGTTCGCGTGCTTGAACGACAGGTCTTCCAGCCAGGCAGCGGTGACCACGCCATCGATCTGGTCGTGGCGCAGGTTGTGGGCGATCGGCACGCGCTCCAGGCGGGTGTCGTGACCCAGCACTTCCAGCGAGTCTTCCTTGAAAGCCACGTAGAGCGAAACCGCCGGGCACGCGCGGCCCTCTTGCAGGGTGTAGCGCTGCACCACTTCATCGGGCAGCATGGTGATCTTGTAGCCCGGCATGTAGACCGTGGACAGGCGTGCTCGGCTCACGTTGTCGATGGGGTCGCCGCGCTGCACGGCCAGGCCCGGGGCGGCGATATGGATGCCGACGGTGACTGTGCCCGTGCCCAGGCCCTGCACCGACAGCGCGTCGTCGATTTCGGTGGTGGCCGAGTCGTCGATGGAGTAGGCCTGCACGCTGGCCACCGGCAGCTCATCCTTGATCTCTGGCGCCACCAGGACCGGGAAGCCGTAGCCCTTGGGGAAGTTCTCGAACAGGAAGCGGCGCCAGTGGAACTGGTAGGGTGAATCGATGGCGCCGGCTTTCTGCAGCAGGTCCAGCGGGGCCAGATGGGTGGCCCGTGAGGCCTCGACCACGGCCTTGTACTCGGGCGCGTTCTTGTCGGGCTTGAAGAGGATCTTGTAGAGCTGCTCGCGGATCGGTTGCGGACACACTCCGCGTCCGAGCTCGGTGGCCCATTCGGCGATCTGGATCTGCAGCAGGCGCTTCTTCTCGATGGCGGCCAGGGCCTGCTGGATGATCTCGATCGGGGCCTTCTTGTAGCGGCCTTTGCCGGCGCGGCGGAAGTAGTGCGGTGCCTCGTGCAGACGCAGCAGGGTGCCGGCCTGCTGCGGCAGGGTGGGTGGGTCCTGGAAATAGACGGCAGCCAGGTCGGCAAAACCGAAATCGTCCTCGGGGGCGAATTCCCAGGCCAGGTCCAGCTCGATGGAGGCGCTCAGGGTCTGCGCGCCGGCCAACAACTCGGCGGGAGCGGGTTTTTCGAACTTGAGCAGCACATTGGCTGCTTTCACCTTGACGCGCTTGCCGGAATCCAGCTCTACCTGGAGCGAGGCCTCGGTTTCGGAAAGGATGCGCCCGGCCAGGAATTTCCCGGCTTCATCAAACAATGCAAACATGGGGGCGATTGTCCCATGCCGCCCTCTTCGGGCCGGGGCGCTCAGGTGGCCAGGTCGAGAAAGGCCAGCACGTCGTCCAGATGTCCGGGGAACTCGCTGATCGCGTGGTCACTGCCTTCCAGCAAGTGCCCATGCGTGCCCCGGTAGTGGGCGCTCATTTCCCGCCAGTCCAGTACCTCGTCGCCCTTGGCGATCAAGGCGTAATAGCGTTCGGGCCGGCTGATGGCTGTGATCTCCAGGGCACGCAGTTCCTCGACGTATTCGGGGTGGAAAAAGAATTTTTCCTGCGGGTCGTGCCAACTGGCGTGTTCGCCGATGTACTGCGCCAGGTCGCGCGCAGGAAAGACCGCCGGGTTGAGCACGACGGCGCGGCAACCGGTCGATTCGGCCACCCAGCTGGCGTAAAAGCCACCCAGGGACGAGCCGATGACCGCCATGTGCTCGCGCGGCCAGGCCGAGATGCCGCGCATCACACCCTCCATGGCCTCGCGGGGCGAGGGCGGCAGCTGCGGACACCAGAGTGTCACGCCCGGGTGCTCCTGTGCCATGCGCGTTTGCACCAGTTGGGCTTTGGTCGAACGCGGGGAGGAGCGAAAGCCGTGCAGATAGAGGAGATGGGTGGTGGGCATGGGGGCGGGGCGTGCAGAAGTCACGCCCGATCGTAAAGGTTGGGACGCCTCCCATGTTCATGGGAGGTGGTGCCGTGGGCAGTGAGGGTGGCAGCGGCTATGCTCTGATGGTCTGTAATGAGAGTGGAGAGAGTGGCAGGACTATGCAAGTGTGGCGTGTATTGGTGGTGGAAGACGATGCGCAGATGCGGGACTTTTTCGCAGCCAGCGTTTCGCGCTGCGCGGGCCTGCAACTGGTGGGAGCCGTGGGATCCGTGGGCGAAGCCCGGGCCTGGCTGGACAATGACGCCAATATGGTGGACGTGCTGCTGACCGACCTGGGCCTGCCCGATGGCAGCGGGCTGGAAGTCATACGCCACGCCACACGTCTGCATCCGCGCTGTGAACCCCTGGTGATTTCCCTGTTCGGTGACGAAGACAATGTGCTGGCCAGCATCGAGGCTGGCGCCCTGGGCTATATCCACAAGGACTCCGCGCCGGACGACATCGCCCAGACCATCCTTGAGATGAAGGACGGGGCTTCGCCGATCTCGCCCATGATCGCGCGCAAGGTGCTGGCCAAGTACGCCAGCCGTGCCCGCCCGGGCGAGATTGCGGCTGCGCCTGAGCCGGTGGCGCCCGCCAAACCCCCTGCCGAAGGGCCGCTGCTGTCACCTCGAGAGCACGAGGTGCTGATGCTGATCGCGCGGGGTTTCTCCTATGCCGAGATTGCCCGCCTGCAATCGGTCAGCGTGCACACGGTGCAGACCCACATCAAGAACCTGTATTCCAAGCTTTCCGTGCATTCCAAGAACGAGGCCGTCTTCGAAGCTTCGCGTCTGGGCCTGCTGCCACCGAGGGTCTGAGGCATGGTGATGTTGCGCGTGCTGGGGCTGTCGCTGCTGTTGTGGGGCCTGCTGCCGCTGGCGCAGGCGGAGCTGCTGGAGTTGCGGCGCGCGCACGTGAGCACCGTGGTCGATGGCGATATGGCCGAGCGAGACGCCGGCCTGCCCTACAACTGGGACCGCCAGCATGGCGGGCAATCCGGGATGGCGGTATTCGAAATCCCGCTGCAGCTTGCGCTGCCTCCGGCCGAGCCCTATGCCGTGTATTTTTCGCGCCTGGGCAACCGCGCCGAGATCTGGCTCAACGGCGTGCTGCTTTCGCGTTTCGGCGATCTGGACCGCTCCAATCGCGAGGACTATGCCAAAGCCCCGCAGTACGTTCTGATCCCGGCCCAGCTGCTGCAGCGCGACAACCTGTTTCGCGTCATCGTGCACGCGGATGGCGGGCGGCGCGGTGGGCTTTCCAGCATGCTGGTGGGCCCGGAGGTCGAGGTGCGCGAGCATTACCACTCGACCTACCGCTGGCTGGTCAATGGTTCCATCGCGGTATCGGTCTTCAGTCTGGTGGTGGGGGTCATCGCGCTGCTGCTCTGGGTGACGCAGGTCGAGCCTGTGCCGGGTGGGGCGCCCCGGCGCGTGGGCCTGTACCTGAGCGCCGGTGTGGCCGAGATGTGCTGGATGCTGCGCCTGTCAGATACGGCCCTGACCGACCCGCCGCTGGTCTGGCCGGGCTGGGGTGTGCTGCAGACCCTGGCCTATGCCGGATGGTTCTGCGGCTCCGCCCTGTTCTGCCACTACGTGGCGGGCTGGCACCGGCACGCTTCCATGCGCTGGGTGCGCGCCGTGGTGTGGGCACTGATGCTGACGGCCGCACCGGCCGCCTGGCTCGCCTACACCCGGCACAACGACGTCTACCTGACCGGTTGGTACGGCTTTGCCACCTTCCTTTTCATCGGTTACGCCGCGGTCTATTTCTGGGGCTCGGTACGCAAGCCGACCACCGAGCACGTGCTGGTGGCGACCGCCGGCGTGTTCAACGTGCTGGTGGGTTTTCGCGACTGGATCGTGATCCGCGCCAGCAGCAACTTTGCCGAGATCTCCTGGATGCGCTATTCGTCGGTGCTGTTCGGTCTGGCGCTGGGCTACATCGTGATCACGCGTTTTCGCGAGGCCAGCACCCAGGCGCGCGATCTGATGGACAACATGGCGGCCAAGGTCCAGGAGAAGGAACAGGCGCTGGCCAGCAGCTACCGGCAGCTCGAACAGCTGGCGCGTGAGCAGGAGCGGGCGGCGGAGCGCACGCGCATCCTGCGCGACATGCACGATGGCGTGGGCTCGCACATCAGTGCGGCCATCCGTCAACTGCAATCGGGCAAGGCCACGGACGAGGACCTGCTGCAGACCCTGCGGGATTCGCTGGACCAGCTCAAACTGTCCATCGATGCCATGAACCTGCCGCCTGGTGACCTTACCACCCTGCTGGCGAATCTGCGCTACCGGCTGGAGCCGCGTTTCAAGGCCTCGGACATCGCGCTGGCCTGGGAGGTGGACCTGCTGCCGCCGCTGGCCCGCCTGGATGGCAAGGCCATGCGCCAGCTGCAATTCATGATCTTTGAAGCCCTGTCCAATGTGCTGCAGCATGCGCAGGCCAGCGAGCTGCGCATCGAGCTGCGCGCCTGTCCTGACGGCGGCGCCCGGTTGCGCGTGATCGACAACGGCCGCGGTTTTGCCCCCGAGCAGGTACAGCGCAAGGGCCTGGCCTCGCTGCGCGAACGTGCTGCGGCCATCGGGGTGGGGCTGAATGTGAGCAGCGAGCCCGGTCAGACCGTGGTGGAAATCCTGATCTCCTGATCGGCCGGCCTTTCCGCAATGGCGGGATAATGCGCGCCATGCCGGTCATCTTTGAACGTCCCACCCTGCTGCAGCGTGTTTTGCCCTGGTTCCAGGGTTTCGATGGCCCCCTGGCCTTTGCCGTGTTCATGCTGGCCGGCCTGGGCCTGCTGACCATGTACTCCTCGGGCTACGACCACGGTACGCGTTTTATCGATCATGGCCGCAATATGCTGATCGCCGGGGCCATCATGTTTGTGGTGGCCCAGGTGCCGCCCCAGCGCCTCATGAGTTTTGCCGTGCCGCTGTACGTGCTGGGTGTGACTCTGCTGATCGCCGTGGCCATCTTCGGCGTCACGAAAAAAGGCGCCAAGCGCTGGATCAATGTAGGGGTGGTGATCCAGCCCAGCGAGATCCTCAAGATCGCCGTGCCGCTGATGCTGGCCTGGTGGTTCCAGAAACGCGAGGGCCAGTTGCGTCCGCTGGACTTCCTGGTGGCGGGCCTGCTGCTGCTGGTGCCGATCGGCCTGATCATCAAGCAGCCGGATCTGGGCACGGCCCTGCTGGTGCTGGCCGCCGGAATCTCGGTCATCTTCTTTGCCGGTCTGAGCTGGAAGCTGATCGTGCCGCCCGTCCTGCTGGGGCTGCTGGCGGTCCTGCTGCTGATCGTCTTCGAGAACGATCTGTGCGCTTCGGGCGTGCGCTGGCCTGTGCTGCACGATTACCAGCAGCAGCGCATCTGCACCCTGCTCGACCCCTGGCGAGACCCGCTGGGCAAGGGCTTCCACATCATCCAGGGCATGATCGCCATCGGTTCGGGTGGTGTGCTGGGCAAGGGCTACATGCAGGGCACGCAGACCCATCTGGAGTTCATTCCCGAGCGCACCACGGACTTCATCTTCGCCGCGTATTCCGAGGAGTTCGGCCTGCTGGGCAACCTGATCCTGATCGGTGCCTTTCTTTTCCTCGTGCTGCGCAGCCTGGCCATCGCGCTGGAGGCGCCCACGCTGTTTGCGCGCCTGCTGGCTGGCGCCATCACCACCATCTTCTTCACCTATGCCTTCGTCAACATGGGCATGGTCAGCGGCATCCTGCCGGTGGTGGGTGTGCCCTTGCCTTTCATCAGCTATGGTGGAACCGCCATGGTGACCCTGGGCCTGGGCCTGGGCATGCTGATGTCCATCGCCAAGTCCAAGCGCCTGATCCAGTCATGAGCGCTGCCCGGCCGCCCGCATGCGCTCGCACCGCAGTACACGGCACGGAGCTATTTCAGTGACGCAGCTGCTGGCCCCTTACCCCGTGGCCGTGGTGGGTGTCGGCAATATGGGCGGCGCCATGGCGGCGCGCCTGCTGGCCCAGGGCTGGCCGGTGCAGGTGCACGACATCGACTCGCAGAAGCAGGCTGCGTTGGTCGAGGCCGGCGCCACAGCCCACGCCAGCCCGGCGCTGGCTGCGCAGGGCTGTGCGGCGGCGATCGTCTGCGTGGTCGACGCTGCGCAGTGTGAACAGGTGCTGTTCGGTCCTCAGGGATTGGCCGGGGCCATGCCGCCCGGTGGCATGGTGATGTTGTGCCCGACCATCGCCCCGCAAGATACCGAGTCCCTGGCCGGGCGACTGGCCCGGCATGGCATCGAGGTGCTGGACGCTCCCATGTCCGGTGGCCCGGCCCGGGCGCGGGACGGCAGCATGAGCCTGATGCTGGCCGGACGGGAGGAACTCCTGGCCCGCTTTGATCCGCTACTGTCGGCGTTGTCCTCGCGCATCTTCCGCGTCAGTGAACGTGTGGGTGACGGCGCGCGCACCAAGCTGGTCAACAATCTGGCCGCCGGCATCAACCTGGTAGGTGCCGCCGAGGTACTGGCCATGGCGCGCGCCATGGGCCTGAACCTGGGGCGCACGCTGGACGTGATCGAGCAGTCCAGCGGCCAGAGCTGGATCGGCTCGGACCGCATGCGCCGGGCCATCGCCGGGGACTACGCACCGCGCGCCCACATGACCCTGCTGGAAAAGGACACCCGACTGGCGGTGGCGGCGGCCCGGACCGCGGGCTTTGCCGGGCCGTTGGGAGCGACGGCGGCCGCTGTCTTTGCCCAAGCCAGTGCCGCCGGTCTGGCCGACCTGGACGACGCGGCCCTGCTGCGCTGGCTGGAAGACCAGGCCTAGCCCCTACACCCCTGCTGGGGAAGGGCCCGTCCTACAATGGGCCCATGATTTCACGCGAACCCACCCTCGAACGTCTGGCGATTGCCCGCGAACTCCTGCTCACGCCTTTCGGCCTGGACGAGTCGCACCTGTTGCGCGCCCTGTCCGAGATCCGTGCGCACAAGGTGGACGACGCCGATCTCTACTTCCAGTACACACGCAGCGAAGGCTGGAGCCTGGAAGAGGGCATCGTCAAGACCGGTTCCTTCAGCATCGACCAGGGTGTGGGCGTGCGCGCCGTCAGTGGCGAGAAAACCGCCTTCGCCTATTCCGACGACATTTCCGAGGCCTCCCTGCTGGACGCGGCCCGCACCGTGCGCACCATCGCCAATGCTGGCCAGTCGGCCCGAGTGAAGGCGGCGGCCCAGAAGATTGCGGGCTCGCGCTCGCTCTACCCGGGCACAGATCCCATCGCCACCCTGGACAGCACGGCCAAAGTGGCTCTGCTGGAAAAAGTGGAGAAGCTGGCCCGTGCCAAGGACCCACGCGTGGCGCAGGTCATGGCCGGCCTGGCCGGCGAATACGACGTGGTGCTGGTGGCCCGTGCCGACGGCACACTGGCCGCCGATGTGCGCCCCCTGGTTCGTTTGAGCGTGACCGTGATCGCCGAACAGGGCGGCCGGCGCGAGATGGGTTCCTCCGGCGGCGGAGGCCGCTTCGGCCTAGCCTATTTCGACGACGCCATGATCCGCCAGTACGTGGATGAGGCGGTCAATGCCGCGCTGACCAACCTCGAGTCGCGCCCCGCTCCGGCGGGTGACATGACCGTGGTGCTCGGCCCGGGCTGGCCCGGCGTGCTGCTGCACGAGGCCATTGGCCACGGCCTGGAGGGTGATTTCAACCGCAAGGGTTCCAGCGCCTTTGCCGGCCGCATTGGCCAGCGTGTGGCTGCCAAGGGCGTGACCGTGCTGGACGACGGCACCATCGCCGACCGGCGCGGTTCGCTCAATGTGGACGACGAGGGCAACCCGACCCAGCGCAATGTGCTGATCGAGGACGGCATCCTCAAGGGCTACATCCAGGATTCCCTGAACGCCCGCCTGATGAAGACCGGCCCCACCGGCAACGGCCGGCGCGAGAGCTACGCCCACATCCCGATGCCGCGCATGACCAACACCTATATGCTAGGCGGCGACAAGGCACCGGAAGAGATCGTGGCCAGCATCGAGCGTGGCCTGTATGCGCCTAATTTCGGTGGTGGCCAGGTCGACATCACCTCGGGCAAGTTCGTGTTCTCGGCCAGCGAGGCTTACTGGGTCGAGAACGGCAAGATCCTCTACCCGGTCAAGGGCGCGACCCTGGTGGGCAACGGCCCAGATGCCCTGACCCGCGTGACCATGATCGGCAACGACATGCGCCTGGACAGCGGCGTGGGCACCTGCGGCAAGGAAGGCCAGAGCGTGCCGGTCGGTGTGGGCCAGCCCACCTTGCGCATCGATGGCCTGACGGTCGGGGGCACGGCCTGAGGGCCGGGCGCGGCAGGCAGCGCTTTTTTCTGTGCTATATTGAATCCATGGTTTCGACCCGTTCCTATTTTTTTGGCTACTTTTGGTTCTCACACGCCGCCGGCGAGAGAGAGTTCTGAGCGTACCCAGTAGAAACGTCAAGAATTCCAAAACCGCCGGCCCAGCCGGCGGTTTTTTTTTGTCCGTCCACCCATTCAAGCCCAACTCCAGGAGTAACACGATGACTGCTCAAACCCCCGCGACCGGCGCCGACGCCTGGTATGCGTATCCCGGTGACAAGACCAGCCGCACCGACGATCAACGCATCAAGGACATCACCGTGTTGCCTCCGCCCGAACACCTCATCCGCTTTTTCCCCATCAGCGGCACGCCCGTGGAGAGCCTGATCTCCCACACGCGTCACGCCATTCACAACATCATGGCCGGCAAGGACGACCGCCTGCTGGTCATCATCGGCCCCTGTTCCATCCATGACCCGGCCGCTGCGGTGGAATATGCGCGGCGCCTGAAGGAGCAACGCGAGAAGTACAAGGACACGCTGGAGATCGTGATGCGTGTGTACTTCGAGAAGCCGCGTACCACCGTGGGCTGGAAAGGCCTGATCAACGACCCCTACCTCGATGAGAGCTATCGCATCGACGAGGGCTTGCGCATCGCGCGTCAGCTGCTGATCGAGATCAATCGCCTGGGCCTGCCCGCTGGCAGCGAGTTCCTGGACGTGATCTCGCCGCAGTACATCGGCGACCTGATCGCCTGGGGCGCCATCGGCGCGCGCACAACGGAAAGCCAGGTGCACCGAGAACTGGCCTCGGGCCTCTCGGCGCCCATCGGTTTCAAGAATGGGACCGACGGCAATATCCGCATCGCTACCGACGCCATCCAGGCAGCAGCGCGTGGCCACCACTTCCTGTCGGTGCACAAGAACGGCAAGGTTGCCATCGTGCAGACCAATGGTAACAAGGACTGCCACGTCATCCTGCGCGGCGGCAAGGCACCCAACTATGACGCGGCCAGCGTGGCGGCGTCCTGCAAGGAGCTGGAAGCCGCCAAGCTGCCCGCCACATTGATGGTGGATTGCAGCCACGCCAACAGCAGCAAGCAGCACGAGAAGCAGCTTGAGGTGGCGCGCGACATCGCAGGCCAGGTCTCGAGCGGTTCACGTTCCATCTTCGGCGTCATGCTCGAAAGCCACCTGATCGCTGGTGCCCAGAAATTCACACCGGGCAAGGATGACGCCAGCAAGCTGGAATACGGCAAGAGCATCACCGACGCCTGCCTGGGCTGGGACGATTCCATCCAGGCCCTGCAGGTCCTGTCTGATGCGGTCAAGGCCCGGCGCTCACGCTGAACGCCGCGATGGCTCGATATGCTACGTTTTTTGTAGTGCATCGAGCAGTTTTTGGTGGATGCCACCAAAACCGCCGTTGCTCATGCAAAGCAGGTGATCACCCGGCCGGGCCGAGGCCATCACCTGTTGGACCAGTTCATCAATGCTGTCAGCCACCTGCGCACGCGCACCCATGAGGGCCAGGGCCTCGCGCGCGTCCCAGCCCAGGCCACCGCTGTGGCAGAAGGCCAGGTCGGCGTCCTCCAGGCTCCAGGGTAACTGGGCCTTCATGGTGCCGAGCTTCATGGTGTTGCTGCGCGGCTCGAAGATGGCCAGGATGCGGGCCTGGGCCCCGACCTTGCGACGCAGGCCGTCCAGTGTGGTGCGGATGGCCGTGGGGTGGTGGGCAAAGTCGTCGTAGACGGTGATGTCGTGGACGGTGCCGCGCACTTCCATGCGGCGCTTCACGTTCTGGAAATCGGCCAGTGCACGCGCAGCCACCTCGGGTGCAACACCCACATGCTCGGCGGCGGCGATGGCCGCCAGTGCGTTGAGCTGGTTGTGCACGCCGGTCAGTTTCCACTGTACGCGTGCCACGGCTTTCCCTTGCTGCAGCACCTCGAAGTCATGCGGTTCGCCGCGTGCGCTGTAGTCGCTGACGGTCGCACCGAAGCTGCGCACCTCGCTCCAGCAACCGGTATGCAGCACACGTGCCAGGCTTTCCTCTAATCCGTTGACCACGATCCGGCCCGTGCCGGGCACGGTACGCACCAGGTGGTGGAACTGGCGTTCGATGGCGGCCAGGTCGTCGAAGATATCGGCGTGGTCGAACTCGAGGTTGTTGAGCACGGCAGTGCGGGGCCGGTAGTGCACGAACTTGCTGCGCTTGTCGAAGAAGGCTGTGTCGTATTCGTCTGCCTCGATCACGAACAGGGGGCGTTGGCCAGTTGCGGCAGGAGCACCGAGCCGAGCCGAGACGCCGAAATTCATGGGCACGCCACCCACCAGGAAGCCCGGCTGCTTGCCGGCGGCCTCCAGGATCCAGGCCAGTATGGAGGTGGTGGTGGTCTTGCCGTGGGTGCCGGCGACGGCCAGCACGTGACGACCTTGCAGCACGTGCTCGGCCAGCCATTGTGGCCCGCTGGTGTAGGAGGCACCCGCTTCCAGGATGGCCTCCATCAGCGGGAATTTCGGACTGCCGTCGGCCGTACGCGCGCGGCTGACGACATTGCCGACCACGTACATATCAGGCTTCAAGTCCATCTGTTCGGCGCTGAAGCCCTCGATCAGATCAATGCCCAGAGCACGCAGCTGGTCGCTCATGGGCGGGTAAACGCCGGCGTCGCAACCGGTGACCTTGTGGCCCGCTTCACGGGCGAGGGCGGCCAGTCCTCCCATGAAGGTGCCGCAGATGCCGAGGATATGAATATGCATCGGGCGATTCTAGGTGCAGCCTCCGAGGCTCTTGTGGCCGGCAGGAGCAGAATGGCGGCCGTGAATACGCAGGAAATTGCCGCCGCGGCGGCCCAGATGGTGGTGGAAGAGGGGCTGGAGTACGGCCCGGCCAAACGGCGTGCCCTGCGCCAGCTTGGCCTGCCACCGCGCACCCCCTTGCCGGGCAACGACGAGGTTGAAGATGCGGTGCGCGAGTACATCGCGGTCTTCTGCGCCGATACCCAGCCGACCGAACTGCTGGCGCTGCGTCGCCTGGCCTTGCTCTGGATGGAGCGGTTGGAGCGTTTCCGGCCGCATCTGAGCGGAGCCGTTTGGCACGGCACGGCCACGCGCCTGTCAGATATCTATCTCCAGCTGTTCTGCGAGGACGAAAAATCGGCCGAGATCGAACTGATTGACCAGAAAGTAGCCTATGAGCCGCGCACTGTGACGGGCCTGCACCGCGAGCCGGTTGAGGCCTTGAGCTTCCATGCCCCTTGCCGCGAGTTGGGCGAGACGGTCGGGGTACATTTGATGATCCACGATTTGGACGACTTGCGTGGCGCCCTGCTGCGTGACAACAAGAATCGGACACCGCGCGGTGATATGGCGGCCGTACGTCGTCTTTTGGGCGAAGTAAACAAGCATTGAGGTTTTTTTGGAACAAGATAGTAACAAGGCCCCTGGTCGTCGGCGCACCCTGTATGCCATGGTTGCAGCCGCGGCGGGGTTGGCCGGTGCTGGAGTGGCCTGGTGGCGTTACACGCCGGCTACGCCTGATCCAGCCTTGGCGCAGGAATTCTGGGGCCTGGAATTCGACACGCCTGGTGGCACACGGCTGGCGTTGGCCAGCTTGCGCGGACGGCCCTTGATGCTCAATTTCTGGGCCACCTGGTGCCCGCCCTGCATTGATGAGCTGCCTTTATTGAATGCCTTTTTCCGGGAAAACAACGCCAAAGGTTGGCAAATTCTCGGAATTGCCGTGGACAAACTGGCGCCGGTGCAGACCTTCCTGGCTCGCCAGCCTCTGGATTTTCCAGTGGTTCTGGCAGGTATGGATGGCCTGGCACTGAGCAAAACCCTGGGTAATCAGGTTGGTGGGTTGCCCTTCACGGTGCTGGTCGGGACGGATGGAAACATCCTGAATCGCAAGATAGGCAAGCTTTCAGAGCGCGATCTGGCGCTTTGGCGTGAACTGAAATAGCGCTCTCAAGATCGCTTATGATGGCGCCCGGCCATGAGCGGGCGTATCGCGTTCACCGTAGATGGCTGGAAATTGCTACCAATTGTTCTAAATTGGAGCCATATGGAATAACGACGTTGGAGATCCCATGGATTTGCGAAAACTCAAGACCCTGATCGATCTGGTGTCTGATTCGAACGTGTCGGAGCTGGAAATCACCGAGGCTGAAGGCAAGGTGCGCATCGTCAAGGGCGGTCCCGCCATGGTCCAGGCCTATCAGATGCCGGTCGCAGCGCCTGCTCCCGTGGCCGCGGCGGCGCCTGCAGCCGCTCCGGCAGCGGTGCCCGCCCCGGTGGCCGCTCCGGCAGCCAGTGGCCATGTCGTCAAGTCGCCCATGGTCGGTACTTTCTACCGCTCTGCCTCTCCCGGCGCCAAGGCGTTTGTGGAAGTGGGCCAGACGGTCAAGGAGGGCGAGACCGTCTGCATCATCGAGGCCATGAAGATCCTCAACGAGATCGAGACCGACAAGGCCGGCACCGTGACGCAGATCCTCTGCGAGAACGGCCAGGCTGTGGAATACGGACAGCCCCTGTTCATCATCGAATAAGGCTGCCACCCATGTTCAAGAAGATTCTGGTGGCCAATCGGGGGGAAATTGCCCTCCGGATCCAGCGCGCTTGTCGCGAGCTGGGTATCAAGGCGGTGATGGTCTATTCCGAAGCCGATCGCGAAGCCAAGTACGTCAAGCTGGCCGAAGAGGCCGTCTGCATCGGCCCGGCGCCTTCGGCCCAGAGCTACCTCAGCATGCCGGCCATCATCTCGGCCGCCGAGGTGACGGATGCCGAGGCGATCCACCCTGGTTATGGCTTCCTCAGCGAGAACGCCGACTTTGCCGAGCGTGTGGAGCAAAGCGGCTTCCAGTTCATCGGTCCGACACCGGAGTCCATCCGCATCATGGGCGACAAGGTTTCGGCTAAGCAGGCCATGATCAAGGCCGGCGTGCCCTGCGTGCCGGGCTCCGAGGGCGAGCTGCCCGACGATCCGACCCAGATCAAGCGCATCGCCAAGAGCGTGGGCTACCCGGTCATCATCAAGGCCGCCGGCGGCGGCGGCGGGCGCGGCATGCGTGTGGTGCACACCGAAGCGGCGCTGGTCAACGCAGTGCAGATGACCAAGGCCGAGGCCGGCGCGGCCTTCAACAATCCGGCCGTCTACATGGAGAAGTTCCTGGAGAACCCGCGCCATGTGGAGATCCAGATCCTGGCCGATAAGCACAAGAACGCCGTCTACCTGGGGGAGCGCGACTGCTCCATGCAGCGGCGCCACCAGAAGATCATCGAGGAAGCGCCCGCTCCGGGCATTCCGCGCAAGCTGATCGAGAAAGTGGGCGAGCGCTGCGTGGCCGCCTGCAAGAAGATCGGCTACCGTGGTGCGGGCACCTTCGAGTTTCTTTATGAGAACGGCGAGTTCTACTTCATCGAGATGAACACGCGTGTGCAGGTTGAGCACCCGGTGACCGAGATGATCACGGGTGTGGACATCGTCAAGACCCAGATCATGGTTGCCGCCGGCGAGAAGCTGCCCTTCACGCAGAAGGACATCGTGATCCGCGGCCACGCGATCGAGTGTCGAATCAACGCCGAAGACCCCTACAAGTTCACGCCCTCGCCAGGTCGCATCACCATGTGGCACGCACCGGGTGGTCCGGGCGTGCGCGTGGATTCGCACGTCTACACCAACTACTTCGTCCCGCCGAACTATGATTCCATGGTCGGCAAGATCATCGTGCACGGCGATACGCGTGAGCAGGCCATGGCCCGCATGAGCACCGCTTTGGGCGAGACCCTGGTCGAGGGCATCAGCACCAACATCCCCTTGCACCGCGAGCTGATGGCCGATGCCAAGTTCATGACGGGTGGCACCAACATCCATTACCTCGAAGAGTGGATGCGGCACCACAAGAGATGACCCCCTGAGGCGCTGACGCGCCTTCCCCCTGAAAGGGGGCGCTCCCAGCGGCCCGGCGAAGCCGGTTCCACGGGAGCCCGCGGATTGAACCCCTGGGCACCTTATGTACGAACTCCGTTTGCTCTGTCCGCAAGACCGCGTCGAGGTCCTGGGCGATGCGCTGGATGCGCTGGATGCCCTGAGTGTCAGCGTCGAGGATGCCGATGCCCAGACCGAGGCCGAGCAGGCGCTTTTCGGCGAACCTGGCATGCCACCACCAGCCGATGGCTGGCAGCGTTCACGTGTGCTGGCCTTGTTCCCCACCCGTGCCGCCGCCGAAGAAGCAGCGCTATTGTTGCAGGCCCAGGACTTCTTCACTGATTGCCGCATGCTGGGTGTGGCCGAGGTGCCCGAGCAGGACTGGGTGCGTCTGACGCAATCGCAGTTCGCGCCGGTGGAGATCACCCCCGATTTCTGGATCGTACCGACCTGGCACGAGCCCCCTGCGCAGGCCCAGACCATCATCCGGCTCGATCCGGGCCTGGCCTTCGGTACTGGCACCCACCCGACGACCCGCATGTGCCTGCGCTGGATCGCGCGCCATGCCCAGGACCGTGATGGCGGGCTGGGTCGTGTGCTGGACTATGGGTGCGGTTCGGGCATCCTGGCCATCGGCGCGGCCAAGTTCGGTGCCCGCGACATAGACGCCGTGGACATCGACGAGGCGGCCGTGGCCTCCACGCGCCTCAATGCCGAAGCCAACGGCGTGACACTCAATGCCGGCCTGCCCGAGCTGGCGCAAGGCCAATACCAGACCGTGTTGGCCAATATCCTCGCCACGCCGCTCAAGGTGCTGGCGCCCCTGCTGTGTTCGCGCGTGCGATCCGCAGGCGGTGCCCTGGTGCTGGCGGGCATCCTGGAGCGCCAGGCCCAGGAACTTCAGCAGGCCTATGCACCCTATGCGGCCCTGCAGGTGGCCGATGCCGAGGACGGCTGGATCCTGATGACCGCCACCCTCTAGAGGCCGCGGACGGGCTCTGAGATTCCGGGTTCCGGGCTCTACAATGGGCCACCCATGAGCCTGATCACACGTTGCCCTGCCTGCCGGACGATGTTCAAGGTCGTTCCAGACCAGCTGCGCATCTCCGAGGGCTGGGTCCGTTGCGGCAAGTGCGAGGAGATCTTTGACGCCTCGGCCCATATGCAGCAGGAGGTGGTGGTGCCTGCTAGCGACACGCCGGCCCAGGACGTCGCCCCTTTCGAAGGGGCCCTGGCTGCCGCCATGGCGGCCGATACCCGCAAGGCTGACAAGAAGACGGGGAAAAAAGCTGCGCCCAAGACGCCCCAGCCCGTCGTCAGCGACGTGGATCTGGAACTGCATGAGTCCCATGCCGATACGGTGATCGAACCGAGGGGCTCCGATGCCACGCTCTTGCCCGAGGGGGCGGCCTATGGCGCGGAGGGCCGCGCCGACCCCGTGTTCGAGACCGAGACGGAACCCGCACCGCGGGCCGCGGCGACGGCCGAACTGTCCTTCATGCGCACCGCCCGGCGGCCTTCACGTTGGCACAGGCCGCTGGTGCGTGCCACCCTGCTGGTGATCTGTCTGCTGCTGGTCCTGGGGTTGGCGCTGCAGCTGCTGGTGCAGGAGCGAGACCGCCTGGCCGTCGTTGAGCCGGGGCTCAAGCCACTGATCGAGGAGGTCTGTCTGTTGCTGGACTGCCAGATCGAGCCGCTGCGGGATATCGAGTCGGTGGTGATCGACAGTTCGGCCTTCAGCAAAATCAAGGGTGACCTGTACCGCCTCAGCGTGACCCTCAAGAACAATGCTCCCGTCGATCTGGCCATGCCGGCCATCGAGCTGGCCCTGACCGACACACTGGACCATGCGCTCATGCGGCGTGTCTTCCAGCCTGAGGAGCTTGGCGTCAAGTCGGGTGTGATCGCGGCTGCATCCGAGACCCAGACCACCCTGGTGTTGACCATCAAGACCAACGGCAGCGGCGAGCGCGTCGCCGGCTACCGCCTGCTTGCCTTTTACCCCTGAACCTTCAAGAAAACTCCATGGCTACTCTCATCTGCGGCTCCCTGGCCTTCGACACCATCATGAACTTCGAGGGCCGCTTCGCCGAGCAGATCCTGCCCGACCAGCTGCACATCCTCAATGTGTCCTTTCTCGTGCCCACCTTGCGCCGTGACTTCGGCGGCTGCGCCGGCAATATCGCTTATGCCCTCAAGGCGCTGGGCGGCGCACCCCTGCCCATGGCGACGGTGGGCAATGATGGCGCTGGTTACGTGCAGCGCCTGCGCGAGTTGGGCATCGACACACGTCACGTCAAAGAGATCACCGAGACCTACACAGCCCAGGCCTTGATCATGACGGACCGCGACAACAACCAGATCACGGCGTTCCATCCCGGCGCCATGATGCAGGCGCATGTCACCCGCATCGAGCGCCATCCTGATGTGAAGCTCGGCATCATCTCGCCCGACGGCCGCGACGCCATGCTGCAGCACGCCGAGCAGTTCAAGGCCGCTGACATTCCCTTTGTCTTCGATCCGGGCCAGGGCCTGCCCATGTTCGATGGCAAGGACCTGGCGCACTTTGTTGATCTCGCCAGCTGGGTCACAGTGAACGACTACGAGGGCAAGATGCTGTGCGAGCGCACGGGCTGGAGCCCCGCCGAGATCTCTCGCAAGGTGCGGGGCCTGGTCATCACGCTGGGCCATGAAGGCAGCGAAGTCTGGGTCGAGGGCCACAAGACTCTGGTGCCGCCGGTACCGGCGGCAGCCGTGGTCGACCCCACGGGGTGTGGCGACGCCTACCGCGGTGGCCTGCTCTACGGCTTGGAGCGTGGCTGGTCGCTCGCCAAGGCCGCCGAACTCGGCAACCGCATGGGCTCGCACAAGATCGCGCACCGCGGCCCACAGAACTACACTGTCTCGCCTCAGGCTTTCGGCGCCTGAGGGCGGGCTCAGGCCTCAGGCAGGGGTTTCAGGCCCTGCCAGCGGGCCTGTCCGACATAAGCGGCACCCACGCACAGCTGCTTGCGCCTGGCACTGGCACCACGCACCAGCTCTACCGCCGATTTCGGGATGCCCAGTGTCTTGGCCAACCAGGCTTGCAGAGCCAGATTGGCCTTGCCATCCACGGGCGGCGCATGCAGGCGCAAGCGCAGGGCGCCGTCATGCAGGCCGTGGGCCTGCGTCTTCGCCGCATTGGGCATCACGTGCACGTCGATCAATACGCTGCCGTCGTTCTGTGTGTGCAGGAAGGGCAGGGCGGGCAGGAGGGTGCTCATCAGGGTTTCAGGCGTGCAATGAAAAAGCCCGCTGCCTTTGCAGGCAACGGGCTTGAGGCCTCAGCAGTCTTAAGGACGGCTGGCCGTGGGGAAGGGCCATGCGGCCTGCGGGTTCAGAGTCGTCTGAGCCACAGGAGCCGCGGGGGCCGGGGCAGCAGCAGGCTTCGCAGCGGCCTTTTTCTTCGCAGGCTTTTTCGCAGCCTTCTTGGCAGCAGGCTTTTTCGCAGCCGGCTTCTTGGCAGCCTTCTTGGCTACCTTCTTTTTCGCAGCCTTCTTGGCGGCGGGCTTCTTGGCAGCAGCCTTTTTGGCTGCCGGCTTCTTCGCTGCGGACTTCTTCGCAGCCGGCTTCTTAGCCGCGGCCTTCTTGGCCGGAGCCTTCTTGGCAGCGGCCTTCTTGGCCGGAGCCTTCTTCGCTGCAGCTTTACGGGCCGGAGCCTTCTTTGCTGCTACCTTCTTCTTCGCGGGGGCCTTTTTAGCCGCTTTTTTTGCAGTTGCCATTACTAATTCTCCTTGATCAAGTTACAAAGAGCACTTCATGCGTGTTGGATGCACGAAGCGATTCATGAGGCTGGGGCGGACCCCAACGCCATGAACGGGGTGACACAGGCTGGCGCCGCTCTCTGCGGAGCGGTAGACAGTCTGTGTGATTCTGGTAGCCATAGATTGATTTTTCAGTCCCAGGACAGCGCGCCACCGGACTGGTACTCGATGACGCGGGTTTCGAAGAAGTTGCGTTCCTTCTTCAGGTCGATCATCTCGCTCATCCAGGGGAAGGGATTTTCTTCATTGGGGAACAGGGCCTCCAGGCCGATCTGCGTGGCACGCCGGTTGGCGATGTAACGCAGGTAGCCCTTGAACATGGATGCATTCATGCCCAGCACGCCGCGCGGCATGGTGTCCTCGGCGTAGCGGTATTCGAGCTCGACGGCCTTCTCGAACAGGGTCTTGATCTCGGCCTTGAACTCAGGCGTCCACAACTGCGGGTTCTCCAGCTTGATCGTGTTGATCAGGTCGATGCCGAAGTTGCAGTGCATGGACTCGTCGCGCAGGATGTACTGGTACTGCTCGGCGGCACCGGTCATCTTGTTCTGGCGGCCCAAGGCCAGGATCTGGGTGAAGCCGACGTAGAAGAACAGGCCTTCCATCAGGCAGGCAAAGACGATCAGGCTCTTGAGCAGCGTCTGGTCGGTTTCCAGCGTGCCGGTGTGGAAGTTGGGGTCCATGATCGCGTTGATGAACGGGAGCAGGAACTCGTCCTTGTCGCGGATGGACTGGACTTCCAGGTAGGCGTTGAATATCTCGGACTCATCCAGGCCCAGCGATTCCACGATGTACTGGTAGGCGTGGGTGTGGATGGCCTCTTCAAAGGCCTGGCGCAGCAGGAACTGGCGGCATTCAGGGGCCGTGATGTGGCGGTAGGTGCCCAGCACGATGTTGTTGGCGGCCAGCGAGTCGGCGGTCACGAAGAAGCCGAGGTTGCGCTTGACGATGCGGCGCTCGTCCTCGGTCAGACCGTTCGGGTCTTTCCACAGGGCGATGTCGCGGTTCATGTTCACTTCCTGCGGCATCCAGTGGTTGGCGCAGGTGGCCAGATACTTTTCCCAGGCCCATTTGTACTTGAAGGGCACCAGCTGGTTGACGTCGGTCTGGCCGTTGATGATGCGTTTGTCGGCGGCCTTGATGCGATGCGTGGCGGCCGCCGCCGCGCTGACGGCAGGAGCGGCAGCGACCGGCGCTGCCGTGTGCTGCGCGGTACGCAGCTGAGGCGTTTGCAAGGGAAGCTCAGTCGGGCGACTGCTGGTGGCAGCGCCGGCATAAGACATTGACGATGTGGGCTTGACTTCTTCGTCCCAGGACAACATAAGAGGTTCCAATCAGCGGATTATGAGAGCGACGACGTGAAATGGAAAGTATTCATTCACATCGCCGCTTATTTTTGTTGCTCAATAACATCGCAAGCATGAAGCTGCCGCGACAGTCCGGTGTGATCACTGGCAGGCTTCGCAGCCCGGGTCGTCGATCGCGCAGAACTTGATGTCGGTCGCTGCCGTGGCCATCTGTGCTTGCGCTGCAGCCGCTGCTGCTTCAAGCGCGCTCATGCCGCCGCTCGCTGCGCCGCCGGAGGAGACCGCATTGAGACGGCCGGCTGTCACGGTGGACTTCTCGGCATGCGTGGCCGACATCGTGCGCAGGTAGTAGGTGGTCTTGAGGCCGCGCAGCCAGGCCAGCTTGTAGGTATCGTCCAGCTTCTTGCCGGAAGCGCCGGCCATGTAGATGTTGAGCGACTGGGCCTGGTCGATCCACTTCTGGCGACGAGCCGCTGCCTCCACCAGCCAGAGCGTTTCGACTTCGAAGGCTGTGGCGTACAGGGCCTTGACCTCCTGCGGCACGCGGTCGATCGGGGCCAGCGAGCCGTCGAAATGCTTGAGGTCCATGACCATCACGTCGTCCCACAGGCCCAGACGCTTGAGGTCGCGTACCAGGTAGCTGTTGATCACGGTGAACTCGCCCGACAGGTTGGACTTGACCGAGAGGTTGCCGAAGCAGGGCTCGATCGAGGCGTCCACACCGATGATGTTGGAGATCGTCGCGGTCGGTGCGATGGCCACGCAGTTGGAGTTGCGCATGCCGTCACGGGCGATCTTCTTGCGAAGGGCTTCCCAGTCCAGGGTGGCGGAGCGGTCCACTTCCACATAACCACCGCGGGCCTGGGTCAGCAGGTCCAGGGTGTCCAGCGGCAGGATGCCCTGATCCCACAGCGAGCCCTTGTAGCTGGAGTACTGGCCGCGCTCGCGGGCCAGTTCGGTCGAGGCCCAGTAGGCGTGGTAGCAGACGGCTTCCATGGACTGGTCGGCGAATTCCACAGCGGCCTGGCTGGCGTAGGGGATGCGCAGTTCGTACAGCGCGTCCTGGAAACCCATGATGCCCAGGCCCACGGGGCGGTGGCGCAGGTTGGAGTCACGCGCCTTCTTGACAGCGTAGTAGTTGATGTCGATCACGTTGTCCAGCATGCGCATGGCGGTGGACACGGTCTTCTTCAGCTTCTCCTGGTCAATGGCACCGTTCTTCAGGTGCTGGCGCAGGTTGACCGAGCCCAGGTTGCAGACGGCGGTTTCGGTATCGCTGGTGTTGAGCGTGATTTCCGTGCACAGGTTGGAGGAGTGGACCACGCCGGCATGCTGCTGGGGCGAGCGCACATTGCAGGCGTCCTTGAAGGTGATCCAGGGGTGGCCAGTCTCGAACAGCATCGAGAGCATCTTGCGCCAAAGGTCGGTGGCCGGCACCGTCTTGCTGGGCTTGATCTCGCCACGCTTGGCTTTTTCTTCGTAGACCACATAGGCCTTCTCAAAGGCGGTGCCGAACAGGTCGTGCAGGTCCGGCACGTCGGAGGGCGAGAACAGGGTCCACTCGCCCTTTTCCATCACGCGGCGCATGAAGAGGTCGGGGATCCAGTTGGCCGTGTTCATGTCGTGCGTACGGCGGCGGTCGTCGCCGGTGTTCTTGCGCAGTTCCAGGAACTCTTCGATGTCCAGGTGCCAGGTTTCCAGGTAGGTGCAGACCGCGCCCTTGCGCTTGCCGCCCTGGTTCACCGCCACGGCCGTGTCGTTGACCACCTTGAGGAAAGGCACGACGCCCTGCGACTCGCCGTTGGTGCCCTTGATATGGGAACCCAGGGCGCGCACGCGAGTCCAGTCGTTGCCCAGGCCGCCGGCAAACTTGGACAGCAGGGCGTTTTCCTTGATGGATTCGTAGATGCCGTCCAGGTCGTCCGGCACCGTGGTCAGGTAGCAGCTGGAGAGCTGCGAGCGCAGGGTGCCCGCATTGAACAGCGTGGGCGTGGAGGACATGAAGTCGAAGGAGGACAGTACTTCATAGAACTCGATGGCACGCGCCTCGCGGTCGATCTCGCCCAGCGAGAGGCCCATGGCCACGCGCATGAAGAAGGCTTGCGGCAGCTCGATACGGCTCTTGCGCACGTGCAGGAAATAGCGGTCGTACAGGGTCTGCAGGCCCAGGTAGTCGAATTGCAGGTCGCGATCGGCCTTGAGCGCGGCGCCCAGGCGCTTGAGGTCGAACTGCAGCATGTCCGGGTTCAGCAGCTCGTTGTCCACGCCCTTCTTGATGAAGTCGGGGAAATAGTCGGCATAGGCCTGGCCCATGCCGGCTTGGGGCACGTCACGGCCCAGCACTTCGCGGGCGATGGTGTGGAACAGCAGGCGCGCGGTGGCGTAGGTGTAGTCCGGGTCTTTTTCGATCAGGGTACGGGCGGCCAGGATGGAGGCCTTGTAGACCTCGTCGATCGGCACGCCGTCGTACAGATTGCGCATGGTCTCAGCCATGATGGGATCGGGCTTGATGTCAGCGCCCAGTCCGGCGCAGGCATTCTCGATCAGTTGCTGCAAGCGGCCCAGGTCCAGCGCAACGCGCTGGTTGCCATCGAGCACGTGCAGCAAAGGGGCTTTCGGCGTAGCCTGGGCGGATTGCTGCGCGCGCTCCTGGGTGCGGCGCTCGCGGTAGAGCACGTAGGCGCGGGCGATCTCGTGGTGGCCGCCGCGCATCAGACCCAGTTCGACCTGGTCTTGCACGTCTTCTATATGGAAGGTGCCGCCGCCCGGGCGCGAGCGCATGAGCGCGCGCACCACGTTCTGCGTCAGGGCATCCACCACCTCGCGCACGCTGGCGGAGGCCGCCCCCTGGGTGCCGTGCACGGCCAGGAAGGCTTTCATCATGGCCACGGCGATCTTGCTCGGCTCGAAGGGCACGACGGCGCCATTGCGGCGGATGATCTGGTAATTATTGAGTGGCGTGGCGGCCGTGTTTTCCTGGGTTTGCATGGTCAGGACACCGGTGTGCAGGGCGGGGGTGGCGGGGTTCAAGGCTGTTTGCATTATTTCCTCGTCGTCAGCAAATCTGTTGTTGGTTCTGTTCGGCTTTTGGTCCGGCTTGCGGGTGCATTTCGCAGGGTGTGCGTTGCAGCAGAAAACACTATATATGGGGTCAACTGCGATTACAAGCCACTACCGGTAGTGTAGCGCCGCCGATACGTTTCCCTCGACAAGGTGCATAAAAAAGTACGCCGGGCATGCCATTGCTTGCAGCGAAGAGAACCGTAGCGCAGCCCTTGAAAGGCGTGCACATGCGCATGAAAAACAAGAACGCATGCGGCCTTCCAAGGCATTTGGCCGCATGGGCCGCATGTGGACGTGCATCGGGTGCGCGAACCGGTTTCCAAGCCCTGTTGCGGAGGCCGGGCACGGGCCCGTGGCTCAGGCGTCGTCTTCGGGAAAGTACCGAGATGACCAGCCCAGGGATCGCCGCAACTCCGGCCACTGGAAGCCGGGGCCGGGGTCGGCCTTGCGACCGGGCGCCACGTGCTCATGCCCGGCGATGTGCTGTACCGGGTAGCGTTGCCCGAGGGCAGCGCACAGGCTGCCCAGGGTTTCGTACTGTTCAGCCTCGAAGGTGTTGCCTTCCAGGCCTTCGAGTTCGATGCCGATCGAATCGTCATTGCAGTTCTCGCGCCCGCGGTAGCTGGACACGCCGGCATGCCAGGCACGGTCTTCGCAGCTCACGAACTGCCAGAGCTCGCCGTTGCGGCGGATGTAAAAGTGCGAGGAGACCTGCATACCCTCGATACTCTTGAAGTAGGGGTGGGCGTTCCAGTCCAGGGTGTTGGTGAACAGGCGTTGTACCTCGTCGCCACCGTACTGCCCTGGTGGCAGGCTGATGGAGTGGATGACGATCAGGTCCACCGCAGACCCCGGTGGGCGTGGCCCGAAGTTGGGCGAATCCAGTCGGTGCGCGTAGCGGTACCAGCCGCCGTCCCACAGGCGGTCGTGTGCCAGAGCAGGTGGTTTGCTCATGGGGCACTTTCGGGCGGCCGGGTGGTGTTCATGCCCCGGAATCGTTGCCCTGCGGCGTGTCGATGTTCAGGCGGGCGATCCGATAGCGGATCTGGCGCAGGCTCAGGCCCAGCTTGGCCGCTGCTGCCGTGCGGTTGAACCCGGTTTCCTGCAGCGCCTTGATCAGGATGTCGCGTTCTTGGCGGTCCAGATGGCCCTGCAGGTCGGCAGGCAGGGCCGGGTGCTCTGACGTGGGGGGCAGCACGCCGGGCACGGTGGGCAACAGATCCGAAGCTGCCGGGTCCAGGATGTCTGGTGTGGTGTCGATGCTGTCGAAGCTCAGATCGCCGCCTTCACTGAGCGCCATGGCGCGGTGCAGCAGGTTTTCCAGCTCACGCACATTGCCGGTCAGAGGGTGCTTGGCCAATTGCGCCAATGCTTCGGGGTGCAAGCGGGGCACCGGTAGGCCGGACTCCCGACTGATGCGTGCCAGTAGGGTTTCGCAAAGCGCAGGCAGATCCTCACGGCGCTCGCGCAGTGGCGGGATATCGATCTCGATGACGTTGAGCCGGTAGTAGAGGTCCTGGCGGAAACGCCCTTCCTGAACCTCGCGCGCCAGGTTCTTGTGGGTGGCGCTGACGATGCGCACGTCCACGGTCTCTTCCTGCGTGCCGCCGACGGGCCGCACGCAGCGTTCCTGGATGGCCCGCAGCAGCTTGGATTGCATGGACAGGGGCAGGTCACCGATTTCGTCGAGAAACAGGGTGCCGCCGCACGCGGCCTGGAAATAGCCTTCACGATCCTGATTGGCT
This sequence comes from Hylemonella sp. GW821-FHT10B10, assembly GCF_059415585.1. NCBI lineage: Bacteria > Pseudomonadati > Pseudomonadota > Betaproteobacteria > Burkholderiales > Comamonadaceae > Hylemonella > Hylemonella sp. GW821-FHT10B10. The sequence continues at coordinate 31,357 of NZ_JBWKNN010000004.1, read as the reverse complement.
CCGGTGTAGGCGCCCTTGCGCACGCCGAAGAATTCGGTCTCGAGCAGGTTTTCCGGGATGGCGCTGCAGTTGACGGCCACCAAAGGGCCCGCGCCGCGGTGGCTGCTTGCGTGCAGGGCTTGGGCCGTCAGCTCCTTGCCCGTGCCGGACTCACCACATACCAATACCGGGGCCATGCTACGGGCCACTTTGAGGATGCGCTCGCGCACCTGGCGCATGGCAGGCGAGTTGCCCACCAGGCGCTTCAGGGCCGCATCGGCGGCCGAGGTGGGGGGCTCTGCGCGCGAGCTGGAGGGGGCGGGCGACGGTACCTCAACGGCCCGGTGCGGGGGGGCGTCCTGCACGGCCGAGGCGATGACGGTACGAAACTGGCGCAGATCGACGGGCTTGGTCAGGTAGTCGAAGGCGCCGGCCTTGAGGGACTCCACGGCGTTTTCCGCCGAACCGTAGGCCGTGATGACCACACAGCGCTCGTTGCGCTGCTGGGCACGCAGGCGCTGGATCAGCTCGATGCCCAGGCCGTCGGGCAACCGCATGTCGGTGATCAGCACCGCATAACGCTGTTCCTGCAGGTGATTCCAGGCGTCGGCCACGGTCTCCGCCACATCGACGCGGTAGCCCTCGCGCAGCAGCGTCAACTCGTAAAGCGTGCGCAGATCGGGTTCGTCATCGACGACCAGGATGTGCGGGCTGGCAGTGGTGGCTGGCGTGGTCATGGCGCAGCGTTCGTGCGTACACCGGGCCGCGGAACGGGCGCTGCCAGGCGCAGGGTGATGAAAAATTCGTTGCCGTCCATGAGGGTGTCGCGGGCAATGCGGCGGGCGCGGTGATAGCCGATGGCGGCACCATGTCCCTCGCACAATTCCCGGCAAATATACAGGCCTAGGCCGCTGGAGCGGCTTTCCGAGGAAAAGAAGGGTTCGAACAGATGCTGTTCGACCGAAGGGTCCATGGGCGGGCCGTCGCTCCAGACCGCCAGCAGGGCCTGCCCGCTGGCGTCGGCGCGGACATGGACCTGGATCGCATCGGGCAGTTGGCGGGCATAGCGCCGGGCGTTGTCCAGCAAGTTGACCAGCACGCGGCGCAAATGCTCCGGCTCGAAATACACCCGCAAGGGATGGGGCGCCAGGTGCAGGGCCAGCATGGCGCTGCTGTCGCTTTGCTGGGCCCAGTCCAGGCAAATGCGTTGCACGTTGGGGGTCAGTTCCAGGACGCGTGACTCGAAGTTGGAGACCTGCTTGCCGGCGCGGGAGATATTGAGCACATCGTCGACGATGCGGTCCAGGCGCTGGGCGTTCTGTCGCACCATCTGGGTCAGGCGCAGATGCCGTGGATCCTTGATGTCCTCCTCCAGCAGGGCGTTGGCCTGGGTGATGGCGGCCAGGGGGTTGCGGATCTCGTGCGCTACGGCGGCCGACATGCGTCCCATGCTTGCCAGCTTCTCGGTGCGCATGCGCGCTTCCATCTCGCGCAGATCCTGCAGGAACATGACACACAGGATCTCGGTTTCCCCCCAATGGGCCGCAGTCATCCGGGTGCGTACCCGCAGGCGCCGATTGCCCTGTCCGACGTGCTCGATGCCGATGTCGGCATGGTGGAAATCACCCCGCCCGGTGAAGACCTGAAAGGCCAGTTCGGCCAGCGCCTGCCAGCCGGGTTCACCGGCCAGGTTGAAAGGTGTGTGCTTGAGCGGCCGTTCGTCAGCCTGCAGCATCTGGCGCGCCGCCGGGTTGGCTGCATGCACGGTGCCGCGCACGTCCACCACCAGGATGCCGTCCGTGAGCGCTTCGATCACCAGATCGTTGACCTGCTGCTGGATGCGCATGGCATGCTGGCTGCGCAGGGCGCGCTGCTGCTCGCTGGCCAGGCGGGCCGAGAGCTGGTGGGCCAGAAAGGCGATCACGAAGCTGCCCGCGCCGGTCAGTGCCGCCTGGATGAAGAAGGGGGTGGCCTCCCCTGGGCGGTGAAGTGATTGCCAGGCGCTGTGCAGCAGCAGCAGCAGGGTGATGCCCGCGGCCGTGCCCATGGACAGGGTCAGCGAGCCCAGCACGGCGGCCTGCAGCACCGGCAGGGCATACAGCGGGGTGTAATTGATGCTGCTGCCATGCAGCAGCTGCAGGGCTGTGAAAACCAGCACGTCGACGCCGATACTGGAGAGCCAGGACTGGTCGAAGGTCTGGCCCAAAGGGCGCGGGCGTGGCGCCACGCGCACCATAAGCGTGGCCGTGAAGTAGACGCCGCTGAGCAGCACCAGCCAGATGTTGGCGGCCTGGCCCAGGGCATAGAGGGTGGCCTGCAGCAGTAGCAGCACCAGGCCGAGCGTGACACGCGCCGTCATGAACCCCAGCCACAGGCGCTTGAACTCCTGCTGTTCTTCGGGGGCTTCCAGCCGTTCGTCCAGCAGCGAGGGGCCGAACCAGGAATGCACGTTGTCCCGCGGATCCATTCAAGGCTCCGCGTTCTGACGGTGCTCGTTGCTGCAGTACAGGCCTATGCGGCCGACGACGGCATCACCGTGCGGCAGGTGTACGCCACAGTGGGCGCAGCGCACCATCTCCTGCGGGCCGGGTGGCGGAGGCGCTGCGGGCTGGTCGGAACGGCTGTCGCTGCGGCGGCCCGAGCGCCAGAGCCAGACGGCCAGCAGCACGATGGCCAGGAACAGCAGGAACTTCATGAGGTGCTGCGTCCCAGAATGATCTCGAGCACGAAGCGCGAGCCTACATAGGCCAGCAGCAACAGGCCGGCCCCTGTGAACAGGAGGCGCGCGGCGCGCCAGCCGCGCCAGCCAAAACGCGCACGGCCGATCAGCAGCACGGCAAAGACGCCCCAGGACAATACGGAAAACACGGTCTTGTGGCTCCATTTCCAGGCCAGGCCGTAGAGCTGCTCATCGAAGAGCAGGCCGGCCAGCAGGGTGGCCGACAGCAGCGTGAAACCGGCGGCGACGAAACGGAAGGTCAGGCGTTCCAATGTGAGCAGGGGCAGGCCGCTGTGGGGATCGGCCGCCTGACGGATGCGCTCTTCTGCGCGCAGCATCAGCAGGGCATGTACCACGGCCACGGCAAACAGGCCGTAGGAGGCGATGCCCAGTGCCCAGTGCAGGGGCAACCAGGCCGAGGCATTGGCTTGCAGGGGCTGTCCGGGAAAGACCAGGGCCAGCAGCACGGCGCCGGCGCCGAGGAGCGAGAGAGCCCAGCGGGTCTGCAATTGGGGGTAGATCTGGCTTTCGATGGCGTAGACCGCTGCCACCAGCCAGACGGTGACGGAAAGCGCCGGCGCAAAACCGAAACGCGGGCTGTCTCCCAACAGGCCCCAGCCCAGCAGCAGACCGTGCACCAGCCAGGCCAGCAACACCATGCGGCGTGCCGCCACCGCTGACAGGCGGCCGGCGGCCGGGGCGGCATAGGCCGCAGCGGCCAGTACGGCCAAGACCATGCCGGTGGGGGAGGCACTGGGTAAAATGGAGGGTAGGGACACCATCTTGCGATGATATCCCCCCCAAAGAACCGTACGTGCTAGTTTCCCAGCATACGGCTCACGCACGACCACTGTTGAGATGGAGTCTAAGGGAGCAACCCTCGTCCATCACACCAGATTAAAGTCCCCCGTGCTGGGGACCGGCTTGACAACCTTCAAGCCAAGGGCGTGGACACGCTTGTGGCAGACCCTGTGCAGCAGAACCCGGTTGGATAGCGCGTCGCTACCTCCAAGCTCAATCGGGACGAGGTGGTGGTCCTCATCCCGTTCACTGTCAAGATCAATTGCCTGCTCACAGAGAGCGCACCGACCCCGTTGGTCTAACCAGAGGGAGCAGCGTTGGTGGTCCCAGATATCTTTGGACATCCGTTGCACGCGTAGCTGCTCGCCGTAGACCAACCAGGTCGGGTCGAAGGGGTTGTAGTCCCCCTTCACCTTCACATGTCGCACGATACGGGTGTCGGCCAGCCGAAACAGCCGGAGCTGTGTTGGCTGACCCCAGCGGTCCGTGGTATTCGCCACGAACTCGTTGCGGTCCCCGATTCGCTTCCAGTGATGGGTGAACACCCATTTGGACGTTTCGCGAGGATGCGTCCGCTTCCCCCATCTCATTAACCGCCAGAAGATCAGGTGGTCGAGTCGATTGAAGGTAGCTTTCGCCACCGTGCCTTTGTGGTACTGAGCCCATCCCCTGAGGGAGAGGTTCAGGCGCTGTATGAGCGTCTCCTTCAGTTCTCTGGAGAGTGACTTGGCGATGACCTCCCTGACCTTTCCGTAAAACGCCTTGACGTTTTTCTGGTTGGGTTTGATGAGCAGTTTTCCGGAGTACTTCCGGAAGTTCCACCCAAGGAAGTCGAACCCGTCGTCGATATGCACAACGCGCGTCTTCGTTTCGGACAGTCGCAGTCCCCGCTCGCGCAGGAATGCTTCGATCCAAGGTCGGACTGTGGCTTCTAACAACTCCTTGGAGTTGCCCGTTACCACGAAGTCGTCGGCGTATCGCACCAGATTCACTTTCACGCCAGCGGCCCGAGTCTTCCCCATAGTCGTTCGGAGGAACGAGGCGAGGTCGCGCTCTAACCCATCTAACGTGATGTTCGCGATCACCGGAGAGATGATGCCGCCTTGCGGCGTACCTTCCTCCGTGCGGTGGAGTTGACCCTTGTCGACTACTCCTGCTTTCAACCACTTGCGCAGCACCGCCCTGTCCATGTGGACGTGGCGGAGCAACCACTCGTGATTGATGTGGTCAAAGAACCCTTCGATATCCGCGTCCAGAACCCATTTGGCCGAAGCCGTTTGGGCGAGAGACACGAATAGCTGCTGCCGTGCGTCGTGCGTGGAACGGCCTCGCCGGAACCCATAGGAGTTCGGATCGGCCGCGCATTCGGCGACGGGTTCCAGAGCAAGCAGGTGTAAAGCCTGCATTGCTCGGTCCAGCATGGTGGGGATGCCTAGGGGGCGCTCTTTACCATTCGCTTTTGGGATGTAGACCCGCCGCAGGGGGCGAGCCCGGTATCCAGGTTGGTTCAGTGATCCAACCGCATTCCATTTCTTCTGAGGCGTATCCCAGAGTACGCGGTCGACGCCACTCGTCCGCTTCCCTCGGTTCTCAGTTGTTCTCCTAACCGCCAATGCCTTGGCCTGCCAGGAGCGGATAAGGTTTCGTTGGAGCCGTTTGACCCTTCGAAAGTCCCTACCCATTTCTGCCTGCGCGATGCGCATCTGCGCCTTCCCGACGAACATCATGACGTGCTTCCAATCAATGGAATGCCAATCAAGCGGTCCGTTCGGAGACGCAGCACCGATACCGGTGTTTTCCATACCATTCTCCGATGAGGTTGAACCCATTGAAGAAGGCACTGACCCAGAGGGTCAGATACCCTCTGGGTCGTTGTTAAAGTCGCGGCGGCTCACGTCGTCGCACCTGAGGTAAGTTGGCCGGCTTTCGCCGTAGGTCATTGACCCTATCCGCTCGATTACCGAGCGGCCTTCGCTTTCTACCTCTTCCTCTGCCCCCTCCATCAACGCCGTTGATTACTCTTCGGTTGCCCAGTCCTTGTGGACGGGCGATGAGTGGGGTTTACCTCGTTTCTTCCGCTGCCCAACCCGGCGGCAGCCGGGGTGATGGGGTTAGGGACTTGCTATCCGCCGCCGACGCGGTGGGAACAGCCAGCAGTCCATGACAGGCTGGCTCAGGTCGGTTGCCGTTTTGGCCGTAGCTCCCAACCAGAGTTGGAGACAAGCGTTAGCTACTTACTGTTAACGACGGTTCAAGCGCAAGTTCACATTACATTTCCCGTACCCTTTTCCTTCTCGTCTCCCTGCAGTCTTGTTAAGCAGGTCGGCCCCACTCGCGTGAGGCCTGTGTGCGTGAGCACGGGACGTTTAACCGCAGCTCCGCACATCCAGATTGCTCCAGATGCACGTGCGGTGAAGGACGCCTCGTTCCAGAGGCGGTTTCGTAGGAAACAAGACAGCGGAAGCGGTAACGCTTCCTTCCAAAGTACTGCTAAATCCGAAGATGTAACAGTTGTAACAGAGACTCTTTTTGCAACGAAATATCCTCCCGAGAGGGGATATTTCAGGCCGTTTTGGGGGTGTTGCCCATCCAATTGACCCGCTAAATAGAGCCGTTTGACTGCTACTTTGTACCCCTCTCACGAGGGTAGAATTCGCCTCTTCTCAGAGGGGGAATCCTTCTTTTGAAAGACGGCCACTTGGGGCCGAATGAAGCGACATCGAGTCGCACCATGGATACAGTTTAGCCCCTAGCCAATCGCCGGTAGTCGCAGCTGTCCCATCGTCTACCGGAATACACCCATGGCCTCCGCCCTCACCGACAAACTCAGCCGCCTGGTCAAGGAAATCCGCGGCCAGGCCCGCATCACCGAATCCAACGTGGCCGACATGCTGCGCGAGGTGCGCATGGCCCTGCTGGAGGCTGACGTGGCCCTGCCCGTGGTGCGTGACTTCATTGCGCGCGTCAAGGACCAGGCCCTGGGCCAGGCGGTCATGGGCTCGCTCACGCCCGGCCAGGCCCTGGTGGGCATCGTCAACCGCGAACTGGCCGCCACCATGGGCGAGGGTGTGGCCGACATCAACCTCGCGGCCCAGCCGCCGGCCGTGATCCTGATGGCCGGCCTGCAGGGCGCTGGCAAGACCACCACCACGGCCAAGCTAGCGCGCCACCTGATCGAAAAGCGCAAGAAGAAGGTCCTCACTGTCTCCGGCGACGTCTACCGGCCGGCGGCCATCGAGCAGCTCAAGACCGTCACGGCGCAGGCCGGCGCCGAGTGGTTCCCCAGCACGCCCGAGCAGAAACCGGTCGACATCGCGCGCGCCGCGCTGGACTATGCGAAGAGGCACTTCTTCGACGTGTTGCTGGTCGACACGGCCGGTCGCCTGGCCATTGACGAAGCGCTGATGCGCGAGATCCGCGAGTTGCACGCCGTCCTGAACCCGGTCGAGACGCTGTTCGTTGTCGACGCCATGCAGGGCCAGGACGCGATCAACACCGCCCGGGCCTTCAAGGAGGCCCTGCCGCTGACCGGCGTCATCCTGACCAAGACCGATGGTGACTCCCGTGGCGGTGCTGCCCTGTCGGTGCGCGCCGTCACGGGCGTGCCGATCAAGTTCGCCGGTACCAGTGAAAAGATCGATGGGCTGGAGGTCTTCGACGCCCAGCGCCACGCCGGCCGCGTGCTGGGCATGGGCGACATCGTGGCCTTGGTTGAACAGGTCACGGCGGGCGTGGACATGGAGGCGGCACAGAAACTGGCCGCCAAGGTCAAGAGCGGCGAAGGCTTTGATCTCAACGACTTTCTGGCCCAATTGCAGCAGATGAAGCAGATGGGCGGCCTGTCCAGCCTGATGGACAAGCTACCTGCCCAGATGGCCGCCAAGGCCGGCCAGGTGGACACCGACAAGGTCGAGAAGGATCTGCGCCGCAAGGAAGGCATCATCCAGAGCATGACCCGGCTGGAGCGACGCAAGCCCGAACTCATCAAGGCCACGCGCAAGCGCCGTATCGCCGCTGGCGCTGGCGTGCAGGTTCAGGACGTCAACCGTCTGCTCAAGGAATTCGAGCAGATGCAGGAGATGATGAAGAAGATGAAGGGCGGCGGCATGATGAAGCTCATGAAACGCTTGGGCGGCATGAAGGGCAAAGGCATGCCCGGCATGCCTTTCTAGGCAGCCACCGTCACGATCTCTCCGCGCAGGCTGTAGTGCCGGGCCTCGCTGATGGTCACGTCAACCATCTGGCCGATCAGTCTTTGTGGTGCCTTGAAATTCACCACACGATTGCACTCGGTGCGGCCCATCAGCTCGCTGGAATCGCGCTTGGACGGGCCTTCCACCAGGATGCGCTGCACGGTGCCCACGCGGTTGGCGCTGATCTGCTTGAGGTTGTTCTCGATCACCGCTTGCAGTGTCTGCAGACGCCGCAGCTTGACCTCGTGCGGCGTATCGTCGTGCAGGTTGGCGGCCGGCGTGCCGGGGCGCGGGCTGAAGATGAAGCTGAAGGAGTTGTCGAAACCCACGTCTTCGATCAGTTTCATCATCTTGCCGAAATCTTCCTCTGTCTCACCCGGAAACCCGACGATGAAATCGCTGCTCATCGACATGCCGGGGCGGATGGCGCGCAGCTTGCGCACCGTGCTCTTGTATTCCATCGCGGTATAGCCACGCTTCATGGCCATCAGGATGCGGTCGCTGCCGTGCTGCACTGGCAGATGCAGATGGCTAACCAGCTTGGGTACCCTTTCGTAGGCCGCGATCAGTGAGGGCGTGAATTCGTTGGGGTGGCTGGTGGTGTAGCGGATGCGTTCGATGCCGGGGATATCGGCTACGTATTCGAGCAGTGTGGCGAAGTCGGCAACCTGGGCCGTGCCGCCCATGGGGGCTCGCCAGGCGTTGACGTTCTGGCCCAGCAGGTTGACTTCTTTCACGCCCTGGTCGGCCAGGCCGGCGATTTCCACCAGCAGGTCCTCGAAGGGGCGGTGTATCTCTTCGCCGCGTGTGTAGGGCACCACGCAATAGCTGCAATATTTGGAGCAACCCTCCATGATGCTGACAAAAGCCGTGGCGCCATCGACCTTGGCGGGCGGCAGATGATCGAACTTCTCGATCTCGGGGAAGCTGATGTCCACTTGCGGCCGGTTCTGCAGCTCGCGCGCGTTCAGCAGCTCGGGCAGGCGATGCAGAGTCTGGGGGCCGAACACCACGTCCACATAGGGGGCTCGGCGGATGATCTCGGCCCCTTCCTGGCTGGCCACACAGCCGCCCACGCCGATCTTCACGCCCTTCTTTTTCAGGTGCTGCACACGGCCCAGGTCGGAAAACACCTTTTCCTGCGCCTTCTCGCGCACCGAACAGGTGTTGAAGAGGATCAGGTCGGCTTCTTCCACATCCTGTGTGGGCTCATAGCCTTGGGCGGCGCCCAGCACATCGGCCATCTTGTCCGAGTCGTACTCGTTCATCTGACAGCCGAAGGTCTTGATGAAAACTTTTTTGCTCATGATGAGCTCCTGAAAGAGAGCGCTGCGGTGATGGCAACAGGAGGCATGGCCTCCGCCGTGCACCCGCAACAGCGGGCAAAGAGGGTCAGTACTGCGTGGGAGCCGGCTGCGGCGGCGCGCCCGCAGCAGCTTCGCTGGCCGTGAGAACCCAGACCTCATGGATCAGTCCCAGCGGGTCACGTGTGTAGCGCACCACCAGCTCCTGTCCAAGCAGTGCGCCGGAGACGACCATCAGGTTGTTGCGGTCGCGGATGCGTGCGCCAGGTGCAAGGCGCGCCGGCTGGCCGTCCATGAGGACTTCGGGCGGTGCCACAACCTGCAGCACACCACGCTGCGCCCTGATAGAAATGGGGGGAATGCGTTGGGGGTCTGAGGTCTGGGCCGAGGCGTTGCCGAAGACAAGGAGTCCGGCGGTGGCAAGCCCCAAACCCTTGTGGCGGAGACCGAGGGAGAATGACTGTAGACAGCGGTTCATGGTGTTTATCCAGAGGCTGGGGGACGGTAACGAGACAAGTCCCAACTATAACTGTGGTCGGCATGGCCTTGCGGTTCGAGCAGCATGAGACACATTTGGGAGTCCAGAAACCTTGGCGCTGGGCGACATGGGAAAATTCCCATTCAGTAGGAGAAAAATGAACGAGGAATTCATTGCACATTGCATCAATACGGCACACGTAGCCAACGCGCAGCACGAATTTGCCACAGCCATTTGGTGGAGCAAGAAAGCCATAGAGTTGGCCCCTCGACTGCCAGAGGCCTGGTTTAACCTGGGCGTCGCCTTGGGGGGGGTAGAAAAGCGTGTTGAGGCCATACGAGCTTTGGAGGAGGCCAGCGCATGTGCATGGGACGATGCGAACGCCCAAAACAGCATCGGACTTAGATTCATTGAATTGCTGGCGCATGAGCAGGCGGAACGGTGTCTGAAACGCGCGCTGACGCTGGTTCCGACTTTTGTCTTTCCTTATGTCAACCTGGCGAAACTGCGGGCACACCAGAAAAGATTTGATCAGGCGGAGTTGGCTGCGCGCAAGGCAGTTGCGTTGAACCCGCAGTCTTCCAAGGCCTGGAATAGTCTCGCGACAATACTTTTCGGCCTTAAACGCTATCAGGCGGCGGCAGACGGTTTCAGCAAGAGCCTTGAGTTGGATCCCGAAGAAGAATATCTTCAAGGCGCGCTGATTCACGCGCGAGTACGTACCTGTGACTGGGAAACCCTGGCGACGGATCTGCCTAGGCTCATTGAGCATCTGGAGCAAGGCAAGATGGTTTGCATGCCTTTCCCACTTTTGGCATTGACTGAGAGATTGTCTCTACAGCGCAAGGCGGCAGAAATCTACGCGGCTCATCAATTTTCCTTATCTGCGGCGTCTGGCGGCATGCAGAGGTTGTCTCGCGCCAGCAAAAAAATACGCATAGGATATTTTTCGGCCGATTTCCGTAATCACCCAGTCTCCCATCTTCTGGTAGAGACCTTGGAGCTACATGATCGCGCGCATTTTGAAGTGATAGGTTTTGCTTTTTCTCCTGACACGGAGGACAAGGTACGACAACGTGTCGCCGCGGCATTTGATCGGTTCATGGATTGCCATGCAAAGACCGATGCCGAGGTGGTGGCCTTGTCACGAGACTTGGGGATCGACATCGCGGTTGATCTGGGGGGGTACACCGAAGATGCCAGAACGCGGGTGTTCGCCCTGCGGGCGGCGCCCGTGCAGGTCAGTTATCTGGGCTACCTTGGGACGATGGGGGTGTCCTTTATTGATTATCTGATAGCTGATAAGACGATCATCCCCGACGCATACCGTGACGGCTACGCTGAGAAAATTGTCTATTTGCCTAGCTACCAAGCCAACGATTCCAAGCGACAGATCGCAGACAAAAATTACACCCGTGATGAGCTTGGGCTTCCCCCGACCGGTTTCGTGTTTTGCTGCTTCAATCACAACTACAAGATCACCCCGGAAGCCTTTGGTGCCTGGATGCGGATTCTGTCGCGTGTGGACGGGAGTGTCTTGTTTCTCTATGCAGACAATCCCCAGGTAGCTGAGAATCTCAGGCAAGAAGCCAGCAAGAGCGGGGTTGCAGCCGATCGGCTGGTTTTCGCGGGTCGGGTCGAACGATCGCTGTACCTTGCCCGTTACCGGGTCGCCGATCTTTTCCTCGACACCTTCCCCTACAACGCTGGGACTACGGCCAGCGATGCCTTGTGGGCCGGGTTGCCCGTGCTCACACGCATGGGGGAATCTTTTGCAAGCCGGGTGGCAGCAAGCGTGCTCACGGCATTGGATCTCCCGGAATTGATCACTTCATCGCAGAAAGAATATGAGGACCTCGCCATTGAGTTGGCAACAAAGCCGCAACTTTTGCAGCATATCAAGCACAAGTTAAGTCGGCACCGGGCTACCAAATCGTTGTTTGATTCCCGCTCCTTCACTCGCAACTTGGAGCAGGCATATCAGCGGATGCATGAACGTTCCTTGGAGGGACTGCCACCTGACCACATTCAATTGACAGTCTGACCTCTGTCATGCATGGCCATTTCATGGGCGCAATAAAAAACCCCTGCAAGCGGGCCTGCAGGGGTTTCGTGTCTGGTGGTGATAGGTGGATTTGAACCACCGACATCAGCATTATGAATGCTGCGCTCTAACCAACTGAGCTATATCACCGAAGGCGCAAATTATAGCGTTTTTTGGCGGCTCAGCAATCCCGGAAGGCAGGCTTGCGCTTGTGGATAAAGGCGTCCATGCCTTCCTTCTGGTCGGCGGTGGCGAACAGGGCATGAAAGAGCCGGCGCTCGAACATGATGCCGTCGTTGAGCGAGCCCTCGAAAGCCCGGTTCACGGCTTCCTTGGCGGCCATCACGGCCACCTGCGAGTAGTCGCAGATCATCAGGGCGGCAGCCAGGGTTTCCTCCATCAGCTTGTCCAGCGCCACCACGCGGCTTACCAGGCCGGCGCGTTCGGCCTCCGTCGCATCCATCATGCGGCCCGTCAGGGTCATGTCCATGGCCTTGGACTTGCCTACGGCGCGTGGCAGGCGCTGGGTGCCGCCGGCGCCGGGGATGACGCCCAGCTTGATCTCCGGCTGGCCGAAGCGGGCGTTGTCGGCGGCAATGATGAAGTCACACATCATGGCCATCTCGCAACCGCCGCCCAGGGCAAAGCCGCTGACAGCGGCAATCACCGGCTTGCGGATGCTGCGCAGGGTTTCCCAGTTGCGTGTGATGTAGTCGCCCTTGTAGACGTCGGCGAAGCTGTAGCTGGCCATCGCTCCGATGTCGGCGCCGGCGGCAAAAGCTTTTTCGCTGCCGGTGATGACGATGCAGCCGATCGCCGCGTCGGCATCGAAGGCCTTGAGCGCCGCACCCAGCTCGTCCATCAACTGGTCATTGAGCGCATTGAGCTGTTTGGGACGGTTCAGGGTGATGATGCCGACCTTGTCGGCTTCGGTGCGTACCTGGATCAGTTCGTAACTCATGGTGTCTCTTTCGTGTCTGCCGAAAAGGGTGATCAGGCCTGCAGGAACATGCGATAGGCCGGGTTGCGCGTCTCCTCCACATAGGCATAGCCCAGCGCCCCGAGGAATTTGGCGAAAGCCTTGTCGTCGGCTTTGGGCACCTGGATGCCCACGAGAATGCGACCGTAGTCCGCGCCCTGGTTGCGGTAGTGGAAAAGACTGATGTTCCAGCCCGGACGCATCAGGCTCAGGAATTTGAGCAGGGCGCCGGGGCGCTCGGGGAATATGAAACGCAGCAGGCGCTCGTCCCGGGCCAGCGTCGAATGACCGCCTACCATGTGGCGGATATGTTCCTGCGCTAGGTCGTCGTGTGTCAGATCCAGCGAGGGGAAGCCGTGGCGCTTGAAGTTGGTGGCGATCTTGGCACTTTCCCCCTTGGTCGAGGTCGAAAGCCCGACGAAGACATGGGCCTTGCTCTGGTCGCTGATGCGGTAGCTGAACTCGGTTACGTTGTGCGGCCCGCCTGGCAGGTCGCCGATCAGTTCGCAGAAGCGGCGGAAGCTGCCACGCTCCTCGGGCATGTTCACGGCGAACAGGGCTTCGCGTTCCTCGCCCACCTCGGCGCGCTCGGCCACGAAGCGCAGACGGTCGAAATTCATGTTGGCACCGCACAGGATGGCGGCATAGGTCTCGCCCCTGGTCTTGTGCTTGGCCACGTATTGCTTGATGGCGGCCACGGCCAGCGCGCCGGCAGGCTCCACGATGGAACGGGTGTCCACGAAGACGTCCTTGATGGCCGCACAGACGGCGTCGGTATCGACCTCGATGTAGTCGTCTACCAGCTTGCGGGTCAGGCGGAAGGTCTCCTCGCCCACCAGCTTGACGGCGGTGCCGTCGGAGAACAGGCCCACGTCCTGCAGCGTGACGCGCTTGCCCGCGCGCACCGACTGGATCATGGCGTTCGAGTCGTTCATCTGCACGCCGATGACCTTGACGTCCGGGCGCACGGCCTTGATGTAGGCCGCCACACCGCTGATCAGCCCGCCGCCACCGATGGCCACGAAAACGGCGTCGAGCGGGCCCTGGTGCTGGCGCAGCATCTCCATGGCGATGGTGCCCTGGCCGGCGATCACGTCCGGATCATCAAAGGGGTGGACAAAGGTGAGCCCCTGCTTCTTCTGCAGGGTCAGGGCGTGGGCGTGGGCGTCGGAGTAGCTGTCGCCCTGCAGCACCACCTTGCCGCCCAGCGCCTTGACGGCGTCGATCTTGAGCTGTGGCGTGGTCGTGGGCATCACGATCACGGCGCGCGTGCCCAGGCGGTTGGCGCCCAACGCCACGCCCTGGGCATGGTTGCCGGCCGAGGCACAGATCACGCCCTTCTTCAGCTGTTCCGGCGTCAGATGCGCCATCTTGTTGTAGGCGCCGCGCAGCTTGAAACTGAACACGGCCTGCTGGTCCTCGCGCTTGAGCAGCACCTTGTTGTGCAGGCGACGGCTCAGGGCTTTGGCGGGCTCGAAAGGGGACTCGACAGCGACGTCGTAGACGCGCGCGGTCAGGATTTTCTTCAGATAGTCAGCGGGCTGCAGAGGTCTTGTTTTCATGAGGGCTGGCGGTGTGGGGATAATTTACGCCAGACCCCCATTTTGACAAGGAACAGAACATGGAATGCACAGTCAGCTGGACCGGCGCCACCGGCGCACGCTCCAACATGGGCTTCGTGGCCGAAACCGGCAGCGGTCACGTGCTGGTGATGGACGGCGCGCCCGATGCGGCCAAGCCCGAAAACGGCGGCCAGAACCTGGCCCCGCGGCCCATGGAGACCGTGCTGGCCGGCACCGGTGGCTGCACGGCCTATGACGTGGTGCTCATCCTCAAGCGCGGCCGGCATGAGGTGCGCGGCTGCAGCGTCAAGCTCACGAGCGAGCGCGCCAGCGAAGACCCCAAGGTGTTCACCAAGATCCACATGCACTTCACCGTCACCGGCAAGGGCATCCCGGCCGCCGCCGTGGAACGTGCCATCAAGATGAGCCACGACAAGTACTGTTCGGCCAGCATCATGCTGGGCAAGACGGCTGAGATCACGACCAGTTTCGACGTGATCGAGGGCTGAGTCCCCAACTAAATATGGTGCGCGGTGGTGGTCATGATCCTGGCCGCCGCGCGCATCAATCCCTTCACCGGCCCGGGCAGTTCCACCGCCCCGGCTTTTTGCGCGTCCACGGCGTGGTTCACCTCGTCGGCGGCCATCTGCGTCACGATGGCGCGCGACGTCTGGTCGCCTGCGGGCAGCCGGTCCATATGGCTCATCAGATGGGCTTCCACCTGGCGCTCGGTTTCCACCACGAAACCCAGGCTGACCGCATTGCCCAGGCGCCCCGCCAGCAGACCGATGCCAAAGGCGCCGGCGTACCAGAGCGGGTTCAGCAGCGAGGTGCGTGAGCCCAGTTCGTCCAGGCGCTGTTTCGTCCAGGCCAGGTGGTCGGTCTCTTCGGTGCAGGCGCGCGTGAAATGCGCGCGCAGGGCCGGGTTGGGTGTGGTCAGGGCCTGGGCGGTGTACAGCGCCTGGGCGCAGACTTCACCCACGTGGTTCACGCGCATCAATGCGGCCGAAAGGCGCTTTTCCTCTGGCGTCAACTCCCGGTCCGGCGTGGCCGGGCGAGGCGTGGGGTGGCTGGCCCGAGGCGGGGCAAAAAGGGTGCGCAGGGCTGTGTCGGCAGCACAGAGTAGGGCGTCGGTGGCTGTGGTCATGGCTGAATTGTCCTGAATTCAGCCCAGCGCTGCCTTGGTCTGGCTCAACAAGGCCTCAATCAGCGGTCTGTAGGAGGTGGCCTCAGGCGGGGGCCCCTCGGCCTGGGCGGCGGCATGGCGCAGGCGGCCCAGCTCCTCCAGCATGGCTTCGAACAGCGGGGGCTCCAGCAGATAGAAACCGACCCGGTTGTGGTTCAGCACGGCAACCGGACGGCCTTCGGCCTGGCGCAGCACGGCGGCCGGGTTCTTCTTGAATTGGGACATGCTTACGGCCCGATCAACCAGCAAGGTTTGCATAAATAACTCTTTTAATGGGTCTAATTTTAGAGCTTATTTTTTGGGGGAGTGGCCACGTCCCAGCCGAGTTGCCTCTTGTTTGTGCAATGTTGCAGGGTCACAACGAAACCTGGGGCGAATCGGGAGGACTCGGGGGTTTTCCTTTGACCCGGCTATCGGGCTCTGGTGCAATACATCCAACTTCCTTGTTAGAGGAGGTTGGCCCGGGGATCCGGAAACTCCCTTCGGGACCCCTTGTTAAACCTTTGGAGAACTTTCAATATGAAAAAGACCCTGATTGCCGTGGCCGCCCTGGCTGCCACCAGCGCTTTCGCCCAGAACGTGACCGTCTCCGGTACCCTGGACGCCACCTATCGTTCGAGCAAGACCGAAACCACTGCTGGCACCACGGTTAACAGCACGCGTATCAGCAAGGACGGCATCGGCACGACCGGTTTCACCCTGTCCGGTTTGGAAGATCTGGGCGGCGGTCTGAAGGCTGACTTCCTGTTGGAAACCAACTTCAACACGGCCGACACCGCCACCGAAGGCAGCGGCGGCACCTACGGCACCGGCCAGTCCTTCGTCGGCCTGTCGGGCTCCTTCGGTTCCGTCAAGCTGGGCGCTCCGAACTCCCCCACCCTGACCGTCCAGGGTGCTCGTGGCGCCAGCTTCAACACCAAGGACGCCGGCCGCGTCTCTCTGGGTGCTGGTGGCTACTCCACCCTGATGGGCCTGTCCGTGACCCGCTTCGACAGCTCGATCGCCTACACCTCGCCGAACTTCTCCGGCTTCAGCTTCGTTCTGTTGTACTCGCCCAAGTCTGACGACGGCGCCACCCCCGTTGCTGGCGCCCTGTCCGACGTCGGCCTGTTCTATGCCAACGGCCCCATCGCTGCTGGCGTGAGCAAGTTCGCCCGCGAAATCGGTAGTGGTGGTACTGCTGGTGGCAGTGGTAACGCTGGTACCTCTACCGCAGCTGTTGGCTCCAAGAATGACCTGACCAGCTACTATGTGTCGTACGACTTCCAGTTCGCCAAGTTCACCCTGGGTGGTCACAGCTACAAGGCTACCGACGCGACTGGTACGGACACGGCTGATAACGCCGGCATGAACCTGGCTGCCGATGTGCCGCTGTCTCCCGCCCTGACCCTGTCGGCCAACATCCAGAAGCTGGACGACAAGCTCGTCGGCAACGTCGACTCGACCATGACGGGCCTGGGTGTGCAGTACGCTCTGAGCAAGCGTTCGACCACCTACGCACGCTACATCGTCGAGAAGGCCGACAACGCCGGCGCCGCTGTTGTCAAGGACACCAGCCGCCTGCTGGTCGGCCTGCGCCACAACTTCTGATCTGACGCTGGCGCAAGCCAGCTGAAGGTAAGAGTCAAGAACCCTGTCGCGGCAACGTGGCAGGGTTTTTTTATGGGATGGTTGATTTTTAATGGACAGGACTCAGCTTTTGATGCAATCGAAATACAAACGGGGAGCAGTGACCCTGGGGGTATTTCCTGCGCTCGGTGCAATAGCCTTGATGCTGCTGGGCTTGACGGCCTGCAGCTCAACGACATCCTCGCTTGAGCGGGCCTCAAGCGAGTCACAGGCCTTTTATGGCTGGCAGCACATGCCACTGCCGGGCAAGGCGGCCACAGCTTATCTGCCCGTGCACGTTGCCGGGCGGGAGGCCATGGAAGTACAGGCCCTGTCCTCGGCCAGTCTCTTGCGGCGCAAGTTGGGTATTGCGCCTGAGGATCTGGGGCAGATCCGCTTTTCGTGGCGGGTGCCGGCATTGATGCCGACGGCGGACCTGGCGCGGCGTGACCGTGCAGATTCCGTGGTGCGTGTGGTCTTGAGCTTCGACGGCGACCGCTCTCAATTTTCGCTGCGCGACGGCATGCTGTCCGAAATGGTCCAGTTGATGACGGGCGAAGCGCTGCCCTACGCAACGCTGATGTACGTCTGGTGCCCGACACGCGAGGCCGGCAGCGTCATCACCAACCCGCGTACCGAGCGCATCCGCAAGCTGGTGGTGGAATCCGGCCCGGCACGACTGAACCAATGGCTGGACTACGAGCGCGATGTGCGCGCCGACTACCGCAAGGTATTTGGTGAAGAACCCGGCCGGCTGATCGGCGTGGCCATCATGACCGACAGCGACAACACGCAATCACAGGCCCGTGCCTGGTACGGCCCGGTCGAGCTGGATGGCGCCCTGCTGGCGCGCCATCCCTAGGCGTGGCTCTGCCCGACGCTGTCTCTCAGGCGTAGCGCTTGTTGCGCAGGTTGTTTTTCATTTCCTTGAGCATGGGCTGCAGGCGGTTGCCGCCGATGCGCAGCGCCACGCAGGTGGCCAGGATGTCCACGATCATCAGGTGCAGCAGACGCGAGACCATGGGGCTGTAGCGGTCGTAGCCCTCGGGGTGGTCGGCGGCGAGGTGGATGTGGCCGGCCATGGCCAGTGGCGAGCCGCTGGTCGTGATGACGATGGTGGTGGCGCCGTTCTTGCGAGCGATATCGCAGGCGTCCATCAGGTCGCGGGTACGGCCCGAATTGGAGATGACCACCATGCAGTCCCCCGGGCCCATCAGAGACGCGCTCATGACCTGCATGTGACCATCGCTGTAGGCCACAGTGTTCACACCCAGCCGGAAGAACTTGTGCTGCGCGTCCAGCGCCACGATGCCCGAGTTGCCCGCGCCGATGAACTCGATGCGCTTGCCGGTCTTGTAGGTGGCGGCCAGCACGGCTGCGGCCTTGTCGATCGCTGCGGTGCTGGCGTTGTTGCGGTACTTGAGAAAGGCCGATACCGTGTTGTCGATCACCTTGACCACCACGTCGCTGGTCTTGTCGTCTACGTCCACGCTGCGGTGGATGAAGGGCACGCCTTCGCTGACCGTGCCGGCCAGCTTGAGCTTGAAGTCGGACAGGCCGTCGTAGCCCATGCTGCGGCAGAAGCGCACCACGGTGGGTTTGCTCACATGCGAGCGGTCGGCCAGTTCACTGACGGGCAGGTTGGCGAAGGCACGCGGATCGGCCAGGACAAGCTGGCCCACGCGCTGTTCGGCTGGGGCCAGCGAGGGGAGCGAAGCGCGGATGCGGTCGAGCATGGGGACTCCGGTTGGGCGTCGGTGGTGAGACGCGCATGGTTACATGAAAATGCGACAAAGCGTAATTTTATTTCACTCATAATTCAAGGCATGAAACAACTCGATGCGCTGCGCCAGTTCACCACCGTGGTGGCCGATACGGGCGATTTCCACCAGCTTGCAGCGGTCAAGCCGCAGGACGCGACGACCAACCCCTCGCTCATCCTCAAGGCTGTCCAAAAACCGGAATACCACCCGCTGTTGCAGCAGACGGTGGACCAGTTTCGTGGGCGGGCCCTGGACGAGATCGTTGATCGACTGCTGGTGCGTTTTGGGTGCGAGATCCTCGCGTTGATTCCAGGGCGCGTCTCGACCGAGGTCGATGCGCGGCTGAGCTTTGACACCCAGGCCACGGTGGCGCGGGCCGAGCGCATCATCGAGCTGTACCAGGCCCAGGGCATCCACATCGACCGCGTGCTGATCAAGATCGCTGCGACCTGGGAAGGCATCCAGGCGGCCGCGCAGCTGGAGCGGCGGGGCATCCATACCAACCTGACCCTGCTGTTCTCCTTCTGCCAGGCCGTGGCCTGCGGGCAGGCCAGGGTGCAGCTGATCTCTCCCTTTGTAGGTCGCATCTACGACTGGTACAAGAAGACCGCCGGCAGTGCCTGGGACGAGGCCGCGAACAGCGGCGCCAACGACCCGGGCGTGAAATCCGTGCGTGCCATCTACAACCACTACAAGCGCCACGACATTGCCACCGAAGTCATGGGAGCGAGTTTTCGCAACACCGGGCAGATCGTGGCGCTGGCGGGTTGTGATCTGCTGACCATTGCCCCTGAGCTGCTGGCGCAACTCGCAGACAGCGAGGCGCCGGTACAGCGGGCCCTAGAGCCCGAAGCCGCGCGTGCGCTGGATCTGCCGGCCGTGCATTACGACGAGGCGGGTTTCCGTTATGCGCACAACGAAGACGCCATGGCGACGGAGAAACTGGCCGAAGGCATACGCGCCTTCGCAGCCGACACGGCCAAGCTCGATCAGTTGATACGGGCTGCTTAGGGACTGAGCCCGCGCTCAAAGAGGCACCCAAGAAAAAACCCGCAGCGTGCTAGCACTGCGGGTTTTTTCTTGAGTATCGAGTGACGTAACGTCACCCGATGCAGCATGAGGGCACAAGGCAAGGCGCAAACGCGCTGACAGTGCTTTTGACACGGCAAGCGTTTGCACCGCCGCCATGTGCCCCCAGGCAAGGAGCATTTACATGCCCATATCGCCCATGCCGCCCATACCACCCATGCCGCCAGGCATGCCGCCGCCGGCTGCGCCTTCGTCCTTCGGGGACTCGGACACCATGCACTCGGTGGTCAGCATCAGCGAAGCGACCGATGCGGCGTTCTGCAGCGCGGTGCGGGTCACCTTGGTCGGGTCCAGAATGCCCATCTCGATCATGTCGCCATAGGTGTCGTTGGCGGCGTTGAAGCCGTAGTTGCCCTTGCCGTTGAGCACGGCGTTCACGACCACGCTGGCTTCGCCGCCGGCGTTGAAGACGATCTCGCGCAGGGGGGCTTCGATGGCCTTGAGCACCAGCTTGATGCCGGCGTCCTGGTCGGCGTTGTCACCCTTGATGGTGCCAGCAGCCTGACGGGCGCGCAGCAGGGCCACGCCACCACCGGCCACAATGCCTTCTTCCACAGCAGCGCGGGTGGCGTGCAGGGCGTCTTCCACGCGGGCCTTCTTTTCCTTCATTTCGACCTCGGTGGCAGCGCCCACCTTGATCACGGCCACACCGCCGGCCAGCTTGGCCACGCGTTCCTGCAGCTTCTCGCGGTCGTAGTCGCTGGTGGCTTCCTCGATCTGCACGCGCACTTGCTTGACGCGGGCTTCGATGTCAGCGGCAGCGCCGTTGCCATCGATGATGATGGTGTTTTCCTTACCCACTTCGATGCGCTTGGCCTGGCCCAGATCGGCCAGGGTGACCTTCTCGAGCGACAGGCCCACTTCTTCAGCGATGACCTTGCCGCCGGTCAGGATGGCGATGTCTTCCAGCATGGCCTTGCGACGGTCGCCGAAGCCCGGAGCCTTGACGGCAACGACCTTCAGGATGCCGCGGATGGTGTTGACCACCAGGGTCGCCAGAGCTTCGCCTTCGACGTCTTCGGCAATGATCAGCAGCGGACGGCCGGCCTTGGCCACGGCTTCCAGCGTGGGCAGCAGGTCACGGATGTTGGACACCTTCTTGTCGTACAGCAGCACGAAGGGGTTGTCCAGCAGGGCAGCCTGCTTCTCGGGGTTGTTGATGAAGTAGGGCGACAGGTAGCCGCGATCGAACTGCATGCCTTCAACGACATCGAGTTCGTTCTGCAGGCTCTTGCCGTCTTCCACGGTGATCACGCCTTCCTTGCCGACCTTGTCCATGGCATTGGCGATGATCTCGCCGATGCTGGTGTCGCTGTTGGCGGAGATGGAGCCGACCTGGGCGATTTCCTTGGAGGTGGTAGTGGGCTTGGATGCCTTCTTCAGCTGCTCGATCAGGGCCGTCACGGCCTTGTCGATACCGCGCTTCAGGTCCATGGGGTTCATGCCGGCGGCCACGTACTTCATGCCTTCGCGCACGATGGCCTGGGCCAGCACGGTGGCGGTGGTGGTGCCGTCACCGGCGTTGTCGGAGGTCTTGGAAGCGACTTCCTTGACCATCTGCGCGCCCATGTTCTGCAGCTTGTCCTTGAGCTCGATTTCCTTGGCCACGGACACACCGTCCTTGGTCACGGTCGGGGCGCCGAAGGAGCGCTCGAGCACCACGTTGCGGCCCTTGGGGCCCAGGGTCACCTTGACGGCGTTGGCCAGGATGTTCACGCCCTCGACCATGCGTGCGCGGGCTTCACCGCCGAAAATTACGTCTTTAGCTGCCATTTGTCTTACTCCAGATTCAAATTCAAATGATTAAGTCGGATGGATAAATCGCGCTGCGATTTACTTCTCCACCACGGCAAACAGGTCTTCCTCTTTCATGACGAGGAGTTCGTCGCCGCCGACCTTGACGGTCTGGCCGCTGTACTTGCCGAACAGGACGCGGTCGCCGACCTTGACGTTCATGGCGATGATTTCGCCCTTGTCGTTCTTGCGGCCGGGGCCCACAGCCAGCACTTCGCCCTGGTCGGGCTTCTCGGCGGCGCTGTCGGGAATGACAATGCCGGAGGCAGTCTTGGTTTCGTTTTCAACGCGTTTGACAATCACGCGATCGGCCAGAGGACGCAGTTTCATCAGGGCTCTCCTAGAGTTTGAAACAAGAGGTTGGAAGATCTGAGGGCCGAAGTTGGCACTCATTAACTTGACATTGGACCCGGAGTGTTAGCACTCGAATCCAGTGAGTGCTAATCATAAGGCAATTTCAGGCCTTTTCAAGATCGCGGCCGGACAGGGGCGGCGTTGTGTGCAGGAAACAGGCGGAGGGAATAGTTCACGCTGGCCGGGGCACGCAGCGCTTGTGGCCAGGGGAGGGCAAAGGCCTGACCCATAATCAAAAGATGCTTCGGCAACAACGCGAGATTTTCGTCGGCTTCCTGATTCTCTGTGCCCTGGTCCTCGGGTTGATGGCCACCCACACTCTGCGGCGGGTGGACCAAGCGCTATATGACGAACAGTCGCGCTGGTTGCGTGCGCTGGCGCCGGGTGCCCTGCCGCAGGACGTGGTGGTGATCGGCCTGGACGAGCAGGCCTACGAGTCCTTTCCCGAGCCCTATGCCTTATGGCATCGGTACCTGGGGGAACTCTTCACCGGTCTGGCTGTTGCCCGCCCCGCCGTCGTGGGGGTCGCCGCACCGCTGCCGGTCCGCTCCTACGATTTCCTGATCAAGGGAGTCGATGCGCCCCTGCTGGACGGGGTTCGCAAGCTGCGCGCCACGACGCCCCTGGTGCTGGGCCAGCCCATGGGTTTGGAGCGCCATCTGCGACCCATCGCCCCCGAGTTGCTGCAGGCGGCCGGCGACGAGGCCTTGAGTTCATTGGTGCTGTGCGAAGACCGGGATGGCATCGTGCGTCGCATCAACCAACGCCGCTGTATCGACGAGGACCGCAACCCTTCTTTGGCCGACCTGATGGCCAAGGTGCTGGGGCGCGAAAGCTCGGCGCGCGGCCTGATCGATTACACCGTCGGCGGGCCGATCGAATACACCTCCCTGCAGACGGTGCTGGCCTGGCTGCGCCAAGGACAGGCCGACGAGCTGCAAAAGCTGGTCCGGGGGCGGGTGGTGGTGGTGGCCAGTCTGCTGCCCAACGAAACCCGTTACCGCCTGCCGGTCGCTCTGGCCGCCTGGGACCCCGAGAACCGAAGCGGCCCAGCCGCCCTGGTGCATGTGCAGGCCCTGCGCTCGCTGCTGGGGCGTGGTTGGGTCGATCCGGTGGAGACCACCCTGTCCTGGCCGCTGGCCCTGGCCATGGTGCTGCTCTGGTTCGGTCGCAATGGTTGGGTTAAGACGCTTGCATTGGTGAGCGTGGTGGTCTTGATCACAGGTGTCTCCGTGCTGGGACTGTGGCGTGGTTGGTACCTGCCCCTGGGCAGTCTGCTGGGGGTTGCACTGCTGGCCTTCCTGGCCCGCCTGACCTGGGAGTCGGTACGGCACTACCGTGAAAAGCAGGCGTTGCGCACGGCCTTTGCCGGCCACGTCAGCCCGCAGGTGATGCGTGCCATCCTGCGCGGCAGCCTGCAGCCCGAAACCGCAGGCCAACGTTGCCGGGTGACCATACTCTTTGCCGATATCCGTGGGTTCACGGCCCGCAGCGAGCAAAGCTCGCCCGAGACGCTGATCGAGTTGCTGAATGGCTATTACGCCGAAATGGGAGCGGCCATCCATGGGTGTGGCGGCGCCGTTGACAAATTCATCGGGGATGGCCTCATGGCCACTTTCGGTTTGCCGCAGCCGCTGGACGCACCGGAGCGCAATGCGCTGGAGGCGGCGCAGGACATGCTGGTGCGCCTGAATCGCCTCAACGACGAACTGAAGGCTCAGGGCCATGCACCGCTGGAGATCGGTATAGGCATCCATGTGGGTGAGGTGGTGGCGGGTTATGTGGGCTCGCGGCGGCGGCGGGATTTCACAGTGATCGGTGACCCGGTCAATACGGCTTCCCAGCTGGAGTACATGAGCAAGACGTTGGGCTACCCCGTGATCTGTTCGCACGAGGTGGCACAGGCCGTAGGCCAGGCCGGCGGCCTGGTCGATCTGGGCGCACAGGCCATCAAGGGTCACACGGACGTGCATGTCTGGGGCTGGAATCCGCCGCTGAGCCGGCGTGTGGACGGGACGGCCCAAGCTTGAAGACACTGGTGACCAGCCGACTGTACGGCTATGCCCTCATGACCTGGCTGGCGCTGACCCGCTGGTCGCGTCTGGGTGAACCGCAGCTACGCTACCAGCTGTACCGGCAGATCCACACAACGGGCATTGCCGCTCTGCCCGTGACGGGTGCGCTGGCGGCGTTGACAGGGGCAGCGGCCGTGACCCAGCTGACGGCGTTGGCTGGGCAGAACAGCGATCTCGCGCAGTCCTGGCTGTTTTATGGCTTGTTCTTCGAACTGGCGCCGCTGCTGTCGGGCTTGGTGATGGTGGCGCGCAGCAGCGCGGCCATGGCCTCGGAGCTCGCGGTCATGGACCAGCATGACGAGTTTCAGGCGCTGCGTCGCATGGGCATACCACCGGCCGATTACCTGCTGCTGCCGCGCATCATCGGGCTGGCGCTGGGCTTGCCTGTGGTCACCATCTTTTTCCAGATCGTCGCCGTGGCCAGCGGCTGGCTGGCGGTCTCATTGTTGCAGGGCCTGCCCCTGTTGCAGGTGACCGGGCATTTTCTGGAGCTGGCCGATCCCTGGTTGACGCTGCTCAGCCTGCTCAAGAGCGCGATCATGGGCTTGCTGATCGGCGTGATCGCCTGCCACCATGGCAGCAGTGCCGGGGGGGCCTCCCGCGATCAATCAGGCATCGCCATCCATGCCGTGGGCAACGGTATGGTGGCCGTGTTCCTGGTCGACGTGCTGGTGGCCTTGCTGGTGTACTGGATCAAGCGATGAAGGCGTCTTTGATGAACTGGATCAAACGCCGGCAGGCCGCGGTCGCCTCGCTGGTGCGGCGGCTCGGCGCGCGCGCTTACCTGCTGTTCGCCCTGGTGTTCACGACGCTCATAGTGGCCGACCTGGGCCTGCTCAATATGGTGGCTGCAGCCGACACCAAGCTCTTCGACACACTGATCTCGCACCGCCTGCTCGCGCCCAAGCCAGATCCGGACATCGTCATCCTCGACATCGACGAAGCCAGCCTGGCCGGCATGGCCAGGGAGCAGGGCCGCTGGCCCTGGCCGAACCGCGTGCTGGGGGACATGGTGCGTGGGCTGGAGGCGCAGCAGCCGCGCGCCATCGTCTTCGACATCCTGTTTTCCGACCCGGACGTGCAACGGCCCGAGAGTGACGCGGCCTTCAATGCCGACATCGCGCGCTCGACCACGACCTTCTTCCCCATGTTGCGACTGGACCCGCAGAACGATCGCCTGAGCCGCATCCCGGTCGGCGCGCTGCCTAGTGCGCGGGCGGTCCAACCAGGGGCCGAAGCGCAGACACCGATTGCCATCATCCTGCCCAAGGTGCCGGCCGCGCTGGACAACGGGCGTCTGGGTACGCATCAGGTGACTCCCGATGCGGATGGCATCATCCGACGGTACCCGACCTGGATCGAGCACGCGGGCTGGCGCATCCCCTCGATGCCGCAGCGCATTGCCGAGGAGTTCGGTTTTCCCGGCGCCGATCAGACCGAAGTGCTGATCAACTGGCGCGGCAAGCCTTTCTCCTACCAGTTTGTCTCCTTCGTCGACGTGTATCGCGATCTGAAGTCCGAGCAGAAGCAACGGCCGGTCGACGAGTTCAGGAACAAGATCGTCATCATCGGCTCCACCGCGCCCAGCCTGTTTGATATCAAGGGCACGCCGATGGCGCACATCCATCCGGGGGTGGAGATCATGGCCACGGCCATCGACAACTTCAAGAACGGGGACTACCTGCGCGAGCGGCCCAAGTGGGTGATGAAGCTGGCGGCCCTGCTGTTGATCTGGTGCATGGCCATCGCCCTGTACCGCCAGACCCGCATTGAGGTGTTCGACACGGTGTTCGGTGCATTGCAGGGTGCGTTGGTGGTGCTGGCCTTTGCCGTGGTCAACCTGACGGACTGGTACCTCGATGCCTCGGCACCGTTGTCGCTGGGGCTGTCGTACTTTGCGCTCTCGCGGGTTTACTACGGTCTCGCCAGAAACTGGCTGGCCAACAGCCGTGTGCAGGACATGGAGAGCCAGACCCAGGGCCGGCGCCTGCTGGCCGTGCTGGCGATTCGTCTCGAGGGGGCCGCGGCGGCCCAGCGTCGGCGGCTCAAGGGTGACCTGGACCATCTGGTGGCGCGGTCCCGGCACGAGGCCGGACGCATCGTCGATCTGATCGAGGATCCGGGTTTTGTGCAGAAAGTTTTTTCTGATGTGATGCTGGTCTACTGGCTGCTCGAAGACCCTGCTGACAACTGGCAGGAAGATGCCGCGATGATCGAGCAAGGCCTGATGCTCACGCGCGCAGCAGACGTGGTCGATGGCCACTTGCGTTTTGCGCGCAGGCAGGAACTGATTCGTTGGGAAACGACAAACGGATGGACAGCTTCTGCCTTTACTACTATTCTCGCTGCGATGAACGACACTGTCAGCGTGGCCGCTTCACTTCCCACTGATCAGGAAAACCACAGATGAAAATCACGAAGCAATTTGCCTGGGGGCTGGCTGCAGTGGCCATGGCCTCGATCACCACACTGGGTCATGCCGCTGATCCGGTCACCGACAAGAAGGTCGGGGCCAAGCCGCTCGGCGGCGCTGCACTGTTGCAACTCGACGATGGACGCAGCGGAAAAGGCAACCTGATCGCCACTACTGGTATCCGCGGTTTCAGCAAGCCGCCGGCAGTGGCTGCGCACGCGCTGATCATGACCATCGGCGACTACCAGGGCAATATCCCCAAGCTCAAGGGTGTGCCCTTTGACACCGCGACGGCCACGGAGATCGCGCGCCGCATGGGTGTGCCGCAGGCCAATATCCGCGCGCTGAGCGACGGGCAGCTCACGCTCGAAGGGATGCGCAAGGCCTTCGATGAGCTTGAAAGCAAACTGGGCGGCGACGACCAGGTGTTCATCTACTACTCGGGCCACGGCGGACGCCAGCTGGTGCAGGAGGCGGGTGTCGAGCGCTGCGCCGAATCCCTGATCACCGTCGAGGGGCAGCCCTTCACCGATGCCGAGATGGAAGACCGGCTCAAGCGCCTGTCGGCCAAGTCGCAGAAAACCATCGTGTTCCTCGATGCCTGCCATTCCGGCGGCGTGACCACACGCTCGGTCGGCAACGCACCTTTCGCCCCCAAGTCCTATACCGCCGGGCAGAGTTGCGTCAAACCCACCAATATGCTGACGCGCAGCATCAACGCGCCCAAGCCTGCGGGTAGTGGTGGCGCCAACTTCGTGCACATTGCCGCGGCCCGCGACAGCGAGGTCTCGCTGGACCAGCCCGGTCGCGGTGGCGTGGCCTCCCAGGCCTGGCTGGCCTGCCTGGCCGGCGCAGCGAAAGACACGGATGGCAGTGGTGGCCTGTCGGCCGGCGAGATCCAGGCCTGCGCGCAGGACCGCATCAACGACAAGCTCAAGAATGTGCAGGGTTTCCTGCCGCACCATGTGTCGGTGAACGGCAACCCTTCCATGGTGCTCAGCTATGCCGCCAAGGACACCGGGGTGGCCGTGCCGGCCCCGGCACTTGCACCTGCGCCGGCTGCCGTGCCGGTGCCGCTGGCCAACGTCGGTGTGGTGGCGGCGCCCGCCCCTGCCGCTGCGCCGGTTTCCGCTCCAGCGGCGCCAGTGGCCAAGCCCTCGACGCTGGCCGCGCTGCAGGACATCTACAACAGCCGTGACGACCGTCGCCTCGTGACGCTGACAGCGGCCAAGCCGGCCCTGAAGATCGGTGTCGACACCGTCGATTTCACACTGAGCTCACGCGAAGGGGGCTACGTCTACCTCGTCATGGTGGGCTCCGACGGACAGACCTTCGATCTATTGTTTCCCAACCAGATCGACCGCAACAACGTGATCGAACCGGGCGGTACCATGCGCCTGCCGCGTCCTGCCTGGCAGCTCTCGGCCGAAGGCCCTCCTGGCAAGAACACCCTGCTGGCCATCGTGACCGACAACCCGCGCGACTTCAGCTCGGCCGGGCTCAAGCCGGCAGGACCGTTCTCGGTGGTGGACTCGGTGGCAGCCAAGGACATCCAGCTGGTGACCGTGGGCGCGGCCGCCCCGGCCGATGCGGAATGTGCCAACCCGGCCAGCGTGCGTAATCTGTCGATCAAGAAACGTTGCTCCACCGGTTACGCCGCTGCCCTGCTGACCATCGAAGAGGTGCGCTGACGTGCGCTGGGAGGCTGTACGCCAGCAGCGTCAGCTGTGCCTGCGCCATGGTGGCGACGCCGCGCTGCGCCTGCCGCTGGACCAGGGCGGGTCTTACCGCCTGGTGGCGCCGGATCTCGCCAGCATCGATGCTGCCCTGGCCGCGTTGGAGACAGTGCCTGGTGTGGCCGTGCTGCCGACTGACGGCGGCTTGCTCGGGACCATGACGGTGTCGGCCAATCTGTCGCTCGCCTTGAGCTACGGCGTGGAGGTCGATGCCCAGGCCCGGCGCGACTTGGACCACACGCTGCGCTTGGCGTTCAAACTCTGCGGCATCAGTGAAGAACGCCAGCGCAGCCTGGCCCGTGAACAGCCCATGCGCATGGAGCGTCAGGAGCGTTGGCTGGCCGGTTTCATGTTGCAGCTGATGCGCCCGTCCGAGCTTCTGGTGTTTGACCGAGCTTTTGCAGGCCTGTCGCGGCGCCAGGCCGAGACGGTGATCGCGCTGACGTCGGTCTATCATGAGTTCCATCCCTTCCGTCCCACGCTGTTCGTCGATCTCGACGCGCATGGCCTGCCGGAGTTGCCGCAGTGCCGCAGCACGGTAGAACTGGGGGCGGAGTCCCCCGAGGTCCAGACATGTCCATCCTGATCGAACAGGACAGCGAAGTCGCCCTGTTGCACCGGGGAACACGGCGCTTCCTGCTGGCCGGCTTGCTGGTCACCGTACTGATCATCGCCGCCATCTTCGTGCGTCAGGGCCTGCTGCGCCAGACGGCGGTGCTCACCTTCGTGACCGAATCGGCCCAGGACATCAACAAGGGCCAGGCCGTCAAGATCGCGGGCTTCAAGGTGGGCGCCGTAGATGCGGTGACCCTGCGGCCCGATGGCCAGGTGGAGGTGGAGCTGGAGATCGATGCCGACTCGATGCGTTTCGTCACGCGCGACGCTGTGATTGAGCTGCGCAAGGAAGGTCTGGTCGGTTCGGCTGTGCTCGAAATCATGCCGGGCCCGGACCGCACGCGGCTTGCAGCCAATGGCGCCAAGCTGGCCTTTACCCGCGCTGACGGCCTGACCGCCATGGCCAACAGCCTGCGCGACAAGATACTGCCCATCCTGGGCGACATCAAGATCATCACAGGCACGTTGGCCGACTCACGCCAGGGCCTGCCGGCCACGCTGGGCCAGGTGCGCGAGGCCACGGCCTCGCTTAACACCCTGCTCAAGACCGGCAACCAGCAGCTGGGTGACGTGGGGCAAGCCGCCACCCGCGCCGTGGGCAAGGCCGAGGCCAGCTTGGTGCAGTTGGACAAGACGCTCTCCACCGTCAACAACCGTCTGCCGGGTCTGCTGGACAAGGCGCAGGGCATCGTCGAGCACATCGAGAAGATCACGGCAGAGGCTGAGAGCACGGTGCCACCTCTGCTGCAGGATGGTCGCGCCGTGGCCGGCGACGTGCGCGAGATATTGACCGGGGCCAAGACGGCCTGGCCGATCAAGAACCTGATCGATGCGCCGGCCTCATCCTCACTAAAGGCGGACAGCGATCCGCGCGCGGAGGGTAGTCGTGCGCAGCGTTGAGCCATGGCGCTACGCCCTCTTACTGGGCGCGCTGCTGCTGGCAGCTTGTGGCTCTTCTCCCAAGCCGCCGCCCGAACCACGTCTGCGCGTGCAGGCGCAGGAACTGGAAACCAGCGGTGCGCGGCGGTACGCCCAGGGTGACTACGTTGCGGCCGCGAGGCATTTCGCCGAGGCGGCCCAGCTGCGCAGCAGTTTTGACGATGCAGGCGCCGCCGCACGCAACCGTTTGCAGCAGGCCCAGGCGGAGCTGGCGGGGGGGCAGTCGCAGCAGGCGCTGGACCACGCCAGCGAGGTCCGGGAAGAAGCCCTGCAGGTGCAAGCCCTGCTCTTGCAGGTGCAAGCCCTGCTGGCGCTGGAGCGTACCGACGCGGCGGCAACTCAGCTGACACGTTTGACATCTCTGTGCGAGGCGCGCTGTGCCGAGCGTGGTCGGGTGCAATTGCTGCAGGCACGCGCAGCCTGGGCGCAGGGCAAGGCCGCGCAGACCGTGGCGCTGACCGAAGCTGCCCTGCCACAGTTGCGCGAACAATCCGAAGAGCGTGAAGTGGCCAATGCCTGGCGCTTGCTGGGCGCTGCACGATGGGCGCAGGGCGAGGGTGCAGCTGCCTTGCAAGCCGCACAGGCGGCCCTGGCCATCGATCGTCAACTGGCCGTGCCGGAGAAGATCGTTCGCGACTGGTTGCTGATCGGCGATATCCAGCGCCGTGCGGTTCCTTCCGAAGCGCGCCTGGCCTACCAGCGTGCGTCTGCCGTGGCGCAGGCGGCCGGATTGAGAGAACTCGCTCAACTTGCTGATCAGTCCATCAAGGAGACTTCACGATGAAGAAAAATGCCAGCCGGCTACTGGCCGGTCTGCTCATGTGCTCGTTGCTGATGCCTGCGCGGGCGCAGACCTTGCCGGCAACGCCCGCCGCGCCGGGCGCGGGCAATTCGGAAGAAGTGCAGCCCAAGTTCTTTATCTGGGGATTGCTGCTGAACATCGCCGTGAAGTTCGCCATGTCGGCCTTCACGGAGTGGCGCCAGAGCAAGCTGACCAATGATCTGTCGAACCCGATCAACTACAAGCAGTTGCTGCTCAATTCGGCCAAGGCCGGTTTTGTCTCGACCGTCGGTGGTGGCATCACAGGCCTGTTCGGTTTCAAGTCGGTGGGTGCCGAGGAGAACACCGTGGCGGACCTGCCGACCAAACCCATACAGGTCGAGAACGGTCAACCCAACTACCAGGGTGCGCACGTGGCCGTCGTTGCCTTCGACAAGGCCGGTGCCGTGACGGGGCTGCGTCCTGTGACCGCGGGTTTCCGCAGCGGTGACCGCATCAAGATCAAGTTACTGCCGACCTTCGACGCGCTGATGGTCATCGAAAATATCAACCCCCAGGGGGTGCGCAAGCAGATTTACCCGCCCAGCCCCAGCGAGGCGGTGGCTTTGAAGGCCGGTGTCGAGGTCCTGGCCCCGCTGGGCGCGGATCAGTTTTTCGAGTTTGCTGGCGTCACGGGCGACGAGCAGCTGGTCATCACACTGCGCGATCCCCGTGCGGCAGGTGCCGCTGAGTCCAAGGCGGAAGTCAGCCGTAAGGATGAGGACAGTGGCTCCAGTTTTGTGCAGGAGACGGTGCCCGGGACTTATCCGGTGATCGCCCAATCGTTGAAGCTTCGTCACGAACGCTGAAGCCAACTGCCCCCCAACGACAAACCCCGCCAAGGCGGGGTTTGCTGTTGGTGCCGGAGATGTGGGGGAGAAGGTGAGCTCAGCGTCCCGGATCCCC
>NZ_JBWKNN010000003.1:0-466883 GCF_059415585.1 Hylemonella sp. GW821-FHT10B10 | reverse complement strand
CACGTGACCAATCGTGCCAACGTTGACGTGCGGCTTGGTCCGCTCAAATTTCTCTTTTGCCATTTTTCAAATCTCCAGAAAGGATGCGAAAAGCAATACGACTTCAAACACCAAGACACGCCAGCTCAAGCCGCGCACCTGAAATTGGTGCCCTTTGCGGGAATCGGACCCGCGACCTCTCCCTTACCAAGGGAGTGCTCTACCACTGAGCCAAAAGGGCAATATTCTTGTCCCCACCTAAGCGCAAAAGACACATGGAGCGGGAGACGGGAATCGAACCCGCGTCATCAGCTTGGAAGGCTGGGGTTCTACCATTGAACTACTCCCGCATCGCCCAAAACTCGCTCTACGCATCTTTCACTGGTGGAGAGGGCTGGATTCGAACCAGCGTACTCGTAAGAGGGCAGATTTACAGTCTGCTGCCATTAACCACTCGGCCACCTCTCCATAGGTGAACCACGGATTATGCCATGAAAATTTGACGCTGCCGGGGCCGGGACACCCCCGGGATTCACCAGACCAGCTCGCCCAGCCCCCGCTCGCGCAAAAATGCCTGCGCCCGGCCAAAGTGGCCGCAACCCAGGAAGGGCACTGGCGGACGCCGCGCGGACAGAGGCGAAGGGTGGTTGGCGGACAGCACCAGATGGTGCGAGCCCTGCGCCAACAGGCCGGCCGTCGCAGCCGCCTTCTGGGCATGCGCGCCCCAGAGCATGAAGACTGCCGGCTCGGCACGCTGGACCACCGCACGGATAATCTTGTCAGTAAGCACTTCCCATCCGTATCCCGCATGACTTGCGGGCTCCCCGTCTTCCACGCTCAGGCAGGTGTTGAGCAGCAGCACACCCTGGCGGGCCCAGGCCAGCAGGGAACCATCAGCCGGCACCGTCCAGGACTCCAAGTCACGGGCCAGTTCCTGATAGATGTTGCGCAACGAAGGCGGCAACTTCACTCCGGGCGCCACGGAAAAGGCCAGGCCCTCGGCCTGCCCGGGCCCGTGGTACGGGTCCTGCCCCAGGATCACGACCCGCACCTGCGCCAGTGGCGTGAGTTCGAGGGCGCGCAAAGGCTGCGGCGGGTAGATCACCGCGCCAGCCGCCAGCCGCTGCGTCAGGTGCTGGCCCAAGGCCTGCCCGCTTGGGCTGCCGAAAAACCCCGACACCAGGGGCCGCCAGTCCGGCGCCACCTGCCACTGCGCCGGCGCCCAGGCCGTCAGACGGTCCGCCGCACGGGGTGCGTCGAAAAGCTGGGTCTGCCCCATCAGGCAAACAGCTCGGCCAGCGCCAGACCCGGATCGGGTGCGCGCATGAAAGCCTCGCCGACCAAGAAGGCGTGCACGCCTGCCGCCCGCATCCGCTGCACGTCCGCACGTCCCAGAATGCCGGACTCCGTCACCAGCAGGCGATCGGCCGGCACACGCTCGCGCAGGGCCAGGGTGGTGTCCAGCGTGACCTCGAAGGTGCGCAGATTGCGGTTGTTGATGCCCAGCAATGGTGTCTTGAGCTTAAGCGCGCGGTCTAGCTCGGCCCCGTCATGCACCTCGACCAGCACGGCCATGTCCAGGCCGCGAGCCATCGCTTCCAGATCACGCATCTGCGCGTCGTCCAGACAGGCGGCGATCAGCAGGATGCAGTCCGCCCCCATGGCCCGAGACTCGTAGATCTGGTACGGGTCGACCATGAAATCCTTGCGCAGCACGGGCAGGTCGCAGGAGGCGCGGGCCTGCTTCAGGTAGTCGGGCTGGCCCTGGAAGAACTGGCGATCGGTCAGTACCGACAAGCAGGCCGCGCTCACCTGGCCGTCGCCTTCGGCATAACTCTGGGCAATGTCGGCCGGGATGAAATCCTCGCGCAGCACGCCCTTGCTCGGGCTGGCCTTCTTGATCTCGGCGATGACCGCGGCCTGGCCGGCAGCAATCTTGGCGCGCATGGCGCCCACGAAATCACGCGTAAGCACACGCGACTCGGCATCGGCCCGCATGGCGGCCAGCGACTTCTTCTTGATGGCCGATGCGATCTCCTCGCGTTTGACGGCCACGATCTTGTCCAGGATGTCGCTCATACGGAGGCTCCCAGACGGTGCGCCACCGTGACCAGCTGCTCCAGCTTGGCCTTGGCAGCGCCGGAATCGATGACCTCACGCGCACGCGTGATGCCCGCGGCCATGCTGTCCACCACATTGGCGGCATACAGGGCCGCCCCGGCATTGAGCAGGACAATGTCTCGTGCCGCACCGGGCTGCCGGTCCAGCACCCCCATGAGCATGGCGCGCGAGGCCTCGGGCGTGTCCACCTTGATGGCACGGGTGCTGGCCATGGTCAGGCCGAAGTCCTCGGGGTGGATTTCATACTCCCGGATCTCGCCGTTCTTCAATTCACCCACCAGGGTGGCCGCGCCCAGACTGATCTCGTCCATGCCGTCCTTGCCATAGACCACCACGGCGTGTTCGGTGCCC
The DNA here is from genome assembly GCF_059415585.1 of Hylemonella sp. GW821-FHT10B10. Lineage (NCBI taxonomy): Bacteria > Pseudomonadati > Pseudomonadota > Betaproteobacteria > Burkholderiales > Comamonadaceae > Hylemonella > Hylemonella sp. GW821-FHT10B10. The sequence goes on along the minus strand of NZ_JBWKNN010000003.1, from coordinate 464,432 downwards.
AGGCGCTGCAGGGCGCGGACCTGGATGCCCACCAGGTCCGCATGGAAGACCCCCATAAGGATGTTGGGCGCGCCGGCCGGGTTGGTCAGCGGACCCAGGATGTTGAAAATGGTCTTGATGCCGAGCTCGCGGCGCACCGGCGCCACGTTCTTCATGGCCGGGTGGTGATTGGGCGCGAACATGAAACCCACGCCGGTTTCGGTCACGCATTGCGCGATCGCCTCGGGCTTGAGGTTGATGTTGATGCCCAGCGACTCCATCACGTCGGCGCTGCCGCTCTTGCTGCTCACGCTGCGCCCGCCGTGCTTGCTGACCTTGGCGCCAGCGGCCGCTGCCACGAACATGGAGCAGGTGGAGATGTTGAAGGTGTGCGCGCCGTCGCCGCCGGTACCGACGATGTCGACCAAGTGCTTCTTGTCGGCCACGTTCACCTTGGTCGAAAACTCGCGCATGACCTGGGCTGCCGCGGTGATCTCGCCTATGGTCTCCTTCTTCACACGCAGTCCGGTGATGAAGGCCGCCATCAGCACGGGAGACATCTCGCCGCCCATGATGAGCCGCATGATGTGCAGCATCTCGTCGTGAAAGATCTCGCGGTGCTCGATGACACGCTGCAGGGCTTCCTGCGGGGTGATCTGGTGGGCTTGTGGCATCTTGTCTTCCTCAGACTGGTTCCAGGAAATTCTTCAGCATGGCATGGCCATGCTCGGTCAGGATGGACTCGGGGTGGAACTGCACGCCCTCGATGGCCAGGGTCTTGTGCTTCACACCCATGATCTCGCCATCTTCCGTCCAGGCCGTCACTTTGAGCTCCGGCGGGCAAGAGGCGCGCTCGATGGCCAGCGAGTGGTAACGGTTCACGGTGAACTGCGATGGCAGCCCGGAAAACACACCTTCGCGGGTGGTCGTGATCTCGCTGGTCTTGCCATGCATGAGCTGCTGCGCGCGGATGATCTTGCCGCCAAAGGCCGCACCGATGCTCTGGTGACCCAGGCAGACCCCCAGGATGGGCAGCTTGCCGGCGAAGTGGCGGATGGCCGCCACCGAAATGCCGGCCTCGGCCGGCGAGCAGGGCCCGGGCGAGATGACCAGGCGATCCAGTTGCCCGGCCTTGAGCTTCGCTTCTATCTCCGCAACCGTGATCTCGTCGTTGCGGTGCACTTCGACCTCGGCACCGAGTTCGCCAAAGTACTGCACCAGGTTGTAGGTGAAGCTGTCGTAGTTGTCGACCATCAGGAGCTTCATGACGCCACCTCCTGAGCAGACGGCGTCGCAGCGCTGCGCAGACGCGCAAATTCCGCATACTCGAAGGCGATGTAAGCCTCCATCATGCTGCGGTAGATGGCCTCGATCAGCTCCGGCGCCATGCCTTGTGCCTGCGCCAGTCCGCGCACATGCGACACGATGTATTCGATGCGATCTTCGTCGCGCACCATCTCGGCGCGCGGCTTGATGCGCGCGGCCTGCGCCACATAGGCACCACGCTGCGCCAGCAGGGGCACCAGGATGCGGTCCAGCGCATCAATGTGCTGGCGCACCTCAACCATGGTCTCGCAGCGCTGCACACCGGTACCGGGTATCTGTTGTGCGTTCATCATTCCAGCCCCTCCTCGACCAGCTCGGAAGCGCGCAGCAGCGCGCGCGCCTTGTGCTCGGTCTCCCGCCACTCCATCTCGGGCACCGAATCGGCCACCACCCCGGCAGCGGCCTGCACGTAGAGCGTGTCGTTCTTGATGATGCCGGTGCGGATGGCGATGGCCACGTCCATGTCGCCTGCATAGCTGAGATAGCCGCAAGCGCCGCCGTAGAGGCCGCGCTTGCTGGGTTCGAGCTGGTCTATCAGCTCCATGGCGTGCACCTTGGGCGCGCCGGTCAACGTGCCGGCGGGGAATGTAGCCCTGAGCACGTCCATGGAGCTCATGCCGTCTTTCAGCAGGCCTTCGACATTGCTCACGATGTGCATCACATGGCTGTAGCGCTCGACCACAAAAGCCTCGGTCACCTTGACGCTGCCAGTCTTGGCGATGCGCCCGATGTCGTTGCGTGCCAGGTCGATCAGCATCACATGCTCGGCACGCTCCTTGGGGTCGCCCACCAGTTCCACCTCAGCCGCCTTGTCCAGCTCGGGCGTGGCGCCGCGCGGACGGGTGCCCGCCAGGGGGCGGATGGTGACCTTCTGCCCCTCGGGGGTCTGCTCCTGCCGCACCAGGATCTCCGGCGAGGCGCCCACCACGTGGAAGTCGCCGAAGTGGTAGTAGTACATGTACGGCGAGGGGTTGAGCGAACGCAGCGCGCGGTACAGCGAGAGCGGCGACTCGGTGTAGCGCTTGTGCAGGCGCTGCCCTACCTGCACCTGCATGAAGTCACCCGCGGCGATCAGCTCCTTGGCACGCTCCACCGCCGCGATGTAGTCGGCCTTGTCAAACTCACGCCCGATCGCGTGCGACTGGCTGGGTTTGATCGGTGGCGCCTGCACCGAGGTGTTCAGGCGTTCGCGCAGCTCGGCCAGGCGCGCCTGCGCCTGCGCGTAGGCCTGGGGCCGGCCGGGATCGGCGTAGACAATCAGGTAGAGCTTGCCGGAGAGGTTGTCGATGACGGCCAGTTCCTCGCACTGCAGCAGCAGGATGTCGGGGCAGTCCAGGGTGTCTGGCGGACAGCTGTGCACCAGCTTCTTCTCGATGTGACGCACCGTGTCGTAGCCGAAGTAGCCGGCCAGCCCGCCGCAGAAACGCGGCAGGCCAGGTTGCAAGGCCACCTTGAAACGCTGGTGGTACTGGGCCACGAAATCCAGCGGGTTCAGACGCGAGGTCTCGACCACCACGTCGTCGGTCACCACCTCGGTCACGGCCTGTTCGCCGAAGCCGCGCGAGCGCACCAGGGTGCGCGCCGGCAGGCCGATGAAGCTGTAGCGGCCGAAGCGCTCGCCGCCCACCACGGACTCCAGCAAAAAGGTGTTTTTGCCGCCGGACTGGCTGTGTGCCAGCTTGAGGTAGAGCGAGAGCGGCGTTTCCAGATCGGCAAAGGCCTGGGCCAGCAGGGGGATGCGGTTGTAGCCTTGTCGGGCCAACTCATTGAATTCGGATTCGGTCATCGCGGGAAACTCCGGTTCGACGCCGGGCGGCTAGCCCTGGCGTCAGGCACTTTGTGCCCTGTTCATCCATTCAGTTCTGGGAAGCCCCGGGGACCGGGACCGTGCAAGACCGGGCGGGAGCCGGCGGCCTCAATCGCGCGACCGGGCGCGCGCGTCATGTCAGGTACGCCAGGGCCAGGCTCCCCGGTCGCTGCAACCTGTGCTGATGAGGCGGTGAATGAACATGGGGCCAGTTTAACAAAGGCGCCCACCCCCAGAAAAACCCTAAAGCCCGGAAAAGGCCGGTCTGGGATAATTAGAACGAACGATCGTACTATTTTGGAGGCTATCGATCATGTGGTTCCCCTTACGTCCCGCCCTGTTCGGCCTGTTGCTCGGTGTCGGCCAATTGGCATGCGCCCTGGAAGTAGGCGGCGTCAACTTCGCGCCGCAAGTCGAAGTCAATGGCAGCAAGCTGGAACTCAATGGCGCAGGTGTGCGTTACAAGGCCGTCTTCAAGGTCTACGCCGCGGGTCTCTACCTGGGACACAAGGCCGGCTCGCTGGAAGAGGTCCTCAAGACCCCTGGCCCCAAGCGCATGAGCATCACCATGCTGCGCGACATCGACGCAGCCGAGCTGGGCAAGCTGTTCTCGCGGGGCATGGAAGACAACATGGACCGCGCAGCCTTCGTCCAGCTGATCCCCGGCATCATGCGCATGAGCCAGATCTTTTCGGACCACAAGAAGCTCGTGGCGGGTGACAGCTTCACCCTGGACTGGATGCCCGGTCAGGGCCTGTCCATCGCCGTCAAGGGCAAGGTCCAGGGCGCCCCCTTCAAGGAGCCCGAGTTCTTTGCCGCCCTGCTGGGCATCTGGCTGGGCAAGGCCCCGGCTGACTGGCAGCTCAAGAACGCCCTGCTGGACATCAAGTCCTGAGCGCCCATTGCTCCAGGTCCTGGGCACTCAAGGGCCGGCTGTACAGATAACCCTGGCCCTTGCCACAGCCCAGCTCGGCCATGAGCTCGGCCTGCTCGGTTGTCTCGATACCCTCGGCCACGGTTTGCAGGCCCAGCGTGCGCGCCATGCTGATGGTGGCGGAGATCATCACGCGGTGGTAGTCGCTGGACAGCGCCTGGCTCACAAAGGAGCGGTCGATCTTGACCTGGTTGACGGGCAGTTCGTGCAAGCAGGAGAGCGATGAATACCCCGTGCCGAAGTCGTCCAGCGAAAGCGCCACACCGAGCGTGCGGATCTCGCGCAGGATGAGCTGCATGGCCTCGTCCTGCGCCGCCAGGCTTTCCGTCACCTCCAGCATGAGCGCCCCCGGTGCCAGCCCGGCGCTGTACAGCAGCTCCGAGAGCTTGGCGGCAAACCCCGCCTGGCGCAGCTGGGCCCGCGAAAGGTTGACCGACACCGTCTCGGGCGCCCGCTCCCCGAGCAAGGCGCGCAGGCGCACCAGTTCGTGGCAGGCCGTCTTGAGCACGAATTCACCCAGCCGTCCGATCATTCCTGTGGCCTCTGCCACCGGAATGAAGGTCAGCGGTGAAACGAGCCCGCGCTGCGGATGCAGCCAGCGCGCCAGAGCCTCCACACCGACCATGCGGCCGCTGGCCAGGTCGATCATGGGCTGGTACACCACGTAGATCTCCCCCCTGTCGACGGCCTGGCGCAGATCGTTCTCAAGCTCCACGTCGTCGTGCACGCGCTTGCGCATGGAGGGCTCGAACATTTCATAGCGCCCACGCCCCTGGCGCTTGGCCTCGTACATGGCAATGTCCGCGTCGCGCAGCACGCTGTCCGGGTCATCGACCATGTGGGCCGTGGTCACGATGCCGATGCTGGCCGTGGAGTTGACGCGGTGCGGGCCGATCTGGTAGGGCTCGGCCAGCACCTCGAGCAAACGGGCCGCCACCACCTGGGCGTCCAGGTCGCCACGGATATTGTCCAGCAGCACGACGAACTCATCGCCGCCGATGCGCGCGGCCATCTGGCTGAAGTCGCTGGTCTGCACAAAGGCGTCGCCGGGGCGCAGGCTGTCTTCCAGGCGCCTGGCGATCTGGCGCAGCAGCTCGTCGCCGACGGAGTGCCCCAGCGTGTCGTTGACCTGCTTGAAACGGTCGAAGTCCATGAACAGGACTGCAAAACAATAACTGGCCTGCTGCCGGGTGCGCTGGATCGAAGCCTCGATGCGATTGAGCAGCTCAACCCGGTTGGGCAGACGCGTCAGGCTGTCGGTGCGCGCGGACTGCCGCAGCTGGTCCTCGAGCTCCTTCTGCGCGTTAATGTCGTAGCAGATGCCCGCCATGCGCAGGGCCCGGCCGCTGGCGTCGCGCGCCACCACCGTGCCGCTGAACAGGGTCCACATCCAGCGTCCGCTGCCATGGTGCAGCCGCACCTCCCAGTGCAGAGGCTGGTGCGAGTCGCGCAGATTGGTGCGGATCGCCCAGCGCCAACCCTCCCGATCATCGGCATGGATCAGGTTGTGGAAAGCATCCGAGGTCAGATCCAGCTGGCCCTGCTGATAACCCAGCAAGGTCAGCAGACGGTCGTTGACGTCCATGCGACCGCTGGGAATGTCCCAGTGCCAGACCCCGAGGGAGGCGCTTTCGATGGCCAGGGTCAGCAACTGCTGCTGGTCGCGCTGCTGCGTGACGTCGACCATGCTGGACACCACCCCCGTCATGTGCCCCGCGGCGTCGCGCAGGGGTTCGGTATTGACGAGCAGCCAGCGCAGATCGCCACTGGGCATGATCAGGCCGATCGATTCTCCGCGCAGCCCCTGCCCAGTGCGCAAGGTACGCACGCTGGGCCGTTCGTCCACCGGGTAGGGTGACAGGTCGTCGCGCACCGCAATGCCATCGCGCGCCAGGCCGGCACGGCCCGCGATATCGCCGCTCAGCCCCAGCATGTCACCCGCCGCGGCATTGCTTTCCAGCACCCGGCCGTGGATGTCCTGCTGCACCACCCCCACCGGCAGGGCCTCCAGCAGGGAACGCATGCGCACACGCTGGTTCATGCTGTCGGTGATGTCACTGGCCACCAGGGTGAACCCCATGAGCTGGCCCTGGCTGTCCAGCATGGGCTGGTAGTCGATGTCCAGCCAGACCTCCCCGCCATGGTGTCCCAGGTGCATGACATCCACCCGCACGGGCAGCCCCATGTCCAGCTCGGCCAGCAGGCGCGACATCTCGTCGGCGTCGTTGTAGGCGTTGGGCGACAACAGGGCGGCATGCTGGCCCAGCACCTCCTGCAGGGTCCCCCCCTTGCCACGCAGGAAAGCCTCGTTGCACCAGAGGACGCGCCGCTCCTTGTCCACCACGGCGACCCAGTTCGAGGTGCGCTGCGCCACCAGGGCCAGACGCTGCAGCTCCGTCGACTGCGCCTGCAGGTCCTCGCTCTGGCGCCGCACGAACAGCACCAGCGGCTCGGCCACCGCCAGAATCAGCAGCACCAGCACGCCCAGCATGACGCTGCCTGCGAACTCGATGCGCTCCAGGCTGGCGCGGGAGCGCCGCTGCGCGGCCAGCTGCAGTTCGTCCACCAGGGATTGCGTCGTCAACCAGAAGGACTCCAGCTCGGTCAGCAGGAACTGCATCGCCGCCGTGCGCTTCTCTACGCTCTGCTGATGCGTCAGCCAGAGCAGGGACTGGGCGCGGTACCAGACACGTTCGCGCCGCTCCTGCCACTCAAGGATCGCTGCCCGCAACTCGGGGCGCTCGTCGACCTGCCAGGTCCCCTGACGCGCCAGCAGCTCGTCGAGCATGGTCGCCTGGTTCTGGGTCTGCGCCAGGGTCTCGCCCAGCGCGTTGACGTTTTCCTCCTGGCTGCCATCGGCATGCTGCAAGCGGGTCAGCAACATGATCATGCGCTGGATCTGCGTGCTCTGGGTGGCCGCCACGCGGATGATCTCGGCATCGGCCTGACGAACCTCCTCGGAATGCCGCTGCTGACTGGTCTGCCAGTAGGTCAGCACGCCCACCACCAGCAGCACCGTGTACAGAGCCAGCCGCACCCAGCGGTGGACCTGGGCGCCGTCCCCGGTCTGCCATCGCCCGGGCAACCAGTCCGGGGCGCCCTGCCAGACGGCGCGGGACGCGCCCGGCCGATCGGAAGCGGTCGTCTGCGAGGAGTCGCTGCTTTTCATGAACTGGCGCCGAGGCTAGCGGTGAATAAACACCGGCCTGATGGCAAACACGTCGTGTGAAGTCCCCACCGACCGGTCAGGCCAGCGCCTGACGCATGGCCTGGATGACGGCACGGTAGTCCGGCTTGCCGAAGATGGCACTGCCGGCCACAAAGGTGTCGGCCCCGGCATCAGCCACGCGGCGGATGTTGTCGGCCTTGATGCCGCCGTCCACTTCCAGACGGATGTCCTTGCCCGAGGCCGTGATCCGCTTGCGTGCGTCTTCCACCTTGCGCAAGGCCGAGTCGATGAAACTCTGCCCACCAAAGCCCGGGTTGACGCTCATGATCAGGATGAGATCGATCTCTTCGATCACCCAATCCAGCACGTCCAGCGGCTGCGCCGGGTTGAACACCAGGCCGGCCTGGCAGCCCTTGCCCTTGATCGCCTGCACGCTGCGATGCACGTGGCCCGAGGCATCGGGGTGGAAGCTGATGAGGTCGGCGCCTGCTTCGGCAAAGGCCGCAGCCAGCGCATCCACCGGCTGCACCATCAGATGCACATCGATCGGCACGGCCTTGCCTTCGGGCGTCTTCGCATGCGGTTTGAGTGCCTGGCACACCATGGGGCCGAAGGTCAGGTTGGGCACGTAATGGTTGTCCATCACGTCGAAATGGATCCAGTCGGCACCGGCGGCAATCACGTGGCGCACCTCCTCGCCCAGACGGGCGAAATCGGCCGAGAGAATGGAAGGGGCGATGCGGTAGGTTTTACTCATGCGGGTATTTTCGCAGGTACGATGCCGGACTATATATGGCCAAGTACCAGATCCTTGTCGAAGTCCAGCCACGCCACCTGCCCGAGCAGTCGGCTCCGGCGCAGGGACTTTATGTCTTCTCCTACACCGTCACCCTCACCAACACCGGTGACATTCCCGCGCAGCTGATCGCGCGCAGCTGGAACGTAAACGACGCCAGCGGTCATACCGAAAAGGTGCGCGGCCTGGGGGTGATCGGCCAGCAGCCCCTGCTGCAGCCGGGCACGACCTTTGAATACACCAGTGGGACGCGCCTGCGCACACCCACCGGCACCATGCACGGGAGCTACTTCTTCGTGGCCGAAGATGGTGAACGCTTCGACGTGGACATCCCCATGTTCGTGCTCGATGCGCTGAGCGCTGGCGGCGGCACGCGCACCCTGCATTGACGCCGGACACCCGCCATGCCGTCGCGTGATCTTCTCAGTCTGCTGGGCACGCTCGACCCCGCGGCCCCCCAGGTGCGGCGCCACCTCTGGCTGCTCGACCTGCTGGACTGGATCCGCGGTGACCGCAGTTCGGCGGCCACCGCCCTGGAGCGTCTGCAGCTGCTGATCGAGCGGCTGGAAAACGACGCCGAGCTGCGCACGCGGGCCCAGGCTTGGTGGTTGGCCCTGCTGGACGGCGTGGACGGCACCACCCTGCTGGCCGACCACGGTTTTGCCCTGCGCCCGGCCTTCCTGAGCGAATTCTTCAGCCGCCTGCTGCACCACCTGCTGCCTGCGACGCCGCAGACCCGCGACGCCTCCGAGCTTTACTCACTGCTCTTTCCACACGAATTCGACGCCGCCTGGCTGGGCCGCCTGGACGAAGAAACCGAACGGCGCCTGGCCGCAGCCCTGGGCCTGAGCGCCGCCGGCTCGCGCCCCTGGTGCGTGGCGCTGGAAGAGTCCATCGCCTGCTGCGTGAGCCAGATCTGCGCCATCGGCTACGCCCCCGAACTGCGCCTGCGCATGGACAACCCTGCGCGACAGCTGCAGGCCTTCCGCGAGCTGCTGGTCCATTTCGAAACCCTGCGCCGCGCCCTGAACCAGCGCCCGCTGGACGCGGCAGCGCTGGAGACGGCCGTGTTGTCCTTCAAAAGCCAGCTGGAGGCCTGCCGTCAGGCCGCCAGCAGCGTCTATGCCCACCTGGACGAGCACGGCATCTCGGTGGACGTGGTGTTCCGCCTGCGCGAGCTGCGCGCACGTGTGCTGCGCTGCCGCCTGTTGCTCGACGCCCTGCTGGCCCCCGACGCCGTGGGCACCGGCAAGCTGCTGGCCCAGTTGATCCAGACCGGCCACAACAACCGCAGCCTGCGCGCGCTGATCGCCAGCAACTCCTCGCTGCTGGCGGCCAAGGTGGCGGAGCGCAGCGCCGAGACCGGCGAGCACTACATCACACGCAACCGCGCGGAATACACCGACATGATGCGCAAGGCCGCGGGCGGTGGCGCCCTGATCTCCGTGACGACGCTGCTGAAGTTCGCTCTGCTGGGCCTGGGCCTGTCGGCCTTCTGGAGCGGCTTTGCCGCCGGACTCAACTACGCCCTGTGCTTCGTGCTCGTGCAACTGCTGCACTGGACGGTGGCCACCAAGCAGCCCGCCATGACGGCACCCGCCATGGCCGCCAAACTCAAGGACCTGCAGGCGCCGGAGGCGGTCACGGAATTCGTCGACGAGGTCAGCCACCTCGTGCGCTCCCAGGTGGCGGCCGTGATCGGCAACCTGGCCCTCGTGGTCCCCTGCGTGCTGCTGCTGTGCGGCGCGTACTGGCTGGCCGCGGGCCATGCGCCGCTCAGTGCGGACAAGGCTGAGCACGTGCTGCAGTCGCTCACGCTGTTCGGCCCCACGGCCCTGTTCGCGGCCTTCACCGGCGTGTTGCTCTTTGCCTCCAGCATCATCGCGGGCTGGACCGAGAACTGGTTCGTGCTGCAGCGCATGGACTCGGCCCTGCGTTACCACCCGCGCGTCACCGCCGTGCTCGGGGAGGCACGTGCCGACCGCTGGGCTACCTGGCTGCGCCACAACATCTCGGGCCTGGCGGCCAACATCTCGCTGGGCTTCATGCTGGGCCTGGTGCCGGCCTTCGCGGCCTTCTTTGGCCTGGGCCTGGACGTGCGCCACGTCACCCTCTCCGCGGGCCAGCTGAGCGCGGCCGCCGTCACCCTGGGTCCGGACATGCTGTCCTTGCCCCTGTTCTGGTGGTGCGTTGCCTCGGTTCTTCTGGTCGGCGTGCTCAACGTCGGCGTGAGCTTCTTTTTTGCCTTCCGTCTTGCGCTGCGCGCCCACAACGTCACGGGTGTGGACCGCTCGCGCCTGTACGCGGCCATCCGGGCCCGCGTGCGGCGCGCGCCGCTGAGCTTCTTCTGGCCGCCGCGCGAAACCCCCGCCACGGAACCGGTACGGCATGGGTGAATTCGAGCTCATCCGCCGCTACTTCCAGCGCAGCGGCACACCCGCCCACCCCGCCGTGGCCCTGGGCATCGGCGACGACTGCGCCCTGCTGCAAGCCGCACCAGGCACCCAGCTGGCCATCTCCAGCGACATGCTGGTCGAGGGCCGGCACTTCTTTTCCGAGGTGGATCCGCAAACCCTGGGCCACAAGGCCCTGGCCGTGAACCTCAGCGACCTGGCCGCCTGCGGCGCCCGCCCGCTGGCTTTCACGCTGGCGCTGTCCCTGCCCCGTGCCGACGAAGCCTGGCTGGGCGCATTCGCCCGCGGCCTGTTCGCGCTGGCCGACGCACACAGCTGCCAGCTCATCGGCGGCGACACCACCCGCGGCCCGCTCAATATCTGCATCACGGTCTTCGGTGAAATACCCGTGGTGCAGGGCCGCAGCCTGGCCCTGCTGCGTTCCGGCGCACAAGCGGGTGACGAGCTCTGGGTGAGCGGCACACTGGGCGATGCACGACTGGCCCTCGAAGCCCTGCAGGGCCGGCGCACCGTGCCACCCGCCACGCTGCAGACCACGCGCCAACGGCTGGAACAGCCCACGCCCCGCGTAGCCCTGGGTCTGGCCCTGCGTGGCGTGGCCAGTGCGGCGCTCGATGTCAGCGACGGCCTGCTGGGTGATCTGGGCCACATCCTGCGAGCCTCGGCCTGCGGCGCCCGCATCGACACCTCGCTCGCCGCTCCCCTGCTGGCGGCGCAAGACGTGACGTTGACCATGGAAGAGCGCCTCGCCCTGGTGCTGGCCGGGGGTGACGATTACGAGCTGCTGTTCACGGCGCCGGCGGCACGACACGACGCCGTGCTGGCGGCCGCGCGGCTGGCGGCCACGCCCGTGACACGCATCGGCCACGTCGAGGCCGAACCCGGCCTGCACCTGGTCGACGCACAAGGCCGGCCCGTTTCCGGGTCTGGCCCCTACGCCTCCTTCGATCACTTCGCCTAGGCTGGTTCCGTTGCGACGAGCCTGCGCGCTTGCTGTCGTGCTTCTTGCGTCTGACCGCCATAGCCCCAGTCGCCCGCAGGCAACTCGCGCACGATGACGTAGCTGGCCGGTGCCAGCGGCTGCTCTCTACCCAGATGGCGCTGCAACACAGCGTGGGCGGCGGCGATGAAGTCGGCTTTCTGCGCCGGGGAGTTGGTGCCCGCCGTGATGCTGATCTCCAGCCAGGCCGTCGGCCCCGGTTCGGCCTGCGCGCCGATGTACCACTGCGCGGCGGGTATGGGCTCGACCATCAGCGCGGTCACCTCCGGCCGCTTGCCCAGGCATTGGGCCGCAAGACGGGTCAGGTCCTGCGCCAGCAGCGTCTGCACGGCGGGTGCCACCGGCGGCGACAGCTTCAGCTGCAGCGTCGGCACGGTTCAGCCTTCCAGCTTGGAGGTCGGGTCCTGGCGCGTACGACCATGCCGGGCCAAGCTGTGGGCCAGCCGCTGGGCGCTGCGCCTGGCCGTGGCCAGGCCGGCCGACCAGGCGGCGTCGGCGCCACGCCAGAAGTCATCCACCGCCTCGCGCCGCAGCACTTGGGCGCGCCGCCGGGCCTGGTCGTGCATGGCGGCAAAATCCACGGAGACAACGTTGGAAGGGGTCGGGGCTGTGCGCATGGTGGGCTCCTGATGAGTGACGATGGTTTGCACTTTATGCAGGCAAGCCCAGGTCGGAAACGGCAGCAAAACCAATATGGTTTTGCGGTTTTTGCAAAACCCAGCCATACTGCCTGTCATGCAACTGCAGTTGGACGACGTCGCCCTTTACATCCGCATCACCGAACTGGGCACCCTGTCGGCCGCGGCGCGCGAGCGCAATGTGCCGGTCAGCCAGGTCACACGCGCCCTGGCCCGGCTGGAGGCCTGTTGCGGCGTGCGCCTGCTGCACCGCACGACCCATGGCCTGAGCCTGACCGACGAGGGCGACACCTTCCTGGCCTATGCGCGGCGCCTGCTCGACACCCGCGACGAACTCGCCAGCGAACTGCACGGCAAACTCGGCGGCCCCAGCGGCTGGGTGCGCCTGAGCGTAAGCCCCCTGGTGGCCCAGGCCGTGATCGCGCCCAGCCTCAACGGCCTGTACCAGCGCTACCCACAGCTGCAGGTGGACATCAACGCCGACGACCGCATCGCCGACATGGCACGAGACGGCATCGACATCGCCATCCGCACCGGCGCGATCAACAACGAGACCCTGGTGGCCCTTGAGATCGGGCACTATGGTCGTTCGCTCTACGCCGCACCGTCCTACCTGGCCGCCCACGGCACACCACAGCACCCCGATGAACTGGCCCGGCACCGGCTGATCGGCAACAGCGCCAGCCCCATCCTCAACCGCTGGCCCCTGGCCGGACAGGACGAGAAGGCCGTGCTGCAGATCCAGGGCCACACCCGCACCGACAACTCCTCGGTGATCATGGCCCTGGCCGAGCAGGGGGTAGGCATCGCCCGGCTGATGGACCTGCTGGCGCAACCCATGGTGGAACGCGGGCTGCTGGTGCCCGTGCTGCAGGGGCACTTCACCGACCGGCGCGTGCCCATGTACGCCGTCATGCTGCAGGAGAGGCACCGCCTGCCCAAGATCCGTGCCTGCATCGACTACTGGGCCCAGTGGCTGCGCGACATGGCGGCCGCGCCCGGCGCTCCACCATAATCTGCGCATGAACGCCCCCAGCCCCCTGCGCCCCCCCATGAGCCGGCCCAACGGCCGTTTCCTGCTGGCGCACCCGGCCCATATCCTGGCCCTGGGCTTTGGCGCCGGACTCAGCCCCAAGGCCGCCGGCACCGTGGGCACGCTCTGGGCCTGGGTTGCTTTTCTGGCGCTGCAACCCTGGATGAACGAGGCCCGCTGGGGCCTGCTGCTGCTGATCGCCCTGCCCGTGGGCTGGTGGGCCTGCAGCGTGACCGCGCGTGACCTGCAGGCCGGCGACCCGGGCTGCATCGTCTGGGACGAGGTGATCGCCTTCTGGCTGGTGCTGTGGCTGATCACGCCCGCAGGCTGGCCTGAACAGCTGCTGGCCTTTGCCCTGTTCCGCTATTTCGACGCGGCCAAACCCGGCCCGGTGGGCTGGGCTGACAAGCTGTACCACGAGATGGACCCCAGCCGCACACGCCACGGCTGGGCCAAGGCCGGCTGGGGCATCATCCTCGACGACCTGGTGGCGGCCTTCTGCACCCTGCTGCTGATCGCGCTCTGGCGCACCTTCTTCTGATGAGCAGCGCAACACAGCCCTTGGTCGAACGCTTGGCCGCGCAGTTGCAGCAGCGCCAATGGATGCTGGCCACCGCCGAGAGCTGCACCGGCGGTCTGATTGCCGGCGCCTGCACAGATCTGAGCGGCTCGAGCAACTGGTTCGAGCGCGGTTTCGTGAGCTACTCCAACACCGCCAAGGTCGAACTGCTGGGCGTGGACATGAACCTCATCAAGAAGCACGGCGCCGTCAGCGAAGAAGTGGCGCGAGCCATGGCCACCGGCGCACTGGCCCGTTCCCGGGCCCAGGTCGCCGTGGCCGTCACCGGCGTGGCCGGCCCCACGGGTGGCACACCCGACAAGCCCGTGGGCCTGGTCTGGTTCGGCTTTGCGCAGCCCGGCCGCCTGCTGGCCGAGCAAATGAATTTTCCTGGCGACCGCGCTGCGGTGCGCGCGGCGACCGTCCTGCACGCCTTGCGACGTCTCAACGAACTCCTGGCATGAACACCTGGTTCGAAGGCTTCGCATCCCGCCGTTTCGATGTCAACGGCGTACAGATCAACGCCCGCGTGCCGGTTGCGCCGCGCGGCCACAAGCCAGCGCTCCTGTTGGTGCATGGTTTCCCTCAGACGCATGTACTCTGGCACCGCGTTGTGCAACAGCTGCAGAACGACTACTGGATCGTGCTGCCCGACCTGCGCGGCTACGGCGACTCGTCCCAACCCGCCGGCCTGCCGGACCACGGCAACTACAGCAAGCGCACCATGGCGCAGGACCTGGTGGACGTGATGGACCAGCTGGGCTGCACGACCTTCTTCCTCTGCGGCCATGACCGGGGCGGCCGCGTGTCGGCACGCCTGGCCCTGGACCACGCTGAGAAGGTGGACAAGCTCTGCGTGATCGACATCGCACCCACGCTGGACATGTACGCCGCCACCGACATGGAATTCGCGCGGGCCTATTACCACTGGTTCCACCTGATCCAGCCCTGGCCTCTGCCCGAGCGCATGATCGGCGCCGATGCGAAAACCTATCTGCACGCCAAGCTCGGCGGCTGGGGATCCCAGGGGCTGGCCTATATCGAAGCGCAGGCCCTGGCCGAATACGAGCGCTGCTTCTGCAGACCCGAAGCCATCCACGGCGCCTGCGAGGATTACCGCGCCAGCGCCGGCATCGATCTGGAGCACGACCGGACCAGCCGTGCACACGGCCAGAAGATCGCCTGCGACACGCTGGTGGTCTGGGGCGCGCGGGGTGTGGTGCATCGGCTCTTCAAACCGCTGGAACTCTGGCAGGCCCAGTGCAGCGCCACCGTCAGCGGCCAACTGCTACCGGCCGGGCACTTCATCCCCGAAGAACTGCCGGCCGAGACGGCGGCTGCGCTGAGGACATTCTTCCGCTAAGCGAGGCTCAGGTCGCGCCGTGGCACTTCTTGTATTTCTTGCCGCTGCCGCAATAACAAAGGTCGTTACGACCCGGCTCGGCCGCCTTGCGCACCGTCTCCACGCGCGGGCCCATGCTTTTCCAAAGCTCGCGCAGGTCGTAGACAGCCCAGATGGCGTCGCCAAAGGCGTTGAGTCGCTCCATGCTGACCGAAGGCGGCGTGTCGTCACCAAAAGGTGAGATCTCAGGCACGCCAGTGTCGTCTTCAGTCATGGCCACGATGGTCTCCAGCGCATCGTCCAGCCATTGGGCGGCTTCCTTGTCGCGCGGCGCGGCCCAGTCTTCAGGCCAGTTCTCCACGGCAAACATGAAGCCCAGGGCCCAGACCTGGGCAAAAGCCGGGACCTCGTCACCGAGTTCGGCCTGCTCCTCCGCGGGCAGTGCGGCGATGGCCCCGCGCACGTCCATGACTTCGGGCTGGTAAGCAGCCTCGTCCTCCAGGTTCTCGACCTCGGCGTCCAGCGCTGCCGCCACCTCCTGCCAACGCCGTGCCCACAGCGCCAGGAAGCGTTCGCGCTGCGCTGCGTCGGCAAAGGGCGCGGTCGCCCCGGCGTCCTCCGCGCCCAGCAGCATGGGCAGGTATTCCTCGGGCGGGACGGACCGGCGGCAACAGACCAGCGCCGCCAGAAAACCTTCGCAGAATTCCCACTGGGGGATTTCCTCGTCGCGTGTGCGCAGCTCATCAAGGATGGCATCGAGCTCGTCGAAATCTTCGGGTTGCAAGACTGCAGTGGAGGCGGGAGTGTTCATGGCAAAACCGTCATAAGAGAAGGTGCGGGATTGTAGGGTCGGTTCATCCCGGGCGACCCCGGGCGCAACGCCCGTCGCGCCGAGACTTTCATGCTGCAGCCGGCATAGCGCTCTGCACGATCACGTCCACCGCAGCCAGGCGTTTCTTCAGTCGCAGCACCGCCTTGTCCTTGCTCAGCAGAGGCGCGCGATGTGCCACGGCCAGATCGATGAACTTCTGGTCGTCCGGGTCCTTGCAGACCATGGGCGCCTTGGGAGCAATATCCACCAGGCGCACCTGGCGGTCGAAAGCTGCCAGCACTCCGTCGGCGTTGAGCTGGTAGTGATTCAAGCGCAACACGATGTGCGGATAGGCCAGCACCCGCAAGAGCTCTTCCCGCATCACCGGCGTGGCGATCCAC
The DNA here is from genome assembly GCF_059415585.1 of Hylemonella sp. GW821-FHT10B10. Classification (NCBI taxonomy): domain Bacteria; kingdom Pseudomonadati; phylum Pseudomonadota; class Betaproteobacteria; order Burkholderiales; family Comamonadaceae; genus Hylemonella; species Hylemonella sp. GW821-FHT10B10. The sequence continues at coordinate 448,223 of NZ_JBWKNN010000003.1, read as the reverse complement.
TGCAAGCGGCCTGCCGCCAGCGCGTCCCTGAGCGGCTGCGTGGCCGGGTCGCTGAAGACCAGCAGGTCCAGCGCCACATTCGTGTCGATGACGATCATGTCTCTACGGGTTTTCCCCGCGCGGAGCCTTTGACCATGTCGAACTTGAACAGGCGGCACTCCAGCGGGCCGTTCCACATGGGGACCCGGCGCGACTCCTTCAGGCGCATCTTGCCCGGCAGCTTGAGGTCGGGTGTAAGCACCCAGGCCGTCCAGCCGCTGTAGTTCTTCTTCCAGTGGGCGGCCAGCTGGCTGAAGAACTCCACGCCCTCGTCGGTCTGCGCCAGCTCACGCGCGCCAAAGCGCGCGCCCTCGCCCTCGCCTGCCACACCACCGATGCCGATACGTTCTCCATACGGCGGATTCAGCAACATCACGCCACCGCCCTCGATGGGCGGCATGCGCTGCAGTGCATCACCACCGCGGAACTCGATCACGTCGGCCACACCGGCACGCTGGGCATTGCGCTGGGCAAAGTCCACCATGCGGTGCGACACGTCGCTGCCGTAGATCAGCGCCGCCTGGCCGGGCTCGGGCTTGACCACGGCCTGCGCGGCCTCGGCCTTCATGGCGGCCCACTCCTGGGCGCGGAAAGGCCGGTATTTCTCGAAAGCGAAACGCCGCAGCGAACCGGCCGCGATGTTGCAGGCGATCTGCGCCGCCTCGATCACCACCGTGCCGCTGCCGCAGCAGGGGTCGTACAGCGGCAGCAGGTCACCGTCGCCATCGGCCCAGCCACTGGCAGCGATCATGGCCGCGGCCAGAGTCTCCTTCAGGGGCGCATCACCCTTGTCCTCGCGCCAGCCGCGCTTGAACAACGGCTCACCCGAGGTATCGATATAGAGCGAGCAGCTGTCGGTGGTCAGGTGGGCGTAGATCCGCACGTCGGGCCACTGGGTGTCCACATCGGGGCGCACGCCGCCCGAGGTTTCGCGAAAACGGTCACAAACCGCGTCCTTCACCTTCAGCGCTGCAAAGTTCAGCGAGGTCAGCGGGCTGTGTTGCGCCGTGACCTCGACCTTGATGCTTTCCTTAGGTGTGAACCACTGCTCCCAGGGCACCGCCATGGCGGCGCGGTACAGATCCTGTTCGCTGCGGTATTCGGTGTACGAGAGCAACACCAGCACACGCTGCGCCAGGCGGCTGTAGAGGTTGAGCAGCATGGCCTGCGCAAACGAGGTGCGCACCGCCACCCCGCCGCGCTGTTTGGTGACACACCCCGGCGGCAGACCCGTGATCTGCAGGATCTCGGGCGCCAGATAGTCCTCCACGCCGGCGGCGCAAGGCAGAAACAATTGCAGCTGGTTCACAGTGCGTCCATTCAGAGCGCTTTGCGCAGGTTGGCGGGAGCTATTTTCAAGGCCTCGCGGTATTTGGCCACGGTGCGGCGCGCGCATTCGATGCCCTGCTCCTTGAGCATCTCGGAGAGCTGGCTGTCGGACAGGGGTTTCTTGGCGTTCTCGGCACTGACAAACTGCTTGATCAGCGCGCGCACCGCCGTACTCGAAGCGTTGCCGCCGGATTCGGTGCCCAGGCCCGAGCCGAAGAAGTACTTGAGTTCGTAGGTGCCAAAGGGCGTGGACATGTATTTGGCCGTGGTCACGCGGCTGATGGTGGACTCGTGCAGACCCAGCTCGTCGGCGATCTCGCGCAACACCAGCGGGCGCATGGCCAGTTCGCCGTGCATGAAGAAGTTCTTCTGCCGCTCGACAATGGCGCTGCTCACGCGCAGGATGGTGTCGAAACGCTGCTGGATGTTCTTGATGAACCAGCGCGCCTCCTGCAGGCGCTGCTGCAGCGCGGCGTAGTTGTCGCCTTCGCGGCCGCCGGCCTTGTGGCCCTTGAGCGCGTTGGCATAGATGTCGTGCACGCGCAGGCGCGGCATGATGTCCGGGTTGAGCTGCACGCGAAAACGGGTCTGCGCGCCATTGCCGCTGCGCAGCACCAGCACGTCGGGCACGATGACGTTGCGCTCGACGTTGACGAAGCGCCGGCCGGGCTTGGGCTCCAGCCGCGCCACCAGACCCAGGGCCTCGCGCGTCAGGGCTTCACTGCCGCCGCAGAGCTGTGCCAGCTTCTTGAGGTCACGCCGCGCCAGCAGTTCGGGCGGCTGCTCGATCATGCGCAGGGCCTGCGCCACCACCGCGGGCTCCGGCAAGGCCGCCGCACCCCTCATCGCATCGGCCTGCAAGGCGTGCAGCTGCAGGCGCAGGCATTCGGCCATGTTGCGCGCGCCCACACCCGTGGGCTCCAGACTTTGCAGCAGGCGCAGCGCGAGCTCGAAATGCTCGCGCACGGACTCCACCTGCTCCAGATCGTCGCCAGCCAGGCCCTGCGCCAGGGACTCCAGCGTGTCTTCCAGATAACCGTCGTCGTTGAGCGACTCGATCAGGAACAGCAGGGCCGCGCGGTCGACGGCATTCAGGCGCAGGGACAGGGCCTGGCGCTTGAGGAAGTCCGGCAGCGATTCCTGACTGCGCGCCAGTTCGGTGGCGTCGGCTTCGTCGTCCTCGCGCGCGCCGTTGCGCGCCGGCGCGTCGCCGCCCCATTCGCTGTCGTCGGGCGACATGTCCACGCTGCCGTCGCCCTCCCAGTTGCCCTCGATCTCCAGGCTGGTGGTGGCACTGTCGTCCGGTCCATCGCTGGACGACGCACTACTGCTGCTGTAGTCGTATTCCGCCTCGTCCTGTGCCACCGGCGTATCGGCACGCTCCAGGCCATGGGCCTCGCGCTCGACGCTGTCGTCGGCGCGTTCAAGGAAGGGATTTTCGTCGAGCAGTTGCTCGACCTCCTGGTTCAGCTCCAGCGTAGAGAGCTGCAGCAGACGGATGGACTGCTGCAACTGGGGCGTGAGCGCCAGGTGCTGGGAGACCCGTAGCGACAGTCCCTGTTTCATGATGCCAAGCCGATGTGCAGGGGGGACCCCCTCACATCTTGAAGTGCTCGCCGAGGTAGACCCGGCGCACATCGGCGTTGTTGACGATCTCGGCTGGCGTGCCCTGGGCCAGCACCCGGCCCTCGCTGATGATGTAGGCGTGGTCGCAGATGCCCAGCGTCTCGCGCACATTGTGGTCGGTGATCAGCACGCCGATGCCGCGCGCCTTGAGGAAACTGATGATGCGCTGGATCTCGATCACCGCGATCGGGTCGATACCGGCAAAAGGCTCGTCCAGCAGGATGAAACGCGGCTGGGTGGCCAGGGCGCGGGCGATCTCCACGCGGCGGCGCTCGCCACCCGACAGCGCGAGCGCGGGCGACAAGCGCAGCGTCTCCACGCGCAGGTCCTGCAACAGGGCGGTAAGACGGTTCTCGATCTCGCCCTTGCTCAGCGGTTTGCCGGCCTCGTCACGCTGCAGCTCCAGCACGGCGCGCACGTTGTCCTCGACGTTGAGCTTGCGGAAGATGGACGCCTCCTGCGGCAGGTAGCTCAGGCCCATGCGCGCGCGCTGGTGGATGGGCATGTGCTCCACGCGCTCGTCGTCGATCAGGATCTCGCCGGCACTGGCACGCACCAGGCCCACGATCATGTAGAAGGAGGTGGTCTTGCCCGCCCCGTTGGGGCCCAGCAGTCCCACCACCTCGCCCTTGCGCACGGTCAGGGCCACGTCCTTGACGACCTCGCGGCTGCCGTAGAACTTCTTGAGGTGGCGCGCCTCCAGGCGGCTGGTGTCGGCGCCGGGCTGCGTGTCCTGGGCGATCGCCGAGTCGGGCTGGGAGTCGGGCACAGCCCCGCTTACCATCTGCTGGCTGTCGCTCACTTGCGTCCTCCGCCCAAGGTGTCGTCATTGCGCAGGGGCAGGCCGGGGCGTGGTGCCACCGGGGCCGCTGTCGTCTCGTTGCGCGGTGTCAGCGTGGCGCGCACGCGCTCGCCACCCTTTTGCGGGCCGCCGTCCACCGTGAACACGTCCGTCAGGCTGCTGTACTGGATGATGTTGCCCGTCACCACATCGGCCACCTGGGTGCCGCGCAGGCGGCGCAGGCGGGCGTCCTTGATCAGCTTGAACACGTCGGCGCGGCCGTCGTATTCGATGGTTTCGCTCTCTCCCTCGATGTATTCGTCCTCGCCGTCGCGTTTCTGGCGGAAGTAGGCGCGCTGGCCGGCTTCGGCCGTCACCACGCCGAACTGGTAACCCTGGGGGTCCTGGCGCACTTCGATGCGTGTGCCCTTGATGATGATGGAACCCCGGGTCAGCACCACATTGCCGCTGAAGACGCTGGTCTGCTTGAGATCGTCATAGCGCAGGGCATCGGCCTCGATGTTCATCGGTTTCTTGGCATCGGCCTTCTCGGCACTGGCCACGCCCGCGTTCAGTGCACAGGCTGCGCACAGAAGGAAGCGGAGGATGGTGAATTTCATAAAGGCACGAATCTTGCTCTTTGGGGTCCTGGGCATTGTAATCGGGCCGGGCGGCTGGTCCAGTCCTTGCTTTTGCCCCTGGGCGGTACGCGTGCTTGCAGGACCCCTGCCGTATGTCTTCCGAGGATTCGTGAGAGACTTCCGGCCACCGCTAGCCCTGTTGCGCCATCCATGAACCTGCTCTTTGTCGCCGACCCGCTGGAATCCTTCAAGACCTACAAGGACAGCACCTTCGCCATGATGCGCGAGGCCCAGCGCCGCAACCACACGGTGGCCGCCTGCGAGCCCCAGCACCTGAGCTGGACGGCCAGCACCGGCGTGCAGGCGCCGGTGCGCCGCATCCGCCTGACCGGCCACGAGGAGCACTGGTTCCACGAATCACCGCTGGCACCGGCCCAGCGCCTGGCCGCGCTGCGCGACTTCGACGCCATCGTCATGCGCAAGGATCCACCCTTCGACAGCGAGTTCTTCTACGCCACCCATCTGCTGGAGCAGGCCGAGCGTGAAGGCGCCCGGGTCTTCAACAAACCACGCGCACTGCGCGACCACCCCGAAAAACTGGCCATCCTGGAATTCCCGCAATTCACCACGCCTACGCTGGTCACACGTAACGCGCAGGCCGTGCGCGACTTCCACGCGCAGCACCGCGACATCATCCTGAAGCCGCTGGACGGCATGGGCGGCATGGGCATCTTCCGCGTGCGCGACGACGGCATGAACCTGGGCAGCATCATCGAGACGTTGAACCGCGACGGCGCGCAGTCCCTGATGGTGCAGAAGTTCCTGCCGGCCATCGCCCAGGGCGACAAGCGCATCCTGGTCATCGGCGGCAAACCCGTGCCCCACGCGCTGGCGCGCATCCCGCAGGGCGGCGAAGTGCGTGGCAACCTGGCAGCCGGCGGCAAGGGTGTTGCCCAGCCCCTGAGCGCGCGCGATCTGGAAATTGCCGGGGCCATCGGCCCGGTGCTGGCCGCGCGCGGCCTGCTGCTGGTGGGCCTGGACGTGATCGGCGACTGCCTGACCGAAATCAACGTCACCAGCCCCACCTGCTTCCAGGAAATCACGCACCAGGCCGGCTTCGACGTGGCGGCCATGTTCATCGACGCGCTGGAAACCGCACTGACAGTGCGTTGAGCGTCGGCTCAGCCCTTGGCGGGCGTGCCGTCCACAAAAACCCGCAACTCACCCGGTGCAAACGCCGTCCACTGCTCATCGGTGGTCAGCGGGGCCGTCACCACCACCGCCACGCGGTCGCCCGGCGCGGCGTGCTCGGCGAAATTCACACTCAGATCCTCGTCGCGCAGCGTGGCGCTGCCGAAGGGGTGCTGGCGCACCACGTGGTAGAGGTTCGTCGAGGCATGGGCCCACAGGGCCTCGCCATTGCTCAGCAGAAAATTGAAGGTGCCGTGTTTCGCAATCTGCGGCACCAGCTCGCGCAGCGTCAAGGTCAGCTCGGCAATGCTGGGCACGCTGGCATGTGACTTGGCCAGTTCCTGCATCAGCCAGCAGAAGGCGCGCTCGCTGTCGGTGTGGCCCACAGGCCTGAAGCTGCCGTGCAGGCGCGGCATGTAGTCCTTGAGGTCGCCGTTGTGCGCGAACACCCAGTAGCGGCCCCAGAGCTCGCGCACGAAAGGGTGGCAGTTCTCCAGCGTCACCTCCCCCTGGGTGGCCTTGCGGATGTGCGAGATCACGTTGCGACTCTTGATCGGGTAGTGGCGAATCAGCTCGGCCACCGGCGACTCGGCGGCCGACTGGTGGTCGACAAAATGGCGCAGGCCCTTGTCCTCGAAGAAGGCAATGCCCCAGCCATCGCCATGGTGGTCGGTACGCCCGCCGCGCTCGGCAAAGCCGGCGAAGCTGAACAGCACATCGGTCGGCACATTGCAGTTCATGCCCAGCAGCTGGCACATGGTTTCAGGCCTCCTTCGGCTCGGGCTGCCCGCGCGGTGTGCTGCGCATGCGCCAGGCCGCCAGCATGGCCAGGGCGCAGACCCCGGCCAGCATCACGAAGGTCTCGTCGAAGGCGGCCAGTCGCGCGGGGCTGGTCTCGCCGCGGGCCAGGCTGTCGCCATGCACGGCGATGCGCCACTCCAGCACGATGCCGCACAGGCTCACACCGACGGCGCCACCCAGCATGCGCAGGAAATTGATGGCGCTCGAGGCCTGCGAGATCAGGCGCGGCTCCAACCCGGCCATGGCCCCGTTGTTCAGCGAGGGCAGGATGAACCCCAGGCCGATACGACCCAGGATCGCCCAGGCCACCAGCAAGGCCAGCACGGTCTGGCGCGCCATGCCCGGCATCAGGGTCAGCATCAGCGCGAAAGAGACAGCCAGCAGGCCCAGGCCGATGCAGATCAGCACCCGGATGGGCCAGTGGTCCGACAGGCGCCCGGCCAGCGGAATGGTCACGGCCAGCACCAGGCCGGCCGGCAGCATGATGGTGCCCACGTGCGAGGCCGAGAGCTGCTGGGCCATCTGGATGTAGAGCGGTAGCAGGTAGGTGGAACCGAAGAGGGCCGTGCCGTAGATGAAGGCCACCAGACTGCCCATGGCGAAGGAACGGAAGGCAAACAGGTCCGGATGCATGAGCGGCATGTCGCCGCGGCGCGCCTGGTGCCGTTGCCAGAGTATGAACACCACCGTACAGGCCAGGGCCAGGCCCAGCAGGGCCCAGGCCTGCGGCCCGGCCGCACCATGCAGCTCGACCATGCCGTTGAGCAGGCACAGGGTACCCACCGTGGCCAGCAGCAGGCCCTGCCAATCGAGCCGATTGCCGTGGCGATCGGGCGCGCTGCCCCCGGGCGAAGTGGTGGGCACATAACGGAAGGCCAGCCACAGCGATGCCAGGCAGAAGGGCACGACCATGAAGAAGATGGAGCGCCAGCCAAACCAGTCCACCAGCAGGCCGCCGATGCTGGGGCCCAGGGCGGGCGCGAGCACCACACCCATGCCGAAGATGCCGCCCGCGCGCCCGCGCTCGTGGGCAGCGAAGGCCCGCATGATGATGATGGCCGGGATGGGCTGCACCACACCCGCGGCCAGACCCTCGACCACACGCGCCACCAGCACCACCTCGAAGCTGCCCGCCAGGCCGCCGCCCACACCGCCGCCCAGCAGCATGAGCATGGCCACCACATAGGTGCGGCGGTAGCCGAAGCTCGCCAGCAGCCAGGGGGTGCACAACATCGCCACGGTGGTGGCCACCATGAAGCTGGAGGTGGCCCATTGCGCGCGCTCCTGGCCCAGCACGAACTGGTGGCTCATGTCGGGGATGGCCACGTTGATGATGGTCGAGGACATGATGGAGGCCATGGTGCCCACCATCACGGCCAGCAGCAGCAGCCAGCGGTAGCCTTCGCCGTAGCGGGCCTGCATTTCGGGCAGGGTGGAGGGGTGTTTCATGTCGAGGACCTTGTGCCGGGGCCGGCCACCGTAACACGGGCCAGAGGGCCCAGATTGGCCAGGGCCGTCTGCAATTCGCGCTGCAGGCGCGACAGCTCGTCCGGCGTATGGGGCCGGGCCAGTTCGATCTCCACCTCGAGCCCGCCTTCCAGATAATGCAGGCGCAGCGCGGCCGGCGCCTCGCGCAGCAGCTCCTGCACGCGAGCCAGCACCCGGTCCCGCGGCGGCAAGGCCAGCACGCGGGCCAGATGGCGCACCGTGCCGGGATCGATGTGCACCGTGCACTCGGCCACCCGGTGCGCGGACTTGACCTGCGCGCTGATCTGCTCGGCGATGTAATGCCCCTCAGACACCGAGAGATGCGTGCCCACCTCCACATGCATGTCGATCACGGCCCAGTCGCCCATGCGTCGCGTGCGCAGGTTATGCACGTCCAGCACACCATCGATGGCCTGCACCGTGCGGCGGATGCGCTCGATCTCCTCGGGGTCGAGCGCGTGGTCGGTCAGGCTGTGGAAGGCATCCACCGAGAAATCCCAGCCCGCCTTGACGATCATGAAACCCACGATGACCGCCGCCACCGCGTCCATGCTGTGGTAGCCCAGCAGGTTGGCAGCTATGCCCAGCGCCACCACGAGGGAAGAAGCCGCATCCGCGCGTGCATGCCAGGCGTTTGCGATCAGCATGGAACTCTTGAGCTGCTCACCGATGCGCCGCATGTAGCGGAACAAACCCTCCTTGGCGACCAGCGTGATCAGCGCGGCCACCAGCGCCAGCGGGTGCACGGCGCCCAGGTTCTGGCCCTCGTGCAGCTTGACCCCGGCCGTCCAGACCATGCCCACACCCGTGGCCACGAGGATCAGGCCGATGGCCAGGGAGGCGGCCGTCTCGAAACGTGCATGGCCGTAGGGGTGTTCCGCGTCGGCCTCGGCATGGGAATGGCGCGCGGCAAACAGCACCACGCCATCGGCCACCAGGTCGGACAGGGAATGCAGGCCGTCAGCGATCAGGGCCTGAGAGCGGGCGAACACCCCGATCACCACCTGGGCAGCCGCCAGGAACACATTGACCCAGACGCTGATCCAGGTCGAACGCCGGGCCTGGCGCTGCTCTTCGTGGGTGCGGGTCATGGCTTGGGAGGCTGGAAGACGGTGGGAACCTGATGCTAGCAGGCGGGGCGCCATGGTGGCACCATGCGGTACATGACACTGCACCACATGGGCTGCCTGCTTCTGCTGCTGGCGTACGCGCCAGCCACCCTGGCCAGCGCGCAACTTGCGCTGGACAAGGGCTGCTTCAGCTGCCATGGCGAACCGCCACGGCGCAGCGCGCCGAGCATGAACCAGCTCGCTGGCGACTACGCGCGCTACCGCGGACAGGTGGATGCGCCGCGCCGGCTGGCCGACAAGCTGCGCGAGGGCGGCCTGTTCGGCCACATTGCAGCCCATGAACGCCTCAGCCGCGAAGAGTCTGAAGCGCTGATGCGCTGGATCATCGAGGGAGCGAAATAAGCCGAAGCCGCCTAGGGCCGGGCCGCCCGGGCGCAGGCCTCGCAGATGCAGGCCAGTCGTCGTGCCTCGGCCGGTACGCGCGCCAGCAGCTCCGGGGTGAAGGTGGCCGTGGTGCACCAGCAGGGCGGCTGGGCAACCCCGGTGGCACGTGCCAGCTGGTTGGCGCAGGCGTTGGACTGGCCGCACAGAGGGCAGAGAGTGGGGTCGATGGCGGACGGCAAGCCGGCCACGGATTTCGGTTCCATGGCAGCAGTTTAGCGCTGCCCCTCGTTTAGACTTCGTGCTCCCACCCCCGAGATCCCCCGTGTCTGTCACCCTGCGCCCCTCCCACATCCTGGCCCTGCTCCTGGCAGGCCACAGCCTGCTGCATTTCGTGCTGGGCTGGGTGCTGGGCCTGTCAGGTGACGAAGCGCACTACGCGCTCTACGGTGCCAACCTCGCCCTCAGTTATTACGACCACCCGCCCCTGGTGGGTTGGGTGCAGTGGCCCCTGGTCGCGCTGGATGCGCCCGAGGGCTTTCTGCGCCTGGTCCCCGAGGCCCTCTGGGTGCTGACCGCGCTGTTCATCCACAACACCGCGCGCCGCCTGCACACCCTGCTGGTGCCGGCCGTGGGCAGCATCGACGCCGCCGGCCTGTGGGCCGTAGCGGCCTACAGCCTGGCGCCGGTGCTGCACATCCTGGGCATCGGCCTGCTGCCTGACACGCTGCTGATGCTGTTCACCGCCGCCATCCTTTGGCAGACCCTGCGCATGCTCGACGACAGCGTGGCGCAGCGCCTGCCCGAATGGCTGCTGCTGGGCGCCCTGCTGGGCCTGGCCGGCCTCTCCAAATACACCGCCATCTTCGCCGCGCTGCCGGTCATTGCCTGCCTGCTGGCTGCCCACGGCCTGCGCCTGCTCAGGCAAGCCGGCCCGTGGATCGCCCTGCTGCTGGCGGTGGCGCTGGTGCTGCCCGTTTTCGTGTGGAACGCGCAGCACGAATGGATCTCCTTCACCTACCAGCTCAAGCACGGCCAGGGCAGCCACTGGCAGATCGGCCCGCTTCTGGTCTTCCTGCTGGCCCAGGCCCTGCTCTACCCGCTGATGATCCGGGGCATGTTCGGCCTGCGCCACAAGGTGATAGGCGGCTTTGAGCTGGACCCTGCCCAGTCCTGGCTGCTGGCCTTCGCTGCCCTGCCCTTCGCGGTCCTGGCCTACCTCTCGGGCGGTGGCTCCAGCCTGCCGCACTGGACGGCGCCGGCCTGGGTCGCCCTGGCGCCCTTTGCCGGCCTGGGCCTGGCCGCCCTGTGGGACGGTGGGCGACGCAAGATGATCTGGCTGCTGGGCGGCCTGCAAGCCCTGTTCACCGGGGGCATGTACGTGCTCATGCTGCTGGCCGGGCCGCCCTGGATTGCCGCCGAAGCGCCCGACAGCAAAGAGCCGGAGATGCTCAACCCCTTCACCGACTTCTACGGCTGGGACGAAGCCGGCGCGCGCGCGCAGCAGCTCGCGCGCGAAAACAACATCCCGCGCCTGGCCGTGCAGAACTGGACCCTGGCCAGCCGCTTCGCCTGGTACGCCCGCCCCATGCCCGTGCACGTGCTGGCACCGGATTTCGATCAGTTCTCGCTGTGGACCGGCCCCTTGCCCCTGGGCGCCAGCGCCGTCCTGCTGGACTGGTCGCAGATGGCCCACGAGCTCCCCGTGGGCGAGGGCATGTTTGAACGCTGCGAGCCGGGCGACAGCTTTGCCGTGCAACACGCCTGGCGCCCCATTTCGAGCTTCCGCCTCTACCTGTGCCACGGCTGGGGCGGCAAACCCGCGCCGCGCCGCCAGGACGCCTCCTGAACCCTCATGAACAACGCTGAACCCGAACGTCGCATCGCCCCCTGGCACTGGGCCATCCCCTTCGTCGTGGCCGCGCTGACCACACCCCTGTGGCTGGGCCTGTACGAACCCGCCGTCTTCCGCACGCTCAATCGCGCCTTCATGGTGCTGCCTGACGGCCTGTGGGCCCTGCTCTCGCTCTTCGGCACCGGCTGGGCCATCTACGCGGCCACCGCGCCCGCGCTGTGGCGCGCCCCGCGCATCATCCTGGCCTGGCTGTGCGCCGCGCCTCTGGCCGGTGTGTTCACCCGCCTGGGCAAGAACGTGGCCGACAACCCGCGCCCGCTCGAAGTGCTGGGCCTGGAAGGCATCCACGTCATCGGCGAGCCGCTCTTCATCGCCTCCATGCCCTCGGGGCACAGCATCACGGCCTTTGCCGGCGCCGCCGCCATCTATTTCGCCATGGCACCCAGACAACGTCTGCGCTGGCTCTGGCTTTTTGTCTTTGCCTTCGGCGTGGCCTGCTCGCGCATCGCGGTGGGCGCGCACTGGCCGGCCGACGCCGCCATCGGCGCGGCCATCGGCCTGCTCAGCGGCCTGACCGGCGCCTGGCTGGCCGCGCGCATCCCCGAGCGGCACCTGCGTCCCCAGGCCTGGCTGATGCGTGGTGTGGCCCTGCTCGGCCTCTACAGCCTTTACGTGCTGTGGACCGACGAGATGGGTTTCGCCATCAACCAGCCCTGGCAGCACGCACTGGGCGCCTTCCTGGCCGTCTGTCTGCTGCTGTTTGCCACGCGCAGCCTGCGCCGCGCCTGAACCCCACGAACCGAGCCCCGCCCATGCTGCTGTACGACCTCGTCAATGCGAAACGTGCCCACTTCAGTCCCAACAGCTGGCGCGTGCGTTTGGCCCTGTTGCACAAAGGCCTGGCCTTCGAGGTGCGTGACGTGCTGTTCGGCGACATCCCCAGCATCCACAGCAGCGGCGACAAGCTCACCATCCCCACCCTGGGCCATGAGGGCCAGCTCGTCACCGACAGCTGGGCCATCGTGCAGTACCTGGACAGGGCTTTCCCCGATACCCCGCGCCTGATTCCAGACGGCGCCGAAGGCCATGTGCTCAAGTTCTTCCAGTACTGGGCACAGACCACAGTGCATGGTGGCATCGCGCGCCTGATCCTCAAGGACCTGCACGAGCGACTGGACCCGACCGACCAGGCCTACTTCCGCGCCTCGCGCGAGAAGATGTACAAAACCACGCTGGAAGAGCTGCAGGCCGGTCGCGAGGAACGTGTGGACGCCTTCCGCAAGAGCCTGCAACCCATGCGTCTGGCCCTGAGCCAACACCCTTTTATTGCCGGCGAGCAGCCGGGTTATGCCGACTACCTGGCCTTTGGCGGTTTCATGTGGGCACGCACCAGCAGCCCTTTTGAGCTGCTGCTTGCCGATGACCCGGTCCACGCCTGGCGCGAGCGTTGTCTGGATCTTTACGCAGGCGCCGCACGCAAGGAGCTGGTCGCCTGACAAAATAGGGGCTCCCGGCTGTCCTTGCCCCGTGTCAGACCACCCGCCCCGATGACGTCCCCCGCTCCCTCCGACAACGCCCCTCCGTCCGCCCTGGCCCCGCTGCGCCTGCCCGTGTTCCGCATGCTGTGGGCCACCTGGCTGACCGCCAACGTCTGCATGTGGATGAACGATGTCGCGGCCGCGTGGATGATGACCTCGCTGACCACGACTCCCATCTGGGTGGCCCTGGTGCAGACCGCCTCCACCCTGCCCGTGTTCCTGCTGGGCCTGCCCAGCGGGGCCATGGCCGACATCCTGGACCGCCGGCGTTATTTCATCCTGACCCAGTTCTGGGTGGCCGGCGTGGCGCTGCTGATGTGCGTGACCATCCTGGCGGGCTGGATGTCGCCAACGCTGCTGTTGCTGCTGACCTTTGCCAACGGCATCGGCCTGGCCATGCGCTGGCCCGTGTTCGCGGCCATCGTGCCCGAGCTGGTGCCACGCACCCAGCTGCCGGCGGCCCTGGCGCTCAATGGCGCGGCCATGAACGGCTCGCGCATCATCGGGCCGCTGGTGGCGGGCGCCCTGATCGCCAGCGCCGGCACGCTCTATGTCTTCCTGCTCAATGCCGCGCTCTCCGTGATCGCCGGCTTCACCATCATGCGCTGGCGCCGCGAGCACAAGCCCCACCCCCTGGGCCGCGAGAAACTCTTCAGCGCCATGCGCGTGGGCCTGCAGTTCGTCGCGCATTCGGCGCGCCTGCGTGTCGTGCTGCTGCGCATCGCCCTCTTCTACAGCCACTGCACCGCCGTTCTCGCGCTGCTGCCACTGATCGCCAAAGGCCTGCCCGACGGCGGCGCCGGCACCTTCACGCTGCTGCTGGCCGCCATGGGCCTGGGCGCCGTGCTGGCCGTGCTCTTCCTGCCGCGCATGCGTCAGGCCATGAACCTCAACCAGCGGGTGGTCTTCGGCACCAGCCTGCAGGCTGCGTCCATGGCGGTGATGGCCTTTGCGCCCAACGTCTACGTGGCGGTGCCCACCATGTTCCTCGGCGGGGTGGCCTGGATCACGGTGGCCAACTCCCTGAGCGTGTCGGCCCAGATGGCCCTGCCCAACTGGGTGCGCGCCCGCGGCATGTCCATGTACCAGATGGCGCTCATGGGCTCCGGTGCCATCGGTGCCGCCGTCTGGGGGCAGGTGGCCACCTGGAGCAGCGTGCAGACCAGCCTGCTGGTGGCCGCCATCTCCGCCATGTTGACCCTGTTCCTGGCCCGCCGCTACTGGGCAGGCCAGCACGGGGAAGAAGACCTGACACCGGCAAGCGAGTACACGCAGCCGGTCCTCGACACACCACCGCCCGCCGGCCACATCCTGGTCACGATCGAATACCGCATCGATCCGGCGCAGGCCGAAGCCTTCAAGGCCGTGCTGGAAGACAACCGGCACAGCCGCCTGCGCCGCGGTGCCCTCCACTGGGAGCTGCTGCACGACCTGAGCCAGCCGGGCGTCTACGTCGAACACATCGTCGACGAATCCTGGACCGATCACCTGCGCCGTTTCGAACGCATGACCGCCGACGACGTTGCGCTGCGCGAACGCGCGCGGGCCTTCCACATCGGGGACGCCCTGCCAGTCGTGAAGCGTTTTGTCATCGAGGGCACAGTGCGCCACACATGAGCGAATACCTTCCCATGCTGCTGATCTGCACCGTCGGCCTGGGCGCCGGCGTGCTGGGCGGCGTGATCGGCTTCGGCACCACCATCCTGCTGATGCCACCACTGGTGCACTTCTATGGCCCCATGCAGGCCGTGCCCGTGATCGCCCTGGTGGCCATCGTGGCCAACCTGGCCCGCGTGGGCCTGTGGTGGCGCGCGATCGACTGGCGCGTCTGCGGCGTCTACAGCGCCACCGCCGTGCCGGCCGTGGTGCTGGGCGCCAACACCCTGGTGCAGTTCAACCCGCGCCTGATCGAGCTCATCCTGGGCAGTTTCCTGCTGCTCATGATCCCCGCGCGGCGCTGGCTGCGCCGCCAGGAATTCAAGCTGCGCCTGTGGCACATGGCTCTGGTGGGCGCGGTCATCGGCTACCTCACGGGCATCGTGGCCTCCACCGGCGCCATCAACACCCCCTTCTTCCTCTCCTACGGCCTGCTCAAGGGCGCCTACATCGGCACCGAAGCCGCCAGTTCCCTGGCCGTCTTCCTGGCCAAGGGCGCCACCTTCCACCAGCTGGGCGTGATCGACAGCCGCGCCATCGGCCAGGGCCTGCTGATCGGCGCTTTCGTGCTGGCCGGCTCCACCCTCTCCAAGCGCCTGGTGCTGCACCTGCCCGAGCACCGTTTCCTGCAGCTCATGGAGGCCGTGATGCTGGTCTCGGGCATGTCCATCCTGTGGATGGCCTGGCCGGAACGCTGAAAACGGGCGCACCCGGGCAACAGGGCTGGCTTTTTGCAGCCGCTGCTATATAGTCGCTTCTGGAATTTCCGAGTTCACCCAGGCACACCCGTACGAAAGTCGGGGTCGCAAAGCCTCCGGTCTAAGGCCCTCAGGGCACGATAGCGGGGTTGCCGTCAAGGCGGGGCAACAGCCCCCCTCTTGCCGCAAGCGGAACGCTACGCCAGCGCTCCGTGTTTTGCCTCCCCGCCCTCTGCCCCGTGCCATCTTTTGCAGGGAAACACGCGCATGGATCCTCAGTCTCACGAACGCACCGCGGGCCCGCAGGACCGTCCGGCGCGCGCGCGCCTGTCGCCCTCCCTGCCCGGTTCGCTGGATCCGCAGCGCGACAAGCTGCGCTTCTGCATCGGTAGCGCCTGCCAGGCCGACCGGCCGCTGGCCGGCGGGGTGGAAACTTCCCCCGGCCGCTTCAGGTGTGCCAACTGCTGGGCCATCTTCCAGGCCCGCATGAAATTTCGTTAACCCGCGACGAAGGACAGACATGCTTTCCTCCATCAAATCCCTGCTCGGCAACCCGACGAACCCCTCCATCGCTTCCGAACGCATGCCGGCGGACGAAGGCATGCATTACCGGCGCGAGATGCTCCACCATTCCGTGCGCGAAAGCATGCTGGCCATGGAGGTGCTCTCCAATATGTACAAGTTCAAGGTGGTGAACGTGGACCCGCGGCACCATATCTTCATCGTCATGGTGGAGGTGAGCAAGCTCTTTGCAGCCAAGTGGAACGGCACGCCTGCCAGCTTTTCCCAGATCGAGCGGCGCATGATCACCGGCGCCCTGAACCGGGCCGGCGTGCAGCTGCAAGCCGTGTTCTGGCGTGTCGACGAGACCGTGGACACCTATGCCATGCCGGCGCGCAGCGCGGATGGCGCCAGCACCGCCGGTGTCGCCCTGCGCCGACGGGAGGTTCCGGGGGATGTCTCCCAGGCCAGCATCCGTCTGGCGCGCCGCGCCGCCGAAGCCACACCGGAAATGGAGCCGCCGACACCGCCTGCCGGCAGCGAGATCAGCGGCACCCAATACGGCCAGCTCTGAGGTGCCCCGGGCGGACTGGACCGCCGCCTGCACGCCACAGTCTGCGCCTGCCTTGGCTTGTCAGCGCCGGGCGTATCACCGCATACTTGCGCACCCCCACTGAAGGAAACACCATGGCCATCCTCGCCTCCATCGTCATCGTCCTCGTCGCCCTGCTGCACATCTACTTTCTCGTGCTGGAAATGTTCCTCTGGGACAAGCCGGCGGGTCTGAAGGCCTTTGGCCAGACGCTGGAGAAGGCCCAGGCTTCCAAGGTGCTGGCCGCCAACCAGGGCCTGTACAACGGGTTCCTCGCTGCGGGCCTGCTCTGGGGGCTGAGCCTGGGCGCGGCCGGCACGCACATCCAGGTCTTTTTCCTGCTCTGCGTGCTGGTGGCCGGCCTCTACGGCGCGGCCACCGCCAGCCGCAAAATCCTCTTCGTGCAGGCTCTGCCGGCCGCACTGGGGCTAGTGCTGCTCCTGCTTGCCTGAGCAGCCCCTCGGCCGGACCGCTGGGCACAGCGCTCCGGCCTGCGCCGGGCTTGCCCGGGTGCACTGCGCAGCCAGCTGCGCAGTCGTTACCACAACTTACAGACGGCAACAGCGGCTTCATCAAGAATGATCCTCCCGCCCCCACGCCCTGTTCCCCATGAGCAAGCCCAGCAAGAAAACCCCCGCCGCGCCCGAGGCTGCGCCACCGGGTTCGCTCAAGCTCGCCTTCCTGGGCTGGTACGGGGTGGTCGGTGTCACGCTGGCTTACCTCACGCCCGTCAAGCTGCCCTTCTCCGAAGGTTATGCCAAGGAGCACTGGCGCCACGCGTTGGCCAGCCTGGTGCTGGTGCTCATGCTTATCGGCGGCCTGATAAGCCTGGCCTTTCACCTGCTCGACGCCAATGACTTCAAGGCGCAGATCGTCGACTACGTCAAGACGCACAAACAGCGCGACCTGGTGCTCGAGGGCGACATCCACATCACCTGGTTCCCCCAGCTGGGCCTGGAAACCGGCAAGCTCAGCCTGAGCGAACGCCGCGGCGGCAGCCAGTTCGCATCGGTCGAGAACGCGCGGCTTTATGTGGCCTGGTGGCCGCTGCTGCGCAAAGAGGTGCAGGTAGAGCGCATCGTGCTCGATGGCGTGCAGGCCAGACTGCTGCGCCACCCCAACGGCAGCACCAATTTCGACGACCTGCTGGAACCGGCCGACTGGATGGGTGAGCTGCAGTTCGCCGTGGAGAAGGTGCGCGTGCTCGACTCCACGCTGCACTTCCAGGACGAGGCCACGGGTCAGGCCTTTTCCTTGCACGAACTCAAGCTGGAAACCGGCCGCCTGGCCGACGCCACGGCCGGCCAGGTGCAGGCCAGCGGGCGCCTGTCATCGGCGCAGCCCCTGCTCAATGTGCAGGTGCAGCTGGACGCGCAGTTGCTCTACGACCACGCCAGCCAGCGCTACGAACTCTCGCAGATGGACGGCCATGCGCAGGGCGAGGCCCTGGGCGTGAAGGAGCTGGCGCTGGATTGGCGGGGCAAGCTCAGCACCTGGCCGGCCCAGCACAAGCTGCTGCTGGAACCCTTCAGCGCCACGGCGCGCGGCAAGCTGGAGGCAAACCAGCTGGAGGGCAAGCTCAGCGCCGCACGCGTGGAGCTGGCAAAGGGCCTGTGGCAGGCCAGCGCCCTCAAGCTCGAAGGCAGTGTGCAAAACGAGCCGACCCAGCTGACCGGCACGCTGCAGACCACAACGCTGGAGGTCGGCCCCAAGGCCTGGAAAAGCGCTGACGTGTTGGCCAACCTGGAATTCAAGAACACGAACAGCCTGCTGCAAGGCCGCGGCAACAGCCCCCTGCTCTACGACAGCGAGAAACGCCAGCTGCAACTGGAAGCCTTGAGCAGCAGCTGGAACATCACCCACCCCCTGCTGGCCGCGCGGCTGCAGGCCACGGTCAGCGGCAAGCTGCAGGCTGCACTGGCCGCACAGGAAGTGACGCTGGACCTCAAGGCCGGCGTGGACGACAGCCAGCTCAGCGGCCGCGTGCAAGTGCAGGATTTCAAGTCACCGGCCTGGACCTTCGACCTCGCCGCCAACACATTGGACTTGGACCGCTACCTCGTCAGCGACTGGACGCGCCGCCTGCAGGAAGGCACACAGGCCCAGGACCTGGCCCGGCTCAAGACCCTGAACCTGCGCGGCAAGCTGCGCAGCGATGCCTTGCGCGCGGCTCGCCTGCAGGCCAGCCTGTTCAGCGCCGAGCTGCGCGCTGCTGCCGGCACGCTCAGCGTGGAACCGTTCACAGCCAAGCTGTACGGCGGCAGCACATCCGGCGCGCTGAACTTGAGCGCCGGCGAAACACCGCAACTGAGCTTGCGCCAGAAGCTTTCGGACGTGCAGTTCGACGCGCTGCTGGCCGACCTGCTGCCCGGCGGCGAAGCCCAGCTCAGCGGCAAGGGCCAGCTGATCCTGGACCTGGCGGCCCAGGGCAGCAGCCTGGTCGCGCTGCGGCAGTCGTTGACCGGCACGGCCAGCCTGGCGCTAGTGCGTGGCACGCTGGCCGGCGTCGACCTGCCCGAAGCCCTGCTCGCAGGCAAAGACCAGCTGGGCCTGAGCGGCGCGGAGCGCCGCGACAGCGTGCGCCTGACCGAGACCACCACCTACAACGAACTCAAGGCCAGCCTGACCCTGGCGCAGGGCAAGGCGCGCAGCGAAGACCTGCTGCTCAAGTCCCCGCTCTTCACGAGCAAGGGCGAAGTGGACCTGGACCTCGACAGCCTGCAGGTCGACGCCTGGCTCGACACCACGGTGGCGATGGGCCTCAAGCGTGCCAGCGCGGGTGAGCTGGCCGAGCTCTCGGGCATCAGCATCCCCATGCGTGTCAACGGCCCCATGAACGCGGCCACGCTCAGCTACAACCTGGGCGAAGCCAGCGGCGGCGGCCTGCCGCGGCTGGCGCGGGCCAACCAGGCGCGCCAGGCCGCCAGCCTGAGCGTCGCCGCCCCGGTCAACGCCCGCTAGCCCGTCGCAGCCGCGACAAGGGCCGGCACCGGCCCTCACTACATTGAGGCTTCTACACAGGAGCCGCCATGTCCACCTTCGCCACCCTGGCGCAACTGCGCGCCTTCAACCAACTGGCCGCTTTCAACCGCTGGGCCGGCATCGAAGTCACACAGGCCGAAACGGGCAACGCCGAACTCAGCCTGGCCTGGCGCGCCGAGTTCGGGCAGTACGCGGGTTTCATGCACGCAGGCATGGTGGGCGCCCTCATCGACACCGCCTGCGGTTTTGCCGCCGCCACCGTCGCCGGGCGTGTGCTGGCCGTGCACTACAGCGTGAATTGCCTGCGCCCTGCCGTGGGTGAACGTTTCATCGCACGGGCCCGTGTGGTCAAACCCGGCAAGACGCAGGTCTTCACGGCCTGCGAGTTGTATGCGGTGCAAGAAGGCGTGGAGAAACTCGTGGCCACAGGCGAGGCCCTGCTGACGCCGGTCGG
The DNA here is from genome assembly GCF_059415585.1 of Hylemonella sp. GW821-FHT10B10. Classification (NCBI taxonomy): domain Bacteria; kingdom Pseudomonadati; phylum Pseudomonadota; class Betaproteobacteria; order Burkholderiales; family Comamonadaceae; genus Hylemonella; species Hylemonella sp. GW821-FHT10B10. Next base: position 428,660 of record NZ_JBWKNN010000003.1, on the reverse strand, counting down.
CGACGCCGGCTGAGGCCATCTTGCGCAGGACCTGAGCGCCGTAGAGAATGCGCCCATGCAGAGCAAGACCTTCACCGTGGGCCGCATCCGCCGCGCGGATTACGACGAGACCACCCAGCAACTGGACCTGCACTGGGACAGCAAGACCGTGCAGGCCTACAAACAGGTGCCGCAGGAAGTCTTTCGCCGGTTGTGCAGCGCGCCGAACCCGACCACCTATTGGGAGGACAGGATTGCGGAGGAGTATCCGAAAGGCGTGCCGATGAGCAAGGGGGCGGGTTCGGACGATGCCGCGCAGAAGTTTCGTGATCTGTTTGGCGGTGGAGACTGACGCCTACCGGCCAAGAGCAGTCGTTGGCCAATGGCTGCTTCGGGCGACGGATTCGGACTTCTGCAATACGGCGGAAGCGATCTGCGGCTCGCTAAATTCTTGATCCTTTTTCTTAAGTCTTCTGTCCCCGTTTTGTCAGATGGCGGGCTGTCGTTCTAGCGCAGCTCAGCCTTTGAGAGAGACACGGCATAGATAGCAGGCGCGTCGAGCACTGGTACATGTACGCCATGGCGGGCAATCTGTAGCATTGCTTGGCCGATGACCTCGGTGCTAAGCACATGCGATGGGAACAGCTTTCGGCCGACCGTGAGCAACGGACCAAGCACCTTGTAGAAGACACGGTACGAATCTGTTTTCGAAACTTGATTGTTTAGCGGCTGGATAACAGCGGGCCTGATTGCGTGCACGCGTTTGAAGGGGAGTCGAAGGAGTGCGTTCTCAGTCTTGCCTCGCACGCGTGCCCACATGGAATTACCTTGCTCGCTGCTATCAGCTCCAGCTCCAGAGACGTACACGAACGTGGCGTTGGGGCTCAGATCGGCCAAGCGCTCCGCGATCAACAGCGTCAATCGGTAGGTCACGGCGGTGTACTGTTCTTCCGTCATACCGGATGACGACACGCCCAAGCAATAAAAACAGGCATCCACACCACGCAGTTCATCGTCCAAGATAGTGGACGGGTCGATTGCGAAGTTGGGCCGCACTGATTGAATAAGCTTGGCATGAGCCATAGCAAGTGCGGTACGGCCAACCGAGACCACTTGTTCGACATCGGGCGCACGAAGGCACTCTCGCAGTACGCCACCGCCCACCATCCCTGAAGCTCCAAATATCAGAACGCGCATTGTTGACTCGCCTAGTTGTCCGTGTGGCCGACAGCAGTGTGTGCATCACGCCAATCGGAAGGGGTCTGGTTCTCCCATTGCCTGAAGGCACGGAAGAATGAGTTCTGGTCTTCGTAGCCCAGCAGATAGGCAATTTCGATAAGCGTGAGTGAGTTGTCTGCCAGATGCTCGAGTGCCATCTGATGTCGGGTCTGACTCACCAAGGTTTGGAAACTGACACCTTCATCCGTCAGGCGGCGTTGTAGAGAGCGTTCGCTCATTGCAAGTTCAGCGGCCACCGAGCGAATATCCGGGCGACCGGCTGTCAAACGACGTCGCAGAACCCACTTGGTCTGCTCCGCCACAGAATCGGAAGCCCCGTGATGTTCAAGGCGCCTGTCCAGTTCCGGTGCAAGAACATCGATCAGTTCCTTGTTGTGAGTGATGAAAAGCTTGTCGAGGTCTTCTCGTCGGAACGCAATTCGGTCGATCTTCGTGTCGAATTTGATGTCACAGCTGAAGTACCTCTCAAGTGCAGACCTTGACGCGGCCGGACGAGCGAGCTCCAGCGACAGAGGTGCGAGGCGCTCACCTGTTCCTCTGCGTCCCAGCTCCACGAACGACGCCATCGTCGCGTCAACTAACGAACGCGGAGCAGTTTCTGAACCTCCATGAGGCCACCGGATGACGAGCTCACCTCCGTCAGCAAAATCTTTGACCGAAACGTCTTCGGGTGCGCACAACCGCTTGAAACGGGCAACCCGACTCAGTGCGTCGCGGAACGTTCGGGCGTGCTGTGCCGCGACAAAAGCGAGAGGCATCACAGCCCCGTCCAGACCCGTTGCGATACGAAGGCCAATGGTCGAGTCTTGGCTAACAGTTTCGATGGCCCGCCACAGGGCGAAGAACTGCGTCGTGGCAATCGGCGCGTCGTCCCTCAGCACGCTCAGAGGCAGGTTCGCGCGTCGAATGACCTCTGCACGGTCAACCCCGGCCCGCTTGAGGCCCTCCCACAGCGTGGCCGGAATCTTCAACTTGTCTGAAACGGTGCTGTTCATTGCCCTTACTTCGCTTGGAAGCCGCCATCTACGTTGAGGATGTGACCGGTGACGAAGCTGGCTTCTTCCGACAGCAGCCAGCAGATGGCGTTGGCGACTTCTTCGGGGCGGCCCAGGCGATTCATGGGGTGCATCGCCGAGATGCTTGTTTCGTTGTAGTTGGGGTCACCGCCGCTGAGCTGGACGGCGATGATGTCGGTCTTGATGGCGCCAGGAGCCACGCCGTTGATTCGGATGCCTTGAGTCGCGTGATCCAGAGCAGACGACTTGGTCAGGCCCACCACTGCGTGCTTGGTCGAAGCGTACGGAGCACTCCAGGCGATGCCATTCAGGCCGGCGATGGACGCCAAGTTGACGATAGCGCCGCCACCTTGTTCGACCATCTGAACGAGTTCGTGTTTCATGCTGAAGTACACGCCCATGATGTTGGTCTCGACCATCTCACGGTAGTTGTCACTGCTCGACTGCACAAGAGTGCCAGTCTCGTTGGACACGCCAGCGTTATTGACCGCCATGTCCAGGCGACCGAACTCAGCCACGATGCTGTCAATCATCGTCTTGACCGCGGCTTCATCGGCCACGTCGTTTTGCACGAAGCGAACTTGTGCACCGTTGCGGGCCGCAGCAGAAACCTCGGCGACGGCTGCCTTGCCAACTTCGGCACGACGACCGCTCATGATGACAGTGACGCCTTTGGCGGCAAGCTTGAGGGCGACGGCCTTGCCGATGCCAGTGGCGCCGCCAGTAATCAGGGCTACTTGATTGGACATTTCAGACTCCTTTTGATAGACCGAGAGAAGTTCTCGGGATGTAAGAAGTCTAGGAGTTCGATGGCATGAGTAATATTCAGATCACGCCACATGATATTCTAAATACGCCAGCCAAGGGCTCAGCCACTTGCTTGAACCGAAGTTGCCAGGCAGCCCAGCCAGCATCGGGAAGATTCGGACTTGGCTTGTTCTGAGTTCTATAAAGGGTAGCGGAGACAGCAACCGCTGCAAAGCGGACCTTCGGTAACCAATACCTAGGGGCTGTTATGGGTCGACAGCCGTCAACCCTGGGCGGTGGTCTCTTCCGCTTGCCGCGAAGTCAACGCGACTAATGCCTCGCCGACTTCTGCTTCCACTTTGAGACACAAGACCGTGTCGGCACGTGTTCGCCCCCGGTTCACTGCCACCACTGGTTTTCCGGATGCAACCGCTTCCTCCACAAAGCGATAACCCGAATACACCATCAGCGAGGACCCAGCCACGAGCACGGCGTCCGCCTGAGCCAACGCCTCTCGCACGGCGGCCACACGATCACGCGGCACGCTCTCCCCAAAGAACACCACGTCGGGTTTGAGCATGCCGCTGCAGGCCGGGCAATCTGGTACGTCGAAGGCCGCAAAGTCCAAGCCATCCAGATCTGCATCCCCATCGGCCAGGCTGCGCGCATCAAGCCCCAACCAATCCGGGTTGCGTGCCATAAGTTGTTCTTGCAAGTCACGGCGCGGAGAACGCGAGCCGCAGCTCAGACAACAGACGGTGTCGATACGGCCATGCAGGTCCACGACGTTGGCGCTGCCCGCGGCCTGGTGCAGGCCATCCACGTTCTGCGTCACGAGCAAGGCCACACGCCCTGTCCGTTCCAGCTGCGCGAGCGCGTTGTGCGCAGCCGTGGGTTGCGCATGGGCCATGGTGCGCCAGCCCAGCATGCTGCGCGCCCAGTAACGCTTGCGCGCAACGGGGTCACCCGTGAAGACCTGGTAGCGCATGGGTTCACGCTGTTTCCAGGCGCCGTTTTCATCGCGGTAGTCGGGGATGCCGGCGGCGGTGCTGCAACCGGCGCCGGTGATGACCAGCAGGCGCGGGTGCTTCTGTACAAATTCGATCAAAGGCTGCAGGCCGTCCATGCGGAGATTGTGCGGGCTTTGCGTGACCAACGGGAGCCAAGGGATAAGCCGCGCCCATGAAAAACGGCGCTCGCAGGCGCCGTTTCCTCCTGAGTTTGTGTCCAGGTCAAGCCACGGCCTTGACCCGCAGACGCCAGGCGTGCAGCAGCGGCTCGGTGTAGCCGCTGGGCTGCTCCAGGCCCTTGAAGACCAGGTCGGTAGCGGCCTTGTAGGCGGCGGAGGTGGCGAAGTGGCCGGCCATCTTCTGGTACAGCGGGTCGCCGGCGTTCTGCTGGTCCACCACGGCGGCCATGCGCTCGAAAGCGGCGGTCACCTGCTGTTCCGTCACGACACCGTGCAGCAGCCAGTTGGCGATGTGCTGGCTGCTGATGCGCAGCGTGGCGCGGTCTTCCATGAGGCCCACGTTGTGGATGTCGGGCACCTTGGAGCAGCCCACACCCTGGTCGATCCAGCGCACCACATAACCCAGGATGCCCTGGCAGTTGTTCTCGATCTCCTGCTTGATCTCTTCGGCGCTCCAGTTGGGCTTGGCGGCGACGGGGATGGTCAGCAGGCCGGTGAGCAGCTTGTCTTCGAGCTGCTTGAAGTTCTTGGCGGTGGCCTGCTTTTCCAGTTCGTCCTGGATGGCGGCCACATTGACCTGGTGGTAGTGCAGCGCGTGCAACGTGGCGGCGGTGGGCGAGGGCACCCAGGCCGTGTTGGCGCCAGCCAGCGGGTGCACCACCTTCTGCTTGAGCATGGCAGCCATGAGGTCGGGCATGGCCCACATGCCCTTGCCGATTTGCGCGCGGCCCTTGAGGCCACAGGCCAGGCCTTCGAGCACATTGCTCTTCTCATACGCGTCGATCCACTCGGTGCCCTTCATGGCGGCCTTGCGGATCATGGGGCCGGCGTACATGGCGGTGTGCATCTCGTCGCCGGTGCGGTCCAGGAAGCCGGTGTTGATGAAGGCCACACGGCTCTTGGCGGCGGCAATGCAGGCCTTGAGGTTGACGCTGGTGCGGCGCTCTTCGTCCATGATGCCGAGCTTGACGGTGTTCTCGGCCAGGCCTAGCAGCTGCTCGACACGCGCGAACAGCTCGGAGGCGAAGCCCACTTCGGCCGGGCCGTGCATCTTGGGCTTGACGATGTAGATGGAGCCGGTGCGCGAGTTGCGCACGCCGTTCTGCGTTAGACCCTTGAGGTCGTGCAAGGCGATGGTGGTGGTGATGACGGCGTCCATGATGCCTTCATGGATCTCGCTGCCGTCGCCGTAGAGGATGGCCGGGTTGGTCATCAGGTGGCCGACGTTGCGTACGAAGAGCAGGGAGCGGCCGTGCAGGCGGATCTCTTCACCGGCCGAGCCCTTGTAGACGCGGTCGGCGTTGAGGCGGCGCACAAAGGTCTTGCCGCCCTTGGCGACTTCTTCGGTCAGCGTGCCCTTGAGGATGCCCAGCCAGTTGTCATAGGCCAGCACCTTGTCGTCGGCGTCGACCACGGCCACGGAGTCTTCCAGGTCCAGGATGGTGGACAGTGCAGCTTCCATCAGCAGGTCGCTCACGCCGGCGCTGTCGCTGCGGCCGATGGGCGTGCTGCGGTCGATCTGGATTTCGATGTGGATGCCGTGGTTGCGCAGCAGCAGGGCCGAGGGGGCAGCGGCGCTGCCCTGGTAGCCGATGAACTTGCTGCAGTCGACCAGGGTGTGCTTGCTGCCGTCGGCCTGCGCCACCATGAGCTTGCCGCCTTCGACGGTGTAGCCAGTGGAGCCCACATGCGTGCCCTTGCGCAGCGGAGCCACGCGGTCCAGCACATGGCGCGCGTATTCGATGACCTTGGCGCCGCGTTTCGGGTTGTAGCTCTTGCCGTCGGCACCCACCTTGGTGGCGCCGCCGTCTTCGGGCAGGGCGTCGGTGCCGTAGAGCGCGTCGTACAGCGAGCCCCAGCGCGCGTTGGCGGCATTGAGCGCGTAACGCGCGTTCAGGATGGGCACCACCAGTTGCGGGCCGGCCTGGACGGCGAGTTCGGCGTCCACATTGGTCGTATCGCTGTGCACCTCATCGGGCACGGGAACCAGATAGCCGGTCTTTTCCAGGAAGGCGCGGTAGGCCTTCATGTCCTTGATGGGGCCGGGGTGGGCCTTGTGCCAGGCGTCCATCTCGGTCTGCAGGCGGTCACGCTCCTTGAGCAGGGCGGCGTTTTTGGGGCCCAGCTCATGGGCGATGGCGTCGAAGCCCTTCCAGAAGGCGGCGCTGCTGATGCCGGTGCCCGGCAACACCTTGTCTTCGATGAAGCGGTAGAGCTGGGTGGCCACCTGCAGGCGGTGAGCTTTGGTGCGTTGTGTCATGGTCTGGACCTCCAAGTTTTGAAATCGGTTCAGGCGGCTGGAAAGAAATCCAGCACGGCGCTGAAAGTGCTGCCGGTGCGCGTGGGCTGGGTGCCCAGCTCTTCAAACGGCAGCGCGTAGCGGTTGACCCACAGGGTCTGGTAGCCGTACCAGGTGGCGGCCAGGGCGTCCCAGCTGTTGCTGCTGACAAAGACGATCTGGGATGCACGCAAACGGCAGGCCTGTTCGCCCAGGGCGTAGGCCTCGGGGTGGGTCTTGTACTTGCGCACGGCGTCCACGCTGATCACGTGGTCCAGCAGGCCTTCCAGGCCTGCGCTGCGCACGGCGATGCCCAGCATCTCGGGGTCGCCGTTGGACAGGATGCCGGTGACGATGCCGCGCGCCTTGAGGGCCTGCAGCACCTCGCGGTTCTCGGGGAAGGCGCTCAGGTGCCGGTACTGGTTCATGAGCTGCAGCTCGGCCTCGGGCGTGAGCGCAAGCTTGAGGCGTTTGGCCGCGTAGCGCAGGCCGGCGAGCGTGAGCTGCCAGAAGGGCTGGTAGTGCGCGCCGTCGTTGCTGGTGGTGACCAGGCGCGTGTATTCGATCTGCTTCTCGCGCCAGAGCAGGCCCAGGGCCTCGCCCTGGCCGGGGAACAACTGCTCGGCCACCAGACCGACGCTGTAGACATCGAACAGAGTGCCATAGGCGTCGAACAGCACTGCTTGCGGCGGCTGTTTCGACACGGATGGGGCAATGGCACGGGTTTTGTCCATGCCTGCACTTTATTTGATACTTTCTAAACCATTAATACCAAAATAATTCCTAAATTGAAAACAAAAAGTATCGAATCGATTTTCAGGCCTCGGCAGGTATGATTTGGACAGTTTGGGGCCGGCGGCATGATTTCCGGGCCTTTCCGCAGCATCTTCGGCTTACTAGCAGCTATTCATGTCCATCCCCTTCGACCTGGTTGACCTGCGCCTCATGGTGCGCATCGCCGAAGCCGACAGCCTGACCAAGGGGGCCGAGGCCGCCCATATGTCGGCCCCGGCCGCCAGCACCCGGATCAAGAACATCGAGGAAAGCCTGGGCGTCAAGCTGCTGCACCGCAGCTCCCAGGGGGTGACGCTGACGCCGCCCGGCCAGGCCCTGGTGCACCACGCCCGCCTGGTGCTGGGCCAGCTGGAGCATCTGCGCACCGACCTGCAGGAGTACGCGCGCGGCATCCGCGGCCATCTGCGCGTGCACGCCAACACCACGGCCCTGGGCGAGTTCCTGCCGCCCGTGCTGCGCTCTTACCTGCTGGACCACCCCGACGTGAACGTGGACCTGCAGGAACGCCTGAGCCATGACATCGTGCGCGCGGTGTCCGAAGGGCAGACCGACATCGGCATCGTGGCCGGCCTGGTGCGCACCGAGAACCTGCAGGTGCTGCCCTACCGGCGCGACCGTCTGGTGCTGGTGGTACCGCGCGGCCACGCCCTGGCCGGCGCCAGCGCCGTGAGTTTTGCCGACACGCTGGACCTCGACCACATCGGCCTGCACGAGAGCAGCGCCATCCGCGCCTTTCTGCAGCAGATCTGCGAAGGCCTGCACCGGCCCATGCGGCAGCGCATCCAGGTCAGCAACTTCGAGGCCGCCTGCCGCATGGTGGAGGCCGCCGTGGGCGTGGCCATCCTGCCGGGCTCGGCCGCGCACCGGCATGCACAGACCATGGGCATCGTCATCGTGCCCCTGGCCGACCCCTGGGCCGAACGCGCCATGCAGATCGTGGTGCGCAGCCTGGACGCGCTACCGGCGTACGCGCGGGAACTGGTGGATTTGCTGGTGGAGGATGCGCGGCAGGAGCCAACTTAGGACCAGCACAAGGACATGACACTGGCATGAAACCCGTACGCTTGGTTACGGTTGATACGGGATACGCCTTGCCTGCCGCACGCAAGCTGCCGACAATGGAAGGCTCGTCAACGGCAAAAGCTGTCTTTGCCCTGACGCTATCTCCACCCTGCACCACACATCATGCTGCTCCGCTTCAAGATCACGCTCCTGGCCGCCTTTGTCCTCTTCACCCTGCTGGGCATGGCGGCCCCGAACATGAAGGCACTCGTCATCGGCATCATCGCCCTGCTCGTCTCGCTGGGCATAGCCATCACCAACTTCATGATCGCCGAGCACAAGGCCGAGCGCGAGCTGCATTCGTCCTTCTGAGGACGCACTCTTCAGGTATTTCAGCTTCCCACCACGGCGTAGTCACCGCGGTGGGCCTCCAGCCAGTCGCGTGATGCCTGCGCGTCGTGTTGCGCCGGGTGGAAATCCGGGCGCCTGTAGTCGCGCCAGGGACCGAAGGTGCAGCGCACCAGACCCCGTTTCCCGAAGAGAAAACCGACTGCGCTGGTCCAGGTGCGCCAGCGCCAGAGCGTGCCGTCACGCCTCAGATTGAGCAGGGTCTGGCGCAACAGATCGGCGATGAAAAACACCGTGGCCCGGCGAAACCAGGTGCGGCGCCAGGCCTCGTTGCCGCCCAGGGCCCGGTAGAGATCGAAAGCCACGTTGCGATGCTCCGACTCCTCGGCGCTGTGCCACAGCCACAGCGTGGCCAGCCGCGGGTCTTCGCTGCCGAGCCAATCCGGGTTCTTCAGAAGCCAGTCGGCAAAGATGGCCGTGAAATGCTCGTTGGCCGCGGTGATGGCCAGCGGGTGCCGCGGGTCGATGTTCTCCAGCTGCTTTAGGCGCTCCTGCGCACGCGGGCCCCAGCGGTTCTCCAGCCCCAGCTTGTCCAGGTGCTGGTTGTACAGCTCGTGCAGGCGCCGGTGGGTGGCTTCCTGCCCCACAAACCCCTGCACCTCCGCCTTGTACTGATCCTGCAAGCCGGCCGGCAGGGCTTTGTAGCCCTGGCGCACGGTATCGATGAAGAACTGTTCGCCCACCGGAAAACTCATGGACAGGGCATTGAAGAAGGCGGTGCGCAGGGGATCACCGGCACACCAGTGGCGCGCCAGGGGCGCGTCCATGTTCACGAGCAGGCGGCGAACAACAAGATCGGTCATGGGCAGAGTTGGTTAGGGATGTGCGACACGGCGGAGGCTAGATGCTGGCGAAAACAGCAGGGGCTGTCAAGGAAAGGCAGGCGTTCGCGCACCCTCAAAACAAACGCCGGGCGGACCCGGCGTTTTCATGTGCGCGCGAAATGAAGCTCAGTCGGCGAACTGGCCCGCCGCGCGGATGGCCTTGCCCCACTTGTCGACTTCGGCGATGAGCCAGGCACGCTGGCCGTCGGACGTCTGGCGTGAGGCCGGCGGGATTTCGCCGCCGAGATCGGCCATGCGGTTCACGAAGGTCGGGTCCTTGAGCGCCTCACGCAGTGCGTCGCCGAACTTCTGCACCACGGCCGCGGGCGTGCCCTTGGGCGCATAGACACCGTGCCAGACGATGACCTCGAAATCCTTGAGGCCGCCTTCGTCCAGTGTGGGCTGGTCCGGCAAAGCCTTGATGCGCTGCTTGCTGGTTACGCCATACATCTTGACGGTACCGGCCTTGATGTGCGGCACGGTGTTGGTGGTCTGGTCGCAGAGCAGGTCCACCTGGCCGCCCAGCAGCGCATTGAGCGCAGGGCCCGTGCCCTGGAAGGGCACCGTGGTCAGGTTCACACCGAGGGACTGCTGGAACAGGGTGCCGCACAGGTGCGAGACCGCGCCCAGGCCGGCATTGGCCAGATTGATCTTCTCGGCATTAGCCTTGATGTAGACGATGAGCTCGGCCAGGTTCCTGGCAGGCATGTCCTTGCGCGCGAGCATGGTCATGGGCACGTCCACCACATTGCCCACGTGCTCGAAATCGCTCACGGGGTTGTAGGCCAGCTTGCGGTACAGGGCCGGCGCGGTGGCCATGCCGTTGTGATGGATCAGGAAGGTGTAGCCATCGGCTGGGGCCTTCATCACATAGCTGGCGGCGATGGTGCCACCCGCGCCGAGCTTGTTCTCCACCACCACGCTCTGCCCCAGGGACTTGGTCATGGTGGCGGCCAGCGTGCGGGCCACGATGTCGGTGGGACCGCCGGCGGCGAAGGGGACGACAAGGGAGATCGGCTTGGCCGGGTAGGCCTGGGCCTGCGCGAAGCCGCTGCCCAGGGCCAGGGTGGAGGCCACGGCAACAGCGGTGAAGATTCTGCGTTTCAGGTTCATGGTTTGTCGTCCTCTTTCTTGGTGGATAGGAAGCTCCCTTTTCCTTCTTATGTGGCTATGCTCGTTCAGATGCCGCAGAGGGACAAGCCGGGTCATCCCTAAGGCTTGGGCCCACGGGTCCTGGGGATTTGCGGCGCCTGCGCATCAGCTCAGCAGGCGGCCCAGCGTCGGTGCATCGGCGATGGCCCAGAGCCGCGCCATGGCCGCGCGCATCTCGCCCTCGCTGGCGCCGCCGTGGTACAGGGCCAGACGCAGGGCCTTGTCTTCGAGTTCGGAGCGTGTGAGCGTGTTGCCCGGGTCGCCCTTGGGCTCGTCCACGCGGCCATACAGCACACGTCCGTCCGTGGTTTCCACACGCACCTTGCCGATCCAGCGTGAGGGATAGGCCCGGTCCACCTCCGCGTCCAGCTCCATCACGACCTTGTCGTGGAAGGCGCTGACGTCGACACGCTTGAAGCTGGTGTCGAACTCGCTGAGGCCGGCCCGACCCAGTACGGCCACCAACCCCAGCACCGTGCCCATGGAGAACTTGCTTTGGTGCACGGTCTGCGGATCGGTCACGGGGCCCAGCACGTCGAGAGCGCCCTGGTGCACGAGGGCCGTGACACGCTGGACGTCGCCCGCTTTCAAGTTGTTGGCCTGCAGCACCTGTTGCAGTGCATCGGCCGCGGGGTGGGTGTGGCGGCAGGAGGCGTGGAACTTGAAGGAGGTCTCGGCCGTGGCCCAGCGTGTACCCAGGCCATCGGTGAGCTTGCTCACGTCGGCATCACTGGACATGCCGGCGGCCAGGCCTTGCGGGCCTTCAAGGATGCGGCGCGCGCCGGTGAACCCCTTCTGCGCCAGATACGCGGCGCTCAGGCCCGCGCCGGCCGCGTGCGCAGTATGCAGTTGCTTGGAATCCGCTGCGTCACGCAGAAACTCCCACAGGCCGGCCGACTGTGTGCCCGCCGAACCGAAGGCATGGAGCATCTGCTCGGGTGTGAGCTTGAGCAGATGGCCCACGGCCGCGGCGGCGGCCAGCGTGCCGGCCGTGCCCGTGGTGTGGAAGACCTTGTAGTGCGAACGGCCCAGGAACTCCCCCACGCGTATGCCCACCTCGTAGCCCGCCACGCAGGCCGTGAGCAGTTGTTTGCCGGAATTACCCTGGGCCTGCGCCACGGCCAGCGCTGGCGGGAAGACCACGGTGGCCGGGTGGAAGACCGAACCGTTGTGCACGTCGTCCTGCTCGGCCACATGGGAGGCCGCGGCATTGGCCATGGCGGCCAGCAAGGGGCTGCTGGTGCGGCGGTGGATCAGGATTTCGCTCGGACCCTCTGCCGGACCCATGCTCTCGACGAAAGCCGCGAGGATCTCCACCGCGCGCGCGTTCTTGCCCGCCAGGCAGGAGCCGAACCAGTCGAGCAGCAGGTCTTCGGTGCGGCGGATGACGGGAGTGGGAATGGCATCGAATGCGAGCGTGGCGGCGAATTCGGCCAGCGCCTGGGTAGAGGGTGCGTTCACGTTCAGATCGCCTTGTCGTTCTTGAGTTGTGCAATGTCCTGCGCAGTGAAACCCAGTTCATGCAGGATGGCTTCACTGTGCTGGCCCACAGTGGGGATGGCGTCCATGCGCACGTGCGACCCATCGGGGGCGCCCGGCGGCAGCAGCGCGGGCACGGGGCCCACGGGTGTGCTGACCTCGGTCCAGCGCGCTCGCGCAGCCAGCTGCGGATGGGCCCAAAGATCGGCCATGGTGTTGACCTGGGCGTTGGCAATGCCGGCGTCTTCCAGGCGCGCGATCACCTGCGCTGCCGTCAGCTTGCCGAACTCGGCCTCGATGATCTGGCGCAATGGCGCACGCGCAGCAGAACGCTTGGCGTTTGCATCGAAGCGTTCATCTTTCGTCAGGGCGGGTTGCTGCAGGACTTTCTCGCAGAACACGGCCCACTCGCGCTCGTTTTGCAGGCCCAGCATCACGCTCTTGCCGTCACCGGCGGCAAAGGGCCCGTAAGGGTAGATGGTGGCGTGCGAAGCGCCGGCCCGTGGCGGCGGGCTGGCGCCGTCATAGGCGTAGTACATGGGAAAGCTCATCCACTCGGCCATGCTTTCGAGCATGGAGACGTCGATGCGCCGGCCCAGGCCGGTCTTGCCGCGCTGGATCAGCGCCGTGAGGATGTTGCTGTAGGCGTAAATGCCGGCGGCGATGTCGGCAATGGAACAGCCGGCCTTGGCGGGTTCGTCGGGGCTGCCGGTGACGGAAAGAAAACCGGCCTCGCTCTGGATGAGCAGGTCGTAGGCCTTCTTGTCGCGGTAGGGGCCGCTGTCGCCATAACCCGAGATGTCGCAGACGATGAGCCGGGGATATTTCTCGTGCAGGGCCTCGAAGGACAGGCCCATGCGCGCGGCCGCACCGGGCGCCAGGTTCTGCACCAGCACATCGGCCTGGGCCAGCAGCCGGTCCATGATCTCACCGGCCTTGTCGTGCTTGAGGTCGAGTGAAAGGCTTTCCTTGGAGCGGTTGGTCCAGGTGAAGTGCGAAGACAGGCCGTTCACGCGGCTGTCGTAGCCGCGCGCGAAATCGCCGCTGCCTGGACGCTCGACCTTGATGACACGCGCTCCCTGGTCGGCCAGCTGGCGCGAGCAGAAGGGTGCGGCGATGGCATGCTCCAGCGCAACGGCGGTGATACCGGTCAATGGTTTCATCAGAAACTCCTGGGCAGACCCAGCAGGTGCTCGGCCACGTAGGAGAAGATGAGATTGGTGGAGATGGGCGCCACCTGGTACAGGCGGGTCTCGCGGAACTTGCGCTCGATGTCGTATTCGCATGCGAAACCGAAACCGCCGTGCATCTGCAGGCAGACGTTGGCCGCCTCCCAGGAGGCTTTGGCCGCCAGGTATTTGGCCATGTTCGCCTCGGCGCCGCAGGGTTGGTGCACATCGAAGAGTTCGCAGGCTTTCCAGCGCATGAGGTTGGCGGCTTCCACTTCGATATAGCTCTCTGCGATGGGGAATTGCACGCCCTGGTTCTGGCCTGTGGGGCGACCGAAGACCACGCGGTCTTTCACGTACTTGGTCACACGGTCCACGAACCAGTAGCCGTCGCCGATGCATTCGGCGGCGATCAGCGTGCGCTCGGCGTTGAGGCCGTCGAGGATGTACTTGAAGCCCTGCCCCTCCTGACCGATCAGGTTCTCCGCGGGAATCTCGAGGTTCTCGAAGAACAGCTCATTCGTCTCATGGTTGACCATGTTCGGGATCGGTCGCACCGTCAGGCCCGACTTCTCGGCCTGGCGCAGGTCCACCATGAAGATGGACATGCCCTCGCTCTTTTTCTTCACGTCCGCCAAGGCTGTGGTGCGCGCGAGCAGGATCATGAAGTCCGAGTGCTGCACGCGCGAGATCCAGACCTTCTGCCCGTTGACGACGTAACGATCCCCCTTCTTCACGGCGGTGGTCTTGATCTTGGTGGTGTCGGTGCCCGTGCTGGGCTCGGTCACGCCCATGGACTGCAGGCGCCATTCGCCGCTGGCTATTCTGGGCAGGTAGAGCTCTTTCTGCTCTTTCGAGCCATGGCGCAGCAGTGTGCCCATGTTGTACATCTGGCCGTGGCAGGCACCGGCGTTGCCGCCGCTGCGGTTGATCTCTTCCATGACCACGGAAGCCTCGGTCAGGCCCAGGCCCGAGCCACCGTACTCCTGCGGGATCAGCGCGGCCAGCCAGCCGGCCTTCGTCAAGGCGTCGACAAATTCCTCGGGGTAGGCGCGCGCGGCGTCGATCTTGCGGTGGTATTCGTCAGGGAACTGGGCACAGAGGGCACGCACGGCGTCGCGGATATCCTGATGCTTGTCGGTCTTGTTCATATCGTATGTTCTTGGCTTATGCGATCTCGGCTGTGCCTTGCATGGTGAGCCAGCCTTCGTGGTCTCGGCCCCAGAGCGTGACGGTGTTCCCCTCGCGCTTGCCGCAGACGGTGAAGGGATGGATGTCGAAGGTGGGGCGCACAGCCTTGAAGCTGAAGCGCTTCACAGTGGCATCGGGCAAGTTGCGACGCAGCAGGTCCAGCAGCAGCGTCGCAATCAGCGGGCCGTGCACGATGAGACCGGGGTAACCTTCGACGCCCGTGACGTAACTGCGGTCGTAATGGATGCGGTGGCCGTTGAAGGTCAGCGCCGAATAGCGGAACAACAACACGGGATCGGGCACGATTTCGCGGCTGAACTGTTCGTCGCGCGGGGCCGGGGTGGGCGCAGGCTGCGGCGCACCGGGCGCGGGAGCATCGCGGTAGACGATGTCGTGCTCCTCGGCCAGGGCCAGGCCCTGCGCGTTGCTGAATTCATGGCGCACACAGACAAAAACCAGGGCGCCGCTGCGCCCCTCTTTCAGCGTCACATCCTTGATCGTCGACAGGCGCGTGACCTGCTCGCCCACCCGCAACGGGTTCAGGAAATCGAGCCGCCCACCGGCCCACATGCGCCGCGGCAGCGGCACAGGGGGCAGGAAGCCGCCGCGCCTGGCATGGCCGTCCTCGCCGATGTCGCTGTGGCGCGTGAGTGGCGTGAAGTAGAGCCAGTGCCACAGCGGCGGCAGGGCGGTACCCGGCACAGGCGCAGGGTCGTCGCGGTCCAGCGTCGCGCAGAGGGCGGCCACGGGCGTGGCGGTGAGCTGGTCGTCGCGTGTCTCGCTGCGGCCGATCCAGTCGCGCAGGTGGCTCAGGTCAGATGTGCTCATGGGCGCAGATCATGCGCCCGCCGCGCCCGCCTTGCCATTTGAATTTCCCCAAGGGTCCGTTAGGCAGCCCTTAACGCGCCGTTCAAAGGGCGCTGAACTCGGTCTGCCCCGGCTCGTAGGCCAGCACGCGGTTGCGCCCGGCGTGTTTGGCGGCGTACAGCGCCTTGTCGGCGCGCGCGGTCAGGCTGTCGGCGGTTTCGCCAGGTTCAAGGTGGGCCACGCCGATCGAGACCGTGACGCAGAAGCGCCGCCCCGATTCGTCCCTGAAGGTCAGGCCGGCGATGGCCAGGCGCAGGCGTTCGCCGGCCTCCAATGCCTGGGCGAGGCTGGTGCCGGGCAGCAGCACCATGAACTCCTCGCCGCCCCAGCGGCCAAAGAGGTCGCTGCCGCGCAGCGTCTGCTGCACCTGCGCCGCCAGGCCCCGCAGCACCTCGTCACCGGTGGCGTGGCCATGTTCGTCGTTGACACGCTTGAACAGGTCGATGTCCAGCAGCAGGATCGAGAAGTCGTCCGGCCGGCGCTCCCAGACCTTGACCTGGCGGCGCAACTCGGCTTCGATATGGCCGCGGCGGAAGGCACCGGTGAGGCCGTCATGGATGGCCAGCTCGCCGAGCTTGCGATTGCTTTCCTCCAGCTCCTGGGTACGGGTACGCAGCAGCTCGTGCATCTGCAGTTCCTGCTGGATGTTCTGGTGCAACTGGTCCAGCAGCTTGCGCTGGGTCAGGCGCGCGCGCACCCATTCGTGGGTGCGCCGGTGCTCGCCGCGGCTGCGGATCATCAGCATCCCCGCGTACACCAGGAAAGCCCAGTTGACGACGGGCAGGTCGCGGACGAAACCCGGGTAGTGCCGGTGCAGTTGCCAGAGGGTGCCCAGGACGATGACGGCCAGGAAGCTGGCATAAAGCCGGGTCTCGATACCCAGCGCACTCAGCAGAAAAGCCACGAGCGCGACGATGAAGATCAGGCGCAGATAAAAGAGCACGTCGACCTGGCCGGTGCCGATCATGGTGATGCTGCCCACCCAGACCAGGGCCAGCATCACCGACCCCAGCCACTCCAGACAGAACCACAGCCGCCCATAGACCGCCTGGGTCTGCAGACGCGCGGCCAGGAAAACATGGGCCAGCAGGACGCGAAAACTGAGCGCCACCAGGGCGCAGACGGCCCACCACAGCAACTGCTCGCGCGGCTGGGCCGACCAGTGGGACCAGACGATGAGAAAGACCGGGAAGAAGCCGACCAGAGCCGACTCCCGTGTGCGTGCGAAGAGCTCGCGCAGCATGCGCACCTGGACTGTCTCCTCCTCCAGCGGGGGCAGGCTTTCGGGATAGATCGAGACGGGCGAGGAGTCCATGGACGGACCTGCAGATGGTGGTGGATTGATTTTCCCAAAAATGAACAAATCCGTCTCGTTTTTCCTCAATTAGCGACGTGCGGCGACATAATTACCCGATGGACAAGCTCAAGCAAATGGAGTCCTTCGTCTCGGTAGCCACGCGTGGCAGCCTGACGGCGGCGGCCCATGCCGAAGGTGTGGCGCCGGCCATCATGGGACGCCGGCTTGACGCCCTGGAGGAACGCCTGGGCGTCAAGCTGCTGGTGCGCACCACCCGGCGCATCAGCCTGACCCACGAGGGGAGCGCATTCCTGGAGGATTGCCAGCGCTTGCTCACCGATGTGGCCAATGCCGAGGCCAGTGTCTCGGCCGGTGGCGTCAAGGCCAGCGGCCACCTGCGCATCACGGCACCCGCCGGTTTCGGCCGCCGCCACGTGGCCCCATTGGTGCCCCGCTTTCGCGAACTGCACGCGGACGTGACCATCTCGCTGAACCTCAGCGACCGCGTGGTGGACATTGCAGGCGAGGGGTATGACTGTGCCGTGCGCGTGGGCGACATGCCGGATTCCTCCCTGGTCAGTGTGCGCATGGCCGACAACCGGCGCCTGTGCGTGGCCACGCCCGAGTTCCTCAAACGCCACGGCACGCCCGAGCACCCGCAGGACCTGAACCGCTTTGACTGCCTGGTGCTGTCCAGCGACGCCTCGCAGACCCGCGGCTGGGCGTTTCGCGTTCCGCGTAACGCCCAAGGGCGACAAGATGGAAGCGCCCTGACGGGCGCGGCGGCTGCCAGCGACAACGACAGTGAGGTCATCCACCTGCGCCCCAACGGCCCCATGGACTGCTCAGACGGGCAGGTGCTGCATAACTGGTGCCTGGCCGGCTATGGCATCGCCTGGCGCAGCACCTGGGAGGTGGAAGAGGAAATCGCCGAGGGCCGCCTGGTGGCCGTGCTGGAGGCCTACGCCGCACCACCCAACGGCATCTATGCGGTGTTCCCGCAGCGCAAGCACCTGCCGCTGCGCGTGCGACTCTGGGTGGACTTTCTCAAGCATCACTACGGCCAGCCCGGCTTCTGGCAGACCCGCCGCTGAAGCGGTCGCCCATGAAAAACCCCCGCACAGCGAGCCGCCGGGCGGGGGTGGCGCAGGAGCAAAGGCTTACTTGGCCTTGAGACACTGGCTCATGAAAGCCTTGCGCTCGTCGCCCTTCTTGTCGCCGGCTTCCTTGTTGCAGGTACCCATCTTGTTCTGCTGGGCGGTCTGCTTGTCGCTGGCGGCGGGTTTGGCCTTGAGGCAGTTGCTCATGAAGGCCTTGCGCTCGTCGCCCTTCTTGTCGCCAGCCTCCTTGTTGCACATGCCCATCTTGTTCTGCTGGGCAGTCGGCGCCTTCTTCTCTTCGTCGGCATGGGCGACGCCCAGGCTCAGGGACAGGCCCAGGGCGAGCAGGGAAAGCAGTTTCTTCATGGTGTCTCCTCGTTGATGCGGATGGTGGTTGAACGAAATCCCGCAGGGGATTCCAGCATACAACGGCCGGGGCGGCAAATCTGCTGACAAACGGTTACCCCGGCTTGCACGATGCACCGGGGAGTGGCACAGCCCCGGTCAGTAGAATCGGGCTCCATGTTGACCGTCAAAAACGAACTGCTCCAGACCCTCGGCATCGTGCTGGAGCAATTGCTGCCCGGCGCGGGTGCACGGGCGGCCTTTGAATCCCCCAAGGTGGCCGAACACGGCGACCTGGCCACCACCGCGGCCATGCAACTGGCCAAGCCTCTGAAACAAGCCCCGCGCCAGGTGGCGGAAAGCCTGCGCAGTGCCCTGATGGCCACGCCGGCTTTCGCGACCTGGGTCGAGGCAGTGGAGATCGCCGGCCCGGGTTTCATCAACATCCGCCTCAAGCCCGCTGCCAAGCAGCAGGTGGTGCGCGAAGTGCTGTCCCAGGGCCGGCACTACGGTGAGCAGACGGCCAAAGGCCGGCGCATGATGGTCGAGTTCGTCTCGGCCAACCCCACGGGCCCCTTGCACGTAGGACACGGCCGCCAGGGCGCCCTGGGCGACGCCATCTGCAACCTCTACCAGACCCAGGGCTGGGAGGTTTGCCGCGAGTTCTATTACAACGATGCCGGCGTGCAGATCGGCACCCTGGCCAACAGCGTGCAGCTGCGCGCCAAGGGCTTCAAGCCGGGCGATGCCGAATGGCCGGAAGCCGCCTACAACGGCGACTACATCGCCGACATCGCCGCGGATTTCATGGCCAGGAAGTCGGTCAAGTCCGACGACCGCGAGTTCACGGCCAGCGGCGATGTGAACGACCTGGACGGCATGCGCCTGTTCGCTGTGGCCTACCTGCGCCACGAGCAGGACCTGGACCTGCAGGCCTTCGCGGTGAAATTCGACAACTACTACCTGGAGTCCAGTCTCTACACCAGCGGCAAGGTCGACGCCGCCGTGGAAAAACTGCGCCAGGCCGGCAAGACCTACGAGCACGACGGCGCCCTGTGGCTCAAGACCACCGAGTACGGCGACGACAAGGACCGTGTCATGCGCAAAGGCGACGGCAGCTACACCTACTTTGTGCCGGACGTGGCCTACCACATCACGAAGTTCGAACGCGGCTTCGAGCGTGTGGTCAACATCCAGGGCACGGACCACCACGGCACCATCGCGCGCGTGCGCGCCGGCCTGCAGGCCGTGGGCCTGGGCATTCCGCAGGGTTTCCCTGACTACGTGCTGCACACCATGGTGCGCGTGGTGCGCGGTGGCCAGGAGGTGAAGATCTCCAAACGCGCCGGCAGCTACGTGACCCTGCGCGACCTGATCGAGTGGACCAGCAAGGACGCGGTTCGCTTCTTTCTGCTCAGCCGCAAGCCCGACACCGAGTACACCTTCGACGTGGACCTTGCTATACAGAAGAACAACGAGAACCCGGTCTACTACGTGCAATACGCCCACGCGCGCATCTGCTCGGTGATCAACGCCTGGCGCGAGAAGGAAGGCGGCCACCGCAGCACGCTCAAGGACGCCAACCTGGCGCTGCTGGACAGCCCGGCCGCGCAGGCCCTGATGCTGCAGCTGTCCAAGTACCCCGAGATGCTCAGCGCCGCCGCGCAGGACTTTGCGCCGCACGACGTGACCTTCTACCTGCGCGAACTGGCCGCCAGCTACCACAGCTACTATGATGCCGAGCGCATCCTGGTGGAGGACGAGGCGCTCAAGCGCGCGCGACTGGCCCTGGTGGCCGCCACGGCGCAGGTGCTGCACAATGGCCTGGCGGTGCTGGGTGTGAGCGCACCGGAGAAGATGTAGCCGGTGGCGCAGCGCCACCGGGCATCCCTATTTGCGAGACAAGGTTGAGGCATGAAACAGCAACGCGGCGGAACCATCCTGGGTTTGATCATTGGTGTCGTCATCGGCCTGGGCGCGGCGCTGATCGTCGCCCTTTACGTGACCAAGACCCCGGTACCCTTCCTGAACAAGGGCCAGAACCGTACCCCGGACCAGGACGCGGCCGAGGAAAAACGCAACAAGGACTGGGACCCGAACTCCCCGCTCTACAACAAGACCAAGCCGCCGGCGCCAGCCGCCTCGGCTCCCAAACCCGCCGCCAAGCCGGCCCCGGCACCTGCGGTGAAACCGACGCCCAAGGTCGAGACCAAACCCTCGGCCGATCCCCTGGGTGATCTGGCGCGCGCCAAGGCGGGCGCCAGCGCTGACCCCTTTGCCTACTTCATCCAGGTCGGCGCTTTCCGCACCCCCGAGGATGCCGAGACCCAGCGCGCCAAACTCTCGCTGACCGGCGTGGAAGCCAAGGTGACCGAGCGTGAACAGGCGGGTCGCCAGATCTACCGCGTGCGCGTCGGCCCCTACGACAAGAAGGAAGAGGCTGAGAAGATCAAGGCGCAGATCGAGGCCGCCGGCCACGAAACCGCGCTGGTGCGCGTGCAGCGCTGAACTTTTTCCAGCCAGCCGTGTCCCACCCGGGCATTCACATGGAGCCTATGCAGATGATGAAACGTCGTGATTTCTCCCGCGCCTGTGGCGCGGCCCTGGCCGGTGCCACCGTGCTGCCCGCCCTCGCCCAGATGCGTTTTGAAGCCAGCAAGGATTACCTGCCGCTGGACAAGCCGGCCCCTGTCGAGACCCCCAGCGGCAAGATCGAGGTGGTCGAGTTCTTCTGGTACAACTGCCCGCACTGCAACGCCTTCGAACCCGCCCTCGAAGCCTGGATCAAGCGCCTGCCCAAGGACGTGGTGATCCGGCGCGTGCCGGTGGCCTTCAACAGCACCTTCCAGGGCCAGCAGCGCCTGTACTACACGCTCGAAGCCATGGGTCTGGTCGACAAGCTCCACGCCAAGGTCTTCGCCGCCATCCACGTCGAGCGCAAGCGCCTGGAACAGCCCGAAGTCATCGCCGACTGGATCGCCACACAGGGCGTGGACAAGACCAAGTTCATGGAGCAGTTCAACTCCTTCACCGTGGCCTCCAAGACCACCCGTGCCTCCCAGCTGACGGCCGCCTACAAGGTCGAAGGCGTGCCCGCCCTGGGCGTGGCCGGCCGCTTCTACACCGATGGCACGATGACGCGCAACATGGAGCGCGCCTTGCAGGTGGTGGACTATCTGGTGGGTGAGGTGCGCAAGGGGCGTTGAAAGCCCCTGCCGGCCCCAAAGAAAAAGCCCGCGCATGCGGGCTTTTTCTTTGGGCGGTACCGGCCTCTCTCAGATCTCGATCTTCGACCCCAGCTCCACCACCGCATTGTTCGGCAGGTTGAGGAACTCCGCTGCCGCGCTTGCGTTGTGGTGCATCTGCGCAAACAGCTTCTCGCGCCAGGGCGACATGCCATGGCCCATGGTGGGGATGACGATATCGCGCGACAGGAAGTAGCTGGTGGTCATGGGCTCCAGCGAACACCCCTGGCTACGGACCTGGGCCAGGGCAGCGGGCAGGTCGGGGTCGTTCTTGAAACCGTAGTGCACGGTAACCTGCCAGCAGTCGTGCCCCAGAGGCTCGATCTCGATGCGCTTGTCCATGCCGATCCAGGGCACCTCGTGGTTGCGCACGGTGACGAAGAGGTTGTTCTCGTGCAGCACCTTGTTGTGCTTGAGGTTGTGCAGCAGTGCATTGGGCACGCTACCGGTGTCCGCGGTCAGGAACACGGCCGTGCCCTCCACGCGCACCGGCGGGCTGACGAAAACGGCCTCCAGGAAACCGGGCAGGTCCAGCGCTTCCTGGCGCAACGCGGCGTTGAGCTGGGCCCGACCCTGCTTCCAGGTGGTCATGAGCATGAAGACGGCGCCACCGATGGCCAGGGGGAACCAGCCCCCGTGGTGCAGCTTCATGAGGTTGGAGCTGAAGAAGGCCAAGTCCACCACGAAGAAGAAGCCGGTGGCCGCGATGCACAGCGGCAAAGGATACTTCCAGCCGTAGCGCACGACAAAAAAGGTCAGCACGGTGGTGATCAGCATGTCCAGCGTGACAGCGATGCCATAGGCTGCGGCCAGGTTGCTGGAGGAGCGGAACATCAGCACCGCCAGCACGATGGCCACGAACAGGCCCCAGTTCACGAAGGGCATGTAGATCTGGCCTGTGTCCTTGACACTCGTGTGCTGGACCTGCAGGCGTGGCAGGTAGCCCAGCTGGATCACCTGCTTGGTCACGCTGAAGGCGCCCGAGATCAGGGCCTGCGAGGCGATCACCGTGGCCATGGTGGCCAGACCGACCATGGGCAGCAGCAGCCAGTCGGGCGTCATCATGAAGAAGGGGTTCTTCACGGCTTCGGGGTTGCTCAGCAGCAGCGCACCCTGACCGAAGTAGTTGAGGGTGAGCGCGGGCATGACCACCGAGAACCAGGCCAGGCGGATCGGCCGTTTGCCGAAGTGGCCCATGTCGGCGTACAGGGCCTCGCCACCGGTCACGCACAGCACCACGGCACCGAGGATGATGAAGGTGGTTCCAGGGTTGTTCCACATGAAGCCCAGCGCATGGTGCGGGCTCAGCGCCCACAAGATGGCGGGGTTGCTGGCGATGTGCGCCAGGCCCAGCAGGGCGATGACCGCGAACCAGACCAGGGTGATGGGGCCGAAGAACTTGCCGATGCCGGCAGTGCCGCGCTTTTGCACGGCGAACAAGCCGAAGAGGATCACCAGGGTAAGCGGTATCACCGCACTCTTGAAAGCCGGCGACACCACCTCCAGGCCTTCCACCGCCGACAGCACCGAGATGGCCGGCGTGATGACACCGTCGCCATAGAACAGGCAGGTACCGAAGATGCCCACCAGCAGCAAGGCACGGCGCAGCCGGGGTTTGTCTTTGACCGACTGCGACGCCAGGGCCAGCATGGCCACCAGGCCGCCTTCGCCATTGTTGTCGGCACGCAGCACCAGCGTGACGTACTTGAGCGAGACAATGACCGTCAGCGTCCAGAAGAAGATCGAGAGGATGCCGTAGATATTGGCCGTGGTGAAGGGCACATGTCCGGAGCCGAACACCTCCTTGACCGCGTACAGCACGCTGGTACCGATATCACCGTAGACAACACCGATAGCACCCAGGGTCAGGGCGGCGAGCGAGGATTTGGATGCGGACACGACGGGGCCCCGTCTTCACGGGCGGGGTTCTTGGAATGCAGATGCGCTATTGTGCTCCGCCTGCCTCCATGCACCAAACGAAGGCAGTCCTCGCCCCTGCCGGCGGCCCGGATTGTTGCAGCGCAGCAACTCAGGCCGGTTCCGGTCTATTCGTAGACCTCGGCCTCGGGATTGGTCGCTTCCAGCTCGTAACTGGCCGCCAGCATGGCCAGGCGGCCGATCACCCCGTACATGTAGAAGCGGTTGGGGGCGCTGGCGCCGGGCTTGGCGCCGGGCTGGGGCAGGTGGGTGCTCTGGTCAAAAGCCAGGGGCACGAAGCTGGAGCCCGGGGCGTTGAGGTTTTCGTCCACACCGCGCTCGGCGTGGATACGGTAGAAACCGCCCACGACATAACGGTCCATCATGTAGACCACGGGCTCGGCCACGGCGTCATGCATGCGTTCATTGGTCAGCACGCCTTCCTGGATGATGACCTCGTTGACTTCCTGGCCATCCTTGATCACGCTCATCTTGTTGCGCGTGCGGCGGTTCAAGTCTTCCAGTTCCTTGACGTCACGCACCGTCATGATGCCCATGCCATAGGTGCCATTGTCGGCCTTGACGACGACAAAAGGCTTTTCCTTGATGCCGTATTCCTTGTACTTGCGACGGATCTTGGTCAGCAGGGCGTCCACATTGCTGGTCAGGCATTCCATGCCGCTGCTCTCGGCGAAGTTGACCTCGCCGCAGCGGTTGAACATGGGATTGATCAACCAGGGGTCGATGCCCAGCAGCTTGCCGAAACGCTTGGACACGTCCTCGTAACTCTGGAAGTGCTTGCTCTTGCGCCGCACGGACCAGCCCGCGTGCAGCGGCGGCAACAGATACTGCTCATGCAGATCCTCCAGGATGCCGGGGATGCCGGCCGAGAGGTCGTTGTTGAGCAGGATGGTGCAGGGGTCGAAGTCCTTCAACCCAAGGCGGGTCTTGTTGCGAATCACCGGCTCCAGCGTCACGACCTCGCCACCGGGCAGCTCGATGGTGGTGTTCTTCTTGATCTCGGGGCTGATGGAGCCGATGCGCACGTTCAGGCCGGCCATGTGGAAGATGCGCCGCAGCTGCGCCACATTGCTCAGGTAGAAGGTGTTGCGCGTGTGGTTCTCGGGGATCAGCAGCAGATTGCGCGCCTCGGGGCAGATCTTCTCGATCGCGGCCATCGCGGCCTGCACGGCCAGCGGCAGCATCTCGGGCGTAAGGTTGTTCCAGCCGCCCGGGTAGAGATTGGTGTCCACCGGCGCGAGCTTGAAGCCGGCGTTGCGGATGTCCACCGAACTGTAGAAAGGCGGCGTGTGCTCCATCCACTCCAGGCGGAACCAGC
Organism: Hylemonella sp. GW821-FHT10B10; assembly: GCF_059415585.1. Classification (NCBI taxonomy): domain Bacteria; kingdom Pseudomonadati; phylum Pseudomonadota; class Betaproteobacteria; order Burkholderiales; family Comamonadaceae; genus Hylemonella; species Hylemonella sp. GW821-FHT10B10. The sequence goes on along the minus strand of NZ_JBWKNN010000003.1, from coordinate 404,082 downwards.
GCTCGATGGCCGGCATGGAATCGAGGATGCGCTGTTCGAGTTCGTTGATGGGACCGGTCAGGGCCGTGATGAGATGGGGAACCATGCAGTCCTCGCGATTGTTGTTGCGGCAATTCTAGGACGTGAGGGCAGCCCGGCACGATTCAAGCCGGCCGGGCGAGCCGGATGGGCCTATTTCCCGCCTTCGAACAGCCAGTGCACGAGCTGGCGGGCGGTTTGCGGGCTGAGACGCTCATGCACAGGAATGTGCTGGAGGAGCTCGCCCTTGCGCAATTCGTCCACCACATGCTCCTCGGCCCCGGCCTGACCCTGGCGCCGGGTGAATTTGGCCGCAAGCCTTTCGAAGCTGGGCGCATCGGCGCGTGTCGGCTGGCCATGGCAGTTGTAGCAGCCCATCTCGACAGCCAACGAGGAACTGGCGTGGCAGGCCAGCGGCAGCACGAGGCCCAGCAGCCCGATGGCGATCCAGCGCAGACTCAAGACCGGACCTCACCCTCGCCCAGCACCACGTACTTGAGCGAGGTCAGGCCTTCCAGGCCCACCGGGCCACGCGCGTGGAACTTGTCGGTGCTGATACCGATCTCGGCGCCCAGGCCGTATTCGAAGCCGTCGGCGAAACGCGTACTGGCATTGACCATCACGCTGCCCGAATCCACCTCGCGCAGGAAGGCCTGGGCGTGCATGTGGTCGCGCGTGAGGATGGCGTCGGTGTGGTGGCTGCCGTAGTGGTTGATGTGGGCGATGGCCTCGTCCAGGCCCGCCACCACCTTGACGCTGATGATGGGCGCGAGGTACTCCTCGTACCAGTCCTGCTCGGTCGCCACCTTCAGGTTGGCACCCGGAATGCCCTCCAGGATGGCCCAGGCCTCGGGATCGCAACGCATCTCCACACCCTTGGCAGCGAAGACCGCACCGATGCGCGGCAGAAACTCGGTTGCCACGCCGCGTGCCACCAGCAGGCCCTCGCTGGCATTGCAGGGGCTGTACTTGTTGGTCTTGGCGTTGTCGGCCACCTTGACGGCCATGTCGATATCGCAGGGGTCGTCGACATAGGTGTGGCAGTTGCCGTCCAGGTGCTTGATCACGGGCACCTTGGCTTCACGGCTGATGCGCTCGATCAGGGACTTGCCGCCGCGCGGGATGATCACGTCCACATACTGCGGCATGGTGATGAGCTGGCCCACGATTTCGCGGTCCGTGGTCTGCACCAGTTGCACGGCTTCGGCTGGCAGGCCCGATTCGGTCAGCGCCTGTTGCACGAGTTTGGCCAGGGCCTTGTTCGACTCGATGGCTTCCGAGCCGCCGCGCAGGATGCAGGCGTTGCCGCTCTTGATGGACAGGCTGGCCGCCTCGATGGTCACATTGGGCCGGCTCTCGAAGATCATGCCGAAGACACCGATGGGCACACGCATCTGGCCCACGCGGATGCCGCTGGGCTGCTGTTTCATGCCGATGATCTCGCCGATGATGTCGCCCATGGCGGCGAGTTGCTCGCAGCCCAAGGCCACGGTCTCGATGACCTTGGGAGTCAGGCGCAGACGATCCACCAGGGGCTCGGCCAGGCCGGCCGCCTTGGCACGGGCGAGATCTTTTTCATTCTCCTGCGCCAGCGCAGCGGTATTGGCCCGCAGCAGCCCGGCCAGTCGGCGCAGGGCGGCGTTCTTCTGGGCGGTACCCGCCTTGGCCATCAGGGCCGCAGCGGCGCGCGCCTGCCGGCCCAGGGTCTGGGTGGTTTCGGCGATGCGGGCGGCGGAATCGGGCGCGTTCATGAGCTCATTTTCTCACGGTCGCGCTTTTCGCGGGGACTGCGCTGCAGAGCCCGCACAGCTGCAAGGCCAAGCGCTGCAGGGCCTGCCAGCCGTCCGCGGGCCAGTCCGGCAGCTTCAGCCCCTTGACGATGCCGTCCACCTGGTGCGCGGCCTGCAACAGATTGGCCAGATCGATCGGACTCAGCAGGGGCAGGACGCGCTCGTAAAGGCGCTCCTTGAGGCCCCAGACGCGCTGTTCGCGCAGGGCCATGGGCAGGGGCCGCCCGGCGGCCATGCTGTCCTTGACGCGCTTGAGGGCCCGGATGTCCTCGCTCAGCGCGTAGTGCACCAGCACTTCGGCTTCGCCCTCGGCCTTGAGGCCGTCCAGCATGCGCTGCACGCGTGCCGCCTGCCCGGCCAACACGGCTTCAGAAAGCTTGAAGACGTCGTAACGCGCCACATTGAGCACCGCGCCCTCGATCTGCTCGAAGCTCAGCTCGCCCTGCGGATAGAGCAGGCCCAGCTTCTGGATTTCCTGGTGGGCGGCCAGCAGATTGCCCTCCACCCGGTCGGCGAAGAACTGCAAGGTGCGTTGTCCCTCCTCGCCCCCGACCACGCGCTGGCCCTGGGTGCCCAGACGCTGGGCGATCCACTGCGGCAGAGCGCGCCGTTCGATGGGCTCGACCTGCACCGTCACACCAAAGCTCTCCAGCGCGCCGAACCAGGCCCCCGTCTTGGTGGCCTTGTCCAGGCGCGGCAACAGGACGATGGTGAGCGTGCTGTCGTTGCCCTGGGCCGCTTCGGCCAGCTGCTGCAGGGCGACGCTGCCGTCCTTGCCAGGCTTGCCCGAAGGGATGCGGATCTCGACGATCTGCTTGTCGGCGAAAAGGCTCAGCGAACCGCCGGCGGCCAGCACCTCGCTCCAGTCGAAATGCGCTCCGGCCACGGTGTGCACCGTGCGTTCGGTATAGCCCTGGGTGCGCGCCACGGCGCGGATGGCGTCGGCCACTTCCTGCTGCAGCAGCGGCTCGTCGCCGTGCACGGTGTACAGACTCTTGAGCCCCCGCTGCAGCTGGGCCTGGATCTGGGCGGCGGCAACTTGCATGGTGGTCAGGCGACGCTCAGAGCTGCTTCACAGCCGCCAGGCGGCGCAGGATCTGCTGCACCATGTCACTCTGCATATTGCGATAAAGCATGGTTTCCTCGACCTCTTTGGCCAGGGCATAGGCTTCGTCGTAGCTGAGCGAACGTTGCTGCACCAGCTCGGTCTCGGGGATGAGCTCCTTGCCCAGAGGCGTGCGCAGGCGGAACTTGAGGATGAGGCGCAGCTGGAACTCGCGCACCTGGCCGGTGGCGCTGACGCCGACCACGGTCTTGACCCGCTGCTCCGACATGATGTCGAGCACCGCCTGCGCCTCCTGCTGGCGCTCGGGCTCGGTGATGTACTTCAACTCGCCGCTGGATTGCAGCTGGCGCTTGAGCTCAACGCCCAGTGGCGAGTTCGGCGCCACGCTGCTGTACAGCGAAGAGAAGGCGAAACTGACCGGCTGACGCAGCCCGAAGCCGCAGCCTGTCAGCGCCAGCAGGAGCGCGCACAGAAGACAGGCAAAGAGGCGCCGTTGCATGGGGTCAGACGACCACGTTCACCAGCCGGCCCGGCACCACGATGACGCGCTTGATCGCCGCGCCCTGGGCCTGCACCGGCTCGCTGGCCACGGCAATGGCCTCGATGGCTTCCTTCGACGCGCCGGCCGGCACCAGGATGGCGCCGCGCAGCTTGCCGTTGATCTGCAGCATGAGCTCGACCTCGTCCTGCTGCAGGGCGGACTCGTCCACCTGGGGCCAGGGCGCATCGAGCAGCTCACCCAGCACACCGGCATATCCCAGCTCGCTCCACAGCACATGGGTGATGTGGGGCGTGGCCGGGTAGATGCAACGCAGCAGGATGCCGAAACCTTCGATCAGCGCGACCTCGGCACCCGGCGTGCCGGTCGCCTTGAAGTCTTCCAACGCATTGAGCAGTTTCATGGCCCCGGAGACCACGGTGTTGTACTGCATGCGCTGGTAGTCGTAATCCACCTGCTTGAGCACACTGTGGATCTCCAGGCGCAAGGCCTTGGCTTCCTTGCCGAAGCTGACGTCCTTGAGCTTCTTCGCGCCGGCCACGCTGGCCAACGCTGCCGCCTGGTCCATGGCAGAGAGCTTGACGCCGAAGTTCCAGACCCGGCGCAGGAAGCGGTAGCTGCCCTCCACCGCCGCGTCGTTCCACTCCAGCGTGGCCTCGGGCGGCGCGGTGAACATGGTGTACAGGCGCGCGGTGTCCGCGCCGTATTTCTCGATCAGGTCCTGCGGGTCCACACCGTTGTTCTTGGATTTGGACATGGTGCCCACACCCTCGTAGTCGATGGCCGTGCCCACAGGCAAACCACCAACCGCGTTCTTCAACTTGGCGCCCACGATCTTGCCGCCTTCATCGAGCACATGCTCCACGTCGTGCGGCCAGTAGTACTCTTTGCCGCCCTTGTCGGTGCGGCGCGAGTAGATGTGGTTGAGCACCATGCCCTGTGTGAGCAGCTTGGTGAAGGGCTCATCGACCTTCACCAGACCCAGGTCGCGCATGACCTTGGTCCAGAAGCGCGCGTACAGCAGGTGCAGGATGGCGTGTTCGATGCCGCCGATGTACTGGTCCATCGGCATCCAGTACTGCGCACCCGCATCGACCATCTTGCTGTCGTTCTTGGGGTCGCAATAGCGCATGTAGTACCAGGACGAATCCACGAAGGTGTCCATGGTGTCGGTCTCGCGCCGGGCGGGTTTGCCGCAGCAGGGGCAATTGACCTTGAGGAAGGCCTCGCACTTGTTGAGCGGGTTGCCGCTGCCATCGGGTACCAGATCCTGCGGCAGCACCACGGGCAGATCTTTTTCCGGCACCGGCACCGCACCACAGGCCTCGCAGTGGATGATGGGGATGGGCGTGCCCCAGTAGCGCTGGCGGCTGACGCCCCAGTCACGCAGGCGCCAGGTGGTCTTCTTCTCGCCCAGGCCCCTCACCTGCAGGGCATGGGCCACGGCGTTCACGGCTTCGACATAGGACAGGCCGCTGAAGGTATCGGAGTTGACGGTCACACCCCGGCTCTTGTCGCCATACCAGTCGTGCCACTGCTTGTAGTCGTAGTGCTCGCCATCAACGTGCACCACCTGGCGGATCGGCAGCTGATACTTCAGCGCGAAGGCAAAGTCACGCTCGTCGTGCGCCGGCACCCCCATGACAGCGCCGTCGCCATAGCTCATCAGCACGTAGTTGCCGACCCAGACCTCGACCGGCGCATCGATCAGCGGGTGCTTCACGAACAGGCCGGTGGGCATGCCCTCCTTGTCCCGCAGCGCGAGTTCGGCCTCGGTGGTACCGCCCTTCTTGCAATCTTCGATGAAGGTTGCCAGCTTGGGATTCGAGTGCGCGGCATGCTGGGCCAGCGGGTGCTCGGGCGCCACGGCGCAGAAGGTCACGCCCATGATGGTGTCGGCGCGCGTGGTGAAGACGTACATGCGACCGTCGCCGATCAGCTGGCCGTCAGCACCCTTGATATCGTGCGTGAAGGCAAAGCGCACGCCCTCGCTGCGACCGATCCAGTTCTCCTGCATCAGGCGCACACGCTCGGGCCAACCGTTGAGCGTGGCCTTGTCGTTGCCCAGCTGCACGTGGTCCAGCAACTCCTGCGCGTAGTCGGTGATCTTCAGGTAATAACCAGGGATCTCGCGTTTTTCCACCAGCGCGCCGGTACGCCAGCCGCGGCCGTCGATGACCTGCTCATTGGCCAGCACGGTCTGGTCCACCGGATCCCAGTTCACCACCTGGGTCTTGCGGTAGGCGATGCCCTTCTCGAGCATTTTCAGAAACAGCCACTGGTTCCACTTGTAATAACTGGGGTCGCAGGTGGCGACCTCGCGGCTCCAGTCTATGGCCAGGCCCATGGCCTGCATCTGCCCCTTCATGTAGGCGATGTTTTCGTAAGTCCACTTGGCCGGGGGGACGCCGTTCTTGAGCGCTGCGTTCTCGGCCGGCAGGCCGAAGGCGTCCCAGCCCATGGGCATGAGGACGTTGTAGCCGTTCATGCGCAGCTGGCGCGTGAGCATGTCGTTGATGGTGTAGTTGCGCACATGGCCCATGTGCAGCTTGCCGCTGGGGTAAGGCAGCATGGAGCAGGCGTAGAACTTCTTCTTGCCCGCTTCTTCCGTGACGCGGTAGGCATCACGTGCCACCCAGTGGCTGTGGGCGGTTTTCTCGACGTCGAGATGTTGGTACTTGTCTTGCATGGCGGTCGGCACAGGATTACTTGAGTCCGAGCACGTCGAACATGTCGTACAGGCCGCTCTTGCGGCCGGCCAGGAAACGCGCGGCGCGCAGGCTGCCCTGGGCATAGGTCACACGGCTGGCGGACTTGTGCGTGATCTCGATGCGCTCGCCGGTGCCGGCGAAGAGCACGGTGTGGTCACCCACGATATCGCCCCCACGGATGGTGGCAAAACCGATCGAGGAAGGGTCGCGCTCGCCGGTGTGGCCGTAACGCTCGTAGACGGCGCAGTCCTTGAGGTCGCGGCCCAGCGCATCGGCGATGACCTCGCCCATCTTGAGCGCCGTGCCTGAGGGCGCGTCGACCTTGTGGCGGTGATGCGCCTCGATGATCTCGATGTCATACCCCGTGGACAGGGCCTTGGCCGCCATCTCCAGCAGCTTGAGCGTGACGTTGACGCCCACGCTCATGTTCGGCGACAGCATGATGGCGATGTCTTTCGCCGCAGCCGTGATCTCGCCCTTTTGCGCCTCGGTAAAGCCGGTCGTGCCGATCACCATGGCCACGCCCAGTTCACGGCAGACCCGGAGGTGCGCCATGGTGCCCTCGGGACGCGTGAAGTCGATCAGGGTGCGGGCGTTCTGCAGGCCGGCCTTGAGGTCGGCCGTGATGGCCACGCCGCTGGCGTGGCCCAGGAAAGCGGTGGCATCGCTGCCGATGGCCGGGCTGCCCGCCACGTCCAGGGCGCCGGCGAGCCGGCAGTCCCCGGCAGCGTGCACGGTTTCGATCAGCATGCGGCCCATGCGACCGGAGGCGCCGGCGATAGCGATGGGGTGATGTGTCTGTGCAGTCATGGTGTGAACGATCTCAGCGGATGGCCGGTTCCAGCGGCGGGTAGCTGGCGGGCAGGGGCGGCAAGGGAGCCGGCTCGGGCTTGGGAGCCGGGGTCGGGAACTCCTGCAGCTTCTCGGGCGTGGCCTCCAGCAAGGGCACCTTGGGCGCTTCCTGGCGGCCCAGGGTGGACACGAACTCGGTCTCGCTGGGCAGAGCGTCCGCCTCGAAGCGTTCGAGCACATCTGCCTTGAAATAGATGGTCACGCGCCGGGCCTGCGGCTCGGTGTTCTGACGCTGGAGGGTGAAGACGTAGTCCCAGCGGTCGGCGTGGAACACACTGGCCAGCAGCGGGGTACCCAGGATGTCGCGCACCTGGATACGGCTCATGCCGGGGCGCAGGACGGCTACCTGCTCGCGCGTGACCACATTGCCCTGGACCACCGGGACACGGTAGGGCTCCAGGTAACTACAGGCCGAGAGGGTGGCGCCCAAGAGCAGGGCCAGCCCCAGACGGCCGAGGGCACGATGGAAAATGAACATGAAACTGGCGCTAGCGATATGATCGGCCCATTGTAGCGGCAGGGCTCGCCGCCACGCGGCCCTGCACCCCCTGGAAACACGCCTATGAACACCATCGACGAACTCAAGAGCACCGGCCTGAAAGCCACGCTGCCCCGCCTGAAGGTGCTGGAGATTTTCCAGAAGGGCGCTCAGCGCCATATGAGCGCCGAGGACGTATTCCGCGTGCTGCTGGAAGACCGCTCCGACGTGGGCTTGGCCACGGTCTACCGGGTGCTGACCCAGTTCGAGCAGGCAGGCATCCTGACGCGCAGCAATTTCGAGGGCGGCAAGGCCGTCTACGAACTCAACGAGGGCCAGCACCACGACCACCTGGTCTGCCTGGATTGCGGCAAGGTCGAGGAATTCTTTGACGCCGAGATCGAGAACCGGCAGAACGCCGTGGCCAAGACCCGCGGTTTTGCGCTGGCCGAGCATGCGCTGAGCCTCTACGCCCACTGCACCAAGGACAAATGCCCGAACCGCAGCAGCGGCGGACGGGGCGGCCACACTCCCGGCCATTGAGCCTGCCGGGCTGCGCAGGCCCGCCTCAGCTCTCGCCCATCGCCTTGCGGTGGCGCTCCACGAATTCCTGGTAGGTGTCGATGCCGCGCAGCTGCAGAATGGTGTTGCGCACCGCGGCCTCCACCAGCACGGCCAGGTTGCGACCGGCCACCACCTGGATCACCGCCTTGCGCACCGGTATGCCCAGCACATCCTGCGTGAGCGGCTCATAGGGAATGCGCTCGTAGTCGCGCTCCAGCGTCTCGCGGCGCACCAGGTGCACGATGAGCTTGAGGCGCATCTTGCGGCGCACGGCCGTCTCGCCAAAGATCGCCCGGATGTCGAGCAGACCGATGCCGCGCACCTCCAGCAGGTTGCGCAGCAGCTCCGGGCAGCGCCCTTCGATGGTGTCCTGGTTCACGCGGTAGAGGTCCACCGCGTCGTCGGCCACGAGACCATGGCCGCGCGAAATCAGCTCCAGCCCCAACTCGCTCTTGCCCAGGCCCGATTCGCCGGTGATCAGCACGCCCAGGCCCAGGATGTCCATGAGCACGCCGTGCATGGAGGCACGGTCTGCAAAGTGGCGCGAGAGGTAGCTGCGCAGCACGTCGATGACATAGGCCGAGGACTCGGGCGACGAGAACATCGGGATATTGGCACCCTCGCACATGGCCAGCAACGCTGGCGGCACCTGCTGGTTATCGGCCAGCACCAGCACCGGCGGCTCCAGCGTGGTGATGCGCGAGATGCGGCGCTCGCAGTCTTCCGGCGTGGCATTGGTGAGGTAGGCCACTTCGCGCTCGCCCAGAACCTGCAGGCGGTAAGGATGGATGTAGTTCAGGTGGCCCACCAGGTCGGCGCCGGAGTTGGCGGCGCGCACGGCCACCTCGTCGAAGCGGCGTTCCGAAGCCCCCAGGCCTGCGACCCACTCCCATTTGAGCTTGGCGCGGAACTCCTCGAAAAGGACTTCAGCGCTGACGACGGTGGGTCTCATGTCGGGCGGACGGCCGGGCTCAGGCCGGCTGGGCCGAACGCCAACTGGCGATCAGGCCGTGCAGTTCGGCAGCGCTGGCACTGCTGTTGAGCTTGGCGCGCAGGGCGGCGTCGCTCAGTAGCTCGGCGATCTCGGACAGGATTTCCAGGTGCTTCTGGGTCGCGGCCTCGGGCACCAGCAGAAAGATCAGCAGACTCACCGGCAGTTCGTCTGGCGCGTCGAAACCGATGGGCTGGGCCAGTTGCAGCACGGCGGCCATGGGCGCTTTCAGGCCCTTGATGCGTCCGTGGGGGATGGCCACCGCGTGGCCCAGGCCGGTGGAGCCCAGGCGCTCGCGCGCAAACAGGCTGTCAGTCACCAGGGCGCGGTTGAGACCGTGCAGGTTCTCGAACAGCAGGCCCACTTCCTCGAAAGCACGTTTTTTACTCGTGGCATCGACATGCACAAGCACTTGTGCGGTCGGCAGGATGGACGCAAGACGATTCATGATGTTCGAGTGGGCAGATTATGCACACAAAACGTCCCGCCTATACGCCCCGCTGACGCCAGCGGGCGCCCCGAAACGACTACTTTGTCACAGCCCCCATCACCAAGTCGCAAAAAAGCCGCGGGGCTGCCGCGGCTTGCTCTGGGTGGGGCCGGCCTGCCTCGCGCCTGGCCCCTGCGACCTCCCGGCCGCTCACATCAGGCGCTTGGGCGCCTCGTGGTGATGCTCCTGGAGACGATCCTTGTGGCGCACCACCTGCCGGTCGAGCTTGTCGACCAGTTCATCCACGGCAGCGTAAAGGTCCTGGTGGGAGCTTTCCGCGAACAGGTCACTGCCCTTGACGTGGATGTTGCATTCAGCGCGTTGTCGTCGTTCCTTTTCCTTCTGTTTTTCAACTGTCAATAGCACCTTGATATCAACGAGCTGGTCAAAGTGCCGTGTGATCCGATCAAGCTTGGTCGTGACATAGGTACGCAGGGCCGGGGTGACTTCGAGGTGATGACCGCTGATCGTCAGGTTCATGAGTAGCCTCCTATTGCTCTCGGATTGGAACGTCCGCCCGTACCAGCAAGCCCGACGACGACTTCGGACTTCGCTGCTGCAGGCAAATTCACTATGCGCCCGGCCCGTTCGAAATGCAATCCCTTTTCCTTGACGCCGCGCAAGTTTTTTCACGCTCAAGACCCCTTGATTTCCGCTTGTCGCGCGGGGGCTTGCCAGCCCGAAATTGCCGGTGCAGAATGCGGGGATTCCAGCGCTTTTTTCGCCCCTGCGCGAACAGCCCCCAGGCCTTGCAAACGCGCTGTAAATCCCCGCCTCCCGCCCCCGCTCAGTGCCATAATTGCGCCTGTCGTCACTCTGGAGAACGCTCCTTGGAAACCTGCCCTAGTCGGTAGCTTTCGACTCCCTTCATGCATCGGGGGTTGGAAGCCAGCCCCACCCCTACCTGCCCGATGCCAACCCCTCAAGGGAGTGAGCCATGCTCAACATCTTCACGCTCGCCAACGGCCGGCTCTTCCAGGAAGAGATCGAGTCGCTGGAGGAGCTCTCCAGATTCCAGCCGATCTGGGTCGACCTCGAATCCCCCACGCTCGAAGAGAAGCGCTGGGTCAAGCAGTACTACGGCCTGTCCATCCCGGAAGACGCGATGGACGAGGACATCGAGGAATCCGCCCGCTTCTATGAAGAGGACAACGGCGAGCTGCACATCCGCAGCGACTTCCTGATCGCCGACGACGCCGAGCCTCGCACCGTGCGCGTGGCCTTCATCCTGAACCAGCACAACACCGGCCTGCGCAGCCGCGGCGTGCTGTTCTCCATCCACGACGAGGACGTGCCCGTGTTCCGCCTGCTGCGCATGCGCGCGCGGCGAGCTCCGGGCCTGATCGAGGATGCCAAGGACGTGCTGCTCAAGCTCTTCGACGCCGACGCAGAGTATTCGGCCGACACGCTCGAAGGCATCTACGACGAACTGGAGAAAGCCGGCAAGCTGGTGCTCTCGGGCGACGTGACCGACGCCCTGGCCGGCGAAGTGCTGGGCGCCATTGCCCGCCAGGAAGACCTGAACGGCCGCATCCGCCGCAATGTCATGGACACACGCCGCGCGGTGAGCTTCCTGTTGCGCAGCAAGATGCTGAACTCCGAGCAGTTCGAGGAGGCGCGCCAGATCCTGCGCGATATCGACTCGCTGGACTCGCACACCGCCTTCCTCTTCGACAAGATCAACTTCCTGATGGATGCGACCGTCGGTTTCATCAACATCAACCAGAACAAGATCATCAAGATCTTCTCGGTGGCCAGCGTCGCCCTGCTGCCGCCCACGCTGATCGCCAGCATCTACGGCATGAACTTCCAGTTCATGCCCGAGCTTGCGCAGACCTGGGGCTACCCCTACGCACTGGCGCTGATGGTGGCCAGTGCGCTGGTGCCCATGTGGTATTTCCGGCGCCGCGGCTGGTTGAAGTGAAGCACCCCTGAGTCGGCTGTCGCCGCCTTCCCCTCAAGGGGACAACGCCAGCGGCCCGGCCAAGCCGGTTCCACGGCGTTCGCTGGATCAAAACCTTACGACGTAACGCTTGTGCTTGGGGTTCAGCGCAGGACCTGGCTCGCGTCCGCGCTGCGCACCAGGCGCTCGGCATCCTCCTTGAGCAGGAAGCCGGTGGCCATCGCGCGATCGGCGGCGCGGCGCACGGCGGCCACATAACCCTCGTGGTTGCCATAACGCTCCTCCAGCGAGAGGCGCGGATCGCCCGTGGCCTGGCGTTCGGCGGCCGTGCGCGCGAACGGGATCATGCCGCCCACGTAGTTGCAGATCTGGCCTTGATGAAACGGCCGCGCCCCGCCGGCCGTGATGTTCCAGCCCAGGTAGGTTCCCAGAGGTGCGCCCAGCAGCACCACCGGCACGCCGCCCAGCTCGTTGCCGTCCGCGTCGACCTTGGGGGCGAACATGGACAGGACCTGCCGGATCGGCGGCGGCGCGTGACTTGCGACACCCGAGCCATCCGCCGCATTAAAACCGGGGCCCCAGTCGTAGTCGAGCACGGGCATGATGAAGTCGGGTTCGGGCAGCGTGGGGCGCAGCTGCGGCAGGGTAGGAAAGCCGATGGCCTGCTTGTGCGCTGGCGCCAGTGTCCCCTCGGCGAGCCTGGGCCAGCGGCTGGCCGGGGGCTCGATACCGCGCATGACCCAGTTGCGGAAATGCACGCGCAGCGCATTCACCGTCTCGGTGTGCGGCACGGGGTTGGCGGGCAGCGTGCCCACACCATAGTTGTTGCCCGGGCAGGTGGCGCCACTCGTGGGCAGGCCCACGCCGGGCAGACTGGTGTCAAAACCGCCCGCTCCTCCCCCATGGTTGGAACTGGCAATGTAGTAACGACGCACGTTGGACGGCAAGGGCAGGTCGGCCTTGCCGTCGGTCCCCACCCACTCCGGCGTGAGCTTGAGCGCCCACACCTCGGCCGAGCCGAAGTGTTCGACGATCTTGGGGCAGCTGCGGGTGGCCGTGCAACGGTCCAGCAGCCCCGCCGCGGCGCCGCCACGCACCGGATCGGGATGCGGCAACCACCACTGGGGCCCTTCACTGCCTGCCTGGTAGAGCTCCAGCACACCGTCCGGCTGGGCCCAGCGGAAATTCAGGGCGATACGACGGCCGGCAATGATGGGCCAGAGCCCGTCGTGCACCTGCCGGCCGGTTTCGTCCTGGTTGAAACCCAGGTGCAGCCAGCCGCGCAAAAAATTGCCCGACTGCGACACCCCGCGACCGATGCTGTGCGTCACCATGCCGGCGATCGGGTTAGGTGTGCCTCCATCATCGGCAGCCGCGGTCTTGAAGAACACGCCCAGATCGCGCCATGCGGCAAAACCGATGCCCAGGACGTAGGGCTCGGCAGAGCGGTACACCACCTGGTAGAGCTTGGTGGCGTCGAAGCCGCTCTTCAGACAGATCTGCGTCGGATCGGGTGTGCCGGGAAATGGGTTGCTGGCATCACAGCGGGCCCAGGCCCAGTCGGTGGACGGGATCGGCGTCTCGCCTATCACCTCGCCTCGTGTCGATTCGGCCACCCGAGACACCAGGCGCGATTGCCGCGTGTCCAGGCTGACGGGCTTGTAGGGCACCGGGTTCGTCTGCACGATCAAAGGCTGAGAGCCCGGACCGCTGCGGTTGACGATGCGACCGAACACCTCGCCCGTGAGGGGCGCACCGTCGGCTCCGCGCGCCAAGGGCAGTTTCAGCCAGTGCGGCTGGTCGACAGCCGCCGCGGCCCGCACTGCCGTGGCACCCGCGTTGTCGCCCTGCCAGGCGCTGGTCAGGTCGATGTCGCCGTTGCTGCGCTCGGCGATCACATTGGGCCGGCGCACGCCGCGGTTGGGTACCTCATGCCACAGCAGACCGCTGGCGCGTGCCGGCTCCAGCGGCTTGGTCAGCACGAAGGTGGCGACGTAGCGCACCTTGCCGTCGGGGTCCTTGGCCAGCGCGATGTCGTTGATGATGGCATTGGCCGCCACTGCCGGGTCGAGCTCGCCGTAGGCACGGCCGGCGATCTGCTCGTAGGCAACGCCGCCTGAGTCCTGGGCGGCCATCGGCCGCCGCTCGTCGATGACGATGCGTGTCACGCGCGCCTGCGCCGCCGGAACACAGACGCCCGCCAGAAAAACCAGCGCTGCCGAGATGGCTTTCCAGTCCATGGTCATGGTATGTCTCCTCTTTTTTCGGATCGTACCCGGATACGGGTTGCGCCGGGTCCGGCGCGGAGCTCAGATGCGCCGCAGCAGCTCGCCAACGATGGCCCGTGCGTAGCGGCTGGCGACTTCGCTCACAAACCTGGGGAAGTCCACGTGGGCCGTGTCGTCGGCACGGTCGGAGATGGTCCGCACCGCCGCAAAGGGGATGCCGTAGTCGTGGCAGACCTGGGCCACGGCAGCGCCTTCCATCTCCACGGCCAGCGGGGCATGGCCTGCCTCGTTGAGCGCGGCGTGCAGCCGGCGGGCCTCGTCGGCGGCAGAAACAAAGCGGTCGCCGCTGGCAATCAGTCCGTGGTGCACCGTGGCCGGCAGGGCCAGACCGTGCAAACCGCTGCGAGTCGCCGCCAGCAGGGCCTCGCTCAGGACGGCGTCGCAGGCGAAACGCTCGCGGCCGTAAAGAGGAATCTCGTAACGCGGGAACAGCGGCGAGGCGTCCATGTCGTGCTGCACAAACTCCTGAGCCACCACCACATCGCCCACCTGCACGCCGGGACCGATGCCGCCGGCCACACCGGTGAACACCAGGCGCTGTACGCCGAAGGCCTCAATGAGGGTGGTGGCCGTGGTGGCCGCGGCCACCTTGCCGATGCGCGAGAGGGCCAGTACCACGGGCTGGCCGTGCAGCTCACCCGACCAGAACTCGCGCCCGGCGCGCGCTGTGCGTTGCGGCCGCTGCAGCAGGTCCAGCAGGCCCTGCTGCTCCTCGGCCAGCGCACTGAGGATGGCCGTGGTGTCAGGACGCACGGCCATGGGCCTTACTTGTTGTCGCGCAATTCGCGGCGCAGGATCTTGCCCACGGGGGTCTTGGGCAAGTCGGTACGGAACTCGATCACCTTGGGCTGCTTGTAGCCGGTCAGGTTTTCCTTGCAGTAGGCACGCACCGTCTCTTCGGTCAGTGCGGGATCCTTCTTGACGATCACGAGCTTGACGGCCTCGCTGGTTTTCTCGTCGGCCACGCCCACACAGGCGCACTCCAGCACGCCGGCGAGCTTGGCCACCACGTCCTCGATCTCGTTGGGATAGACGTTGAAGCCGCTGACCAGGATCATGTCCTTCTTGCGGTCCACGATGCGGAAGAAACCGCGCTCGTCCATGATGCCGACGTCACCGCTCTTGAACCAGCCGTCGGCCGTCATGACCTTGGCGGTCTCGTCGGGACGCTGCCAGTAGCCGGCCATGACCTGCGGGCCTTTGATGCAGATCTCGCCCGGCTGGCCTTGCGGCACATCACGACCATCGTCGTCGATGATCTTCATCCACGTGCTGGGCAGCGGCACGCCGATGGTGCCGGTGTACTCGGTGGCCGTCACCGGGTTGCAGCTGGCCGAGGGGCTGGTCTCGGACAGACCGTAGCCTTCGCAGATCGGGCAACCGGTCTTCTCGAACCACTTCTGCGCCACCGCGCCCTGCACGGCCATGCCGCCGCCGACCGACACCTTGAGGTGGCTCCAGTCGACCTTGTTGAAATCGGGGTGGTTGGCCAGGCCATTGAACAGGGTGTTGACCGCCGGGAAGCTGTGGAAGGTGTGCTTGGACAGCTCCTTGAGCACGCCTGGCAGGTCACGCGGGTTCGGGATCAGGATGAGCTTGCCGCCCGTGCGCATGGACAGCATCATGCCCACCGTGAAAGCAAAGATGTGGTACAGCGGCAGCGCGCACACGCCCGTAGGCTGCTCGCCGGCCGGCACCTTCTTCATGGCCGGGCTGTTCCAGATCTCCGACTGCAGCACGTTGGAGATGACGTTGCGGTGCAACAGCACCGCACCTTTGGAGACGCCCGTGGTGCCACCGGTGTACTGCAGCACGGCCACGTCATCGGGTTTGATGGCGGGCTGGCGCAGCGTGCCGCGCTCACCCTTGGCCACCGCGTCATTGAAGCGCACGGCGCCCGGCAGGCTGAAGGCCGGCACCAGCTTCTTGACCTTGCGCACCACGAGGTTGACCAGCGCGCCCTTGAGCAGGCCCAGGCGGTCGCCCATGGCGCAGAGCACCACATGCTTGACGGGCGTGTTGGCAATGCACTTCTCCAGCGTGTGGGCGAAGTTCTCGATGATGACGATGGCCTTGGAACCCGAATCCTTGAGCTGGTGCTCCAGCTCGCGCGCCGTGTACAGAGGGTTGACGTTGACCACCACATAACCGGCGCGCAGGATGGCGGCCACGGCCGCCGGGTACTGCGGCACATTGGGCATCATGATGGCCACGCGGTCACCCTGGGCCAGGCCCAGGCCCTGCAGGTAGGCGGCAAAGGCGCGGCTCAGGCGGTCGGTCTCGCCGAAGCTCACATCCTTGCCCATGAAGCTGTAGGCGGTGCGGTCGGCGTACTGGCGGAAGCTCTCTTCCATCAAGGCCACCAACGAGGTGTAGGGTGAAGGCGGCAGATCGGCGGGCACGCCTTCGGGGTAGCTCTTGAGCCAGATGCGGTCGCTCATGTCTTGTCTCCTGTGTTTTCGGTTCTGACTTTAGCGGAACAAAAAAAGACCGTGCTGGAATTTCCAGCACGGTCGTGCTTTTTTCCTGTGGCGGGATTATGCCTCGCCAGAATCCACCGACACCCCCGGGGAAACGTCAACAGTTTTCAGGCCTTCAGGGCGACCAGCACCTCGTCCAGCATTTTCTTGGCGTCACCAAAGAGCATGCGGTTGTTTTCCTTGTAGAACAGCGGGTTATCCACGCCGGCATAACCCGAGGCCATGGAGCGCTTCATGACGATGGAGGTCTTGGCCTTCCAGACCTCCAGCACCGGCATGCCGGCGATGGGGCTGGTCGGATCGTCCTGGGCGGCCGGGTTCACGATGTCGTTGGCACCGATGACCATGGCCACGTCGGTGTCCGGGAAGTCCTCGTTGATCTCGTCCATCTCCATCACGATGTCGTAGGGCACCTTGGCCTCGGCCAGCAGCACGTTCATGTGGCCCGGCATGCGGCCCGCCACCGGGTGGATGCCGAAGCGCACCTTGACACCCTTGTCACGCAGGGTCTTGGTGATCTCGTTCACCGTGTGCTGGGCCTGGGCCACCGCCATGCCGTAACCCGGAACAATGATCACGCTCTTGGCGTCGCGCAGCAGCTCGGCGGTGTCGGCCGCGGTCACTGGCACGACTTCACCTTGCGGCTCGGCGGCGGCGCCCGACTTGGCCGGGGTGCCCGCACCGGAGCCGAAGCCGCCGGCGATGACGCTGATGAAGTTGCGGTTCATCGCGTTGCACATGATGTAGGACAGGATGGCGCCGGAGGAACCCACCAGCGCGCCGGTCACGATCAGCAGGTCGTTGGACAGCATGAAGCCGGTGGCCGCGGCGGCCCAGCCCGAGTAGCTGTTGAGCATGGACACCACCACCGGCATGTCGGCGCCGCCGATGGCCATCACCATGTGCACGCCGAACAGCAGGGCAATGACCGTCATCACGATCAGCGGCGTCATGCCCTCGGCCGCAGTGGGCGCGTGGATGAATTCGCGTCCGAACCAGATCACGACCAGCAGGCCGACCAGATTGAGCCAGTGGCGTGCGGGCAGCAGCAGGGGCTTGCCGCCGATCTTGCCGTTGAGCTTGCCGAAAGCGATCAGCGAGCCCGAGAAGGTGACCGCGCCGATCAGGATGCCGATATAGATCTCCACCTCATGGATGATCTTTTCAGCACCTTGGTACTGGACCGAGGTGTCGATGTAGCTGGCAAAGCCGACCAGGCAGGCCGCCAGGCCGACCAGGCTGTGCATCAGCGCGACCAGCTCGGGCATCTGCGTCATCTTCACCACCTTGGCGGCGTAAAGACCGATGCCGCCACCGATCACCAGCGCAACGATGATCCAGGCGATGCCGGAGGAACCGACCCGCGGGCCGAAGACGGTGGCCAGCACGGCCAGGGCCATGCCGACCATGCCGAACAAGTTGCCGCGGCGCGAGGTTTCCGGGTTGGACAGGCCACCCAGGCTCAGGACAAAAAGAATGGCGGCGCCGAGGTAGGCCACCGTAGCGAGACTTTGGGACATGATCGTCTTTCTTCTCTTTTTTATTTGCGGAACATGGCGAGCATGCGGCGGGTCACGGAGAAGCCGCCGAACATATTGACCGCCGTCAGCACGATGCCGGCGAAGGCCAGCCAGCGGATCAGCTCGTCCGGGCGACCGGCAGTGCCGGCCTCGGGCGGCGCAATCTGCACCAGCGCGCCGATGGCGATGATGCTGGAGATCGCGTTGGTCACGCTCATCAGCGGCGTGTGCAGCGCGGGCGTCACGTTCCACACCACCATGTAGCCGATGAAGCAGGCGAGCACGAAGACCGTGAAGTGGCCCAGGAAGGCCGCCGGCGCGTAGGCACCGATGAACCAGAAGGCCAGCGCGGCCACGGCGAAGATGATGGCCAGGGTCTTGGCGGGCAGCGGTGCGCCGCTGCCGTGACCGTGACCGGACTTCTTCTCGGCCACCGGGGCCGCTGCCGGCTTCGGGGCGGGCGCTGCAGCCTGCTTGAGCGGCGGGGCGGGCCAGGTGACGCTGCCGTCCTTGATGACCGTCAGGCCGCGGATGGCGTCGTCTTCCATGTTGACATTGGCGACACCGTCCTTGGCCTTGCACAGTTCCTCGCTGAGGCGGAACAGATTGGTCGCGTACAGCGTCGAGGACTGCTTGGCCAGGCGCGAAGCCAGGTCCGTGTAGCCCACGATGGTCACGCCATGTTTCACCACGGCCTGGCCCGGCTCGGTCAGCTCGCAGTTGCCGCCCTGCTCGGCGGCCATGTCCACGATCACGCTGCCCGGCTTCATGGTCTTGACCATGTCGGCGGTGATGAGCTTGGGCGCCGGCTTGCCCGGAATCAGGGCGGTGGTGATGATGATGTCGACTTCGCGGGCCTGCTGGGCGTACATCGCACGCTGCGCCGCCTGGAAACCTTCGCTCATGACCTTGGCGTAACCGCCGCCGCCCGAGCCTTCTTCTTCGTAATCAACCTTGACGAACTCGCCGCCCAGGGACACGACCTGGTCGGCCACTTCGGCACGGGTGTCATTGGCGCGCACGATGGCGCCCAGGCTGGCCGCGGTACCGATGGCCGCCAGGCCGGCCACGCCGGCGCCGGCGATGAAAACCTTGGCCGGGGGCACCTTGCCTGCAGCCGTGATCTGGCCGTTGAAGAAACGGCCGAAAGCGTTGGCCGCCTCGATGACGGCGCGGTAACCGCTGACGCCAGCCATGGAGGTCAGGGCATCCATCTTCTGGGCGCGGGAGAGCGTGCGCGGCAAGGCGTCGATGGCCAGCACCGTCGCCTTGCGGGCGGCCAGCTGCTGCATGAGCTCGGGGTTCTGGGCCGGCCAGACGAAGCCGATCAGGGCACCGCCCTCGCGCAGCAGGGCCACTTCTTCCTTGCTCGGGGGACGTACCTTGAACACGATGTCAGAAGCCGCCCACAGCGCCGCCGCGCCCTGGATGACCTCGGCGCCCGCAGCGCGGTAGGCCTCGTCGCTGAAATTGGCGGCATCCCCGGCACCGGACTCGACCGCCACCCGGAAACCAAGCTTGATCAGCTTCTCGACGACTTCGGGAACCGTCGCAACGCGCTTCTCGCCCGGGAAGGTTTCCCGTGGCACCCCGATGCGCTGCACCGCTTTGGCTGTGCCTGCTTGCATGAAAATCTCCTGGAGTTTTATGAATCGTCACGCGGGCAGGCTCCTCGGAGCGGCCCGAAACGCGACTAGCTTACCCGAGAATTACACACCCCCCAGGTATAAGCTCCATAACTATTTCCCGCCCGATTCATAATCGCCAGCTATGAACACCCGTTGGAAACCCAGCGTGACCGTGGCCGCCATCATCGAGCGGGACGGTCATTTTCTGCTGGTCGAGGAAGAAACCGCCGAAGGCCTGAAGCTCAACAACCCGGCCGGCCACCTGGATCCGGGGGAAGCGCCCGCCGAGGGTTGCGCGCGCGAGGCGCTGGAGGAAACCACCCACCGTTTCACGCCCACCCATCTGGTCGGCATCTATCTGTCACGGTTCCAGCGCCCCCTGCCCGAGACGGTGGGCGGCGGCGTGGAAGACATCACCTACCTGCGTTTTGCCTACGCCGGCGAACTGGGCGCCGTGGTGCCGGGTCGCCAGCTGGACACCGGCATCGTGCGCACGCTCTGGATGAGCCCCGACGAGATCCGCGCCAGCGCCGCGCGGCATCGCAGCCCGTTGCTGTTGCGCTGCATGGAAGATCATCTGCGCGGCCAGCGTTATCCACTGGACCTGGTCTACACCGACGCCACCGTGCAGTTGCTGCAGGGCTGAGCCTCAGCGACCCGTCACTTCGCCTTCCAGCGTGTCGCCCTGCAGATAAGCACGCAGATTGCGCAGGAACAGTTCGGCACCGCGCTGGCGGGTCCCCAGGGACGCCGAAGCGCTGTGCGGGGTCATCAGGACATTGGGCAGACTCCACAAGGGGGATTCGGGCGGCAAGGGCTCCTTGGCAAACACGTCCAGGTAGGCTCCCAGCAGATGGCCGCTGCTGAGCGCGGTGATCAGCGCCGCTTCGTCGACGATCTCGCCCCGTGCGATGTTCACCAGCCCCGCGCCGCGCGGCAGCAGGGCCAGGCGACGCGCATTGACCAGATGGCGCGTCTGCTCGGTCAGCGGGCAGGCCAATACCAGCCAGTCGCAGCCCGGCAGCAGGCCGTCGATCGCTTCCAGGCCATGCACCTGATCGAAATACGGAGCCGACTGCACCTGGCGACGCAGACCGATGGTGCGCACCCCCAGGGCCTGCAAACCACGGGCGACCCTGGTGCCGATATGGCCTGTGCCCACGATCAACGCGGTTTGCCCGCCGAGGTCATGGGGCAGGTCCGCGTCACGGATGGGCGCCCACACCCGCTGCTGCTGCGCGCGCAGCCAGTGCGGGAAACCGCGTGAAAGCATCAGCAAACCGGTCAATCCGTTCAGGGCCACGGGCTCGGCGTTGGTGCCCGCTGCGGTGCTGATGCGGATGCCGCGCTGTTTCGAAGGCAGGTAGGCCGGATGGTCCAGCCCGGCCGACACCAGCTGCAGCCAGCGCAGATTCGGTGCTGCGTCCACCAGGGACCAGTAAGCCTGGGCCTCGGGGCTGCGGTGTTTGCCCTGGGTGCCCTCCCAGATGTCGCGCGAGTAGAAGGTGGCCTCGATGCTGGCGATCTGCTCGGCGCTATAGTGCGCCCCCGGCTCGTAGTGCAGCAGCCCGAAGCGGCGCGGGGCCCGGGCCAGGATGTCCGCCAGGACCTCCTGGTAGGTCTCGGCGATGTGCCGTGAGATCAGCAGACTGGCGCTCATGTCAAAGGCTGGTCAGGTGCAGGTCCGCGACCTGCAGCCGCTCCATCTGCCAGAGCTGCGCCAGCAGGCGGGCAGCAGCCTCGGCGCCGATGACCGGCGAGGCCAGTTCGGTGAACTTGTCGTTGATGTCGGTGTCGCTCAGCGGCGCCTCGGGGTCGCCCTTGCGGCAGGGCGCGTACTGCTCGACCACACGGCCATCAAGCAGGGTGATGACGATGCGCGCGGCGCGCAGGGCCGGGAAACCGGCGCTTAAGCGCGGATCGGCCACGAGCCGGGTCTTGGCCATCAGCGCGCGGAGGCTGGCGTCAGCCAGGCGCCGGGGCTCGAAGGCGTTGAGGCGCACCGCACCGTACAACAAGGCATGGGCCACCACATAGGGCAGGCTGAACTTGGCCTCGAAGGCGGTGCGCGGCTCGAAGTTGCCGGTCACGTCCAGTGCGGTCTGGTAGGTGTCGATGCGGATGGACGCGATCTGTGCCGGATCAAGCCGCCCGCCCGCACGGATGTCCAGCATGGCATCGATGGCCGCGAAGGTGTGACCGCAGCAACCGTGGTTCTTTTGCGTGATGACCTGGATGTTGTAACGCGTGCCCAGGTCCCGCGTGGCCTCGGCCCAGTTGGGGTTCAGCGACATGGCTGCGCCGAAACCTGCGGCACCTTCGAGGATGTCGAGCGCACCTGTCACGCCATGGGCTGCGCCCTTGCCGGCATTCACCCCCACCCAAGCTGCGTGGCCCGCGTGCAGGCACTTGGTCATGGCGTCCGAGCGGAAGGCCTGCTGCAGGCCGGAGGCAAAGGTCGCCGCGGTCGCCAGCGCATGGCGCATCACTTCAGGGTTGGTTCCGTCCATCAGCGCCGCGGTGGCCGCCGCGCCGCCGAAACAGCCGATGGTGCCGGTGGTGTGGAAAAAACGGTAGTGCGAGGGCTGCACGGCCACGCCGATGCGCGTGGAGATTTCATAGCCTATGGTGATGGCCTTGAGCAGGTCGGCACCGCTGCTGCCGCGCTCCTCGGCCACGGCCAGGGCCGCGCCGATGGTCGGGCAGCCCGGGTGGTAGACCGCGTCGCGGAAGATGTCGTCGAACTCGGCCGCATGCGAGATGCTGCCGTTGATCCAGGCCGCCGTGGCCGCGAAGGCCGTGGTGCGCTGGCCCGGCAGGCTGGACCGTCCGCTGCCCAGCTCGTCGGCATGGGTGCGCATGAGCTGCGGACCCGGCGCCAGGGCGATGCCCGGGAACAGTGCCGAGAACCAGTCGATCAGCGCGCGCTTGGCATGGTGCGTGACCTCGGCGGGCAGGGGGCGGGCGGCTTCGCGTTGCGCGTACTCGGCCAGTTCATCGACGATCATGGTGCGGGGCCCGGAAGCAAGTCAGTAGCTGATGGTCATCAGCCGTTCTTCGGTCATCTCACGGATGGCGTAGGCCGGGCCTTCCCAGCCGAAACCGCTGTCCTTGACGCCGCCGAAAGGCATGGCATCGATGCGCGCGCTGGAAGCCTCGTTCACGTGCACGCCGCCAAAACGCAGGGCCTTGGCTGCCGTGAAGGCCGTGTGCAGGTCGGCCGTGAACAGGCCCACCGACAGGCCGAAGGGCTGGGCATTGGCCTGGGCCACCGCGTCGTCGATGCCGTCGAACTCGATCACCGACATCACGGGCGCGAAAATCTCCTCGCAGACCACCTTCATCTCGGCTTGCACACCCGTCAGGATGGTGGGCTGGATCACGTTGCCCACCCGCTGGCCGCCGGTCAGCAGGCGCGCACCGGCCGCAACGGCCTCGTCCACCCAGGACTGGGCACGCCTGGCATGGTGTTCGCTGATCATGGGTCCGATGATGGTGGCCGCATCGGCCGGGTCGCCGGCCTTCATCTTCTGCGCGGCAGCCACCAGCTGGGGCACGAAGGTGGCGGCGATGCGGCGGTCCACATACAGGCGCTGCACCGAGGTGCAGACCTGGCCCGCCTTGCGAAAACCCGCGTTGAGGATCTTGGGTATGGCCAGCACCGGGTCGGCGTCATGACAGACGATGGTGCTGGCGATACTGCCCAGTTCCATCTGCGTGCGACGCAGACCGGCAGCGCGCTGGATCTCGCGGCCCACGCGGGTGCTGCCCGTGAACGCGTAGAAAGCAATGCGCTGGTCGGCACACAGCTGCGGACCGACCACGGCGCCGTCGCCGTGCACCAGGGCCAGCAGGGTGGGCGGCAGGCCGGCCTCGATCAGGATCTTGCAGAGCTCCACGGCGGTGAGCGGCGTGAACTCCGAGGGCTTGATCACCACGGCGTTGCCGCCGGCCAGCGCCGGGCCCACCTTGTGCACGAGCACATTGAGCGGTGAATTGAAGGGCGTGATCACGCACACCACACCACGCGGGGAGCGCAGGGTGAATCCGACGCGGTTCTTCACACCGTCCGCCGCCTGCATGGGCACCATCTCGCCGTTCAGGCGCTTGGCCTCTTCGGCGCAGAGCTCGAAGGTCTGCACGCAGCGCCGCACTTCGTTGTCGCCATCGGCGCGGGTGAAGCCGGCCTCGTGCCGCATGAGCTCGATCAACGGCTCCATGCGCGATTCGACGATGCGTGCCGCGGCCAGCAGGATCTTGTAGCGCTGGTAGGGCGTGAGCGTGGACTGCTGCTGGCCCACCACGGCACCGGCCACGGCGGCCGTCACCTGCTCGGGCGAAGCCACGGCCATCTCGCCATAGACCTGGCCGTCGTACTTGTCGCGCAGGGCCTGGCTGGACACACCGGCCACCCACTGCCCGCCGATCAGCAGCTGTTTCATCATGCGGCTCCGGCGTAGGTCTGCTGGTTGCCGCGCGTGTTGACCTTGAGGCCTTCCATGAACTTGTTGCGGATCTTGGCCGCGTCGCGCTCGGTCACGCCGGCCGGCGGTGCCATGTCGGTGCGGGCGCAGATGAAGAGCGGGCCTTCGCCCGTGAGCGCGGCCTCGACCAGGGCCTCGAAGTGCGCCTCGTCCCGCGCCCAGACACTCTGGACCAGGCCCGAGCCCTTGCCGATGGCCACCAGGTCTACATTGGTGGAGGTCAGCGTGGGCTGGCCGCCGGTGATCTGGTAGGAACCGTTGTCCCAGACGATGACAACCAGGTTCCTGAGCTTGAGATTGGCGATGGTGCCCAGGGTACCGAGCTGCATCAGCAGGGAGCCGTCACCTTCCAACGCAAACACCTTGCGTTGCGGCTGGGCCAGGGCCACGCCGATGGCGATGGGCGCGGCCAGACCCATGGTGCCCAGCATGTAGAAGTTCTGCGCGCGTTGGCCGGCGGCCCAGAGATCAAAGTGGGTGTGGCCTATGCCGCCGACCACAGCTTCTTCGTGCTTGAGTTTGGCGACCAGGCGACGCGTCAGGTCGGAGCGGTTCATGACCTTGGCCGTTTCACGGCCCACGGATTCGAGCAGTTGTGCGTTCATGACATACACCTCAGTTCTTCTTCACGCGCGCGGTCAGCAGCGGCGACAGGATCATGGCGGCCGCAGCCTGGGTGGCGTAAGCCTGTTTGATCATACGGTCAGCGATGAATTCCACATCGTCCTGGCGCTCGATGGCGTAGTTTTCGATGTTGAGCGAATTCAGGATAGGGCGCATGGTGCGGCAGACGATGACCTGGCCCAGCTGGAAATCGCCCAGGGTGCCACGCTCCGAGATCAGCATCAGCAGGGGAATCTGGTAAGGCACGGTCAGCGAGGCCAGGGCATTGGGCAGGGTGGCAAAACCGCTGGTCTGCATGAGCACGATGCCGCGCAGGCCGCCCATATAGGCGCCGGTCACGATGCCCACGGCCTCTTCCTCGCGCGCCGGGCAGACCACCGTGAAATACGGGTCGGCGTGCAGACGCTTGATCAAGGGGGCCAGCACCTTGTCGGGCACATAGGTGATGAGCTTGATCTCGTTCGCCTTGAAGACGCGGACCAGGGTCTCGTCCCAGGTTTCGCCGGCAAGGCCGGCAGCTTCTTGCGCCATGGCAATACTCTCCTGTTGATTTCAGATGACAACCGATGCACCGCCGGGGCCATGCATCGTCAATTTTTCGCGCCGAGTTCTTACTCGTCACCCACCTTGAGTTGGCTCGGCAGGCGTTTTTCGATGGCCCACTTGAGCAGGGCCGCGCTGCGGAAAAAACCGTGCGCGAACTTGCCATAGGGCAGCGTGAGGAACAGGGCCATCACGAAACCCAGGTGCAGGGCCAGGGTGGCCGGCATGACGGCCGTTCCGCGCGCCGCCCACAGGCCCAGGCCCGTCAGCGAGGTGAAGAACAGCAAGGCGATGAAGCCGCGGTCCATGGGTTTTTGCGCCGCGTCGCCATGCTGCGGGTGACGCCGCAGGTTGAGCCAGTACAGGCCCGCCGTGCCGATGAGCAGCAGCACACCACCCACGGCGCCCAGGATCTTGGGCAGGCCGGGCAGGTCATAGGGCGCGACCCAGCCGAAAAGGTAGTGGTACAGCGTGGCCACGCTGGTGGCCGCAAAACACAGCATGAAGCCGTAGAAGGTAGCGTGGTGGAAGGCGCGTCGCTTTTTCGTCCAGGCGTCGTCCTCGTTGTGGCAGCCCTCACCGTGGCCGCCGTCCAGGTACTTGAGACGCAACACGTCGTGCGTGGCTTCCAGCGCCGCACCGCCCTGCACGGCCGCAATCACCGGGGCCTCGTAGTCGCGGCCCGGCGTGACCTCGCGCCAGAAGCGGCGCAAGCCCAGGCCCAGGGCCAGCAGGGCAAACAGGAACACCGGTGCGAACAGGCTCACCAGCAGGTTGTGCGGGAAGATGCCGTAGAAGTCCGCCGAGGCCGGCACGCGCCACAGGGTGTCCTTGAGCCACAGGGTCAGCATCATGAAAAAGGCCAGCGCGCCGGCCGTGGCCAGGGAGAGCGTGAGGCCGTTGCGCTGGTAGAGCTGGCCCAGTACCGGCGGCCAGGCGAAGTCCGTGTAGGTCTGCAGGCGCACCTTGGCCATGGCCTGCGGCACGTTGACCGCGAACTCGTGCGGCGGGGCGTACTGGCAGGCGTGCAGGCAGGCGCCGCAGTTGTGGCAGAGGTTGGCCAGGTAATGCACGTCGGCGGCGTTGAAGGACAGGCGGCGTGTCATGGCCGGGAAGACGGCGCAGAAACCCTCGCAATAGCGGCAGGCATTGCAGATCTGCAGCTGGCGCGCCACCTCGGCTTCCGCCGTGCCGGGCACGACTTCACCGTTGGCCAGGGCCCGCGCCTCGCGGGTCAAAGTCTCAAGCTGCTGCACGTTGCTTCTCCGTATCCTTGATGTTCAGGGCAGCCTTCGCCGCCTCGGTGCCGGCGATGCGGCCGAAGGCCGTGCCGATGGACATGCCCACACCCGCCGTGTAGCCCTTGCCCAGCACATTGCCGGCCATCATCTCGCCGGCGACATAGAGGTTGTCGCTGGGCTGGCCGCCGAAATGCACGGCGGCCCGCTCGTCGACCTTGAGCCCCAGGTAGGTGAAGGTGATGCCCGGGCGCAGCGCGTAGCCGTAGAACGGCCCGGTGTCGATGGGCAGGGCCCAATGGGTCTTGGCGGGGGTGATGCCTTCGGTGTGGCAGTCGTCCAGCGCCGTGTGGTCGAAGGTGCCGACGCGGCAGGCCGCGTTGTAGGCGTTCAGGGTCTGCATGAAGGCAGCCTCGTCCAGGCCCAGCTTGCGCGCGAGTTCGGGCAGGCTGTCGGCCTGGATGCCCGGGAACACTGGCGGCATGAAGCGGCCCACGGCCTTGCTGTCGATGATGGAGTAACCGATCTGCCCCGGCTGCTGGGCCACCAGGCGGCCCCAGATGGCGTAGCGCTTGGGCCAGAAGTCCTCGCCTTCGTCGTAGAAACGCCGGGCATGTTTGTTGACCACCACCCCGAGCGAGACGCAGTCCAGCCGGGTGCAGATGCCGCCGTCGTATTCCGGGGCGCGCGCGTCGATGGCCACGCAGTGCGACTGCGAGGGGTCGCCAATCATGTCGGCGCCGTGGGCCATCATGTCCTTGATGAGCACACCCTGGTTGAAACGCGTGCCACGGATCAGGAAGTTGTCGGCCGGCCACTCGCCATCGGCGTTCTGGCCCCAGGCCTCGCGCAGCCAGGCGCGGTTGGACTCGAAACCACCGGCGGCCAGCACGCAGGCTTTGGCCTCGATGCGCTCAGTGCCGATGTAGGCCGCCTTGAACTTTCCGTCCTGGATGTCCAGGCGATCGACAGCCGCGTTGTAGCGGATCTGCACGCCCAGCTTCTCGGCGCTGCGGTAGTAGGCGTTGACCAGGGCCTTGCCCCCGCCCATGAAAAAGGCGTTGGTGCGCGACAGGCTCAGGGTGCCTGAGAGCGAGGGCTGGAAGCGCACGCCGTGTTTCATCATCCAGGGCCTGCAGGTCGAGGAAGCGCGGATGGTCAGGCGGGCCAGATGCTCGTTGGTGATGCCGCCGGTGACCTTGAGCAGGTCCTGCCAGAACTCTTCTTCGGGGTAGGCCTCCTGCAACACGTCCTGCGGCGCATCGTGCATGCAACGCAGATTGCGCGTGTGGATGGAATTGCCGCCGCGCCACTCCTTGGGCGCGGATTCCAGCAGCATCACTCTGGCCCCGGCCTCGCGGGCCATCAGCGCAGCGCACAGGGCGGCGTTGCCGCCACCGATCACCAGAACATCCAGACTCATGACATCAACCCCACACTCCCTGCACTACAAAATTCATGCGCCGCCCCCGGGGCCTCTGCAGGCCGGGGAGCGGGACGCTCAGCGTGTTCCGTTCAGAACTGGTACTTGCGCAGGCCACCGTCCACCGGGATGACCGCGCCCGTGATGTAGCTGGCGCGTGTCGAGGCCAGGAAGGTCACCAGATTGGCCAGCTCCTCCGGATCGCCGTAACGGCCCACGGGAATCTCGTTCTCGCACTGCCACTTCTGGTATTCGGGCGAGTAGTTGCGCATGATCTGTTCGGAAATGATGCGCCCGGGCGGCACGCAGTTCACGGTGATGCCGTGCTGGCCCACCATGCGCGAGAGGCCCTTGGCCCAGCTGTGGACGCCGGCCTTGGCGCAGAAGGCACCATTGATGTGTTCGGGTTCGCTCTTGCCCGTGATGCACACGATGCGGCCCCACTTGCGCGCGATCATCTGGTCGATCAGGGCGTCACCGAGCTGGCGCGGGCGATGGAAGTTCAGCGTGATCGCTTCCTGCCACTGCTCTTCGCTCACGTGCAGGTCCTTGAAGCTGCGCGAGCCACCGGCGTTGTTGATCAGAATGTCCACATGGCCCAGGCCCTTGACGGCAGCCTGCGCCAGCTTCTGCGCGGCATCGTCGGCGTACATGTCCTGCTCGATCAGCACCGGCGCGTGGCCGCCCGCGGCCACGATCTCGGCGGCGACTTCCTTGAGCTTGTCCACGCGCCGCGCCGTGATGGCCAGGCGCACGCCTTCGGCGGCCAGGGCCTTGGCAATGGCACGGCCGATGCCCACGCTGGCGCCGGTGACCAGCGCTGTCTTGTCCTTGAGCTGCAAATCCATGACCTTGAGTCTCCTTCAGATGAGTGCGTGAACTCTATACCGGAGAGACCTTTCGGGCGAGAGGGGCCCAGGCTCAGGGGTATCACAAGTTGTGATGGCCCCTCAGCCGCCCACGGCCTGCGCCGCCAGGCGGCCCGCACGCCGGCCCGAAACGAAAGCCCAGGCCAGGTGGTGGCCATGGCCCTTGAGCAGCAGGCCGCCCTGGCCCGTGGAGCCGGCCGCGTAGAGGCCGGGCAGGGCCTGGTTGCTGGCACCCAGCACGCGGTGCTGGCTGTCCACCCGCAGACCGCCTTCGCTGTGCACAAAAACCGAACGCACCGGACCCAGGGCCACATAGGGCCCCGCGCCCAGGGGACGCACAGGGAACGCCGCCACGCTGGCCGCCAGCGCCTGCGCGTCCATCCCCAGCTTGCCCGCCAGCGCTGCCAGCGTGGGGGCCTCGGTGTAGACGTCGGGGCGGTTCTGACGGTAGTCGGGGATGTAGGCGTAGGCGATGCCCGGCGCGGTGGACACGAAGTGCGGCCAGGCCGAGAACTGGCGCGCCAGCGCCGCGTCGATCACGATGTAGCCCAGCTTGCCGGGCTGGTCTGGCAGGCGCCAGGCCGCCCTGTCGAGTTCGTTGCCAAAGCGTTCGCCGCGCTGGTTGACCAGCAGGGCGCCCTGCTCGAACAAAGCCGTCGAGGGCGCCAGCGCCGTGGTCAGGAACTTCATCATGAAGGGCCGCAGGATGGCCTGGGGCAGGTGGTCCAGCGACCACTGCATGAAGACGGCCAGCCAGCGCCAGGGCGGCAGGCGCCGCACCAGGGTCTCCCTGGCCGGGGCGATGAAACGGATCTCCGGGCCCAGGGCCAGGTCGCCGTTGACGATGGTCGCGCCCAGGGTCTCACCCAGGCGCTGGCCGTCGCCCGTGGCCGTGAGGTTCACGCCCTCCACCTTGGCCTCCTGTGGCCCCATGAAACGGGCCTTGAACTCGGGTCCATTGGTGAAGTCGCCAGCGGCCAGCACCACACCGCCGCGCGCGCGGTAGCGCATCAGCCCGATGTCGCCCTCGGCATCCACGCCGGTGACGCGGCCTTGCTCCTGCAGCAGCGCGGTCACGCGCAGGCCGGTGCGGATCTCCACGCCCGCGCGGCGCGCGCGCCGGCCCAGGTGGTAGATGAAGGAGCGCGAATTGGGCAGCACGTTGTGCATGCGCGGCTGGCGGTGCGGCGGTTCGGGCATGGGGCCCATGAAACGCACGCCACTGTCGAGCAGCCACTGGAAGGTGGTCGGGATTTCGTCACAGAGGATGCGCCGCAGCTCCGCGTTGTCGCGGGCATCGAGATCGCCCGCAAAACCCGGCATATCGGCCCAGTGGTCCGCAGGGTTGTCGACGATGCCGCGTTTCTTCTGGTGCGGTGTGCCGCTGGACGTGACCGAACCGATGGACCAGGCCGTCGAACCGCCCAGGGCCGGGTTCTTTTCCAGCAGCAGCACGCTGCGCCCGCTCTCGCGCGCCTCGATGGCCGCCGCCAGGCCGGCACCACCACCGCCGACCACCACCACGTCGTAAGTCAGTTCTGATCTCTGCATGCGCGGGCGCTCAATCCAGTTTGATCTTGGCGGCGTCGATCACGGCGCTCCACTTGGCCGTCTCCACTTCGTTGCGCTTCTGCGCGTCGGCCACCGTGCCGCCCAGGGCCACGATGCCCAGGCCCTCCCAACGCTGCACCAGGTCCTTGTCCTTGAGGGCGGCATTGAGTTCGGCGTTGAGCTTGCCCACGATGGCCGCGGGCGTGCCGCTGGCCACCGAGAGCGTGTACCAGGGCACGGAGGAATAGCCGGGGATGCCGGCCTCGGCCACGGTGGGCACGTCGGGCAGGCTGGGGCTGCGCGTGGTGCCGGTCACGGCCAGGGCGCGCACCTTGCCGCCCTTGAGCTGCGGGTGGGCCGTGCCCAGGCTTTCAAAGAGCATGTCGATCTGGCCGCCCAGCAGGTCGGCCATGGCCGGGGCCCCGCCGCGGTAGGGCACGTGCACGTACTCCACCTTGCTCATGTAACGGAAGAGCTCGGCCGCCATGTGCATGGCCGAACCGTTGCCGGCCGAACCATAGGTCAGCTTGCCGGGTTGGGCGCGGGCCAGGGCCAGCAGCTCCTGCACCGATTTGGCCGGCAGATCCTGCTTGACGATGAGCACGCTCGGAGCCTCGGCCAGCAGGATCACCGGCTTGAGTTCCTTCAAGGGGTCGTAACGCAGATTGGGATAGAGCTTGACCGCGCCGTTGTGCGCGATGGTGGCCAGCACCAGGGTGTAGCCATCGGCCGCGCCCCTGGCCACCTGCTCGCCACCGGTGTGGCCGCCGGCACCGGGTTTGTTCTCCACCACCACGGGCTGGCCCAGGCGCGGGCCCAGTTTCTCGGCCACGGAACGTGCGAGCAGGTCGGCCGGACCGCCGGCCGCGTAGGGCACGACGATCCTCACGGGCTTGCTCGGGAAAACCTCCTGGGCTGTGGCCAGCAGAGCGCCTGCCAGCAGACTGCAGCTCAGCAGCGACTTGAAAATCTTGTTCAGCATGGTAAGGCTCCTCAATCCAGTTGCAGCTTGGCCGCTTCGATCACGCGGTTCCACTTGACGGTTTCACTCTTGAAATAGGCCGCGGCCTCGGCCGGGCTGTTGGGCGTGTACTCGATGCCCAGCTGGTTGTAGCGGGCCTTCACCTCGGGGCTGGCCAGTACCTTCTGCACATCCCTGTTGAGCTTCTCGACCAGCGCGGCGGGCATGCTGGCCGGCGCGGCCAGCGTGAACCAGGAGGTGCCGCTGTAGCCTGGCACACCGGCCTCGGCGATGGTGGGCACCTCGGGCAGGCGCGGATCGCGTTTGGGGCCGGTCACGGCCAGCACGCGCAGCTTGCCGCCCTGCACCTGCGGCAGCCCCGAGGAGAAGTTGTCGAACATCACGTCGACCTGGCCGCTGATCAGGTCGATCAACGCCGGGCCGCTGCCCTTGTAGGGCACGTGGTTCATACGCTGGGCGATGGCCAGCTGGAACAGCTCGGTCACCATGTGCACCGAGGAGCCGGCGCCTGCCGTGGCGTAGTTGATCTTCTCCGGTGCCGCCTTGGCGTCGGCCAGGAAATCGACAAAGGTCTTGTACCTGGAGTTGGCCGGCACCAGCACGAGGTTGGGCGACTCGCCGATGATCATGATGGGTTGCAACTCCCTGGCCGGGTCGTAGGTGAGCTTGGTGTAGCTCTTGTAGGCCGCGTGGATACCGATGGTGCCCACCATCAGGGTGTAGCCGTCGCCGGGCGACTTGGCCACGAGCTGCGCGCCCAGGTGGCCGCTGGCGCCGGGTTTGTTGTCGACGATGACGTTCTGGCCGTAGGCCGTGCCCAGGCGCTCGGCAATGATGCGGGCCAGGATGTCCACCGCACCGCCAGGCGCGAAGGGCGCCACGATGCGTATGGGCTTGTTGGGGTAATCCTGCGCCATGGCAGTGCTACTGCAAGCCAGCAGGCCGAGCAGCAGCAGCTTCAGGAGATCTCGTTTCATGTCTTGTTCCTCAGTTGTTCCAGCGTCAGCACGGGGCGCTGCGCGTACGGCAGATCCCACAACTGACAGTTGCTGCGGTCCACGATCTGCACGGGCAGTTCCACCGCGGCCGGCACGATCTCGCCGCGCAGATGGCGCGCCGCGCATTCGGCCGCCAGGTAGGCCATCTGCATGGCGTTGAAGTCGGCGGTGGCCAGCATGCGACCGGCGGCGATGGCCTCGATGGCCTGGGGGATGGCGTTCACGCCCACCACGGCGGCCGTCTTGCCCGCGGCGTCCAGTGCATCAAGCACACCGATGGCCATGATGTCGTTGGCCACCAGCACCGCGTCGGGTGCCGTATTCGCTTGCAGCCAGGCCGCCGTGCGGTCGCGTGCGATCTCGCGCACATAGTCGCCCGCCAGCTGACCCGCCAGCACGATGCCGGGGAAACCGGCCGCTGCGTCGCGAAAACCGCGCAGCCGCTCCAGGCTGGTGAACGATTCCTCGGGCCCGGTGACCACGAGCACCCGGCCCTGCCCCTGCAGATGCCTGAAGAGGTAGCCAGCGATGGCCTGTGCCAGCTGGTGGTCGTCCGAACTCACATAAGCCACGCTGCTCGCGGCGTTGATGGGGTTGACGAAACCGATCATGGGAATGCCGGCCGCGGCGATCTCGCGCACGGCCGCGTCCACCTTGCTGGCGTGCACCGGGGAAAAGACAAAGGCATCGGGTCGCGGATCAAGCGCCAGCGCCTCGGCCACCAGCGCACTCTGCTCCACCGGGTCGTCACCCTTCTTCGGCACGAAGTGCAGCACCTCGTCGCCGAAGACGGCTGCGGCGCGCTCCGCGCCCAGACGCGCCGCACCGTAGGCCGGGTTGGTGTAGTTCTTGGTAAAGACTGCGAGACGCATGATCAGGTTCGCCTGATCAGCATGTTTTGCCGCTGGGCCGCCCCAAGGTAAAACGCGGCCCCCTTGGGGGGCAAGGAGCTACACGCAGTGAGCGACTGTGGGGGCCACATGCTTCAGACCATGCCGCCATTCGGCTGGATGATCTGGCCGTGCACCCAGGAGGCCTTGTCCGAAGCCAGGAAGGCTACGACCTCGGCCACTTCCTCGGGCTGGCCCACGCGATTGAAGGGGCTCATGCCGGCCGAGCGCGCGATGGCCGCTTCGTCCTTGCCGGCGCGGAACAGGTCGGTGTCCACCGGGCCCGGGGCCACGCCGTTGACGCGGATCTTGCGCGGCGCCAGTTCCTTGGACATGGAACGCAGCAGGCTCTCCACACCGGCCTTGGTCGCTGTGTAGGCACCACCACCCGGCACGGCGACGCGCACCATGGAGGTGGTCAGGCCGATGATGTTGCCGCCGTCCACCACGTTCTTCGCAGCTGCGCTCAGCACGTTGAAGGCGCCGATGAGGTTCACCTCCACCACCTTGCGGAAATTCTCGGGGTCGTACGTGGCAATGGGGCCGGGCGGCACGTTGATGCCGGCATTGGCCACCACGCAGTGGGGCATGCCGCCGAAATCCTTGGCCACGTCGGCAAACACCTGGGCCACCTGGGCCGGCTCACGGATGTCGACCTTGTAGCCCCGGGTCGTGGCGCTGCCGATTTTGGCCGGCACATTGGGCGCGCTGCTCACATAGGTGTAGGCCACGTCGTAGCCGCCTTCGGCCAGTTTCTGGACCGTGGCCGCGCCGATGCCGCGCGTGCCGCCGAAAACGAGTGCGATCTTCTTGCTCATGGAATCTCCAATCTGTCAGTTATCAAAGTATCTTGTCGCGGACCACCGCAGAACCGGCTTGGCCGGGCCACTGGTGGCGTCCCCCTCAGGGGGTGGCGGCCTCAGGCGGCTCAGGGGGTCATGCTTTGTAAGGTTTCCCGTAAATGGGTTCCTTGTAGGGAATGGGCGGCAGCTGCCAAGTACCAGTGGATGGCGGGCGCACCTCGGCATCGACGTGCACGTCGATCACGCAGGGGCGCTTGTTCTTGAGCGCCTGCTGCACGGTGGCGCCCAGGTCTTGCGGGCGCGTCACGGTGTAGCCGTCGGCGCCGCAGGCACGGGCCCAGGCCGCGAAGTCGGGGTTGTAGCGCGCGCCGGTTTCACCGTGGTAGAACGCCGTGCCGATCTCGCGGCCGTCGAACAGGCCGTACTGCAAATCGCGGATCGCGCCCCAGGCGAAGTTGTTCCAGATGATCCAGACGACAGGCAGGTTGTATTCCACCGCCGTGCACAGCACATAAGGCGCCATGGTGAAACCACCGTCGCCGACCACGGCCACGCAGGGGCGGTCGGGCGCCGCCAGCGCCGCACCCATCACACCGCAGACGCCGAAGCCCATGCTGGAGTAACCCCAGCTGTTGAGCATGCTCTGCGGCCGCTTGGCCTGCCAGAACTGCATGAACCAGTTGTGGTGCACACCCGAGTCCAGCGCGAGGATCACGTCGTCGGGCAAGACCTTCTGCAGCGTGCCCACGACGAACTCGGGGCGCAACGGGCTCGTGGAGTCGCCGAAGTGCGGACGCACAAAGGCCTCCCACTGGGCCTGCCAACCCTGCACCTGGGCCAGCCAGGGCGCGTAACGCGTGGCCGTGATGTCCTTGCGGGTGGGCAGCGCATTGAGCAACTGGCGCGTGAACACTTTCACGTCGGCGATCACACCCAAGGTGGGCGCGTAGTTGCGGCCCAGCTCCTGCGGGTCGATGTCCACGTGCACGAGTTGGGTCTTGGGGAAGTTCCAGGAATAACCGTCGTACCAGCTCGAGGAGCTGCGGTCGTCGAAACGCGTGCCCAGCGTGATCACCAGGTCCGAACGACGACCGGCCTCGTTGGCGGGGTAGGCGCCGTTGCGGCCGATGAAACCCAGGGCCAGCGGGTGGTCACCACGGATCGCGCCCATGCCGTTGGGCGAGGTGATAACGGGGATGCCCAGCTTTTCGGCCAGCTCGGTGATTTCGGGGCCAGCCTCGGACAGCGTGGCGCCGTGGCCGATGAAGATCACGGGCTCGCGTGCCGCAGCCAGCAGGTCGAGTGCGATGGCAATGTCGGCGTCGTTCGCGCCCGGGCGATGCGCGCGCTGCACATGCGAGGCCGGCGGCAGCTCGACGTCGGCCTCTTCCTGGTAGACGTTGTAGGGGATGTCCAGGTTCACCGGACCGGGCCGGCCCGTGACCATGGTGTCCATGGCCTGGCGCAGGGCCAGGGGCAGCATGTCCACACGGGTGGGCTGGAAGGCCCGCTTGACCACCGGGCGCATCACCTGCGCGAAGTCGGCCTGGTTGTGCTTGTACAGCTCCTGGAACGGCGCGCGGTTGTGCTGCGAGGTCGGCACGTTCGAGGTAATGGCCATGAAGGCGGAGGAATCCGACAGCGCCGTGGCGCAGGCCATCACCATGTTCGCCGAGCCCGGGCCGGTGGAGGTCAGCGTGGCCACCGGCTTGTGCTTGACGCGGAAGTAGGCATCGGCCATGTGGCCGGCGCATTGCTCGTGGCGCGGCGAGATGAGCTTGAGCTCGTCCTCCACGTCGTACAGGGCATCGAGGATGCCCACGTTGCCATGGCCGCAGATGCCGAAGATGTACGGCACTTTTTCCTGGACCAGGTATTGGGCGATCAGTTCGCCACCTTTCATCTTGGGCATGACTAGCTCTCTCTTCTCTCGGGTGTCAATGGGTCGTGAACGTCACGATACGCTCTTCGGTCATCTCGTGGACCGCGTAGTGCGGGCCTTCGCGGCCGAAGCCGCTGTCCTTGCTACCGCCATAGGGCATGAGGTCCACCCGCGAACTCGAGGTCTCGTTGACGTGCACACCGCCCACCTCCAGCTGCTGCGCCGCAGCCAGGGCGTCGCCCAGGCGGTTGGTGAAGATGCCGGTGGCCAGGCCGAAAGGCGTGGCGTTCACGCGCGCGATGGCCTGGGCCAGGGTCTTGAAGGGCACGATGCAGACCACGGGGCCGAAGATCTCGTTGCAGCCCACCTTCATGTTGTCGCTGATGTTGGTCAGCAAGGTGGGCGGCACCACGGCCCCCCGTCTTGGGCCGCCAGCCAGCAGCCTGGCGCCCTGGGCCACGGCCTCGTTGATCCAGGCCTCGATGCGGATGGCGTTGTCTTCGCTGATGACCGGGCCGACAAAGGTCTTGGAATCCTGCGGGTCGCCGTAGGACAGTTCCTTGACCTGTTGCGCCAGGCGGGTCTCCACCTCTTTCTGCAGCGATTCGTGCACCAGCAGCAGCTGCACCGAGGTGCAGACCTGGCCGGCCTTGCGGAAACCGGCGTTCACCACCTTGGTCAGCGCCGCGTCAAGCTTGGCGTCATCACACAGGATGGTGCAGGCAATCGAACCCAACTCCATCTGCGTGCGGCGCAAGCCCGCAGCCTGCTGGATCTTGCGGCCCACTTCGGTGCTGCCCGTGAAGGCAAAGAAGCGCACGCGATCGTCGGCCTGCAGGTGCTGGACCACCTCGGCGCTGCCGTGCAGCACGGACAGAAAACCCTTGGGCATGCCGGCTTCGAGCAGCACCTCGGCCAGCAGACAGGCCGTGAGCGGCGTGTAGGACGAAGGCTTGAGGATCACGGCGTTGCCCGCCGCAAACGCCGGGGCCACCTTGTGCGTGACCGTGTTGAGCGGCGAGTTGAAAGGCGTGATGGCCGCCACCACGCCCAGGGGCACACGCAGCGTGAAGGCCATGCGCCCGGCTGCGCCGGGTGCACCGGCCAGCGGGATCACGTCGCCAGCCAGGCGGCGCGCTTCCTCGGCGGAGAGCTTCAGCGTCTGGATGCAGCGGCGCACTTCACCTGCCGCATCACTCTGGGTGAAGCCGGCTTCCAGCTGCATGGTGCGCACGAAGTCGTCGCCGCGCGCTTCCAGCAGCTGGGCGGCGCGCTCCAGCACCACACCGCGCTCGTAGGCCACGGGGGCGCCCTGGCGAAAGGCCGCCTGGGCCACGTCCACGGCCTGCCGCACCTGCTCCGCGTCGGCGGTGGTGACGGTGGCGCAGGGCTGCAGTTTGTATTTGTCGCGCACGGAGACACGCGGCCCCGCGCCCTCGATCCACTGACCATCGATCAGCAGGCCGTAGGTGGCGGGCGTGGCGGCATCCAGTCTGGCGCTTGCCTGTCGGTTCATCAGCGCATCTCCTCTTCGTCGTCGGCCGGGGTGGTGATGACCAGGAAGACCAGGCCGGCGGTGCCGGTGTTGGTGAAGCTGTGGCGCACACCCGGCGGCACATAGACGTAGTCATGCGGGCGCATCAGGTTCTTCGTGTCGTCCAGCGTGAGGATGCCCTCGCCTTCCAGCACGTAATAGACCTGCTCCTGCACCTTGTGCACGTGCTCACCCACATAAGCGGCCGGCGCGTAGCGCGAGATGCGGAAGTCCACGCGCGAGCTGCCCGTGGTGGTGGGGCCGGCCAGCTCCTTGGACAGGGCGCCGCCGAAGTGGCCCGGATATTCCTTCCAGGGCATGTTGGCCATCTTTTCCAGCAGGAGCCGCAGCTCGGGTTTCTTGCTCATGATCATTCTTCCTTCCTTGTGTGTTGCAGCGGCTCAGAGCCAGAGAATCTTCTTGCGGTAATCGAGATCGGTCAGCAGCGGTTCGGCCGGGCCTTCGTGGAAGACGGCGCCGCGCTCCAGCGCGTAGGCGCGGTCGGCCAGGGCCAGCACCAGGTCGAGGTTGTGCTCGACGATGACGATGGACACGTGCTGGCGCAGCTTGTCGAACACGGTGAACAGCTCCTGCACCACGGTAGGCGCCAGGCCCTCGAAGGGCTCGTCCAGCAGCAGCAGCTTGACGTTGCCCGACAGTGCGCGCGCCACGGCCACCATCTGCTGCTCACCGCCAGAGAGGTAGTCGGCGGCCACGTTCATGCGTTGTTTCAGACGCGGAAAATATTCGAGGATCTGCGCTTCATCCCAGACCACGCCGGTCTTGCCGTCGGTAGGCCGGGCTAGGCGGCCCAGGGCCAGGTTTTCGCTCACGGTCATGCCAGCGAACAGGCCGCGGCCCTGGGGCACATAACCGATGCCGATGCGGGCGATGTCGGGGGCGCTCATGCCGGCAATGTCGCGGCCGTTGAAGACCACCCGCCCGCTGGCCGGCGGCACCAGACCCACCAGGCTCTTGAGCAGCGTGGACTTGCCCGCGCCGTTGCGGCCCAGCAGCGCCACAATCTCGCCCTCGCGCACCTGCAGGCTGGCGTCGTTGAGGATGTGGCTCTTGCCGTAGAAGGCGTTGACCTTGTCGAAGTCCAGCACCAGGGGCCGGTCGCCCGACGCCACGCCGCTGCGACCCGTGACCGGCGGCGTACCGGTGCCCGTGTAGATCTCCTGCACGCGCTGGTCGCAACGCACCTCGTCGGGTGTGCCGCTCATGAGCACCTCGCCCTGGTTCATCACGGTCACGCGGTGCGAGAGGGACAACACGCGGTCGATGTCGTGCTCGACGATCAGCACGGGAATGTTGCTCGCAATGGTCTTGACCAGATTGGACACACGCTCGCGCTCGGCCGCGGCCAGGCCGGCCAGGGGCTCGTCCATCAGCAGCACCTGGGGCTTGGAACCCAGGGCAATGCCCAGATCCACCAGACGCTGGCCACCGTAGGACAGGTCGCCGCCGCCCACCTGCTCCATGCCCTGCAGGCCCAGGAACTTCATGAGCTCGGCGGTCTCGGCGTGGATCTCGGGGTAGCTGTCGATGTCGCGCCAGAAATTGAAGCGCGCCTTGTGCCGCGCCTGCAGCGAAAGCCGCAGGTTTTCGTAAATCGTCAAACCCTTGAACAGGTTCGTGATCTGGAAGGAACGCGCCAGACCGTTCTGGCAGATGCGGTCCGGCGCGAGGAACTGGATCTCCTTGCCGTGCAGGCGCACCGTACCGGTGTCGGCCATGAACATGCCCGAGATCAGGTTGAAGGTCGTCGTCTTGCCCGCACCGTTGGGGCCGATCAGGGCGTGGATCTGGCCGGCCTGCACCGTGAGGCTGTTCTCGCGCACGGCCTGGATGCCACCAAAGCTCTTGCTGATGCCCTGGGCTTCGAGCACGGCGCCTTCCACGCGTTTCGGGCGCAGGAACTCGGGCAGAGGCAGGCCCTCGTAGATCTTGCGCTTGCTCATGGCCGCGCCGTCCTCAAGCACGGGGCGGAAACGCCGCTTGAGCTGGGCCCAGATGCCGGTCAGGCCCGCGGGCGAGAAGATGATGAAGCCGACAAAGATCAGGCCGAAATAGAGCAGCCAGTTGTCGGTGTAGATGGAGAACAGCTCGCGGAACAGCAGGAAGAACAGCGCGCCCAGGGCCGGGCCCAGGAAGCTGTGCATGCCGCCGATCACCACCATGGCCAGCAACTCGCCCGAGAAGGCCACCGTGGTGGACTCGGCCGCCGCCAGGCGGTGCAGGAAGACCACCAGCGCGCCGGCCAGGCCGGTCAGCGTGGCCGAGATCACGAAGGCCAGCAGCTTGTAGCGGTCGATGTTGTAGCCCTGGAAGGTTGCGCGCTGCTGGTTCTCGCGGATCGCGACCAGCACATGGCCGAAGGGCGAGCGCACGATGCGCAGCAGGGCATAAAGCACGCCAAAGGCGATCAGGGCCGTGAAAACGTAGTAGGTCAGGTGGCCGTTGAGATCGATGGGCCCGAGCGAGCCGCGTTCGATGCCACCCAGGCCGCCCTCGCCACCGGTCAGGCTGGTCCAGCGAAAGGCGATGGCAAAGGTCAGCGCGCACAGGGCCAGGGTCAGCAACGAAAAATACACCCCGCGCCGGCGCAGGATCAGGTAGCCCACCAGCAGCGAGAGCGTGGCCGTGAAGACAATGGAGAAGGCGAAAGGCAGCACGATCTGGTCCTTGAACCAGTGCAGCTGGGCCAGCGCCGCGGCGTAGCCGCCGATGCCGAACCAGGCGCTGTGACCGAAAGATACGAGGCCGCTGTAACCCACCAGCAGGTTCAGGCCCATGGCCGCTATGGCCAGGATGACCACCACGGTGGCGGCGTCCAGCGTCAGGCCGATGAGCTGGAACACGAGGGGCAGCAGCACCAGCGCTGCCAGGCCCACCCACAGGGGCCGGTATTTGGAATTCAGCAAAGCAGTCATTGTTTTGGTTTTCTTCTTGTTCTCACTCGAAGCGCTCGATGCGCTCACCCAGCAGGCCGCGCGGACGGAACATCAGCACGAGGAACATCAGGATGTACATGGAGGCCTCGCCGGCCGCCGGCTGGAAATGGATGGTGATGCCGCGCACCACACCCACCAGCAGCGCCGCGAGCACCACGCCCCAGAAACTGCCCAGGCCGCCGATCACCACCACGACAAAGGCCACGGTCATGATCTCGGTGCCCATGGCCGGATGCACGATGGTGATGGGGCCGAAGAGCACGCCGCCCAGCGCAGCCGTGGCCACGCCCAGCATCACGATGGCCGTCATATAGGGCTGCAGCTTGATGCCCAGCACGGCCACCATGTCGGGCTTCTGCACACCGGCGCGCACCACACGGCCGAAGGAAGTCTTGTGCAACAGCAGCCAGATGCCCGCCATCACCACCGTCACCACGCCCAGGATGAAGAGCCGGTACTTGGAGAACATCATGTCGCCCATGATGAGCTGCCCCTTGAACTCGGGCGGCATGGTGGAAGCCAGCGGGGCCGAACCCCAGGCCATGCGCAGGGCCTGCTCGGCCACCAGGGCCAGGCCGAAGGTCACCAGCAGGCTCAGGATGGGGTCGGCCGTGTAGAAACGACGCAGCAGATAGCGCTCGAACAGGATGCCCAGCAGACCCACGAGCGCGGGGGTGATGAAGATGCTGCCGGTGAAACCGGCATGTTTGATGACTTCCAGCGAGACGTAGGCGCCCAGCGCGTAGAAGGCGCCGTGCGCCAGGTTGACGATGCCGCCCACGCTGAAGATCAGCGACAGGCCCAGGGCCAGCAGCAGGTAATAACCACCGAGCACCAGGCCGTTGACGACCTGCTCGAGCAAGAACAAGATTTCCATGGGGGTCCGGGAGAGGGAAAAACGTGCCGGCGCCAGTACAGGGCGCCGGCCAACTCAGCTCAGTTCACTTTCAACTCACATCTTGCAGACGCTCTCCGCCTTCGGGGGCGCCAGCAGGTCCAGCGGCTGGTTCGCCGCCGGCACGGCCTCGCCGAACAGCAGGAAGTCCTGCTTGTTCTTGGCCTGGCCCTTGGGCTTGACGGTGAAGGGATAGGCTTCCTGCATGAGCTGGTGGTCCCAGCTGCGGAAGTAGGCCTTGCGCGCCTTCAGGATGTCGAACTGCGCTTCCGACTCGAAGTAGGCGATCAGCTTCTCGGTGTCGGTGGACTTGGTGGCGTTCATGGCCTGGGCCATCATCTTGAGCGAGACGTACTCGATCCAGGCGTGGTTCTCCGGAATGCGGCCGTACTTCTTGGTGAAGTTGGCCACGAAGGCCTGCGAGGCCGGGGTCTTGAGCTCGTGGTGCCACACGGTGGGCCAGATACCGCCGAGGTTGCCTTCGCCGGCGGCCCAGGCGTCGGCCGTGTTCAGGTTGAAGCCGGCCACCGGGTAGGGCAGACCGAACTCCGAATACTGCTTCACGAAGTTGGTCACCTGGTTGCCGGCCAGGTTGGTAGCCACCAGGTCCGGGCGGGCCTGGCGGATCTTGAGCAGGTAGGGGCTGAAGTCGGTCACGTCAGTGGCCACCAGCTCGTCGCCGATCACCGTGCCGCCGTTGGCCGTGAAGAAACGCTTGGCCTGGCGCGACAGGTCGTGGCCGAAGAGGTAGTCGGCCGTGAGGGCAAAGATCTTCTTGCCCTTGACGTGGCCTTCGCGCACCAGCGCTTCGCCGGCGGCGTTGACCATCACCGTGACCGGGATGTCCACGTGGAAGGTGTAGCGGTTGCAGTCCTTGCCGCGCAGCGCGTCGGAGCGCGCGCCAATGCTCATGAACAGGATCTTGTTGCGCGCGGCCACCTGCGAGATGGTCAGCGCCGAGCCGGAGTTGATCTCGCCCATCAGCACGGCCACGTTGTCACGTTCCACCATGCGCTGCGCCTTGGTCGCGGCGGTCTGCGGGTTGACCGAGTCTTCGCTCATGACGTCGAGCGGGCGGCCCATCACGCCCCCGGCGGCGTTGATCTCTTCGGCCGCCATCTTGATGCCCTGCACCGCGTATTCACCCAGGGCGCCCAGGAAGCCCGTCATGGGCGTGAGGTGGCCGATCTTGATCGGGCCGGACTGCGCGCCCACCAGTCCGGGGAAACCCAGGGCGGCGCTGCCGGCCACCAGGGCCCCTGCCTGCAGCAGGGTGCGGCGCTGCGTCGACGTCGCCTTGATTTCAAGCTTGTTCTGTTTGGCTTCCATGATCTTGTCTCCTGTTGGTTTGGGTATGGACTTGGAATGCAGGGCCGATGATAGGAAGAGCACCTCACTCTGAAAAATACTGTTTTCCGAGATGGGGTATAGCTATTTCTTATAGGGGGCCATCCTGAAAAACTTATAGGATGCGGCGATGGACCTGCGACAACTCAAGTACTTCGTACAGATCGTGGAAAGCGGCAGCCTGGCCAAGGCCTCGCGCCAGCTTTTCATCGCCCAGCCCGCGCTGAGCCAGCACATCGCCAAGCTCGAGGCCGAGGTCGGCAAGCCCCTGCTGATCCGCACGGCCAAGGGCGTGACCCCCACGGAAAACGGCACCGCCCTGCACCACCATGCGCGTTTCATGCTGCGCCAGCTGGACCAGGCCCTGTCCATCGCGCGGCAGGAGCCGGGCACCGTGCACGGCATGGTGTCGGTGGGCCTGGCCGCCACCACCGTCTGCGCGGTGGGGGTGCCCTTCATGCGCCGCATCCGCGAGAAATTCCCCGGCATCGTGCTCAATGTGGTCGAGGGCATGAGCGGCCACCTAGCGCAGATGATGCGCATGGGCCAGCTGGACCTGGCCATCCTCTTCAGCCGCGACGCCGTGCCCGACCTGCCGGCCGAGCCGCTGGTGGAGGAAGAGCTGTTTGTGATGCTGCCCGAGGACAGCGACCTGGTGCCGCCGCGGCGCATCAAGCTCAGCTGCACCGACACGGCCGACCTGCCGCTGATCCTGCCCACGGGCATCCACGGCCTGCGCCGGCGTATCGCCGCCGAGTTCGAGCAGCGCAATCTGGCCCTGCACGTGGTGGCCGAGATCGACTCGCTCTCCCTGCTCATGACCTGCGTGCGCGACGGCATGGGCGCCACCATCAAGCCCATGTCGGCCGCCCTGCTCGAAGGCCGCATGCGCGAAGGCTGGCGCACGCTGGCCTTTTCGGATGCCGACATGAAACGCCCCAACTTCCTCTACTCGGTGGACCCGGAGCGCCTCACACCCGCCGCCGCCGCCGTGCGCGGCGAGCTGCGCGAGACCGTCAAGCAGCTGGTGAACAGCGGGACGTGGAAAGGGGTCAACCTGCTCTGAGCAGGCTGACCCCCTTGGTGAACGCAAGCGCCGGGTCTTACTTCAGCGCGGCAATGCCCGCGTTGGAGACCACTTCGTCCTGCGAACCGGTGCCGCCGGAGCAACCAATCGCCCCAATGATCTTGCCACCCTGCACGATCGGAATGCCGCCGCGCGAAGCAATCACGTCATCGAGCGTGAGCAGGTAGTTGTTGCCGCTCTGGATGCCGGCCTCGAAGGCCTTGGTCGGGCGCTTGTACTTCACCGAGGTGCGGGCCTTGTGGATCGCGATATCGCTGGAAGCAATCTGGGTGCCATCCACCCGCCGGAAAGCGACCAGGGTGGCGCCCGAATCCATCACCGCACAGGCGATCGTCCACTGACGGCGCTTGGACTCGGCCACGGCTGCGGCCAGGATGGTATCGGCCTGCTCCAGGTTGATCGGCGTGCCATAAGCAAAGTCATTGGGTTGCTTCTCGGGCACCACATCCAGCGGGTTGGGCGTCTGGGCGAAAGCGGTGCCGGCCAGCAGCAGCGTCGCCGCCACCAGCAGTTTGCGGGTCTTGATCATGAACGTCTCCTGTTTGTGTGTTTATGACGTCTGCCCGCCTGGCAAAGGGTCGGCAGCAGACCGACGCAATGTAGTCCGCCGCAATACCCTCGCCCCCCTCAGGGTCGCGATGGGGGTATCAGTTTTTCTGATGAGGGGGCGCTTCGCGCCTCAATCGGCCAGCAGGCTGGCGCCCACCCAGCGGCCCGAGCGCACCAGCTCGCGCGCGCAGTCGGCCAGCACCACGCGGGCGGCCAGGCCGGCCGGTGACAGCTCGTCGTCCGACAGGCTGCACAACATGTTGCGACGACGTGCCAGGGGATCGGCCAGCTCCGACAGGGCAAAACGCTCGTCCGCATCGCGGTAACGGCTCACCGCCGCCCAGGGCTGCAGCGAACCACCCAGGCCCGCTTCGACCGCATCCATCAGCATGGACAGGGAATCGATCTCGGCCACCACGGTGGGCTGGATGCGCGCGCGGCTGAACACCGCGTCCAGCGCGCTGCGCAGGCCATGGCCGCCCGTGGGCATGATCAGCGGCGCGCCCTTGAGGCTGGCCGCGCGCACCTGCGCCGGCAC
This sequence comes from Hylemonella sp. GW821-FHT10B10, assembly GCF_059415585.1. Lineage (NCBI taxonomy): Bacteria > Pseudomonadati > Pseudomonadota > Betaproteobacteria > Burkholderiales > Comamonadaceae > Hylemonella > Hylemonella sp. GW821-FHT10B10. The sequence goes on along the minus strand of NZ_JBWKNN010000003.1, from coordinate 359,610 downwards.
CTTGCCGGGTACGCTGCTGCGCGCGCGGATGTAATACAGCCGCTCCTCCAGGAGAGGCATGACGCTCCAGCGCCGCCCCGGATCGGTGCTGAACAGCACGGCCAGGTCCAGCTGGCGCGCGTTGAGCATGGTGCTGACATGGCCCGACATGCTTTCTACCAGGTGCAGGCGCACATCGGGGTAACGCTCGCGCATGGCGCGCAGCAGCGGCATGCCCAGCACGGCGGCCGTGGTGGGCGCCAGGCCCACACTGACCGAACCCGAGAGTCTTGCCTGCTGGGCCGCGCGCGCGGCCTGCTCGGCATGGCGCAGGGTCAGCTGGGCTTCGCGGAAAAAGGCCAGGCCGGCCTCGGTGGGCACCACGCCCTTGCTGGAACGCTGCAGCAGGCGGGTGGACAGCTCGCTCTCGAGCCGGCTGATCTGCTGGCTCAGGGCCGACTGCACCATGTCGAGCTCCAGCGCGGCCCGGCTCATGCTGCCCAGCTCCACCACCCGCACGAAATAACGTATCTGCCTGAGTTCCATAAAAGCCCGTCAAATGCCCGGTTGAGTCACGGCTGGGATAATCGCATACCTATGGCAAGCAAAGGTAAACAAAGGGTGGTGGTGGGTTTGAGCGGGGGCGTGGACTCTGCGGTCAGCGCGCACCTGCTCAAACAGCAGGGTTACGAAGTCATCGGCATCTTCATGAAGAACTGGGAAGATGACGACGACAGCGAATACTGCTCGTCCAACATCGACTTCGTGGACGCCGCCGCTGTGGCCGACGTGATCGGCATCGAGATCGAACACGTCAACTTCGCTGCCGAGTACAAGGACCGCGTCTTCGCCGAGTTCCTGCGCGAATACCAGGCCGGCCGCACGCCCAACCCCGACATCCTCTGCAACGCCGAGATCAAGTTCAAGGCCTTCCTGGACCACGCCATGCGCCTGGGCGCCGAGAAGATCGCCACCGGCCACTACGCCCGCGTCCGCCTCAACAAGCAGACCGGCAAACACGAGCTGCTCAAGGGCCTGGACCCGAGCAAGGACCAGAGTTATTTCCTGCACCGCCTGAACCAGGCCCAGCTGAGCAAGACCCTCTTCCCCGTGGGCGAGCTGCACAAGACCGAGGTTCGCCGCATCGCGGCAGAGATCGGCCTGCCCAACGCGAAGAAGAAAGACAGCACCGGCATCTGCTTCATCGGCGAGCGCCCCTTCCGCGAGTTTCTGAACCGCTACATCCAGAAGGAACCCGGCCCCATCAAGGACGGCACGCCCGCGCCCGGCGACAAAGCCTATGGCCGTGTCATCGGCAAACACGAAGGTCTGAGCTTCTACACCCTGGGCCAGCGCCAGGGCCTGGGCATCGGCGGCATCAAGGCCAAGGGCGCGCAAAAGGGCGGCGGTGAACACGCCCCCTGGTTCGTTGCGCGCAAGGACATGGAGAAGAACACGCTGTGGGTGGTGCAGGGGCACGACCATCCTCTGCTGCTCTCGCCGCAGCTGCACGCGCAGGACGCGAGCTGGGTGGCGGGTGAGCCGCCCCAGCCGGGCGCCATGGCGGCCAAGACACGCTATCGACAGGCGGATGCGGCTTGCACGATCTCGGGCGTCGAGGGGGCGGGGTTCAGCCTGGTTTTCCCGGAGGCGCAATGGGCGGTGACGCCAGGGCAGTCGGCGGTGCTGTATGACGGTGAGGTGTGTTTGGGTGGTGGCGTCATCGACGCGGCCCAAGCCTGAACTGCTCCGCATCCGGATCAGGCCAGGCATGTCTACCACCGAGAGCAAACCACAGACAACGCTGCTGGTACGGGTGGTACGCGTTGAGGGCTCGGCACCACGTGAAGTGGGTGCGTGGATGACCGTGCAGACCCATCATGTAATCGGTTCCATCGGTGGCGGCCACCTGGAATTCGACGCCATCGCCCAGGCCCGCGCCATGCTGGCCGGCACCGAATCTATCCCTAGTAAACCACGACGTGTAGCACTCGGCCCGAGCATGGGCCAGTGCTGCGGCGGCGTGATGTGGTTGCAGTTCGAAAAGCTGACAATGCAGGACATCACCAGCCTGCAGGCACACCTTCAGAAACCGCAACAGCCTGTGGCCCTGTTCGGCGGCGGCCATGTGGGCCAGGCCATTGCGCGCCAACTCGCGCACCTGCCTTTTGCCCTGCACTGGATCGACAGCCGCGACGAGATCTTTCCTGCGGACACGGCACCCAATATCCGCTGCGAACACTCGGACCCGGTGCAGGCGGCCGTGGCCGACGTCGCACCGGGTTCGGCCGTGCTCATCATGAGCTTCAGCCATGCGGAAGACCTGGAGATCCTGGCGCAGTGCCTGCGCCGCGCGCGGGAGAAAGACGACCTGCCCTACATCGGCCTGATCGGCAGCAAGAGCAAGTGGGCCACCTTTCGCCACCGACTGGAGGCGCGCGGTTTTGGCGAAGCGGACTTTGCGCGCGTGACCAGCCCCATCGGCGTGCCGGGCATCGCGGGCAAACAGCCCGAGGTGATCGCGGTGGCGGTGGCGGCGCAGCTGCTGCAGCGCCTGCCCAACTGATCAGCGCGTGCCGGCCTGCTGCGCGAGTTGCCAGGCCAGGGTGTTCTGGCGTTCGATCAGCACGCCTGTGTCCACCGTGGTCAGCTCGCCCTGACGCACCACGACCCTGCCGTTGACCACCGTGTAGTCGGCGTTCTCGCTGGCGCAGAGCATCAGCGCGCCCAGGGGGTCATGCACGGCGCCGCCGGCCATGCTCAGGGTGTCGGTGCGGTACATGGCCAGGTCGGCGCATTTGCCGGGTGCGATCTGGCCGATGTCGTCGCGGCCCAGCACACGGGCGCCACCGCGCGTGGCGAGCCAGAGCGCGTCGCGCGGGGTCATCTCGCCGGGACCGGTGTCGCAACCGAAGGGTTCGAGCGCCTTGCCCACGCGCGCGAGCAACATGGCCTGACGGGCTTCGTTCAAGAGGTGGCCCGCGTCGTTGCTGGCGCTGCCGTCCACACCCAGGCCCACGGGCACACCGAGGTTGAGCAGCTTGCGCAGCGGCAGGATGCCGCTGGCCAGGCGCATATTGCTGCAGGGGCAGTGGGCGATGCCCGTGCCGGTCTTGGCAAACAGGTGGCTGCCATGCTCGTCGAGCTTGACGCAGTGGGCGTGCCAGACATCCTGGCCCACCCAGCCCAGGTCTTCGACGTATTCGGCCGGGGTGCAGTTGAAATGCTCGCGGGTGTAGGCGATGTCGTGGTCGTTTTCAGCCAGATGGGTGTGCAGGCGCACGCCGTAGGCGCGCGCGAGCTTGGCCGATTCGCGCATCAGGTCCTGGCTCACGGTGAAGGGCGAGCAGGGGGCCACGGCCACCTGCAGCATGGCGCCGGGTTTCGTGTCGTGCCAGGTCTCGATGAGGCGACGCGTTTCCTGGAGGATGAAGTCTTCTTTTTCCACCACGCGGTCGGGAGGCAGGCCGCCCTGGCTTTCGCCCACGCTCATACTGCCGCGTGTGGCCGTGAAGCGCATGCCGATGGTGTGCGCGGCTTCGATGCTGTCGTCCAGGCGCACGCCGTTGGGGTAGATGTAGAGGTGGTCGCTGCTGGTGGTGCAACCGCTGAGCAGCAACTCACCCATGGCCACCTGGTTCGAGACCTGGACCAACTCGGGCGTGAGCCCGGCCCAGATGGGGTAGAGGCCCTTGAGCCAGGAAAAGAGCTCGGCGTTCTGCACACCGGGTATCGCGCGCGTGAGGCACTGCACCATGTGGTGGTGCGTGTTGACCATGCCGGGGATGACCACATGCTTGCGGGCATCGATCACCTCGTCCACCTCGGCCACGAGCGCACGCAGGTCCGTGCCCGCGGGCAGGATGCGGTCGATGAAACCGTCACGAATGAGGATGGAGGCGTCTTTGAGCTCGGTGCGCGCGTCGTCCTGGGTGGCGATGCAGCGGGCGTCCTTGATGAGCAGGGTGGTCATGAGTCGAAGTTAGTCCTGTAGAGCGCGCCACACGCGTTCGGCCGTGGCCGGCGCGTCCATGCGCGCACGGCCGTCACCGCGTGCGGTCGCCACGGCGTCACGGATGGCCTCCCAGACCGCGATGGCCAGCATGAAGGGCGGTTCGCCCACGGCCTTGCTGCCGAAGACGTTGTCTTCGCGGTTGGGTTCGGGCCAGAAGTCCACGCGCATTTTTTCGGGCACGTCACCCGTGGCGGGGATCTTGTAGGTGCTTGGCGCGTGGGTGGCGAGTTTGCCGTCGGCGTTCCAGACCAGTTCCTCGGTAGTCAGCCAGCCCATGCCCTGGATGAAACCGCCCTCAATTTGACCGATGTCGATGGCCGGGTTGATGCTCTGCCCCACGTCGTGCAGGATGTCCACGGCGAGCACACGGCTCTCGCCCGTGAGCGTGTCGATGGCCACCTCGCAGCAGGCCGCGCCGTAGGCAAAGTAATAGAAGGGTCGACCCGTGAGCGTGGTCTTGTCGTAGTGGATCTTGGGCGTGCGGTAGAAACCGTCGCTCCAGAGCTGGATACGGTTGGCGTAGGCCGCCTTGACCACTTCGCGGAAATCGCGGGTGCTGCCGGCGGCGAGGATCTTGCCGTTCGCAAAACGCACCTCGCCCGCGCCGCAGCCCTGCAGGCCGGCCACAAAAGCGGCCAGGTTCTCGCGCACCTGGCGCGCGGCGAACTGGGCCGCGCGGCCGTTGAGGTCGGTGCCGCTGGAGGCCGCGGTGGCGCTGGCATTGGGCACGCGCGCCGTATCGCTGGCGCTGACCAGTACACGTTCGAAAGGCAGGCCCAACTCATCGGCCACGATCTGCGCTACCTTGGTGTGCAGGCCCTGGCCCATCTCGGTACCGCCGTGGTTGACCAGCACGCTGCCGTCCGCATAAACATGCACCAGCGCGCCGGCCTGGTTGAAGAGCGTGGCGGTGAAGCTGATGCCGAACTTCACGGGCGTGAGGGCCAGGCCTTTCTTGAGCGCCGTGTGCTCGCGGTTCCAGGCGGCGATCTCGGTGCGGCGTTCGCGGTAACGCGCGGTCTGCGCCAGCTGAGTCATCAGCGGCTGCAGGATGTTGTCTTCCACCTTCATCTGGTAGTGGGTGACATTGCGCTCCGTGATGCCGTAGAGGTTGCGCAGGCGCACGTCCAGCGGGTCGCGGCCCAGCTGGCGCGCGATGTCGCCCAGGATGGTCTCGATGGCGATCACGCCCTGCGGGCCACCGAAGCCGCGGAAGGCGGTGTGGCTTTGGGTGTTGGTGCGGCAACGGTAACTATCGATGCGCACGTCGCTCAGGAAGTAGGCGTTGTCGCTGTGGAAGACGGCGCGGTCGGCCACGGGGCCCGAGAGGTCGGCACTGAAGCCGCATTCGGCCAGCAGAGTGAGCTGCAGGGCGGTGATCAGCCCTTCGTCGTCATAACCCACGGTGTAGTCGTAGGCAAAGGGGTGGCGCTTGCCGGTCACCATGAAATCGTCGTCGCGATCCAGACGCAGCTTGACAGGGCGGCCGGTCTTGCGCGCGGCCAGCGTGGCCCACACGGCCAGGTGACCGGCCTGCGTTTCCTTGCCGCCGAAACCACCACCCATGCGCCGGCATTCCACCCGCACGCGGTGGCTGTCCAGCCCCAGGGCGTGGGCCACCCAGTGCTGGATCTCGCCCGGGTGCTGGGTGCTGCTGTAGATGAGCCACTGCTGCTGTTCCTGCGGCACCGCGTAGGCGATCTGGCCTTCGAGGTAGAAGTGTTCCTGGCCGCCGACCTCGAAGCTGCCACTGAGCGTGTGCCTGGCTTTCTTCATGGCCTGTTCGGGTTCACCGCGCTTCACGGTGACGGGCGGCAGCACATAACTCTGCGCCGCATGGGCGGCGCGCGCGGTGAGCACGGCCGGCAGGGCTTCGATGTCGAGCTTGACGGCGCGTGCGGCGCGGCGCGCCTGCATCACGGTCTCGGCCAGCACCAGGCCGATGACCTGGCCCACGTGTTGCACGGTGTCACGCGCGAAGATGGGTTCGTCGTGGACGAAGGTGGCGAGCAGCGGGTCGCCCGGAATATCGGCGGCCAGCACCACGTCCACCACACCGGGCATGGCGCGCGCAGCCTTGGTGTCCAAGCCCTTGAGCTTGCCGTGGGCCACGGGCGAGAGGATGGGCGCAGCGTGCAGGGTGCCGCGCAGCTCGGGCAGGTCGTCCACATAAGGCGCCAGGCCCTGGACCTGGTGGCGCGCGCTTTCGTGCGCGACCGACTGGCCGCTGGCGAAGACGGGGTCAGCGGCGCTCATGCCAAGGCCTCCAGCTGCAGCTCGCCCTGCTCTTCGGCCCAGTAACGCAGCAGCAGACGGCCGAGCACGCTGCGACGGTAGGCCGCGCTGGCGCGCATGTCAGAGATAGGTTCGAACTCGGCCTGCAGCACCTGGATGGCAGTCTCGAAGGTGGCACGCGCCCAGGGCTGGCCCAGCAGGGCCGCTTCGGTCTCGCGCGCGCGCACCGGTGTGGCCGCCACGCCGCCCGCGCCGATGCGGGCGCCTGCAATGCGGCCCTCGCGCACATGCAGGTTCAGGGCCAGGCAGACGGCGGAGATGTCGTCGTCCTGGCGCTTGGAGATCTTGTAGACGCGCAAGTGTTCGTCGGGCACGGGGCGCGGCACCTCGATGAAGGCCAGCACCTCGTCGGGCTCCATGAGGTTCTTGCGGTAGCCCGTGTAGAAATCGTCCAGCGGCAGGCGCCGCTCGCCGCGCACACTGGCCAGCACCAGGGTCGCACCCATGGCCAGCAGCAGGGGCATGCTGTCGCCAATGGGCGAGCCGTTGGCCACATTGCCGCCCAGGGTGCCGCTGGAGCGCACGGGCAGACCGGCGAAACGTTCGGCAAAGCGCTGCAGCTGCGGGCGGTCGGCCACCAGGGCGGCGTAGGCCTCGTGCAGGGTCACGGCCGCGCCGATGGTCAGCGTGTCGGGTGCTTGGCGCAGTTCGCGCAACTCCGTCACACGGGTCACGTCGAGCACCTGCGCAAACTGGCGATGCTGCTTGGTGACCCAGAGCCCCACGTCGGTGCAGCCGGCCACCAGCTGGGCCTGCGGTTGCTCAGCACGTAGCCGCAGCAGATCGGTCAGGCGGGTGGGCGCGCTGTAGTCGGCGGCGGGTGCGGGTGCGATCTGGCGCAGCTGGGCCAGCACGGCGGCCTCGTCCACGGGCGCGCGAGGCAAGTCACCCATCTGTCGGGCGGCGTCGAGGATGGGTCGGTAACCGGTGCAGCGGCAGAGGTTGCCCGAGAGATCGGTCTGGGCATCTTCCCGGCTGATGGTCTGACCGGCCAGAACGCGGTTCTGGTACATGCCGAACAGACTCATGACAAAACCGGGGGTGCAGAAACCGCACTGGCTGCCGTGACAGTCCACCATGGCCTGCTGGCAGGGATGCAAAGCGCCATCAGCGGCGGGCAGGTCCTGCGCGGTCCAGACGGCCAGGCCATGCACCGACTGGGCGAGGCGGATGCAGCTGTTGATGGCCTTGTAGCCCAGGCCCTGACCTTGGGGCTCGGCCAGCACCACGGTGCAGGCGCCGCAGTCGCCCTCGCCGCAGCCTTCCTTGACGGCTGTGCACTGCAGGTCTTCGCGCAGCACCTCCAGCAGGGTGCGCGTGGGCCCCACGCCGGGCAGCGAGACGATCTCGCCACGACGGACGAACTGGAGAACGTTCTGTTTCATGCCACTCATTTCAAGCAAACACCATACCAGTAAGCTCCACGTCCTGCATCCGAACCCGACCGCCTAAAGGGTCTGGCATGTTTATAGCTTAAGCTTCTGTCTGTCATGAGCCAGCCTGACCACGCCCCTCAACCCCGCCTGCTGCTGACCGGCATCAGCAAACGCTACCCCGGTGTGGTCGCGAACCGCAATGTGGCGCTCACGGTGCTCCCTGGCCAGATCCATGCGGTGCTGGGCGAAAACGGGGCGGGCAAGTCCACCCTGATGAAGATCATCTACGGCGCCGTCAAACCCGACGAGGGCGAGATCGTCTACAACGGACAGGCCGTGTACATCCGCAACCCGCAGCAGGCCCGGGCCCTGGGCATCAGCATGGTGTTCCAGCACTTCAGCCTGTTTGATTCGCTGACCGTGGCCGAGAACGTCTGGATCGGCCTGGACAAGAGCCTGAAGCTGGCCGAGGTGACCCAACGCATCCGCGACAAGGCCCAGCAGTACGGCTTGGACATCGACCCCGAGCGCCATGTGCACAGCCTGAGCGTGGGCGAGATGCAGCGCGTGGAGATCATCCGCGCCCTGCTCGGCGAACCGCAGCTGCTGATCCTGGACGAACCCACTTCCGTTCTCACGCCCCAGGCCGTGGAAAAACTCTTTGCCGTGCTGCGCCAGCTGGCCGGGCAGGGCTGCAGCATCCTGTACATCAGCCACAAGCTGCACGAGATCCGCGCCCTGTGCACGGCCTGCACGGTGCTGCGCGGCGGTGGGGTCACCGGCACCTGCGACCCGCGCGAAGAAAGCAATGCCTCGCTGAGCCGCCTGATGATCGGCGCCGAGCCACCGGCCCTGCAGCACAAGCCGCCCCATACCGGCGCGGTGCAGCTGGACGTGAACGGTCTGAACCTGGCGCGCCTGGACCCCTTTGGTGTGGACCTGGACGATATCGCCCTGCAGGTGCGCGCGGGCGAGGTGGTGGGCATCGCTGGGGTGTCGGGCAACGGCCAGCGCGAACTGCTGTACGCACTTTCGGGCGAGGACCTGCGCAGCCCCAGCGGCAGCATCCGCCTGGGCGAGCAGGACGCGACCCGGCTGGACCCGGCGCGCCGTCGTGCCCTGGGCCTGCATTTCGTGCCCGAGGAGCGCCTGGGTCGCGGCGCCGTGCCGGCCATGGGCCTGGACCACAACCTTCTGCTCACGCGCGGCGAATCGCTGGGCCCGCTGGGCTGGATACGCACCAGCGCCCTGGCCGCCCAGGCGCGCGGCATCATCGCGCGCCTGCACGTGAAGGCGGCCGACGAACACGCGGCAGCGCGCAGCCTCTCGGGCGGCAACCTGCAGAAATTCATCGTGGGCCGCGAGATCGACGCCGGCCCGCGCCTGCTGATCGTTTCGCAGCCCACCTGGGGCGTGGACGTGGGTGCGGCCGCGCAGATCCGCGCCGAGATCCTGGCGCTGCGCGACGCGGGCTGCGCCGTGCTGGTGGTCAGCGAAGAGCTGGAAGAGCTGTTCGAGCTCAGCGACCGCCTGCACGTGATGGCCAAGGGGCGGCTCTCGCCCTCCCTGCCGATGGCCGAGGCCACGACCGAGCGCATCGGCGAGTGGATGAGCGGCCTGTGGCACGGCGAGGTGCAGCACCATCTGCAGGAACTGGAGGCCGGTCATGCTGCGGCTTGAGATCCGTCCCCAGCCTTCGCGTGCCTGGGGCCTGGGCTCGCCCCTGCTGGCGCTCGCGCTGACCGTGCTGCTGGGTGTGATCCTCTTCATCGCGCTGGGCAAGGACCCGCTGCGCGGCCTGCAGATGTTCTTCTGGGAACCGGTGAAGTCGGGTTACGCGCTGGGCGAACTCATGGTCAAGGCCACGCCGTTGCTCATCATTGCGCTGGGCCTGGCCGTGTGTTTCCGCTCCAATGTCTGGAACATCGGGGCCGAGGGGCAGTTTGTCATCGGTGCGGTCTGCGCGGGCGGCGTGGCGCTGCTGGCCGGCAAGGGCACGGGGCCCTGGATCATTCCGGCGCTGTTGCTGGCCGGTGTGCTGGGCGGCATGGTCTGGGCGGGTTTCACGGCCCTGCTGCGCGACCGCTTCAACGCCAACGAGATCCTGGTGAGCCTGATGCTGGTCTATGTGGCCATCCAGCTGTTGAACTTCATGGTGCACGGTCCCTGGAAGGACCCGGGGGGCTACAACTTTCCGCAGACCAAGACCTTCGACGCGGTGACGCAGATCCCACGGCTCATGAGCGGCTCGCGCATGAACATCGGCCTGGTCCTGGCCCTGCTGGGCGCGGGCGCGCTCTGGGTGTTCCTGTTCCGCCTGCGCGCAGGTTTTGCGCTGCAGGTCGGCGGCCTGGCGCCGGCGGCGGCGCGTTATGCAGGCTTCTCCTCGCGCAAAGCCTTGTGGACGGCCCTGCTGGTCTCGGGCGGCGCGGCCGGCCTGGCCGGGGCGCTGGAAGTGGCGGGCCCGATCGGCCAGCTCACGCCCTATGTGCCGGCGGGTTACGGTTTTGCGGCCATCATCGTGGCCTTTGTGGGGCGGCTGCATCCGGTGGGCATGGTCTTCTCGGCCATCCTCATGAGCATGTTCTACATCGGCGGTGAACTCGCGCAGTCGCGCCTGGGCCTGCCCAAGTCCATCACCGGCGTGTTCCAGGGCCTGCTGCTGTTCACCCTGCTGACCTGCGACACGCTGATCAATTACCGGCTGGTCTGGGGGAGGAAGCGCTGATGGAATCCTACGCCCTGCTGCTCGCAGCCACGCTCAATGCCGGCACCGTGCTGGCCCTGGCTGCCCTGGGCCTGCTGATCAACGAGAAGTCCGGCATCGTCAACCTGGGGGCCGAGGGCATGATGCTGTGCGCGGCCATCGCCGGTTTCGCCACCGTGGTGCACACGGGCAACGACTGGCTCGGCTTTGCCGCCGGCATGGGTGCCGGGGCACTGCTGGCCGCGCTCTTCGGCTGGCTGGTGATCTGGCTCAACACCAACCCCTATGCCACCGGCTTGGCCCTGAGTCTTTTTGGTGCGGGTTTTTCCGCTTTTGCGGGCATTGCCTACGTGCAGGCCAAGCTGCCCGAACGCACGCAGTGGGTGATCCCCCTGCTGGGCGACATCCCCTGGATCGGCCCGGCCCTGTTCCGCCAGCACCCGCTGGTCTACGTGACCATGGCCCTGGTCGTGGCCCTGCTCTTGTGGTTCGACCGCAGCCGCAGCGGTCTGATCCTGCGCGCCGTGGGCGAGTCGCCCGAATCGGCCCATGCCCTGGGTTACCCGGTGCGGCGCATCCGGCTGGCGGCCGTGGTGGTGGGGGGCGCGCTGTGCGGGCTGTCCGGAGCCTACCTCTCCGTGGTCTACACCCCGCTGTGGGTGGAGGGCATGGTGGCCGGCAAGGGCTGGATCGCCCTGGCCCTGACCACTTTTGCCACCTGGCGCCCGGCACGCGTCTTGCTCGGTGCCTACCTGTTCGGTGGCGTGACCATGCTGCAGTTCCATCTGCAGGGCTTGGGCGTGGACATACCCAGCCAGTTCCTGGACATGCTGCCTTACCTGGCCACCATCGTGGTGCTGGCCCTGATTTCGCGCAACCCGGCCTGGATACGTGTGAACATGCCGGCATCGTTAGGAAAACCGTTCACACCGAGTTCATAATCTCTTCGTCTTTTTCCAACCAGTGAGGACCTTCATGACCGACCTGACCCAACGCCGCCTGTTCCAGGCTGCTGCCCTGATCACCCTGGCTGCGGCCGCCCTTGTGGGCTGCGGCAAGAAGGAAGAGCCTGCGGCCGCTGCGCCGGCAGCCGCTCCTGCCGCCAAGCCGGCACCGCTGAAGATCGCCTTTGCCTATGTGGGCCCCGTGGGCGACGGCGGCTGGACCTTTGCGCACGACAACGGACGCAAGGCCGTCGAGAAGGAATTCGGCGACAAGGTCGTCACCAGCTTCGTCGAGAAGGTGCCGGAAAGCGCCGACGCCGAGCGCGTGATCCGCGACATGGCCGGCCAGGGCAACACCCTGATCTTCGGCACCACCTTCGGCTACATGGAGCCCATGCTCAAGGTTGCCGCCGACACCAAGGGTGTGAAGTTCGAGCACGCCACCGGCTACAAGACGGCCGACAACATGCGCACCTATGACAGCCGCACCTACGAAGGCGCCTACATGGCCGGCGTGGTCGCAGGCAAGATGACCAAGACCAACACCCTGGGTGTGGTCGGTTCCATCCCGATCCCCGAAGTGATCCGCAACATCAACAGCTTCACGCTGGGCGCGCAGTCGGTCAACCCCAAGGTCAAGACCCGCGTGGTCTGGGTGGGTGACTGGTTCAACCCGCCGAAGGAAACCGAAGCCGCCACCGCCCTGATCAACGGCGGCGCCGACGTGCTGATGCAGAACACCGACTCCTCGGCCGTGCTGCAGACCGCCGAGAAGATGGGCAAGCGCGCCTTCGGCTGGGACAGCGACATGACCGCCTACGGCCCCAAGGCCCACCTCGGTTCGGCTGTCATCAACTGGGGCCCTTACTACATCAAGGCCACGCGTGATGCGCTTGAAGGCAAGTGGGCCACCGGCCAGAGCTGGTGGGGCGTGAAGGAAGGCGCCATCGACATGGTGTCCCTCGCCGCCGACGTGCCCGACGAAACAAAGAAGAAGATCGACGAAGTCAAGGCCGGCCTGAAGGCGGGCACCTTCTCCATCTGGAAGGGCCCGATCGTCGGCCAGGATGGCAAGGAAGTGCTGAAGAAAAACGAAGTCGCCGACGACAAGTTCCTCGGCGGCATCAACTTCTACGTCAAGGGCGTGGAAGGCAAGATCCCCGGGGGCAAGTAAGCCCGCCGGCGGATGATCAGGGGCTGCTTCGGCAGCCCCTTGTTGTTTCAAGAAGCAGGAGAAACAGGCCATGCCGTCCATCCCCCACATCCCGGCGGAACGTCTGCCTGATCTGCTGCGGACCATGCCCAAAGCGGAACTGCATATCCACATCGAAGGCTCGCTCGAGCCTGAGCTGATCTTCGCGCTGGCCAGGCGCAACGGCGTGGCGCTGCCCTACGCCAACGTGGCGGCGCTGCGCGCGGCCTATGCCTTCACCGACCTGCAGAGTTTCCTGGACCTGTATTACGCCGGGGCCAGCGTGCTGCTGCACGAACAGGACTTCTACGACATGGCCTGGGCCTATTTCGAGCGGGCGCGGGCCGACCACGTGGTGCGGGCCGAACTCTTCTTCGATCCCCAGACCCACACCGCCCGCGGTGTGCCCATGGCCACCGTGATCGAAGGGCTGCGCCGGGCCTGCGCCGATGCGCACAAGAAGCTCGGCATCAGCGCCGACCTCATCCTCTGCTTCCTGCGCCATCTGTCCGAGGAGGACGCTTTCGCCACGCTGGAGGCCGCCCTGCCCTGGCGCCAGCATTTCATCGGCGTCGGCCTGGACTCCAGCGAGGTGGGCCACCCCCCCGAGAAGTTCGCCCGCGTGTTCGCGCGTTGCCGCGAGCTCGGCCTGCACCTGGTGGCTCATGCGGGTGAAGAAGGGCCGCCGGCCTACGTGTGGTCGGCGCTGGACGTGCTGCGTGTCGAGCGCATTGACCACGGCGTGCAATCCATCCACGACGCGGCCCTGATGCAGCGCCTGGTCGACAGCCGCATGCCGTTGACCGTCTGCCCCCTGTCCAACCTCAAGCTCTGCGTGTTCAAGGACCTGGCGCAGCACAACCTGGGCCGCATGCTCGATGCCGGTGTCTGCGTGACGATCAACTCCGACGACCCGGCCTATTTCGGTGGTTATGTGAACGACAACTACCTGCAGACCTTCGCGGCCCTGCCGCTGAACGCGCAGCACGCCTACACCCTGGCGGCGAACAGCCTCACGGCGAGCTTTGCACCGGCGGCCGACCAGCGCCGCTGGCTGCAGGAACTGGACCAGACCTTTGCCCGCTGGGCCGCATGACAGGAGAGCCGCCCGTGATCCGCCTTGCCGAAATGAGCGACGACGCCGCGATAGCCGCCATCTACAACCCCTACATCACCCACACCACGATCACCTTCGAGGAACAGACGCTGTCGCCCGAACAGATCGCGCAGCGCATCCGGGATATCCATGCCGCCGGCCTGCCCTGGCTCGTGGCCGAGGAGTCGGGGCAGGTCGTGGGTTATGCCTACGCGAGCCCGTGGAAAGCACGCTCGGCCTATCGCCACTCGGTGGAAGTATCGGTCTACCTGCACGACCGGGCCCAGGGGCAGGGCTGGGGCAGCCGGCTGTATGAGGCGCTGTTCAGCGCCCTGCAGGAGCGCCAGGTCCACGTCGCCATCGGCGGCATCGCCTTGCCCAACCCGGGCAGCATCGCCTTGCACGAGAAGTTCGGCATGAAGCAGGTGGCCCGCTTCGAACAGGTCGGCTTCAAGTTCGGACAGTGGCTGGACGTGGGCTACTGGCAGAAAGTGCTGTGAGCCCCTTGCCGTGCCCGGTACCCGCCTTCCGGGCAACACCTCATCAACCTATGGAACCCCATGCCTACTTCTGACCCCAAGAAAACCTTCCTCGGCTTGCCGAAGCTTCCGGCGCGTGCCGCCGTCTGGTTCACGCCCCTGCTGCTGTCCGGCTTGATGACCTTCATCGTTTCCCTGATCAGCACCTTGCGCAGCGTGGGCTTCGCGCCAGCGCTGCCCCACCTCTGGCTAGGCTCCTGGGCGATCTCCTGGCTGGTGGCCTTCCCCACACTGCTGTTTGTGTTGCCGCTGGTGCGCAGGGTCACGGCCGCCATCGTGGATGTCGCCTGAAACCAGGGGGCATCCTCAACCCAGTCGGGCCAGCATGGTCTCCATGTCCTTCATCATGCCCGAGAGATCGGCCTTCTGCTCCTCATCGGGCGTGAGACGTGCCTCGAGTTCCTGTGCCATGAAGCAGACCGTCATGCGCAGGTAGGTGCTGTCCAGGGCCTTGCGCACGGCCGAGAACTGCTGGCCTATCTTCAGACAGCTCTCACCGTCTTCGATCATGCGCTGAATGCCGCGCAGCTGCCCTTCGGCGCGGCGCAGACGGTTGAGGATCTCGGTGCGCGAGCTGCTGTCATGCAGCACGGCAGGGTCGACATCGGTCTGGGCCGGGCTGGTGTTCTTGGCCATGATGTAACTCCTTACTTGAGCTGCTGACCCGCGGCATCGCGCACGCTGACACGCACGGGGATGCCCTGGGCCACGCTGGCGCCCACGGTACAGAAACCCTCGAACTGGGCGATGACGCGATCCAGGTGCTGCAGGCTGGCGGCGGGCACACCGAGGATGAGCGTCACGTCCAGGCCCAGCACGCGCATGCGGTTCTCGGCATTGCGACCCACCTCGGCCCGGACTTCGCATGTGATGGGCTCGGGCGCCTGCTTGAACTTGCGCAGGGCAAACAGCAGCGAGTCCGACATGCAGTTGCCCACGGCGGCGGCCAGCAGTTGCACGGGCGTCGGCCCCTTGCCCTGCCCTAGGGGCGGGGTCTCGTCACCGACCAGCGGCGGGATGCCAGCGCCGAAGTCGATCGTGAACTGGTAATCCTGCTGCTGACGCAGCACGGCGTGGGGCGTGGACTCGCTCATGGGTGTTCCTTGTGGGCTTACTTCGTGGAGCAGGCGCTGCCGCCTTCCGGCACGCCCAGCTTCTTGAGCAGGATAGCGGGAGGGCAGAAGCCCGTGAAGCCGGACTGGAACAGATTGAAACCGGCAAAGGCCGTCAGGGCCAGGAACCATTTGCTCACGAAGAGGGGGCTGCCTTCGACGCCGAGGGCAAGCGAGAGCATGACCACGAAGCCGGCGAAGATGCGGATGTAACGTTCAACAGTCATTTGAAACTCCTTAGGTTCAGGTTGCGGAAAGGGGAAACAGGGGTGTGCCGTCGGCGTTCTCGTGCTTGCGACGGTACAGGGCGTAATAGAGCACCGGGATGACCACCAGCGTGAGCAGGGTGGAGACCAGGATGCCGAAGATCAGCGAGATGGCCAGGCCATTGAAAATGGGGTCGTCCAGGATGAAAAAGGCGCCAATCATGGCGGCCAGGCCCGTGAGCGCAATGGGTTGCGCCCGCACTGCGGCCGACTGCACCACCGCGTCGCGGAACTTCATGCCCTGTGCCACCTGCAGCTCGATGAAATCCACCAGCAGAATGGAATTGCGCACGATGATGCCGGCCAGCGCGATCATGCCGATCATGGAGGTGGCGGTGAACTGCGCGCCCAGCAGAGCGTGGCCCGGCATGACACCGATGATGGTCAGCGGGATGGGCGCCATGATGACCAGGGGCGTGGTGTAGGAGCGGAACTGTGCAACCACCAGCAGGTAGATCAGGATCAGCCCCACGCCATAGGCGGCGCCCATGTCGCGGAAGGTCTCGTAGGTGATCTGCCATTCGCCGTCCCACTTGAGGGCGTACTGACGGAAGGTATCGACGGACTGGCGGATCCAGTATTCGTTCACTTCGCCACTCCCCGGCAGCGCGGCCGCGGCGAGTTTCGGACGGATCGCGAACAGGCCGTACAGCGGCGAGTCCAGCTTGCCAGCCATGTCGCCGAAGACGTAGCTCACGTTCGCCAGGTCCTTGGTGTAGAGCGGCTTGTCGATCACGCCGCGCTCCACGCGCACCAGCTCGGACAGGGGCACGAGTTGCCCGTTGGCGGCGCGCATGGGCAGGGCCAGCAGCGCGTCCAAGCCGACCTGTTGCTCGCGCGGCAGTTGCAGGCGCACAGGCACCGGGTACTTGGACTGCGCGTCGTGCAGCCAGGCGGCATCGGCCCCGGAGAGCGCAGCCGAGACAGTCTGGGCCACGGCGGCCACGGGAATGCCCAGCGATTCGGCACGCTGGCGGCGCACGCGCAGCCAGGCGCGCGGCGCGTCTTCCTTGAGCGAGGTGTCCACGCCCACGATGTCGGCGGTTCCGCTGAAAGCCCGGGCCACGCGCTGCGCCAGCTGCTGGCGACCGGCCTCATCGGGGCCGTAGATCTCGGCCACCAGCGGGCTCATGACGGGCGGGCCCGGCGGCACTTCGACCACCTTGACGCGCGCACCGTGCTTCACGCCGATCTCTTCCAGCGCGGGTCGCAGGCGCTGGGCGATGGCGTGGCTCTTTTCGCTGCGGTGGTGCTTGTCGACCAGGTTGACCTGCAGGTCGCCCTGCTCGGCCTCGGCGCGCAGGTAGTACTGGCGCACCAGGCCATTGAAGGTGATGGGCGAGGCCGCGCCGGCATAGGCCTGCAGGTCCTGCACCTCGGGCTGCTGCGACAGAAAGGCGCCCAGCTCGTGCAGGGTGGCAGCCGTGTCTTCCAGCGGCGCGCCGGCCGGCATTTCGACCAACACCTGGAATTCGCTCTTGTTGTCGAAGGGCAGCATCTTGAGCACCACGCCGACGAAGGACGAGGGCACCAGGGTCAGCGCCACCGAGAGCAGCAGCGCGCCGACGATGCCAGCCAACAGCATCAGGCGCCGACGCGAGGTTTCCAGAAAAGGTGTGAGCACGCGGGTGAACAGCGTCTGCAATTTGGCGCCGATACCGCCGCCGGTTTGGCTGTCGTGCACGGCATGGCCGGCGCCGTGCTGCTTCATGAGCTTGAGCGCCAGCCAGGGCGTGACCGTGAAGGCAATCGCCAGCGAGATGGCCATGCCCAGGCTCGAGTTGATGGGGATGGGGCTCATGTACGGGCCCATCAGGCCACTGACGAAAGCCATGGGCAGCAGCGCGGCGATCACGGTCAGCGTGGCCAGGATGGTGGGGCCGCCCACCTCGTCCACGGCGCGCGGAATGATCTCGCGCAGGGGAGCCTCGGGCGTGAGCTGCTGGTGGCGGTGGATGTTCTCCACCACCACGATGGCGTCGTCCACCAGGATGCCGATGGAGAAGATCAGCGCGAACAGCGAGACGCGGTTCAGCGTGAAGCCCCAGGCCCAAGAGGCGAACAGCGTGGCCATGAGCGTCAGGATCACGGCCGCGCCGACGATGACGGCCTCGCGCCGGCCCAGCGCAAAGCCGACCAGCAGGATGACCGAGCCGGTGGCGAACGCGAGTTTCTGGATCAGCTTGTTGGCCTTCTCGGCCGCGGTCTCGCCATAGTTACGGGTGACGGTGGCTTCGATGTTGGCGGGGATCACGCTGTTGCGCAGGGCCTGCACGCGCTCGTTGGCCGCGCGCGCCACGTCCACGGCGTTCTCGCCCGGCTTCTTGGTGACGGTCAGCGTGACGGCGGGGTAGGCCTGGCCCGCAGCCGGGGCCTCGGCGCCAGCGCCCTGGGCCATGGCGGCACCGGGCGTGAACCAAACATAACGCTGGGGCTGTTGTGCGCCGGCCTCGACGCGCGCCACTTCACGCAAGTAGACCGGGGCGCTACGGTTGACGCCGACCACGATGTCACCCACGTCCCGCGCGGAGCGCAGGAACTCGCCGGTTTCGACGCTGAGCATCTGCGGCGCGGCACCGTTCTTCCTGTCTTGCGCATCGAGCACGCTGCCCGCGGGCATGCCGAAGTTCGCGGCCGCCAGGGTCTGCTTGAGCGTGAGCACGTCGATGCCGCGCGCGCGCAGGCGCGTGGGGTCCAGCCACACATGCACGGCACGGCCGGGGCCGCCCAGGGTCTGCACCTCGCGCGAGCCGTTCACGCGCTTGAGTTCGGTTTCCATTGCGTGGGCCACACGCTCAAGCTCCTGCGCGGGCGCGGCGTCCTTGCTCCACAGTGTGACGGCGAGCACGGGCACATCGTCGATGCCCTTGGGCTTGACGATGGGTGCCAGCGTACCCAGGTCGCGCGGCAGCCAGTCCTGGTGGGCGTTGAGCACGTCGTACAGGCGCACCAGCGCCTCGGTGCGCGGCACGCCCACCTTGAATTGCACGGTGAGCACGGCCAGGCCCGGGCGGGCCACGGAGTAGGTGTGTTCGATGCCGGCGATCTGGCTGAGCACCTGCTCGGCCGGCTGCGCCACCATGTTCTGCACATCCGTGCTGCTGGCCCCGGGGAAGGGGATCAGCACATTGGCCATGGTCACGTTGATCTGCGGCTCTTCCTCGCGCGGCGTCACGAGCACGGCGAACAGGCCCAACAGCAGCGCAACGAGCGCCAGCAGCGGCGTGATGGCATTGGCCTGGAAGGCGGACGCGATGCGACCGGAGATGCCCAATTCTTCCGATTTGCGCTCGTTCATGGCGGTCCTCAGCGGCTGCCGACAGTGATGGCGGCGCGGGCACCGGCCAAGCCGGCGCGCACGGGGTCGGTAGCGACCTGCTCGCCGGCGTTCAGGCCGGCCACGATTTCCACACCCTGCTCACCATGGTCTGCGCCCAGGCGCACGGCCCGCAAGACGAAGCCCGTGTCAGAGGCCACATAGACGGCTGTCAGCTCGCCGCGGCGCAGCACGGCGGCGGCCGGCACCACGGTGCGCTGCGCCTCACCGCCAACGAAACGCACGCGCACCTGCTGGCCCGGCAGCAGGTTCTGTGCCGCCTGGGGCGAGAGGTCCAGGCGCCACACCACGGTCTGCGAGACCGGGTCGGCCGCGGGCATGGCGCTGCGCCTGGTCGGGGCGACCCATTTCGAGGCGCCGTTGGATTCACTCAGTTGCACCAGCACCTCTCTGGCGGCGCGCGTGCTGTCGGCCAGCGAGGCCGGCACTTGCACCACGGCGCGCAGGGGCTGCGGCGCATAGACCGTCACGATGGGTTTGCCCGGCACGGCCAGGTCCCCAGCTTCGGCGTGGGTCTGCAGCACCCAGCCGTCATAAGGCGCGGTCACACGCGTGTAGCCCTGCGACAGCGCCGACTGGCGCGCGCCGGCGGTGGCCTGCTCACGACCGGCCTGGGCCGCCTTGTACTGGGTCTCGGCCACGTCCAGCGCAGCCTGACTCACGAAGCCCTGGCTCTGCAGGCTGCGTGTGCGCTCGTAGTGAACCTGGGCATTGCGCAACTCGGCCTCGCTCTGCGCGACCTGGGCCGCGCTGCGCTGCACGCCCACGGCGCTTTCGCGGTCGTCAATGGTGGCCAGCAGCTGGCCGGCCTTGACGCGCTCGCCCATCTTCACGGTCAGCGTGACGATGCGGCCGGAGGCCTGGGCCGAGACCGTGCTCTGCTTGACCGGCTCGATCACGCCGTCGATCTCGTAGCCGGTGGCGACGGCGCGCGCGCCGATCTGCACAGTGGGCACGGCCACGCCGGCCCGGGCCAGCACAGGTGTGCCGGTCAGCACGGCCAGGGAGACGACAAAAGCGAGGGTGTGCAGCGATTTCATGGGCTTCTCCATATACTGGTGGCAGTATATATTAATACCCCCAGGAGTACAAACTGAAGACATAAAAAAACCCCGCCGACCCTGGGGTGAGCGGGGTTCCGGATGCCTGGGCCGGCGCGGCCCCCTCCGGTCAGCGCAGCAGAACGGAAACCAGCATCAGCAAGCCCATGAGCACCGGCTGATGCAACATGTACCAGCTCAGGCTCCAGCGACCGACCCAGGCCGGGGCAGCCAGCGCCCGCAGGGGCTGCGGGCGATCGAACCAGCCCCGTGCGAGGGCGAACTGGCCGGCAGCCACGCCCCACCACATGACGCCCATCCAGGGCAGGAGCGGGACATAGTCTTCCGTCGCGGGTTTGTGGCTCATGAAACCCAGCCAGTGCAGGACCGGTCGGTCCAGCGCGCCGAGCCAAGGCCAGGCCGCGTGGGCCAGCGGCGCCAGTGGGTCCAGGACGACCAGCGCCAGGCCCGCCGGCCAGAGCCAGCGGCCCCAGGAAACCGTCAACCGCGCCACCAGCAGCATGGCCGCCATGCCATGCAGCACGCCAAAGTAGATCCAGCTGTTCGGGAACATGAGCACGGAGCCGATGCTGACCAGCAGGGCGCAGCCTGCGATCTGGACCCAGCGCCGCCAGAAGCGTTGCCAGCTCTGGCCGCCCGCCGTGGCCAGCGCCTGGCCCATGCCCGCGCACAGCAGGAACAGGCTCAGGATGCAGGTGCGCTGCAGAGTCCAGACCGGCGAGCGGTAGAAGTCCTGCTGGATGAAACCGAAGTGGTTGAGGTCGAACGCAAAGTGGTAGGCCGTCATCCACAGCACGGCCACGCCCCGCAGGATGTCGAGCGACCCGAACCGCACTCCGGGGGTGAAGGGCCCGGATTCCCGACTCATCGCTTGTCCGGCACCGGCAGCTCGAGCGTGATTTCCACCGGCGCGGTCATGCCCGTGGCCAGCGACGCGCGGCGACCCTGCACGGATTGCAGGATCAGGCGCTGATCCACCGGAGCTCCGACGCGATAGGGCTTGGCCGGCTTGCCGTCGACGGAGATCAGGGCCGCGCCACCGCTGGTGGTGCCGGCCAGCACGCCCACCAGGGCAAAACGACGGATGTCGGAGGCCGGGGCACTGCCCGGTGGTGCCGCAGACGGAGCTTGGCCCCCGCCCAACGCACGGGCCACGGACAGCGGGTCGAGTGCCGAATCACCCGACAGGGCCGGCGCCGGCCCGCCAACCCGCACAGCCCCGCCCGGGCCCTGCAGTGCCCAGTAGGCAGCACTCGCGGCCAGCAGGGCAAACAAGGCAAACGCCACGGCCTTGCTCGGCCACATTCTGTAACGATGCGGTTGCATGACCGGATTATTATGCACAGCACCATGAATATCACCATCACTCGTCATGCCGGCCCCGGCGCAAGGCCGCGCGGCTTCACGCTCATCGAACTGATGGTGGTGCTGGTCATCATCGGTGTGCTGGCCTCGCTGATCGTGCCCAATGTGCTGGACCGTGCCAGCGATGCGCGGGTCACGGCGGCCAGGACCGACGTCAACAACCTGATGCAGGCACTCAAGCTCTACAAGCTGGACAACCTGCGCTACCCCACCGCCGCCCAGGGCTTGCAGGCGCTGCTGGTCAAGCCGACCGCCGCCCCCGTCCCGGCCAACTGGAAGCCGTACCTGGACAAACTGCCGAACGATCCCTGGGGCAATCCCTATCAGTACATGAATCCGGGGATCCGGTCTGAGATCGACGTGCTCTCCTTCGGCGCCGATGGTCAGGCAGGCGGGGAGGGCAAGAATGCGGACATCGGAAGCTGGGAATAGAGGCCTGACGCTGCTGGAACTGCTGGTCGTGGTGGCCATCATGGCGCTGGCCACGGCCGCCGTGGGCCTCGCGCTGCGCGACACGGCCGGCGCCCAGCTGGAGCGCGAAGCGCAACGCCTGGCACTGCTGCTGGAAAGCGCACGCGCGCAGTCGCGCATGAGCGCCATGCCGATCCGCTGGCGGCCGGCAGGCCAGGGCTTTGCTTTTGAAGGACAGACCGGCCCGACCCTGCCCGCAAACTGGCTCGGGACCGATGTGCAGGTCCGTCCCACCACCACCGTCGTTCTGGGGCCGGAAGCGGTGATCGGCCCGCAGCAGATCCGGCTGCAGTCCCTCACCGAGCCGCAGCAAAGTCTGCTCGTGGCCACCGATGGCGTGCGCCCCTTTGCCGTGTTTGCCGATACGGCGACAGCGCCCCTGCCGCCATGAGCGCCACCCCCATGCGCACCAGCATCAACACCGGTCGCGCCGTGCGTGAGCGCGGTTTCACGCTGGTGGAAGCGCTGGTGGCGCTGGGCATCGTGGCCGTCGCGCTGCTGGCCGGCGTACGCGCCAGCGCCTCCCTGAGCCGCAATGCCGAACGTCAGTCGGAGCAGCTGCTGGCCCAGTTGTGCGCCGAGAACGCGCTGATCAACATGCGCCTGGCCCGCCAGATGCCTGCCGTGGGCGAGAGCACCACGACTTGCGCGCAGGCGGGACGGCAGTACACCCTGCGGCTCGCGGTGCAGCCCACGCCCAATCCCAACTTCCTGCGGGTCGAGGCCCAGGTGCTCGACGGCACCAGCCAGATACGCAGCCTGCTGACCGTGGTGGGCCGCTACTGATGTGGACAACCCTCGCCCCCGGCAGCCCGGCGCTCACGCCTCGTGCGCAGGATCAGCGGGGCTTCACGCTGGTCGAACTCCTGATTGCCCTGGGCATCCTGGCCTTGATGGCCGGCCTGAGCTGGCGCGGGCTGGACGCCATGGTGCAGACCCGTGAGGCAGTCCGCCACCACAGCGACGCGGTGCTGACCCTGCAGGCCGGACTCACACAGTGGAGCAGCGACCTGGACGCCCTGGTGGAGCTGCCGCAGACGCCAACGCTGATGTGGGACGGACGCGGCCTGCGCCTGACCCGCCGTAACAGCACCAGCCCCGGCGACGGCGTGCTGGTCGTGGCCTGGGCGCGCCGCAGCATCGACGGCACCGGCCAGTGGCTGCGCTGGCAGTCGCCCCCGCTGCGCACCCGCGGCGAGTTGCAGTCCGCGTGGAAGCAGGCGGCACTGTGGGCGCAAAACCCCGGTGACAACGAGAAGAAATTCGAGGTGCGCATCACCGCACTCGACCAATGGCAGGTGTTCTACTTCCGCAACAACGCCTGGAGCCATCCGCTGTCGAGCGCCGACGCGACGCCGGCCGACCCGGGGGACACGACCGTCGGCCTGCCGCCACCCGATGGCATCCGCCTGGTGCTCACGCTGCCGCCTGGCGACGCCATCAGCGGCACCCTCACCCGGGACTGGATGCGTGCCACCCTGGGGGGCGGTGCATCATGACGAAGCCGGTCCAGTCGGGTGCCGCACTGATCTCGGCCATGCTCACAGTGACCCTGGTCACCAGCATCGCCGCGACCTCGCTCGGGCAGCAATGGCGCAACATCGAGATCGAGTCCGCCGAACGGCAGCGTGTGCAGTCGGCCTGGGTGCTGACCGGCGCGCTGGACTGGGCGCGGCTCATCCTGATAGAAGACGCCCGTTCAGGCGGCGCCGACCACCTGGCCGAGCCATGGGCCGTGGCGCTCGAGGAAGCACGTCTGACGACCTTCCTCGCCGCGGACACCGGCGCCGCAGACAGCGGGGATTTGCTGCCGCAGGCCTTCCTGTCGGGTCGCATCAGCGATCTGCAGGGCCGCCTGAACGTCTACAACCTGGTGGACGAGACACGGATTTCCGAACCTGATCTGCAGGCTTTTGCCCGGCTGTTCCAGCTGCTGGGCCTGCCACCGGCGGAACTCACGGCACTGGCGCAAGGGCTGCGCCTGGCGCGCGACACCCGCAGCGAGCCCGGACCCGACGCGCTGGTTGCCCTGCTGCCGCAACGCCTGGACCAGCTGGTCTGGTTGGGCCTGTCGCCTGCCAGCCTGGCGCGGCTGCGCCCCTACATCACGCTGCTGCCAGCGCGCACGACGGTCAACCTCAACACGGCCGGCGCCCAGGTGCTGTATGCCAGCATCGCGTCGCTGGACCTGGCCCAGGCACAGCGCCTGGTGAATGCGCGCCAGCTGTCCCACTTCCGTTCGCTGTCGGATGCCAGCGGCGTGCTCAACCTGGCGCCGGGGCAGCTCGTGGAGACCCGGCACGGCGTGAGCTCACGCTATTTCGAGGTGAGGGGGCGGCTGCGTCTGGAGCAGGCCGTGGTGGAAGAGGCATCGGTGGTGCAGCGCAACGAACTGAAGGTGTCCGTGCTCTGGCGCGAGCGTGGCGCCCCGGTCCTGCAACCCGCCGCCCCACTTTGACTCTACGATATCGCGCATGAGCACCCTGATCGTCATCCTTCCTGCCACCCCACCCGCGCCAGGAACGCTCTGCGAAACGGTGCTGGCCGACGCGGGCGGGCGCATCGTGCGCCACACGCAGGTGACACCAGATCTGCTGTCTGCGCCGCGTGGCGCTGAAATCGTGGCCTTGGTCCCGGCGCAAAAGCTGTCCTGGCATCGGCTGCAGCTCCCGCGCGGCGTTCTGGGGCGGGGTACGCCGCGCCTGCGCGCCGTGCTCGAAGGGCTGCTGGAAGAGCGCCTGCTGGACGAACCCGCCCGGCTCCATTTCGCGCTCGGACCGCAGGCCGATCCGGACGGTAGCCTCTGGGTCGCAGCCTGCGAACAATCGTGGTTGCGCGCCTGGCTGGGAATGCTGGAGCAGGCCGGACACGGCGCCACCCGCATCGTTCCGGAGCTGGCCCCGACGGCCGCCGACGCAAGCACGCTGTACGTCACGGGCACGCCTGACCAACCCCAGTTGCTGCACGCCGGCGCAGGCGGCGTGACACGGCTGCCCCTGACGGCCGCCACCGCAGCGCTGACCAGCGGCACCGACATGCCACCGGAGGTGGTCGCCGAACCGGCGGTGGCCGAACAGGCCGAACAGCTCCTGCCAGGGCCCGTCGCTCTGCAGCCCCGCTCCGAGCGCGCCGTCGCCGCCACGCGGTCCGACTGGGATCTGGCGCAATTCGAGCTGCTGCGCACTCGCGGCACGCGCCTGCGCCGACAGCTGGCCGCGTTGGGCGCCAGCCTGCTGCGTGCGCCGCAATGGCGCCCAGCGCGCTGGGCTGCCCTGGGGCTGGTCCTGGTCAATCTCGCAGGCCTGCTGCTCCTGGCCTGGAAGGAACAGGCCGCGCAGGCGGCACAGCGTGCCGCCATGCGCGAGATTCTCACCACCACCTTTCCCGATGTCCGGGTCGTGGTCGATGCCCCGCGGCAGATGGCGCGCGCGTTGTCGGCACTGCAACGCGACAACGGCACAGCCTCCGGGGCCGACATGGAAACCATGCTGGCCCGCTACCAGGAGTCGGCACCGGAGGCTCCCGTGGCGTCGGCCATCGAGTTCGCAGCGGGCGGATTGCAGCTCAAGGGGCTGGACCCGGCAGCGGCCGGCCTGGCCGACGTGACCGCCCGGCTCAAGCCGCTGGGCTACGCTGCCCGCTGGGAAGAGGACAACCTGATCCTCCAGCTGGAGGGCACGCCATGAACCGGCCCCCTCTGCTAGCGGCATGGCAGGCGCGCTGGCACCGCTTGCCCGCACGCGAGCAAGGCCTGGTGCAGCTCGCCGCCGCCCTGGTGCTGGCCGCGCTGCTGTGGCAGGCGCTGGCACCTGCCGTGGCGACGTTGCGCGGGGCCGAAGCGCAGGCCCGGACCCTGGATACACAGCTGCAGCAAATGCGCGCCATGCAAGGGCAGGCCCAGGCCCTGCACAACCAGCCGTCCCTCGGCCAGGACGAAGCGCAGCAGGCACTAGAGCGCGCGACCCGCGAAACGCTGGGCGCCAGCGCCCGCCTGACGACGGCGGGCGGGCGGGTCACCGTCACGCTCACGAACGTTCCGGCCGATGCGCTGGCCCAATGGCTGGCGCTGGCACGAATCAATGCACGCTCGACGCCGCTCGAAGCGCGTCTGCTGCGCACCAACAGCTCTGGCACTGCGACCTGGAACGGGGTCCTGGTGATGGGCCTGCCCCAGTGATGATGACCATGACCTCCACGCGCACGCCGAACACCACTGCGCCCTGGGGATGGGCTGCGCTGGGCGCCCTGGCCGGGCTGCTGGCCGCCGTGGTGGTCTTTGCCCCGGCCCGTTGGCTCGCCCGCGCGGTGGACCTGGGCAGCGACGAGCAGGTCCGCCTGCTCGATGCCCGGGGAAGCCTATGGCAAGGCAGCGCCCGCCTGGTACTCACCGGCGGGGTGGGCAGCCAGAGCGCCGCGGCCCTGCCGGACCGGCTAGCCTGGCGCATCCGGCCCGCCTGGGACGGCCTGCGCATCCAGCTCACGGCCGATTGCTGCACCGCGCTGCCCCTGCACATCACGCTGGCACCGGCCGGTCTGCGCAATCTGCGCCTGGACGTCGCGGATGGCCAGTCGCGTTGGCCCGCCAGCCTGCTGGGCGGGCTGGGCACGCCGTGGAACACCGTGTTGCCCCAGGGACAACTGGACCTCTCGACCCAGGGCCTGGCTGTCCACTGGACAGACGGGCGGCTTCGTCTAAGCGGCCGCTTGCAGGTCGATGCGCGCCGCCTGTCCTCGCGTCTGAGCACACTGCGGCCCCTGGGCAGCTACCGGCTGACCTTGCAGGGCGGCGATGCAGCCGCCTTCGAGCTGGCCACGCTGGAGGGCAGCCTGCAGCTCTCCGGCCGAGGTCTGTGGAACGGCCAGAAACTTCGTTTTGAAGGCGCGGCCAGCGCCGCACCCGAGCGGGTGGAAGCACTGGCCAACCTGCTCAACATCCTGGGGCGGCGCGACGGCGCGCGCTCCCTCATCAACCTGGGCTAAGCATGAAACTCCAATACCCCCAACGCCAGGCCCTGACCCGACAGGCGCTGGTCGTCTCTATGCTGCTGGGCTGCACGGCAGCCTTGCTGTCCGGACACGTGGCGGCCCAGCCGGCCCCCGTGGCTCCGAGCCCGAACCAGGCCGCGGCGCCGACACCGCGCCGCGGCGAACCGGTGACGCTGAACTTCAGCAATGCAGACATCGAAGCCGTGGCACGCACCATGGCCACCATCACGGGACGCAATGTGGTGGTGGACCCGCGCGTCAAGGGCACCATCTCGCTGGCCACCGAACAGCCGGTGACCCCGGCCGTGGCCTACAGCCAGTTCCTGGCAGTGTTGCGGCTGCAGGGTTACACCGTGGTGAGCACGCCGGGCCTGGACAAGATCGTCCCCGAGGCGGACGCCAAGCTGCAAAGCGGTGCCGTCTTCTCGGAGCAGATGGTGGCGGGCAACCAGATCGCCACCCAGATCTTCAAGCTCAACTTCGAGAACGCCAACACCCTGCTGCCCATCCTGCGGCCGCTGATCAGTCCGAACAACACCATCAACGTCAACCCGGGCAACAACTCGCTGGTCATCACCGACTACGGTGACAACCTGCGCCGCATCGCCCAGATCATCGCGGCGATGGACGTTGCCAATGCCACCGAGGTCGAAGTCATTCCCCTGCGTCACGGCATCGCCATGGACCTGGCGCCGCTGGTGCTGCGCCTGCTCGACGCCAGCAGCGCCGGCGGCCAGCCCGCGGGCGACGGCTCGTTCAAGACCACACTGATCGCCGAACCGCGCAGCAACGCGCTGATCCTGCGCGCGGCCAACTCGGCCCGGCTCGCGCTGGCCCGCTCCTTGATCGACAAGCTCGATCAACCGGCCTCGCAAAACCCCGACGGCAACATCCACGTGGTCTACCTGAAGAACGCCGAAGCCACCAAGCTGGCCGTCACCCTGCGCGCAGCCATGGCCGGCGGAGCGACCGCCGCCATTGCACCAGCGACCACGACCGCCCCGGGGGCACAGGCTGCACCGGCCGCATCGTCCACCGGCGGACAGATCCAAGCCGACATTGCCACCAACTCGCTCATCATCACCGCGCCCGAGCCGCAGTACCGCCAGCTGCGGGCAGTGATTGACAAGCTCGATGCCCGCCGGGCCCAGGTGTTCGTGGAGAGCCTGATCGCCGAGGTCAACGCCAACAAGGCCGCCGAATTCGGCATCCAGTGGCAAGGCGCCATCGGCAAGGTGGGCGACAGCACCGTCGGCCTGTTGGGCACCAACTTCGGCACCGGCGGCAACAACATCGCCAATCTCAGCACCCAGGCCGGTGGCACCGTGCTGCCCGGCCGGGGCCTGAACGTCGGCGCCGCCACGCAGAACAACGGCATCTATGTGCTGGGTTTCCTGGCCCGCACGCTGGAGACCAGCGGCGACGGTAACGTGCTGTCCACACCAAACCTGCTGACGCTGGACAACGAGGAGGCCAAGATCGTCATCGGCCAGAACGTACCCTTCGTCACCGGCCAGTACAGCACCACCGGCAGCACAGCGACAGTCAACCCCTTCCAGACCATCGAACGCAAGGACGTGGGCCTGACGCTGCGCGTCAAGCCGCAAATCAGCGAAAACGGCACGGTGCGCATGACCATCTACCAGGAGGTTTCCAGCGTCGACAAATCCGAGACCAACACCGCCGGCTTGATCACCAACAAGCGCTCGATCGAGACCAATGTGCTGGTCAACGACGGCGGCATCGTGGTGCTGGGCGGCCTGCTGCAGGACGAATACACCGGCGGCCAGGAAAAGGTGCCGGTGCTCGGCGACATCCCCTTCCTCGGCGCGCTGTTCCGCTACGAGAGCCGTACCCGCAAGAAGACCAATCTGATGGTCTTCCTGCGTCCGGTCGTCGTGCGCGACGGGACGACCACCACCAGCCTGTCGCAGGACCGTTACGAGTTCATGCAGTCCCTGCAGCAGGGGGCGCAACCCCCCTCCAGCGTCGTCTTGCCCATCAATGGGGCGGCGGTGCTCCCGCCGCTGGCCCCACCGCCCGTGGCACCCGCCGCAACGCCTGCCCCCGCGGCTGCCCCGATCCCCGCCCCCACCGCACAGCCTGCCGACACGCCCGGGCCCGCCACAGACCCCGGCGAACCAGCCCCGCGAACCAGCCCATGAGCCTGTCCGTTTTGTACCCGCTGCCCTACGCCTACGCCCGCAGCCACCAGTTGCTGCTGGAGGACCGCGACGGTGAACTCACCTTATGGTTGCAAGGGCTGCGCCATGCCGACGGATTGAGCGAAGTCCTGCGCAAGTACGAGGTGCAGCAGGTCCGGACCGAAGCGCCCGAGCTGCTGCGCCAGCGCATCAGTGCCGCCTATGCCCAGAGCGAATCGAGCGCGGCCACCGTGGTCAGCGAAGTCGAGAGTGATATCGATCTCTCGCGCATGATGGAAACCCTGCCCGCCATCGAGGACCTGCTCGAGACCTCGGACGATGCGCCCATCATCCGCATGCTCAATGCCCTGCTGACGCAGGCGGCACGCGATGGCGCCAGCGACATCCACATCGAGCCCTATGAGCGCCATTCCATCGTGCGTTTCCGCGTGGACGGCACGCTGCGCGATGTGGTGCAGCCCAACCGCGCACTGCACGCGGCGCTGATCTCGCGCCTGAAGATCATGGCCGAGCTCGACATCGCCGAGAAGCGACTGCCGCAGGATGGCCGCATCTCTCTACGCATCGGTACCCGCGCAGTGGATGTGCGCGTCAGCACCCTGCCGTGCGCGCACGGCGAACGGGCCGTGCTGCGCCTGCTGGACAAGACCGGCGGCAAGATCAACCTGGAAGCCGTGGGCATGCAGGGCGAGGTGCTGACCCGTTTCGAGCAGCTGGTGGCGCAACCACACGGCATCGTCCTGGTCACCGGCCCCACCGGTTCAGGCAAGACGACCACGCTCTATGCCGCATTGGAGCGGCTCGACACGCGCAGCCTCAACATCATGACGGTCGAGGACCCGATCGAGTACGAGCTGCCCGGTGTGGGCCAGACCCAGGTCAACGCCCGAATCGACCTCAGCTTCGCCAAGGCCCTGCGCGCCATCCTGCGCCAGGACCCGGATGTGATCATGATCGGCGAGATCCGCGACTTCGAGACCGCGCAGATCGCCATCCAGGCCTCGTTGACCGGCCACCTGGTGCTGGCCACGCTGCACACCAATGACGCCGCCAGCGCCGTGACGCGGCTGACCGACATGGGCATCGAGCCCTTTCTGCTGAGCTCGTCGCTGCTGGGCGTACTGGCGCAGCGCCTGGTGCGCAGGCGCTGTACCGACTGCGGTGGCGCCGGCTGCCAGGTCTGCGGACAGTCGGGTTACCAGGGGCGCACCGGGGTGTTCGAACTGCTGGTCGCCGACGACCATATCCGCTCGCTGATCCATGCCTGCGCGGCCGAGGCCGACATCCGGGCAGCCGCATTGGAGCGCGGCATGACGCTGATGCGCGAGGACGGCGAACGCCTGGTGCGCCAGGGCATCACCTCGCGCGAAGAACTGCTGCGTGTGACCCGCGACTGACCTGCCCGCACCCATGCCCGCCTACACCTACGAAGCGCTGACCCCCGAAGGCGACACCCGCAACGGCACCGTCGAGGCCGACAGCGCGCGTTCGGCCCGCGGCCTGCTGCGCGCGCAGGCGCTGGTGCCCCTGCGTGTGGAGGCTGTGGGTGCAGGTGGTCTTGCCGGCACCGGCCCGGGATCGTCATGGCTGAACACCACACTGTGGAGCAGCCGCGTGTTCAATGCCACGGAATTGGCGATCTGGACGCGGCAGCTGGCCGGGCTGGTGAGCGCTGGCCTGCCGCTGGAGCGTGCCCTCACGGTGTTGTCCGACGAGGCCGAGGACGAACGCCAGCGCAACCTGGTGGCGGCCCTGCGCGCGGAGGTCAACGGCGGCGCCACCTTCGCCAGCGCGCTGGCGCAACATGCGCGCGAGTTCTCCGTGACCTACTGTGCCGTGATTGGTGCCGGCGAGCACAGCGGCAACCTGGGTCTGGTGCTGGAACGGCTGGCAGATGATCTGGAACAGAGCCAGGAGCTCAAGGCCAAGCTCATCGGCGCGGCGCTCTACCCCACCATCGTGACCGTGGTGGCACTGTGCATCGTGACCTTCCTGCTGGCTTATGTGGTGCCGCAGATCGCCCAGGTCTTTGCGGGCAGCAAACGTGCCCTGCCCGCGCTGACTGTCGTCATGCTGGCCTTGGGCGGCTTCGTGCGCAACCACGGCTGGTTGCTGCTGCTGGCGCTGCTGCTCGGGGCGGCAGCCGCCCGCCTGGCCTGGGCCGGCGCGGCGTTCCGCCTCAGGTTTGATACCGTCTGGCTCACGCTGCCGCTGGTGGGGCGGCTGGCCCGGGGCTACAACGCCGCCCGCTTTGCCAGCACGCTGGCCATGCTGGCTGCCGCCGGGGTTCCCATCCTCAAGGCCCTGCAGGCGGCGGCCGACACCCTGTCCAACCGGGCGCTGCGCGCCGATGCGCTCGACGCCCTGGTCATGGTGCGCGAAGGCGCACCGCTGGCGGCGGCGCTGGCGCAGAAGAAGCGCTTTCCAGGATTGCTGGGCATGTTCGCCCGCCTGGGCGAACAGACCGGCGAGCTGCCGCAAATGCTGGAGCGCGCCGCGCGGCAGCTGGGCACCGAAGTGCAGCGCCGCGCCCTGGCGCTGGCCACACTGCTGGAACCCCTGCTGATCGTGGCGATGGGCTTGATCGTGATGCTGATCGTGCTGGCCGTGCTGCTGCCCATCATCGAACTCAACCAGATGGTCCGCTAGGACGGGGCGCTCGGCGTGCTGCCTTGAAACACGGAAGAGGCTAGCGCTTCTGGTGCAGCAGCCTCAGAAAATGCTCGGCCGGTGTGCTCAACGGGCGATCCTTGCTGACCAGGCTGCCGTAGGCGGCCAGGCTCTGGCCCAGACGGTAGGGCAGGATGCGCAGGATACCGTGTTCGGCGTCACGTTGTGCCACGGCCTCGGGGATGACGGACACCAGCTGCGAGCGCCGGATCAGGTTGATGGTGGTGAGGATGGAGCCGGTCTCGATCAGCCCTTTGGGAAGCGGGGCCTGGTGGTCGCGGAATTCCCGCTCGATCAGGTCACGCAGGGGGCTGCCCGCCGGCTGCAGCACCCAGGGGTAGTCCAGCAGGGCCTCGAAAGTCACACGGCGCTTGCTCGCCAAAGGATGCTCGTTGCCGACCACCACGGCCAGATGTTCGTCCTCGATGGCGGTGAAACGGCATTCGATGCCGGGGTTGCCCACGCGCCGGCCCACCACCACCTCGAGCACGCCTTCGCTCAGCTGCTGCATCAGGCGGTCGCTGGTGTCGACCGCGATCTCGATGGTCAGCAGGGGAAACAGCTCCTTGAGCCCGAGCAGCGCTTCGGTCAGCCGCCCCGGTGAAGCGGCCATGATGCTGCCCACGGCGAACTTCCCGGCCCGGCCCTGGCGCACCTCCACCAGCTCGCGGTTCAACGCCTCCATGCTGCCGCGGATGCTGCGGAAGTAACCGGTCACCCGCTCGCCCGCCGCGTTGAGCCGCAGGCCGCGGCCCACGCGTTCAAACAGGGACTGGCCCAGGGCGTCTTCCAGCTCCTTGAGCATCTTGGTGGCGGCCGGCTGGGTCAGCCCCAGCTGGCCGGCTGCGCCCCGCAAGGTGCGCTCGCTGTCGATGGCGAGCATCAACGCAATCTGCCGCATGCGCAGGCGGTTGAGCAGCTGCGGGGTGCTGTCCTGGCGGTCGATGGAGCCCATGCTGATTACCTCAGGTTATCGATCGATCAATAGCTTTCAGTTTACGGCAAGCAATTGCCTGCCTACCATCGGCTGGACGGTTCCTCAAACATCCAGGAGACAAAGCAATGAAAACCTTCATGACAACGATCGCCCTCGCGATCCTGGCCGCCTGCAGCGCAGCGCAGGCCCAGGAATGGCCAAGCCGTTCGATCCGCATCATGGTCGGCTCCGCGCCCGGTGGCGGCACCGACGCCATGGCCCGCGCCGTGGCCGACCGCCTGGGCCCCCTGCTCAAGCAGCCCGTGGTGGTGGAAAACCGCCCCGGCGCCTCCAACACCCTGGCCGCCGACGTGACCGCCAAGTCCACCGACGGCCACACCCTGGTCATGGGCGTGTCCACCGCGCACGCCATCGCGCCGCATCTGATCAAGCTGGGTTACGACAACAACAAGGATCTGGTGCCCGTGGCTTTCGTCGGCTCGGTGCCCAATGTGCTGGTGGCCAACACCGCGCTGCCTGCAGCCAATGTGGCCGAACTGGTCAAACTGGCCAAGAGCAAACCCGGTCAGCTCAACTACGCCACCAGCGGCGCGGGCAGCACGCAACACATCGCGGCCGAGCTGTTCAAGGATGCTACCGGCACCTTCATCACCCACATCCCCTACCGCGGCAGCGGCCCCGCACTGATCGACCTGATCGCGGGCCAGGTGCAGATCAGCTTCGACACCATGCCCTCTGTGATCGGCCACATCAAGAACGGCAAGGTCAAGGCCCTGGCCGTGGCCGCAGCCAAGCGCAACCCGCAACTGCCCGAGGTGCCCACCATGGCGGAAGCCGGCGTCAAGGGCGTGGAGATGAGCGCCTGGTACGGCATCTACATGCCGGCCTCCACGCCCAAGGCCGTGATCGAACGCGTGAACGCCGAGGTCAACAAGGTCATCGCCATGCCCGAGACACAGACCCGTCTGGCCGCCATCGGCGCCGACCTGACCCCCATGACACCCGCGCAGTTCAAGGCCTTTCACGATGCCGAAAACCAGCGCTACGGCGACCTGATCCGCAAGAAGAACATCAAACTGGACTGAACCCGACATGAGCGCCCCCCTTCCCGTCGTCGCGCTGACCCTGGGCGACCCTGCCGGCATCGGCCCCGAACTGATCGCCCGCCTGCTGGCCCAGCCCGACACCACGAGCCGCGCCAATGTTGTGCTGATCGGCGACCCTTGGCTTTGGGCCTGGGGCCAGCAGATGGCCGGTGTGCAGGTGGCCACCGCGCCGCTGGCCACGCTGGAGCAGGCGCGCGGTCGCGCCAACTCTCAGCAAGTTGCCTTCGTGGCCATGGACACGGTGCAGCGCAGCGAGGTCACCGTGGGCCAGGTCGGCGCGGCCGGTGGCCGCTCGGTGCTGCAGGTGCTCAACCGCTGCATGGACGCGGCGCGCGCCGGCGCGGTGGACGCCATCTGTTTTGCGCCGCTGAACAAGCAGGCCATGAAGATGGGCGGTCTCAGGCACGAGGACGAGCTGCACCACTTCGCAGAGTACCTGGGTGTGAAAAGTTATTTCTGCGAGTTCAACACTCTGAACGGCCTGTGGACCGCGCGCGTGTCCTCGCACATCCCGCTCAAGGACGCGGCCAGCTACCTGAGCGTGGAGCGCATCCAGCAGGCCACGCGCCTGATCTACCGCTCGCTGCAGGCCGCAGGCGCGGCCCGGCCGCGCGTGGCGGTGGCGGCGTTCAACCCGCACGGCGGGGACGGCGGCACCTGTGGACGTGAAGAGATCGAGATCATCGAACCCGCAGTGCGGGCGCTCAAGACCGAAGGCCTGGACGTCGCCGGGCCCTTCCCCGCCGACACCATCTTCCTGAAGGCGCGCGACGGCGAGCTGGACGCCATCGTCACCATGTACCACGACCAGGGACAGATCGCGATCAAGCTCATGGGCTTCTCCAAGGGCGTGACCGTACAGGGCGGCCTGCCCATCCCCATCACCACGCCCGCGCACGGCACGGCCTACGACATCGCCGGCCAGGGCCGCGCCAACGTGAGCGCCACCGAACAAGCGTTTCTCATCGCCTGCCGCATGGGTGCGGCAAGCCTGTCTTCCTGAAAGTCTCCTCATGAAAATCAAATCCGTCCGTGCCCGTGTCTTCGAATGGAAGGGCAAGACCGTTCCGCCCCAGGGCAACTTCTGCTCCAACGCCATGGACCTGCTCTACTCCAAGAAGGAGACCATGAGCACCTTCCGTTTCCATTCCTGGACCGTGGTGGAAGTGGAGACCGACGACGGCATCATCGGCCTGGGCAATGTGGCCCTGGCCCCCAAGATCGCCAAGGCCATCATCGACGAGTACCTGACGCCACTGGTCGTGGGCCAGGACCCCTGGGACTATGAATACCTGTGGCAACGCATGTACCGAGCCACCCACGCCTGGGGCCGCAAGGGCGTGACCATGGCCGCCATTTCGGCCGTGGACCTGGCCATCTGGGACATCCTGGGCAAATCGGTCAACAAGCCGGTGTTCAAACTCCTGGGCGGCCGCACCAAGGAGAAGATCCCCTGCTACTACAGCAAGCTCTACCGCACCGACCTCAAGGCCATGCAGGCCGAAGCCCAGCAGTTCAAGGACCAGGGATTCAAGGCCTTCAAGATGCGCTTCGGCTACGGCCCAGCGCACGGCCAGCAGGGCGTGACGGAAAACCTCAAGTCGGTCGAAGCGGTGCGCGAAGTCATCGGTTATGAGAACGACCTGATGCTCGAGTGCTATATGGGCTGGAACCTGGAGTACGCCAAGCGCATCCTGCCCAAGCTGGAGAAGTTCGAGCCGCGCTGGCTGGAAGAACCCGTGATCGCCGACGACATCGACGGTTACGCCGAGCTCAACCAGCTCACCAGCATCCCGATCTCGGGCGGCGAGCACGAGTTCTCGCTCTACGGTTTCAAGCAGCTGCTCGACAAGAAGGCCGTGAGCGTGGTGCAGTACGACACCAACCGCGTGGGCGGCATCACGGCCGCGCACAAGATCAACGCCCTGTGCGAGGCCTACAGCGTGCCGGTGATCCCGCACGCGGGCCAGATGCACAACTACCACCTCACCATGAGCACCCTGGCCTCGCCCATGGCCGAGTACTTCCCCATCTTCGACGTGGAAGTGGGCAACGAGCTGTTCTGGTATATCTTCGACGGTGAACCCATCGCCGAGAACGGTTTCCTGGACCTGCGCGACGACGTGCCCGGTCTGGGCCTGACCCTCAAACGCGATTACCTCGACCAGTTCCACATCACAGAATGAGCGTCATGCAGCGTCGTTACCAGGGCGTGTTCCCGGTGGTGCCCACCACCTTCCATGAAGACGGCACGCTGGACCTGGAGAGCCAGAAGCGTTGCGTCGACTTCATGATAGCTGCCGGCTCTCACGGCCTGTGCATCCTGGCCAACTTCTCCGAGCAGTTCTCCCTCTCGGACGAGGAACGTGAAGTCATCACGCGCACGGTGCTGGCGCATGTCGCCGGTCGCGTTCCGGTGATCGTCACCACCACCCACTACGGCACGGCCGTCTGTGCTGCGCGCAGCCGTCGCGCGCAGGAGCAGGGCGCGGCCATGGTGATGATCATGCCGCCCTACCACGGCGCCACCTTCCGCGTGCCCGAGCCGCAGATCCATGAGTTTTACGCAAGGGTGTCGGACGCGATCGACATTCCCATCATGGTGCAGGACGCGCCGGCCAGCGGCACGGTGCTGTCGCCGGCTTTCCTGGCCCGCATGGCCAGGGAGATCGAACACCTGGCCTACTTCAAGATCGAGACCGCCGGCGCCGCGAGCAAGCTGCGCGAGCTGATCCGCCTCGGTGGTGAGGCCATCGAAGGCCCCTGGGACGGCGAAGAGGCCATCACCCTGCTGGCCGACCTGGACGCCGGTGCCACCGGCGCCATGACGGGCGGCGCCTACCCCGATGGCATCCGTACCATCATCGACCCCTACCTGGCCGGTGACCGCGAAGCCGCGGTGACGGCTTATGGCAAATGGCTGCCGCTGATCAACGCCGAGAACCGCCAGGGCGGCATCCTCACCGCCAAGGCGCTGATGAAGGCCGGTGGTGTGATCGCCTGCGAAGCAGGGCGCCACCCCTTCCCGCCCATGCACCCCGAAGTACGCGCCGGCCTGCTGGATGCCGCGAAACGCCTGGACCCGCTCGTGCTGCGCTGGGGCCGCTGAAGATGATCCATTCCCACTACATTGCCGGCGAGTGGCTCGCCGGCAGCTCCGCCGCGCCCAACATCAACCCCTCGAACCTCGCCGACGTGGTGGGGCACTATGCACTGGGGGATGCCGCCGCGGTGGACCAGGCTGTGGCCGCCGCGTCGGCTGCTTTCCCCGCCTGGTCCACCAGCGGCATCCAGGCCCGCTTCGACGCGCTGGACCGCATCGGCTCCGAGATCCTCGCGCGGCGTGAAGAGCTGGGCACCCTGCTCTCGCGCGAAGAGGGCAAGACCCGCCCCGAAGGCATCGGTGAGGCCACGCGTGCGGGACACATCTTCAAGTTCTTCGCGGGTGAATGCCTGCGCCTGGCGGGTGAGGCCCTGCCCTCGGTGCGCCCCGGCGTCGGGGTCGAGATCACGCGTGAACCGATAGGCGTGGTGGGCCTGATCACACCCTGGAACTTCCCCATCGC
This sequence comes from Hylemonella sp. GW821-FHT10B10, assembly GCF_059415585.1. NCBI lineage: Bacteria > Pseudomonadati > Pseudomonadota > Betaproteobacteria > Burkholderiales > Comamonadaceae > Hylemonella > Hylemonella sp. GW821-FHT10B10. Next base: position 322,425 of record NZ_JBWKNN010000003.1, on the reverse strand, counting down.
GATTCCGGCCTGGAAGATCGCCCCGGCCCTGGCTTTTGGCAACTGCGTGGTGCTCAAGCCCGCCGATCTGGTGCCCGGCTGCGCCTGGGCCCTGGCCGACATCATCAGCCGCAGCGGCATCCCCGCCGGTGTGTTCAACCTGGTCATGGGCCAGGGCAGCATCATCGGCGAGGCCATCGTGCGACATCCGGGCGTGAACGCCGTGAGCTTCACCGGATCGGTCGGTGTAGGCCGGCGCATTGCCGAAGCCTGCGTGCAGACGCACAAGAAGGTCCAGCTGGAGATGGGCGGCAAGAACCCGCAGATCATCCTGGACGACGCCGACCTGAAACAGGCGGTGGAGCTCAGCGTGCAGTCGGCCTTCTTCTCCACGGGCCAGCGCTGCACCGCCTCGAGCCGCCTGATCGTGACCGAAGGCATCTACCCGCACTACATCGAAGCATTGCAGGCACGCCTGGCCACCCTGAAAATCGGCGACGCCTTGGCCGCCGGCACCGACATCGGCCCGGTGGTCTCACAGGCGCAGTTGGCGCAGGACCTGCGCCACGTAGAAGCCGCGCAAGCCGAGGGGGCGACACTGGCCGCCGGTGGCCAGCGCATGACCTGCCACACCGGGAGCAAGCACGAAGGTTATTTCATGAGCCCCGCGCTGCTGACCGACACCACGCCCGCCATGCGCATCAACCGCGAAGAGGTGTTCGGTCCCGTGGCCAGCGTGATCCGCGTGAAGGACTACGAGGAAGCGCTGGCTGTGGCCAACGACAGCGAGTTCGGCCTCTCGGCAGGTATAGCCACCACCAGCCTCAAGCACGCCACGCACTTCAAGCGTCACGCACAAGCTGGCATGGTGATGGTCAACCTGCCCACGGCGGGCGTGGACTACCACGTGCCCTTCGGTGGCCGCAAGGGCAGCAGCTACGGACCGCGTGAGCAGGGCCGCTACGCGCAGGAGTTCTACACCACCGTGAAGACGGCCTACATTGGGTCCTGACTCGCGATCATCACCCTATCAGCGCGCCGTGCGCAGCCGCAGCACCAGCGTTGCCGAGGACGCCGCCGTTGCCAGCAGCGTGACGGCCAGCCAGCCACCTTGGGCGAACAGGAGGCTCCCTAGGGCAGAGCCCACGGCCATACCGATGAACATGCCGGTGAACAGGATGGCATTGAGCCGGCCACGGGCCGCGGGGTCGATGCCGTAGACAATGGTCTGGTGGGCAACCAGGACGGCCTGGACACCAAAATCAAAGGCGATCGTGCCCACAACCAGCACCAACAGGTACGCGCTCGGCGACAGGGCCTGCACCAACGACATCGCGGCAAAGGCTGCCAGCGCCAGGCCCGCACCCAGACGCGTTACAAGCCCGGGGCCGTGGCGATCGGCCATGCGCCCCGCCAGAGGAGCCGCCAAGGCGCCCGCGGCGCCGGCCAGACCGAAGGCGCCGGCGACGGCCGCCCCCAAGTGAAAGGGTTCGCCATGCAACATGAGTGCCAGAGTCGACCAGAAGGCGCTGAAACCGATCGAGACGAGACCTTGCGCCCAGGTCGCGCGGCGCAGTGCGGGGTGCTGGCGCCACAGTTGCGCCAATGAGGCGAGCAGGGCCGCATAGGGCAGACGGGTCGTGGGCTCGAATCGCGGCAACATGCGCGAGGCCGCCACGCCGACGCCCAGGATGCTGAGCGCTGCAGCCGCGAACATCCAGCGCCAGCCCAGGTATTCCGCCACCAGGCCGCTGACCACGCGCGAGAGAAGAATGCCCAGCAGCAGCCCAGTCATCACTGTGCCCACGACCTTGCCGCGCTGGCCTGCCGCCGACAACGTGGCCGCAGCCGGCACAATGTCCTGCGCTAGCGTGGCCGTGATCCCGATGACCAGACTGGCCAACAGCAGGCCGGACAGCGCGGGCGCCACAGCGGCCAGCAACAAGGCCAGGCACAACGCTGCGGCCTTGATCAGGATGATGCGCCGCCGGTCGTAGCGGTCGCCCAAGGGTATGAGCAGCAGGATGCCCAAGGCATAGCCGAGTTGAGTCATGGTGGGCAGCATGCCCACTGCGGAAGCCGAAGCGCCCAGGCTTGCACCCAGCGTGCCCAGCATGGGCTGGCTGTAGTACAGGGGCGCCACACCCAGACCGGCCCCCACTGCCAAAAAACCCAGCAGCCCGGAGGTCAGGCCCGTCCCCGCCGCGGCGGCTGGGACCACTCCCAACATTTTTTGATTCGTTATTTGCATATCAGACATGGTAAAAACCCTTAAAACTGCGATGAGAGGAGTCTGATTGCTCAGCTTTCATTTGTGTAGTGGCGCGATTCGCAGAATATTTATACGATATACGTATAACAAAATTTTCTCTTCCACCTTCCCATGTCTTCCGCCACGGCCCTCCAAACCAGCGACCGCATCGAACTGCTGCAGACTTTTGTGCACATCGTGGACACGGGAAGCCTGTCGGCCGCTGCCACGCAGTTGGGCACGACCCAGCCTACGGTCAGTCGGCGGCTGCAGGCCCTGGAACGCCATTTCGGCGTTCGCCTGCTGAGCCGGTCAACCCATGCGATGCGATTGACCGAAGACGGACAACGCTGCCTGACCCGAGCCCGCGACCTGCTAGCGTCTTGGCAGGCTTTCGACGCGGAACTGCGCGGAGTGGAAAACGAGCCCGAAGGCACGTTGCGTGTGGTGGCGCCGCACGCCTTTGGCCAGGAACTGCTCATGGGGCCGCTGGCCGACTACCTGCGCGCGCATCGTGAAGTGTCGGTGGAGTGGCTGCTGCACGACCGGCAGCCTGACTTCATCGCGGAGGGCGTCGACTGCGCCATCCATGTGGGCGAGGTCACGGACCTGTCGGTCGTTGCCCTGAAGCTGGCCGAAGTCAAGCGTATTCCCGTCGTGGCACCCGAGGTGCTGGCCGGCAGCGCTTTGCCGCAACACCCATCCGAACTGGGCGCGTTGCCCTGGCTGGCCCTGGGCACCTACTACCGCAACGAGATCCATCTGACCCATCTGCGCAGCGGCGAGACCTGCCAGTTTTCGATCACACCGCGACTGAACACCGACAGTCTCTACGCCCTGCGCCACGCAGCGCTACGGGGCCTGGGAGCCTGCATCGGTTCAGGCTGGCTCTTCACCGAGGACCTTGCGCGCGGCAAGCTGGTGCAGCTGGTCCCCGAATGGCAAGCCACGCCCTTGCCGGTATACCTGACCTACCCGCCTGCGCGCTTCCAACCGGCCAGGCTACGACGCTTTCTGGAGCTCATGCGCGCGACCGCGCCTGCCTTGATCCAGTCGGTCTGAACGGACACAAAAAATCCCGCCAACCTGACGGTGGGCGGGACGCGAATCGGAGCGTGGACGCTTTAAAACGGAATGTCGTCGTCCATGTCCTCGAAGCCGCTGGCCGACTTGGCCGGGGCCTGCGGGCGCGAGGCTGCGCTGGGCGCCGGACGCGAGGCCGGAGGCGCGCTACGGCGCGGGGCGCCACCGCCGTCTTCATCCCCCGGACCGCCCATGCCCTCACGACCGCCGAGCAGCTGCATTTCGGTGGCGATGATGTCGCAGGTGTTCTGCTCAACGCCGTCCTTGTTGGTGAACTTGCCGTACTTGATGCGGCCTTCGACGTAGACAGGACGGCCCTTCTTGAGGTACTCGCCGGCGATTTCGGCCAGGCGGTCATAGAACGTGACACGGTGCCACTGGGTATCTTCGATCATCTCGCCGGAATTCTTGTCCTTGCGGCGGCTGGAGGTGGCCACGCTGACGTTGGCCACGGCCTGGCCCGAGGGCAGGTAACGGATTTCGGGGTCGCGGCCGCAGTTGCCGACCAGGATGACTTTGTTGACGGATGCCATGGGGAATTCCTCCAGATATTTGTTAATTATGGGCCTTTGCGGCTGGGCGCCACCATGGGCCAGGCCAGCAGCAGCCACAGGCCCATGCCGACCGCACAGGCGATGAAAAGGGCCGGCACGCCCTGGGTCTTGACCAGCCAGCCGCCGGCCGCGCCGCCGGCGAAGAAACCCAGGGACTGCAGGGTGTTGTAGACCCCCAGGGCCGCGCCGCGCGCATGAGGCGGGGCCACACGCGAGGCCAGGCTGGGCTGGCTGGCTTCAAGCACATTGAAGCCGCAGAAGAACAGGAAAAGCATGAAGGCCAGCCAGGCGATGTGGGGTGCATCCGCCGCCCACAGCAGACCCAGCTGAACCAGGGCGATCAGACCGATAGCGCCGAGGAAAACGGCACGCAGGTAACCGCGCCGCTCCAGCGGGAACAGCGTGGCACCCATGACCACGAAGGACGCCAGCACGGCCGGCAGGTAGACCCCCCAATGCTGGGCCGGGGGCAGGCCGGCTTGCACCAGCAGGGCGGGAATGGCCACCCACATCGCCAGCTGCACGGCGTGCAGGATGAACACACCGGCGTCCAGGCGCAGCAGAGCGGCGTGCGTGAGCACCTCGGAGAGCTTGCCGCGGGGCTGGTTCTTGTGCTGCAGGGGCTCAATGGGCACCCACCAGATCACCACAGCCACACCCGCCAAGGCCAGGGAACCCGTGAGCGTGAACAGCCCGGCCAGGCCGATGTAGCTCACCAGCAATGGGGCCAAAACAAGAGAGAGAGCAAACATCAGCCCGATGCTGGCGCCCACCAGGGCCATGGCCTTGGTGCGCACCTCGTCGCGGGTCTGGTCGGCCAGCAAGGCGGTGACAGCGGCTGAAACGGCGCCAGCACCCTGCAGGGCACGGCCGATGATGAGCCAGATCAGGCTGCCAGCCAGGGCGGCCACAAAACTGCCCAGGGCAAAGACCAGCAGGCCGGCGATGATGACGCGCTTGCGCCCCAACCGGTCCGAGGCCATGCCGAAGGGGATCTGCAGGAGGCCCTGGGTCAGGCCATAGATGCCCATGGCCAGGCCGATGAGCACCGGATCGTCACCGCCTGGGTAGCGGGCAGCTTCCAGGGCAAAAACCGGCAGCACCAGGAACAAGCCCAGCATGCGCAGGGCGAAGATGGCGGCCAGCGAGGCACTGGCACGCCGCTCACGCGCGGTCATGGTGTAGGCGTCGGGGCTGGCGGCAGGGGAAGCGGTGGGGGCAAGCACGGGATTCGGTCACAAGAGCCGCCGAGGTTCGGCAGGCAAAACCTTGATTGTCCCCGATCCGGGCCCCGCCAGCTCCGACGGCAGGACTGCACCCGCTCGCCCAGCTCAGGCCATCATGAAACCCAGGTCCGTCGGATAGTCGGGCCGGCTGGCGGCGGCACCGAAATTGCCTATGTTTGGCAGAACGCTCGGCATCTCGGCGTCGGTCACGCCAAACCACTTGGCCAAGGTCGCCGCGTACTGGTCGACCGAGGTCGAGGGCAGCAAACGCCCCTGGCCCACATGCCACTGGTCCTCGGCCCCGGCCCCGTTGCCCACGCTGACCGGCGGCGGAGTGCCATAAAAGGCCTTGCCGTTGACGGCGCCACCCACCACCAGGTGATGGCTGCCCCAGCCGTGGTCGGACCCGTCGCCATTGGAGGCCAGGGTGCGCCCGAAGTCCGAGGCGGTGAAGGCGGTCACCTGGTTGGCCACGCCCAGTTCCACCGTGGCGTTGTAGAAGGCCGTCATGGCCGCGCTCACGCGACCCAGCAGGGTGGGCTGCTGGGCAATCAGGCCGTCATGGAGATCGAAACCGCCCATCGAGACAAAGAAGACCTGCCGGCGCGCGCCCAGTGTCGAGCGGCCCTGGATCAGGCGCGCCACCATCTTCAGTTGCTGGGACAGGCCGTCGGTGCCGAAGACGGTGGTCGGCTGAGTCATGGCCAGGGCCGTCGTGATGGTCGCCTCGGCGTCGATGGCGCGCTTGGTCACGGCGTTGTAGTCGTTTTCCAGGACCTGAGCGCTGGTCTGCTGGATCAGCGTCTTGATCGCTGCCGGAACGGCTGTAGAGCCAAAGACGGAGCTGTTCGTGGCGGGCCGGATCTTGATGGCGCCGCCAGTGCTGACCTGGTACTGCAGGGCCATATCGCCCGCAAGAAAGACCGTGTTGCCCGAAACCGAGATGCCCGTGAACAGCGAGTTGCTGTTCAGGCTCGGGTTGGGCGGGATCACCAAGTCCGCGATATTGCCACCCCAACCCATCTTGGAGCCCTCGGGCTGCGAGGACTGCCAGGTGGATTGCTGGTCGTTGTGCGAAAACAGCTGGGCCGGAAGCGGGTAAAGCGTCCTGTTCGTGCTGTTGTACTGCGCGCGCGTGATCGGCTTGATCAGGGGCCCCACATTGAGCTGCACCGCCGCCTTGCCCGCATTGAAGAGCCCGGCCAGCCCGGTCATGGATGGATGCAGGGCGTATTGACGCGGCACCCCCAGCGGATCGACAGGCGCCACCGTCGGAGTGAGCAGGGTGGGCGTGAGGTCGGCCTGGGCCAGCGCGATCCCGCCCGCTGTGCGACCCGCCCCACCGCCACGGATGAGACTGTACTTGTCGTAGCTGGCATCGTCATAAGTGATCACGGTGTTGGCGTAGTCATTGCCACCGAACAGGAACACGCAGACCAGGGCCTTGTAGTCGCCCGCGGTCGAATTGAAGGCCGCCGCCTCGCCGATGGCGGCAAGATTCATGACAAAAGGCAGGGCCGTGCCGCTCAGGGCCAGCTGGCCGGAACGGCGCAGGAAGTCCCGCCGGCTTGATGGTGGCAGTGTGATCGGATTCATTGTTTGCCCTCCCTATTTCTGGATCAGGTATTCGGCGCAGGCCATCACCATCAGGACAGTGGCATAGACCCGGTTGAGCCGGTTGGAGCCGCTGGTCGAAGCCATGGTGCCGACCGTGGTCGTGATGGTGCTGACCGTAGCGGGGGACAGCTGCCCCGCGCAAAGCAGCAGGTTGACGCGCTCAACCAGCGCACTGGGCGCGGCAGCGCTCGGGCTGACGGCCAGCGCGATCTCGTCGCTGTAGGTGGCGCGGATGTCACTGGGCAGGTCGCCCACACCGTTGCTGATCACGCTCATCATGTAGTTCAGGTAGCCGCCCACGCTGGTCTCGTTGACCAGCTGGAACTCGGGTGCCACCTTGCCCGCGCTCAAGCCCGTCTTGGGCGGCACGTACCCCGGGCGGAAGAAGTTGAACACCGAGGGTGCGCGCAGGGGGCTCTGCCCTAGCCGGGAACCGGCATCGCTCAGGTCCTGGATCTTCCAGCTGCCACTGCCCGAGGTGACGTTGAAGGTACGCGCCCACTGCACCAGGCGCACCATGGGCTCCCGCAGCTTGCCGTGTTCGGCCGCAGTCAGCCCGGCAGGCGAACGGGCCTCGGTGTCCATCAGGATGGCGGACAGCACATAGGCCAGGTCACCGCGCACACCCGCACCATTGTTGTCAAACACATTCGCCACCCGCTGCACGTAGGCCGGTGTGGGATTGCTGGTGACCAGGCGCTGGATCAGCTGCTTGCAGACGAAGGGCGCCGTGTTGGGGTGGTTAAACAGGGTGTCGAGTGCCGTCTTGAGCGCGGTGGCCGCGGGCGTGTTGGCCGGAATGGTGACACCCAGGAAGGTCGCCGCCAGGGTGGAGTGATTCGCCTCAGAGACCGTGCGCGAGTTCTGCGTCTGGATCATGGGCAGACGCGTGAAGTGTGTGCTGGGGATGGTACGCCCGCTGATCACGACGGGCTGGTTCTGGCGCTGGTCCAGGTTGTAGCCGGTGAACACGCGGGCCAGATTGCTGACATCGCTGGCGGTATAGGTGTTGATCGGGTTGCCTGAGCCATCGACCTGCTCCGTGCCGTTTTGATTGAGCATCTTCAGCCCGATGGTGAAGAGCTGCATGACCTCACGCGCATAGTTCTCATCGGGCTGGCGACCGGAAGAGTTTTCCTTCAGATTGCCCTTGGTGTTGAGGAAGTAGCCCATTGCCGGGTTCAGCGTGATGGCCTCCAGCAGGTCGCGGTAGTTGCCCAGACCGTGGCGCATCAGCGTGTCCCAGTAGTGGGCGACGATGTGACTGCGCCAGTTGTCGTCGATGCTGTTGAGCGACACGACGAACATCTCGGACAGGGCCAGCGCCATGCGGGCGCGCACCGGTGCCGTGGTGGACATCAGCTGGCCCCAGATCATGAAGTCGCAGGGATAGGAGGTGTCGTAATAGTTGTTGGAACTGTAGGGATCTGCGTAGCCCTGGTAGTTCAGCCAGTCCCAGCCGTTGATGTAGGAAGCGGCAATCTGGCCTTGCAGCCAGGGGATGAAGCCCAGGGTACGTACCGCGGTGATGTCGGCGCCGCGGGCCGAGAACTGGGCCTGCAGCAGGAAGCGGGCTGCTTCCTTGTCATCCCCCGCTGCCGTGTAGCTGTAGCCCGCCGACGGCAGCGTCACCGTACGCCCGGCAACGGGCGTGGGCGGAGGGGTACTCGACCCGCCGCTACCCCCGCCACCACCGCCGCAACCCGCCAGCGCCGCCGCTGCGGCTGCCACAGCGGCCAGCTGGAAAGCCTGTGACGAGGACGTGTCGGGCGTCTGCAGTTCAGAGCGGTCCGGCGTTGCCAGCGCTTCGGTCACATCGTCGATCATGAGCAGACTCCCTGTCTGGAAACTTGTTATGCGCCAATTCGCACAAGCGGGAGCCTATCCTTTGTCCACCGGATTTTGGGGGGAGCTTTACAGACACTTACCTCCGCCGGGGACTGAAATCAATGTTGCAATTGCTCATACTTGTGTCACGAACAGGCCATGCCCGGTTACGCTTTGCGCCAGCCGGGGCCTCATCCCGGCTAGCCCCAAGCGACTATCATGGTCGGTTTAGTCGAAGTTGCCGCCCTTGAACTCCATTCCTGAAAGCCATCGTCCTCCTGCACTTGCCGAAGAAGGCCAGGGGCGCTATCTGGCCCATGCCCTGCAGCAGCAGGCCATGCACATTCGTGGTGCGCGCACCCACAACCTCAAGAACATCGACCTGGACATCCCGCGCAACCAGCTGGTGGTGATCACGGGGCTCTCAGGTTCGGGCAAGTCCAGCCTGGCTTTCGACACCCTGTACGCCGAGGGCCAGCGCCGTTACGTCGAAAGCCTCTCGACCTACGCGCGCCAATTCCTGCAGCTGATGGACAAGCCTGACGTGGACCTGATCGAGGGCCTGTCGCCGGCCATCAGCATCGAGCAGAAGGCCACCAGCCACAACCCGCGCTCCACTGTGGGCACAGTGACAGAGATCCACGACTACCTGCGCCTTCTCTACGCGCGCGCCGGTACCCCGCACTGCCCGGACCACAACCTGCCGCTGCAGGCGCAGACCGTGAGCCAGATGGTGGACGCCGTGCTGGCCCTGCCGGCCGAGACCCGCCTGATGATCCTGGCGCCGCTGGCGCGCCAGAAGAAGGGCGAGTTCACCGAGATCTTCGAGGACATGCAGGCCCAGGGTTATGTGCGCTTTCGCATCGACGGCCAGGCCCTCAACTTTGACGAACTTCCCGCACTCAAGAAGACCGAAAAGCATGACGTCGACGTGGTGATCGACCGCCTCAAGGTGCGCGGTGTTGACGAGCCTGAGCACGCTGCCCTGCGCCAGCGCCTGGCCGAGAGCTTCGAGGCCGCCCTGCGTATCGCCCAGGGCCGTGCCATCGCGCTGGAGACGGACAAGGGCGCCGAGCACATGTTCAACGCGCGCTACGCCTGCCCGCTGTGCCATTACTCGATCAGCGAGTTGGAGCCGCGCCTGTTCTCCTTCAATTCACCGCAAGGCGCCTGCCCCACGTGTGACGGCATCGGCCAGCAGGAATTCTTCGATCCTGCGCGCGTGGTGGCTTTCCCCAGTCTGAGTCTGGCCGGTGGCGCCATCAAGGGTTGGGACCGGCGCAACGCTTATTACTACGCCATGCTGGAAAGCCTGGCCAAACATTACAAGTTCAAGCTCGAAGATCCCTTTGAGGAGCTGCCGCTGCCGATCCAGGAGGTTCTGCTGCACGGCTCGGGCGAAGACGAGATCAAGTTCAGTTATGTGATGGACTCTGGCGCCTCCAAGGGCCGCAAGGTCAGCAAGACCCACCCCTTCGAGGGCATCATTCCCAACATGACACGGCGCTACCGCGAGACCGACTCCGCCCTGGTGCGCGAGGACCTGGCCCGCCTGCGCGGCACCCAGCCCTGCCCGGCTTGCGCGGGCACGCGCCTGCGCCCCGAAGCGCGGCACGTGAAGCTCGGTGAAGGCCCTCATGCGCGCGCGATCTTCGAGGTCAGCCACCTGACCCTGCGCGAGTGCTTTGATTACTTCGAGCAGCTGCAGCTGCAAGGCGCCAAGGCCGGCATCGCCGACAAGGTGGTGCGCGAGATCCGCCTGCGCCTGAAGTTCCTCAATGACGTGGGCCTGAACTACCTGAGCCTGGACCGCAGCGCCGAGACGCTGTCAGGCGGTGAGGCCCAGCGCATCCGCCTGGCCAGCCAGATCGGCAGCGGCCTGACCGGCGTGATGTATGTGTTGGACGAGCCCAGCATCGGCCTGCACCAGCGCGACAACGACCGCCTGATCGAGACCCTGCGGCACCTGCGCGACATCGGCAACAGCGTGCTGGTCGTGGAACACGATGAAGACATGATGCGCGCCGCCGACCACCTGATCGACATGGGCCCCGGCGCCGGCGTGCATGGTGGTCAGGTGGTGGCGCAGGGCACGTACGACGAAGTCAAGGCCCACCCGGATTCCTTGACCGGGCAGTACCTGGCAGGCACGCTGAAAATTCCGCTGCCCAAGCGCCGTACGCCCTGGCTGCCCCTGCGCGGTGAGGGTGAGCCGCGACCCGCGAAAAAAGGCACGGCGCACACCGAACTCCAGCGCCTGCAGATCATCGGCGCGACCGGCAACAACCTCAAGAACGTGAGCGTGGACGTGCCCGTGGGCCTGTTCACCTGCGTCACCGGGGTATCGGGCTCGGGCAAGTCCACCCTGGTCAACGACACCTTGTACAAAGCCGTGGCGCGTCAGCTCTACCGTGCGCACGACGAGCCGGCCCCGGTCAAGGAGATCGAGGGCATCGAGCATTTCGACAAGGTCATCAACGTCGACCAGTCACCTATCGGCCGTACGCCGCGCTCCAACCCGGCCACCTACACCGGCCTGTTCACCGCCATCCGCGACCTCATGGCCGAAGTGCCCATGGCGCGCGAGCGTGGTTACGGCCCGGGACGTTTCAGCTTCAATGTGGCCGGGGGCCGCTGCGAGGCCTGCCAGGGCGACGGCATGGTCAAGGTGGAGATGCACTTCCTGCCCGATGTCTACGTGCCCTGCGACGTCTGCCACGGCGCGCGCTACAACCGCGAGACGCTGGAGGTCATGTACAAGGGCAAGAACATCGCCCAGGTACTGGACCTCACGGTGGAGGCCGCTCACGATTTCTTCAAGGCGGTGCCGGCCATCGCGCGCAAGCTGCAGACCCTGCTGGACGTGGGCCTGTCCTATGTGAAGCTGGGCCAGTCGGCGACCACGCTGTCGGGCGGCGAAGCCCAACGCGTCAAGCTAGCGCTGGAACTGTCCAAGCGCGACACGGGCCGCACGCTCTACATCCTGGACGAGCCGACGACCGGTCTGCACTTTGCCGACATCGATCTGCTGCTCAAGGTACTGCACCAGCTGCGCGACGCAGGCAACACCATCGTCGTGATCGAACACAACCTGGACGTCATCAAGACGGCAGACTGGCTGATCGACATGGGGCCCGAGGGCGGGGCCGGTGGCGGCACGGTGGTAGGCATGGGTACACCCGAGGAACTGGCCGCCAACCCGGCCAGCCACACGGGGCGTTATCTCCAGCCTCTGCTCTGAAGTCGTCCATGAACCAGCCTTCTGTTTTCACCGACCGCAAGGTCGTCTTCCTGCTGGCCATGCTGTGCTGCTTGCTCTGGGGCAGCGCCTACCCGGCGATCAAGAACGGCTATGCGCTGTTCGAGATTGCGGGCGACGACATTGCCTCCAAACTGGTGTTCGCAGGTTACCGTTTCCTGTTTGCGGGCGGGGTGCTGCTGGCCGTGGCCGCGGCGAGCCGCAAGCCGTTGTTCGCGCTGGACCGGCGCAGCCTGGGCCAGGTGACCTTGCTGGGCCTGACGCAGACCAGCCTGCAGTACGTGTTCTTCTACATCGGCCTGGCCTACGCTACCGGCGTGAAAAGCTCGATCATGAACGCCACGGGCACCTTCTTCAGCGTGCTGCTGGCCCACTTCATCTATCACAACGACCGCTTGAGCTACAACAAGGTGCTGGGCTGCGTGGCCGGCTTCCTGGGTGTCATGGTCGTGAATTTCCACGGCAGCCTGCTGAACCTGGACTTCACCCTGCTCGGTGAGGGTTTTGTCGTGCTCGCGGCTTTGGTGCTCTCGGCTGCCAGCATCTACGGCAAGAAGATCTCGCAGCGCATCGACTCGGTGGTGCTGACGGGCTGGCAACTGGGCATCGGCGGTGCTGGCTTGCTGCTGCTGGGTTATGCCTGCGGTGGACACCTGGGCCTGCCGAGTGCGGCCGCGCTGGCGCTGCTGGCTTATCTGGTGGCCCTGTCCGCAGTGGCCTTCTCGCTCTGGACCATCCTGCTCAAGCACAACCGTGTGAGCATGGTCACCGTCTTCAATTTCATGGTGCCGATCTTCGGTACCGCGCTGTCGGCCCTGTTCCTGGACGAGCGTTTCCTGGAATGGAAGAACGGTCTGGCCCTGCTGCTGGTCTGCTGGGGCATCTGGCTGGTCACCAAGGAAGAGACGCCCGCCCCTCGCTGACGGGCCTCAGCTGCGGGGCTTCAGCGCTGCAGGTCCTCGATGGCGTCGATCACCATGGACGTGCCCACTGCGATCAGCAGGATGTCGCTGGCCACGCGCACAAACTCATGCCCGGCAGGCGGCGTACCCAGGCGCACGCGGATATCCGCCTCGACGGGACGGTAGCTCACATCACGCGGCAGGGGCTGGCCCATCTTCCATTTCTTGGCCTGTCCGGGCGGCTGGCAGCCGTTGTTCTTCTTGGCCAGGCCGGGTGGGCAATGGGCGCGCGGTGGCTGGCCATAGGCCTCGTAGACCGCGGCGCGCTGGCGCTCGCCGAAGTAGCCACCGATGTTGATCTGCACGTTGGCGCCACCGCGGCGATCGTCATCGCGGTCGTCACGGCGATCATCGCGCCTATCGTCTCTGCGATCGTCCCGGCGGTCATGCCGGTCGTCGCGGCGATCATCACGATGGTTATCCCTGCGGTCGTCACGTCGTTCGTTGCGATCGCGGTCCCGGCCCGGGCCTGAGGCGCCAGGGGCTTCGGCCACCACGGAGCACCCGCTCAGGACCATGGCGCCGACCACGGCGTACAGCGGCAATTGCTTGAGGATTTTCTTCATGACAGCTTCCTGCGCAGCACCGGCTGCAAAACGATGCCGCCATTGTGCATCTGCGTAGCGGGCTGTGGTAACCAGCTACGTTTTGTTTCAAGCCCGTTTCACTCAGCCCCGTGCGGCTTGCAGCAGTTCTCGCGTCTGTTGCGCCACCTTGCGCGCCGCCGCGGTGTAGTCCGGGCCCGAGGAGGCGTAGAGCACAGCCCGAGAAGAGCTCACGACGATGGGTGCCGTGGTCTCGCCGCCGCTGGCACGCCAGCCGGCCTTGACCGTGGCCACGGCGTCTCCGCCTTGCGCACCTACGCCGGGGATCAGCAGGGGCATGGTGGGGGCCACGGCCCGCACGCGCTCGATCTCGGCCGGGTAGGTGGCGCCCACCACCAGGCCCAGCTGCCCATTGGTGTTCCAAGGCCCTTGCGCCAAGCGAGCGATGTGTTCGTACATCAGGGGCTCGCCCGGCACGCTGGCCAGGCGCTGGGCCTGCAGGTCGTCGCCACCCGGGTTGGAGGTGCGGCACAGCAGGAAGGCGCCCTTGCCGTGGTACTGCAAATAGGGCTGGACCGAGTCGAAGCCCATGAAGGGCGAGAGCGTGACCGCGTCAGCGCCGTAGCGCTCGAAAGCCTCTTTGGCGTATTGCTCGGCCGTACTGCCGATGTCACCGCGTTTGGCGTCCAGGATCACCGGCACATTCGGCGAGACACGGCGTATGTGCTTCATGAGCCGTTCGAGCTGTTCTTCGGCACGGTGCGCTGCGAAGTAGGCGATCTGCGGCTTCCAGGCGATCACCTGGTCGGCCGTGGCCTCAACGATGGCGGCGCAGAAATCGTAGATCTTGCTGGCATCGCCCTTGAGCGCACCGGGAAAGCGGGCCGGCTCCGGGTCCAGGCCCACGCAGAGCATGGAATTGTTTTGGCGCTCGGCCGCGCGCAGCATCTCGAGAAAGGTCATGCCCCTATTGTAAGAAGGGGGCCCGCAGGCCCCCTTTTTGCGCAGCGCTGACCCCGGTTCAATAGGCCACGGTAAAGCGTTGCTTCAGATGGCGCGACTGCTCGATCTCGTCAACGATGGCCACGGCCAGGTCCTTGACGCTGATGGTGCCGGGTTGCTCGCCATTCATCAGCGGCGCGTCCAGCCCCAGACGGTAGCTGCCCGTGCGCTCGCCCGGCACCAGCAGGATGGGCGGGGAGAGGAAGGTCCAGTCCAGCCCCTTTTCCTCGCGGATCAGGTTCAGCGCCTCGCGTGCAGCCAGTGCGCCCTGCTTGTACTCGGCCGGGAACTGGGGCGTGTCCACCAGTTGCAGGCCAGGTGCTACATAGAGGCTGCCAGCGCCGCCAACCACCAGCAGGCGGCGCACACCGGCCTCACGCACACCGGCATGAATGGCGCGGGTGCCCTTGAGGAACTGGTCGTGGATGTCGGGCACGGTCCAGCCCGGGTTGTATGCGCTGATCACGGCGTCCTGGCCAGCCACGGCCTGCCGCACCTGCGCAGCATCCTGGGCGTCGGCGGCCACCACCGTCAGTCCTTTGCGAACTGCGAGCTTGCCGGGGTTGCGCGCCAGCACCGTGACCTGGTGGCCGCGTTGCAGCAGTTCTTCGAGCAGAGGGGTGCCAACAAAGCCGGTGGCGCCGATGAGTGCGATCTTCATAGGGTGTCCTTTTCCAGGGTCAGAGATAGGTAGGTTCAAATCACGGCTCTAGCTTAAAAAATTGTCAATCAACGCACTAGTCGGATAATTCAACCTATATTTTTAAGCTGATCTTCACAATGGACGATCTCAAACGCATGGCGGTTTTTGCCTCCGTGGTGCAACACGGCTCCATGAGCGGCGCCGCACGCTCCCTGGGACTGAGCACTTCGGCGGTGAGCCAGCAGGTGCGGCAACTGGAGCGCGACGGCGGAGTCACCCTGCTACACCGCTCCACGCGCAAGCTGGTGCTGACCGAAGCCGGTCAGCGTTACCACGCCCTGTGCGCCACCATGTGGACGGCGGCGGAGCAGGCGCGCGCCGAGCTGGCCGCCAGCCGCGCCGAACCCAGCGGGGAGCTGCGCCTGTCGGCGCCCGTGGGTTTTGCACGCCATATCGCCCCGGCGCTGGGGCCCCTGCTGGGCGCCCACCCCGCCCTGCGCCTGCGTCTGCTGGTGGACGACGCCTTCATCGACCTCATCAATGAGCGCATCGATCTGGCGATCCGCTTCGGGCGCCTGGCCGACTCGAGCTGGGTGGCCCAACGCCTGGGTCGCATGCAGTGGTGGTTGTGCGCAGCGCCCGCATGGATCACGCAACATGGTGGTCTTCCCGCTCACCCGGACGCGCTGCTCACGCAAGGCTGGCTGGGTTTCGACCGCGGGCACAGCAGCCTGCAGCTCGAGTTGCGCAGCCCGCAGGACGAAGCCCGCACGCTGCGCGTGGCGACGCGCATAGCCAGCAACAACCAGCTCTCGATCCAGCAGATGTGTGAGGCCGGCCTGGGCCCGGCCCTGCTCGGCAGCATGGACGTGCAAGAGGCGCTGGCTGCGGGTCGCCTGCAAAGGCTGCTGCCCGACTGGGATTTTGGTGCGCTGGACCTTTGGGCAGTCACGCCGCAGCGCGATGCCCAGCCGGCCAAGGTGCGGCTCGCGATTGCCGCACTGGGGCAGTACCTGCGCAGCCTGCCCGGCGTGCAGTACTGATCAGAGGTCGATCACGAGCTGCGGCGTCTTGCTGCGCGAGCAGCAGGGTGTGAACTGGTCGTTGGCTGCCTGCTCCTCGGGCGTAAGGTAGCTGTCCTTGTGGTCCGGCACGCCTTCAAGCACCCTTGTAAGGCAGGTGCCGCAGACACCCTGCTCGCAGGACATCATGATGTCCACACCGGCCGCGGCCAGGGCCTGAGTCACGGTCTGGTCCTTGGGCACCAAGACGATACGCCCCGAGCTGGCCAGCCTGATCTCGAAGCTGGCGTCGCTGTCGGACTTGGCCACTTCGGCACCGAAGAACTCGTAATGAATCTGTGTCTCGGGCCAGCCGGCTGCACGCGCCGTGCCCAGCACCGCATCCATATAGCCCTTGGGACCGCAGACGTAGAGATGGGTGCCGGCCTCCGGCTTGGCCAGCAGTGTTTGCAGGTCCAGCTTCTGCGCTGCGGCGCCGTTGTCGTAATGGAAGTGCACACGCGTAGCGAACGTAGACGCCGCGATGCGCGCGCGGAAGGCCGTGCGCTCCGGTGCGCGGGTGGCGTAGTGCATCTCGAAATCCACGCCCGTCATGGCCAGGCGCTCCGCCATGCAGAGGATGGGGGTGACGCCAATGCCGCCGGCCAGCAGCAGGTGCTTCTTCGCTTCGTGCGCCAGACCGAAATGGTTGCGCGGCGTGCTGATGGTCAGCACGTCGCCTTCCTTGAGGCTGTCGTGCACGGCCGACGAACCGCCGCGCGAGGACGGATCGCGCAGCACACCGATCTGGTAGCGGTGCGTTTCGTTCGGATCGTTGCACAGGGAGTACTGGCGTGTGATGCCCTGGGGCAGCATCACGTCCACATGCGAACCGGCCGAGAAGGCCGGCAAGGCGCGGCCGTCGGTGGCCACCAGTTCCAGCGTGACGATGTCCAGCGCTTCCTGCGCCTTGCGCGCCACGCGCACCTGCAATGTCGGGGCCGTGCTCATGGTCCTCCTCAGACTGTTGCCGGTATGGCGGGGCTGACGCGCTCGGACGCCAGGATGCGGTCGATGATTTTGCGCGACTGCACGCCACCGGCGTCGATGTTGAGCATGAGCAATTGGCGCTCAGGCCAGGTCAGCAGGTTCTTCTGCTGGCGCTCCAGCATCTCCAGGTCCTCTGCAAAGATCTTGCCCTGGCCTTCGCGTATGGTGGCGGTCAGCGCCTTGTCCTTGGGATTGAACTTGCGTGCCATGCCCCAGAAGTAGTGGATGGAGGTGTCGGTCTCGGGCGTGATGAAGTCCACCACCACGCTGTAGGCCTTCTTGTCGTTGGGTGCGTCGTAGCCGCCATGGCCTTGCAGAGCCACGCCCACTTCGATCATCACATGGCTGGGCGGATTGAAGCGGCAGATCTGCCAGCGATCCACCAGCTGGTCATCGGGCAGGTTGTTGCCACGCAGCGCAGCCTTCCAGAAGGGCGGTGGTTCAATGCCGCTCATGAAACGGCTGGTCACCACCTCGTCCCCATTCACCGTGGTCTTGCAGGGCGTCTCGTCGATCTCTTTCTGGCCGATGGACGTGCTGTGCACGTAGGTTTCGTGCGTCAGGTCCATCAGGTTGTCGATCATGAGTCGGTAGTCGCAGGCGATGTGGTACAGACCACCGCCGTAGGCCCACTCGGGGTTGTCATACCACTCGAGCACGGGGATGAGCTTCTCGTCGGCCTGGGCCGCGTCACCGGGCCAGACCCAGATGAAGCCATAGCGCTCGACCACGGGGTAGGCCCTGATGGCGGGGAAACCGCGCACGCGCTGGCCCGGCATGTGAATGGTCTTGCCATCACAACCCATCTCCAGGCCGTGGTAGCCGCAAACCAGCTTGCCTTCACAGACATAACCCAGGGACAGAGGCGCGCCGCGATGCGGGCAGAAGTCCTGCACGGCCGCGACCTTGTTCTCAGAGCCGCGATAGAAGACGATGCGTTCGTTGCAGACCGTACGGCCCAGGGGCTTTTCGTCGATCTCGTTGGACGTGGCGGCGACGTACCAGGTGTTTTTCGGGAACATGCGGGCTCCTCAGGGGAATTAAAAATAGACGGATTTATTCATTCCGTATACTGAATGTCATTCATTGTACTGAATGATCCTTCCCTGTCAAACCCTAAAACCCCGGGGTTTCCCTGATCCGGCGCCGCCTTGTGCGCAGCAGCGGAGTGGGGTTCAGACCTTGGCGGCCAGGCGCAGCTTGCGATCCTCGGTCTGGTTCTGGCGATCGTAGAGATGCACGAACTTGCGCAACAGGCGCATGAACTCCTGCTGCTCCGCCGGCTCCAGGCTGTCCATCATGCCGTGGTAGAGCACATCCACCCCGGGCTTGAGCTCCAGCAGCACCTCCTCGCCTTCGGGGGTCAGGGAGAGGCGGCGCTGGCGGCGCGGCAGCACTTCGCGCAGGATCCACCCCTTGGTCTCCAGGCGCGCGGCGATGTCGGCCGTGGTGGAGGTGTCGAGCGCAATCAGCTGCGCCAGCGTGACCTGGTCGATGCCCGGGGTCTCGTGCAGGGTGCGCAGGATGGCGTACTGGATGGGGGTGACGTGGCGGCCATGCACTTCATGGAACTTCGACACGGCGATCTGCTGGGCGCGACGGATCAGGTGGCCTGGTTCATCGTAGAGCTCGATGGAAAGAGGGGCGTCGGCAGTCTTGTTGTTCATGGCGGAAAAGACGGGATTCGGTGCTGAAAGCGAATTGTGCTTCAAGCCGAACCAATTCCGACAAATTCTGCTGTGCAACCATGTGGCAAGACCTGATAGGTCGTCCCGGTCCGCCCCCCGCGAATCCACGCCACGCCGGCTGGCGTGGCTCCCGGGTCAGCGGCCGGCCGGCTCCTGGGCCAGCCAAGTCTGCAACTGGGCCTTCCACCACCTGGCCTGCCCCGTCGTGCCATGGCCACGCGTATCAGGGCTGGCGGGGATCAGGTAGAGGCTGCCGTTCTTCACGCGTTTGAGTTCACGCTCCATGATGCCGAGCTCGGGCGGGTTGCGCTCGTCATCGGCCGCGTTGATCGCCAGCAGGCGGGCGCGGATGGCCTCCAGCCTGGGGGCAGGGTTGTAGTCGCGCAGCGCATCGAACTGGTAGAGGATGTCGTTGGCGTCATTGGGGGAGGGACGGGCCAGCTGCTCGGTGATGTACTGGTCGGCCTTCTCGCGTGAAGGGGCGATCTGGTGCAGGCCCTGGTTCCCGCCCAAGGTGGCCACGCTGAAATACAGCTGCGCGATCTGCAGGCTGCGCGGCTGGCGCGTGTAGTTGCCGCCTGCCCACTCCGGGTCCATCTTGATGACTTCCATCAGCATGCGGCGTGTCATCCAGTTGCGGCCGGCCACCTCCACCGGCATGGAGGCCATGGGCACGAGGTTGCGTGCGGCCTCCGGGTACATCACGCCCCAGAGCCAGGTGTGCATGCCGCCCATGGAATTGCCCAGCACCAGCTTGAGCTGCTTGATCCCCAGGTGTTCGGTCACCAGCGCATGCTGGGCCCGCACCATGTCTTCGTAGTTGTAGCGGGGGAAAGCCATGCGCAAGCCGTCCGAAGGCTTGGCGGAACCGCCCGCGCCGATGGCGTCCGGCAGGATGATGTAGTGGCGCGCAGCGTCCAGCGGCTGCCCGGGGCCGAACAGCTCACCGGCAAATCCCGGGCTGAGCATGCCCCGGCCGGAGCCCCCTGTGCCATGCAGGATCAGCACGGGTTCGCCCGTGGGTTCGCCCACCGTGTGGTAGTTCACCTTCAGCTCCGGCATCACCTCGCCGGTGTTGAAGCGGAAATTCTTGATGGTCCAGCTGCCCGACTTGGGCGCCGGGTAGTCGGCCGCCCAAAGCGGCACGGCCAGCGTCAGCAGCAAGAGCATCAGCCCGCGCCGAATGTTCAGAAAACCTTTGCTTGTCATGTCTGTCTCCTCTGTTATCAATTTATTCCCAGTGAAACTTGTGCAGCAACCGGTGCAGGATGGGCGTGAACAACAGCGCGGCAGTGGCGATGAACACCAAACCAGCATACAGGGCATAGCAGCCGGCGAAAAGCTTGCCCCCGGCCGTGACGGGCAGGTGGACCGGCCCCATGCCTCCCAGCAGCATGGCGGCATTGAGAAAAGCGTCCAGCCAGGGGAGCTGCTCGAAATACGCGTAACCCGCCATGCCGGCCAGCAGCGAAAGGACCAGCAGAGTCAGCGCTAAAAACAGATGCCACAGGATGCGCCGGACAAAACTGGCGTGCGGCAGAGGCGCTTGTTTTTTGGATTCGTACATGGCGTCAACACTCCCGCTGTCTTCAAGAAGCCCGCCGGGCGGGTCGCAGGCCCCGCCTCGAAATCTCAGCGCGGTGTGCTCAGCTGGCCCTGCTGTGGCACGGGCGGAGCGCCATCCTGCATCTCGCGTGCGCCATCGACAAAGTACTCCGTCTCACCAAAACAGGTAGTAGGGATGAACTTGTGCTGACGGTAGTGCAGCACAACGCGCTTGCCCGCCAGGGCATTGATCTGCTGCGCCACGGCGTCGTCGCGCACCGTGAACTCGAACTTCTCGGGTATGGCGCCCGGCATGGTGACCATGGCGATCTCACCCTCCCAGGTCTTGCAGAGCCAACCCTTGTTCGAGAACTTCTGCACGTAGCCGGCGCGCTCACCGTCGGCATAGCTCCATTGCAGCGCAATCCAGGCCCAGGCGATGGCCAGCACGACCAGAATGGCCAGGAAGGTGAGCAGCAGGCGTATCAGTTTGTCTTTCATGCGGGTTCTCCCTTTTTCACAATTCAGGCCGGTACGCCGGCACGCATCACGTTCATGGCCAGGCACAGATCAGCCCAGGTCTTGGCCTTGTCCTGCGGTGTGCGCAGCAGATAGGCCGGGTGGTAGCTCACGATGACGGGCACGCCTTCATAGCTGTGCACCTGGCCGCGCAGCTTGCCCAGCGGCAGGGTCGCCACATCGGGCACGCTGGACGCCAACAGGGACTGCGCGGCAAAACGGCCCAGGGCCAGGATGATTTGCGGCCGCTGCAATGCGACCTGTCGGCGCAGATAGGGCTCGCATTGCAGCACTTCCTCAGGCTGCGGATTGCGGTTGGCCGGCGGGCGGCACTTGAGCACGTTGGCGATATAGACGCCTTGCGTACCTGTGCCCTGGCGACTCAAGCCCATGGCCTTGAACATATTGTCCAGCAGCAGTCCGGCCTGGCCGACAAAAGGTTCGCCCTGGAGGTCCTCGTTCTCACCCGGAGCCTCGCCCACCACCAGCCAGCGCGCCTGTTTGTCGCCTACACCGAACACGGTGTTCTTGCGGCTCTTGCACAGTCCACAAGCCTGGCAGCTGGCGACCGCCTGCTGCAGCGCATCCCAGTCCATGGCCGCGATCTCGGCCGGCAACGCACGGGGAGCAGTCAGAGCGGGTGCAGCCACCGCCGTGGCCGGGCGTGTCACGGTCACGCGGGCCGCCGGCTCGGCGGCCTCCCCCTCTTGAGGGGGGCTGGGGGGGGCATCGTTGAAAACATCCGCAGGAACACCCGCAGGGTGTTCGGGCGACCAAACCCGGATTCCCATCTCGGCCAGCATCGCGCGTTGGCGCGTATCCAGTTGCAGACTCATGGCCCGATCTTACAGACGCAGACTCATGACCACCGCGTCCTCGCGCTGACCATGCCCAGCCGGGTAATAGTTCTTGCGCAGGCCGACACGGCGGTAGCCGTGCGACTCGTAGATGGCGATGGCCCGTGTGTTGCCCACACGTACTTCCAGCCACAGCCATTGCGCGCCCAGGCCACGCGCCCACAAGGCCATGGCGTCGAGCATGACGCGCCCCCACCCCTGGCGCTGGTACTCGGGCGCCACGGTGATGTTCAGCAAGTGCACCTCGTCCACGCCCTGCATGGCCACGTAATAACCCAGCAGTTCATCGCCGGCCAACAACACGCGCGCGTGGTAGCCGGTACGCAGCGCGTCCATGAAATTGCCGCGTGTCCAGGGGTGCGGGTAGGCCCGCTGCTCGATCTGCAGCAACTGTTCAAGCCGCGCGGCTTCCAGCGGCTCGAAGCGGGCTTCGACGGGTTCGAGGACGGCGCTCATCGTGGTCGTGCAGGTCTCAGTTTCGCGCCTTGGCGGCGGCACGCTCCTGTGTGGTCAGGGCCACTTTATCGCGGATGTAACGCGGCAGGGCATCGGCTGCGGCCACGGCGTTGCCGTCGGCCAACAGGCCAGGTGCCAGACGCAGCATGGCCGCCGCCGTGGGCAGGGCCTGCCAGCAAGGTAAGTCTGCGGACCGCGGCAGGCGCTCGCCGTATTCGGCAAAGACATTCCCGGCCAGGGCCTGGGCGTCACCCAGGGCCACTTGCTCCGGTTTGAGCAGGCTGAAGTCGGCCTGCTGCGACCAGCGGCCCTGCGCATAGGCATAGGGCGCCGCATAGAGTTCATCCATGCGCGCATCGAGCAGGACCAGCAGGCGCAGGGCCAGCTGTTGGGGCGCCTGCTGCGCGCGTGCCTCCTCGGCCACGGCCAGCAAGGTGTCCACCGGCAGCAGCGGCACGCCTGCACCAAAACCCAGGCCCTGGGCCACGGCGCAGGCGGTACGCAGGCCGGTGAAGGAACCCGGCCCACGGCCAAAGGCGATGGCGTCGAGTTCCTCGAACTTGAGTTCCGCCTCGGCCATCAGGGTTTCGATGGCTGGGATCAACGCGCTAGAGGCCTGGGCGCCTCCGGTGCCGGTATGTTCCCAGACGCGGTGCGCGCCGTCGACGGCGCGTGTGACGGCGATGGACATCAACTCGGTACTGGTATCGAAAGCGAGCAGCTTCATGTCTGTTTGCGAACCCCGAAGGTGATGCCCACGGTGACCAGCACCAGACCGGCCAGCAAGTTCCAGTACAGCGGTTCATCCAGGAAGATCACAGCGCCCAACGCTGAAAGGCCGGGCACCAGGGCTGTGATCATGGTCGAGCGCACCGGGCCGAAGTACTGGATCATGCGCACGAAAGTCATGCCCGAAATCACCACTGAGCCCACCCCCTGGAAGACCACCTGGAACAGCAGTTCGCCCAGGGGCGCCGAAAACAACCGGCTCTCGATGGCGCCCAGCCCCTGCAGCAACAAGTAGAAGGGCACATAACTGAACAGCGCGAACACCGTGACGGCCGTGGTGGCACGCACGGCGTCCAGGCTGTGGCGACGCGCCAGCACGCTGTAGACCGACCAGCTCAGCGCCGCGCTCATGAAGAGCAGATCACCCTTCCAGACCTCGCCGCCTTCAAAGGCCCGCAGCAGGCTGGCCCCACCTACCAGGAGGTCGCCGCCCACGATGCAGGCCAGGCCGATGGCGCGTGCCGGCGAAATGGGCGTGTGCAGCATCAGTGCCGCCAGCAACGTGGTCCACAACGGCAGGCTGCCGGGCATCAGCACCGAGGCATGGGCCGCCGGAGCGTAGAAAAAGCCCGCATAGGCCAGCAAGGCATAACCGAAGCCACCAAACAGTCCGCCCAGCACAGTGATGCGCAGGGCCAGCGGCGACAGGCCGAAAAAGGAAGAGGCCGTGGCGCCCGTGGCTTGCGCGCGGTCGCGCCGCACCAGCCACCAGCCCAGGGGCAGGAGCACGACACTGGCGCCGATGATGCGCGCCAGCGCGATGTCGAAGGGGCCCAGGGAACCCTGGGCCGAAGCCCGGGCGATGACGATGAAGGCGGTCCAGATGCCGACGGTGATGACCGCCGCCGCGATGCCTATGGTCCGCGGTGACAGGCCCTTGAGAAAATGCATGCCCGCATTATCGGCGGCCTGAGTGAACAGGCCCTAAACTCGGCGCCATGTCCCTGACCCGCACGTCCCTGTTGCTGGCCGGCTTGGCCCTGCTGGCCGGCACCGCCGCCCTGGCCCGCGAGCCCGCCCTGCCGTCCACGGTGCTCAAAGCTCTCGCCCGCGCCAAGGTGCCTGCCGAGGCCGTGAGCATGGTGGTCGAAGAAGTCGGCAACGGCGATACACCTTTGCTGAGCCACCGTGCCAGTGCAGCCATGAACCCGGCTTCGGTGATGAAACTGGTGACCACCCTGGCCGCGCTGGAAACCCTGGGGCCCAGCTGGAGCTGGACGACACCGGTGTATGTAGAAGGCGCGGTACGCGAGGGCACGCTCTACGGCAAGCTCTACATCAGGGGCCAGGGAGACCCCAAGCTGGTGGCCGAGCGCATCTGGCTGCTGCTGCGCCGCGTGCAGGGCCTGGGCATCCGCAACATCGCCGGCGACATCGTGCTGGACCGCAGTGCTTTCGAAACCGTGGCGGTCGACCCGGCCGAGTTCGACGGCGAGCCGCTGCGCCCCTACAACGCCGCGCCCGACGCCCTGCTGTTGAACTTCAAGTCGGTGCTCATGACTTTCGTGCCCGACCGTGCCAGCAACACAGCCTATGTGCATGTGGAGCCGCCGCTGGCCGGCGTGGTCTGGCCCGGCCAGGTGCCGCTGCGCGAAGCCGAATGCAACGACTACCGCAGCGCGCTGCGCGCTGACTTCTCCGACCCTACACAACCCCGCTTCGCAGGCCGTTACCCGGCAGGCTGCGGCGAAAAGGTCTGGCCTCTGGCCTATGCCGATCCGGCCGGCTATGGCCCGCGTGCCATCGAAGGCATGTGGCGTGCCATCGGCGGTCAGTTACAGGGCGGCGTGCGCTACGGCACCGTGCCCGAGGGGCTGGCAGCAGCCTTTGCGCTGGAGTCGCCGCCCCTGGCCGAGGTCGTACGCGACATCAACAAGTACAGCAACAATGTGATGACACAGCAGCTCTTCCTCACCTTGAGCCTGCAGCAGCAGGGCAAGGGCACGATGGCCGGCTCGCGCGAACTGTTGCAGGACTGGTGGCGCCAGCGTTTTGGCACCAGCGAAGTGCCGCTGATCGCCAATGGCTCGGGCCTGTCACGCGAAGACCGCATGAGCGCTGCGGCCCTGGCCCGCCTGCTGCAATACGCCTGGGCTTCGCCGCTGATGCCCGAGCTCATGAGCTCCCTGCCCATCAGCGGCCTGGACGGCACGCTGCGGCCCAGTCGCTGGCGCGCCCAGGGCCAGGCCCATCTGAAGACCGGCAGCCTGCGCGACGTGGCCTCGATCGCCGGCATCGTGCATGCCGAGGGCGGACGGCGTTATGTGCTGGTGGCGCTGGTCAACCACCCGAACGCCAATGCCGCGCGCCCGGCCATGGAAGCTCTGGTGGAATGGGCTGCCCAGTTGCCGCAGAGCCGCAAGAAAAAATCCGATTGAACCTGACGACCCACAAAACACGACGCCCATGGACGACCTGATCGGTTATCTCGCTGCGAGCCTGACCACCCTGAGCTTCCTGCCCCAGGCCCTGCACACCTTCCGCACGCGCGATGTCAGCGGGATCTCGCTGGGCATGTACAGCATGTTCGCCACGGGCGTGGCTCTGTGGCTGGTCTATGGACTGCTGCTGGGCGCCTGGCCCATCGTGGTGGCCAATGCGGTCACGCTGGCCCTGGCCCTGGCCATCCTGGTGATGAAGCTGCGTTACCACCAGGACAGCTGACGACGATCAGAGCATGGCCAGCATGGCGACCACTGTGCCGCCCATAGCCAGGGTCGCCAGCCAGCCCAGCCAGCGCAGGCGCCGGCTGATCACGTGTTCTCCCATGACACCCGGGCGCGAGGCCAGCAGCATCATGACCCCCATGATGGGCACCGCAATCACGCCGTTGAGCACCGCCACGCCAAACAGCGCCTTGACCGGATCGATCGGCGTGAAACACAGTGCAACGCCCCCGAGCGTGGCGATGGCCACCACGCCATAGAACCCCCGCCCTTCTCCCCTGTCCAGTCGCAGGCTCAGGCTGCCCTCCCAGCCGGCGGCTTCCGCCACCGCATAGGCCGCCGAACCCGCCAGCACAGGGACGGCCAGCATGCCCGTGCCGATGATGCCCAGACTGAAGAGCAGAAAAGTCAGTTCACCCGCCAGTGGACGCAAGGCCTCAGCCGCCTGGGCCGAGGTCTGGACATCACGCACCCCGGCCGCATGCAGGGTCGCCCCCGCGCTCAAGATGATGAAAAAGGCAATGAGGTTGGAAAAGGCCATGCCCACCAGCGTGTCCCATTTGATGCGACGCAGATGGCTGCGCACCTGCTGCGGTGTATGCGGTTGGCCCGGCCCCCCATTCACGTCCTCCATCTCCTGGGCGGCTTGCCAGAAGAACAGATAGGGGCTGATGGTGGTACCGAAGACCGCCACGATGGTGAGCAGTGCTTCTTTCGAGCCCGGCAGCTGCGGCCAGACGATCTGTCGCGCCACCTGCCACCAGTCTATATGCAGGGTGAAGACCACGGCCACGTAGGACAAGAGCGTTAGCGTCAACCACTTGAGCCAGCGCACGTAGGCGGCATAACTCAGGAACACCTGCAACACCAGACAGAGCAGGCCGAACGTCACGGCATAGATGTGTGCCGAACCTCCCACCAGCAAGCGCAGGGCTTCGGCCATGGCGGCAATGTCCGCGGCCAGGTTCAGGGTGTTGGCCAGCACCAGCATGCCGACGATGGCCAGCAGGACCGCTCGAGGAAAGCTGCGCTTGATATTGGTCGTCAGGCCGCGCCCTGTCACGTGGCCGATGCGCGCGCTGACCATCTGGATCGCCACCATCAGCGGCAGGGTGAAGACGACCGTCCACAGCATGGCACAGCCGAACTGGGCACCGGCCTGCGAATAGGTGGCAATGCCGCTGGGATCGTCGTCGGCTGCGCCGGTGATCAGGCCTGGTCCGAGTCGGCGCATGGATTCCAGCTTCATGTTTCTGTTTCCCCTGCGCAAGCGAAGCCCGCTGCGTCACGACGGACTGTGCCACGGAACCCGCCCCGGGTGTAGCCTGTTTCAGCTGGCGGCAGCGCGCTGCAGGCGGTCGCGCACGCCTTCCCACTCCGAGGTCTCGGGCGGGGTTTCGACCCAGATCAGGTGCACCCCCTGGGCATCGAAATCACGTAGCACGGCAAACAGCTGTTGCGCCGCCGCGGCGGCATCGTCGGGCATGCGGCGGTAAAGCACTTTCGCGGAAGGCACGCGCAGCATGCTGCGCGCATAGACCGCAATGGTGGCACCGTCGAAGTCCTTGCCCAGCACGTCCAGCGCGGTCTGCAAGGGCTTGCCGTCCATGAGCCTGACTTTGGCGTTCGGCGCGTAATGCGCCTCCAGCGTGCCCGAGGCGCGCGGGGCCGGTGCGGCCAGCTCGTCCTTGTCCAACAGGCGCAGGCCGCCCACAGCCTGCACCTGCTCGCGCGTGATACGGCCCGGGCGCAGCAGCACGGGCGCGCCGCGTGTGCAGTCGATGATGGTGGATTCGATACCGACCTCGCAGGGCCCGCCGTCCAGGACGAGCAGGGTGTCGCCGAACTCACCCTGCACATGCGCGGCGGTGGTCGGGCTGACGCGGCCGAACTGGTTGGCGCTGGGCGCAGCCACGCCGTGCACGCCCAGCGCGCGAGCAGCCAGCAGCAGGGCATGGGCCACGGGGTGCGAAGGGCAGCGCAGGCCGATGGAGTCTTGCCCGCCAGCGGCTGCCGCACCCATATCGGCACGGCGGGGCAGGATCAGGGTGAGCGGGCCTGGCCAGAAAGCCCGCATGAGTTTGTGGGCAAAAGCGGGCACCTCGCTCGCGAAATGCGCCACACCATCGGCATCGGCCACGTGCACGATCAGCGGGTGGTCGCTGGGACGGCCCTTGGCGGCAAAGATCTTCGCCACGGCGGTATCGCTGGCGGCATCTGCCGCGAGGCCGTAGACGGTTTCGGTAGGCAGGCCCACCAATTCGCCCGCGCGCAGGGCCTGCGCCGCAGCGCTGACCGAGGCCGGGTCCCGTCCGTCGAGGATCATGTTCAGAAGGGCGCGAGGCCCAGGATCTTGGCCGCCGCGAGTGCGGTGGCGCGCACCTCATCCACGGTCTTGCCGGTGACGTTCAGGTGGCCCATCTTGCGGCCGGGCTTGGCATCGAGCTTGCCGTAGAGATGCAGGTGCGTGCCGGGCAGGGTCAGCACCCGGTCCCAAGGCGGCACACCCTTGTACGCCGACCAGATGTCGCCCAGCAGATTGAGCATGATGCTGGGGCTGTGCAGGCGAGGCTGTACCAGAGGCAAACCCGCCAGCGTGCGCACCTGCAGGTCGAACTGCGATTGGTCGCAAGCGTCCATGCTGTAGTGGCCGCTGTTGTGGGGGCGCGGGGCCATTTCGTTGACAACCAGCGAGCCGTCCTGCAGCAGGAAGAACTCGACACAGAGCACGCCCACGTACTGCAGACCTTCGGCAATGGACTTCGTCGCGGCGATGGCTTGTGCCGCGAGTGCGGGCGGCACATTGCCTTCAAACACTTCGGTCACGGCCAGGATGCCCTCCCGGTGCAGATTGCGCTGCACGGGGAGATTGACCATCTGGCCATCGGCGCCGCGCGCCACGATCACCGAGCACTCGGCAGCCAGGGGCAGCATCCTTTCGAGCACGCAGGGCACCTGCTTGAGCGCGTCCCAGGCGGCGACCAGCTCGGCGCGCGTCTTTACACGCATCTGTCCCTTGCCGTCGTAGCCCATGCGCGCTGTCTTGAGGATGCCAGGCAAGAGTGCATCGGGCACGGCGGCCAGCTGGGCCCCAGTCTCGATCACCGCATTGGGCGCCACCGGCACGCCGCAGCGTGTGAAGTGCGCCTTCTCCTGCGCGCGGTCCTGGGCGATGGCCACCGCGTCGGCCGCGGGCGCCACCGGGCGCTGCATGCCCAAGGTACGCAGTGCGGGCGCAGGCACGTTTTCGAATTCGGTGGTGATGGCGGCACTCAGCTGCGCGAGCTGCTTCAGGCCCTGTTCGTCGAGGTAAGCCGTCTGGATGTGGTGGTGGCTGACCAGACCGGCCGGGCTGGCAGCATCGGGGTCGAGCACGACGGTGAAATACCCCATGCGCTGGGCTGCGTGCACGAACATGCGACCCAGCTGGCCGCCGCCCATCACGCCCAGCGTGGCGGGCTGACCATTGACCAGGGTGCCAGGAAGAATGACTCGGCTCATATCGCGGGCGGCAGGCTCATGCCGCGCGCGGTGGCGGTCTGCTCGGCGCGATAGGCTTCCAGCTTCCCTCGCAGGGCAGGGTCTTCATTGGCCAGCATGGCGACGGCAAACAAAGCAGCATTGGCGGCACCGGCCCCGCCGATGGCGAAGGTGGCCACCGGTATGCCCTTGGGCATCTGCACGATGCTGTGCAGGGAATCGACTCCCTGCAGGTGCTTGCTGGGCACCGGCACGCCCAGCACCGGCACCGTGGTCTTGGCCGCCAGCATGCCGGGCAAGTGGGCCGCGCCACCGGCACCGGCGATGATGGCCTTGAGCCCGCGGCCGGCCGCGCTCTCGGCGTAGGCGAACATGTCATCGGGCATGCGGTGCGCGGACACGACCTTGGCTTCATGACCGATGCCAAAGTGGTGGAGAATCTGGACTGCCTGTTGCATGGTGTCCCAGTCGGAGCTGGAACCCATGACGACGCCGATGAGTGTTTTCATCCCCCGAATTTTACTTTCCCGTCCCGGATAGCCCCAAATGATCGATATCACCACCGAAAACTTCGAAACCGAGGTTGTCCACGCCTCCATGTCCGTGCCCGTCCTGGTGGATTTCTGGGCCCCCTGGTGCGGCCCCTGCAAATCGCTGAGCCCCATCCTGGAAAAGCTGGAAACCGCCTACGAGGGCCGCTTTGTGCTGGCCAAGATCAACTCCGATGAGCAGCAGGAGCTGGCCGGAGCATTTGGTATCCGCAGCATCCCGACCTGTATTCTCATGATGGGTGGCAAGCCCGTGGACGGTTTCATGGGCGCCCTGCCCGAGGGCAAGCTGCGCGAGTTTCTGGACAAGCACCTGCCTGCGGAGGGTCAGCTGCAGGCGCCGCCGGAAGAGATCGACGAGGCGCAGGAGGCCCTGGCCTCGGGCGACATAGCCAGCGCCATTGCCCGCATGGACGAGGCCCTGCGGGCCGAACCCGGCAACGACGAGCTGCGTTACGACTACGTCAAACTGCTGATCGGCACGGGTCACCTGGCCGAGGCGGCCGGCGCGCTGGCCCCGGCGCTGGCGCAGATCCCGGTGCCTTTGCGTTTCGAGGCTTTGCAGCAGTGGCTCAACGCCCTGGAGTTCGTCAGCACCGACCCGCGCGGACGCTGGCCGCTGGGAAAATTCGACGAATTGATCACTGCCAACAAGCGTGACTTCGAAGCCCGCTTCGCCAGGGCCCGCGTGATGATGGTGGCCAACGACTGGGTGGGCGCGCTGGACGAACTGCTCGAAATCATCATGCGCGACAAAAAGTGGGACGGTGAAGCCCCGCGCAAGACCTTCGTCGGCATCCTGGAGCTGCTGACGCCCCCGAAGCCCAAGGCACCCGGCCCGGAAGCCAGCGGCAAGACCGCTGGCGGCATTGAGTTGGCCGGCCACACCACGGTGGAGCAGGACGAACAGGCGGCCCTGGTATCAGCCTACCGGCGCAAGCTCAGCATGGCATTGAACTGAACACGCCCAGCACCAGCAAAAACGGCACTCTAAGGTGCCGTTTTGTTTGAAGCCCAAAAGACTCAGGCCGTCAGCCGGGTCAAAGCCTCACGGTACTTGGCAGCGGTCTTTTCGATCACGTCAGCGGGCAATTTGGGGGCGGGTGCTTTCTTGCCCCAAGGCTGGCCGTTGACCCGGGCGGTCTCCAGCCAGTCGCGCAGGAACTGCTTGTCGTAGCTGGGCGGATTGGCGCCTTCCTTGTAGCCCTCGACCGGCCAGTAGCGCGAGGAGTCGGGCGTGAGCACCTCGTCCATCAGCACCAACTTGCCGTCCTGGGTCAGGCCGAATTCGAACTTGGTGTCGGCAATGATGATGCCCTTCTTCAGGGCGATCTCGCTGGCGGCCTTGTAAATGGCGATTGAAATGTCGCGGATCCTGGCGGCCAGTTCAGGGCCGACCATCTGCACAGTCTTCTCGAAGGTGATGTTCTCGTCGTGTTCGCCGACCTCGGCCTTGGCGGCGGGCGTGTAGATGGGCTCGGGCAGCTTGCTGGCGTTCTTCAGGCCGGCGGGCAGCTTGACGCCGCAGACCGACTGGTTGGCCTGGTACTCGGCCCAGCCGCTGCCCGCCAGATAACCGCGCACGACGGCTTCTACCGGAATGGGCTTGAGACGCTGGACCAGCATGGAACGCCCGCGCACCTGGGCCACCTCGGCAGGCGTGACCACGCTCTCGGGCGCGGCGCCGGTCAGGTGGTTGGGGCAGATGTGGCCCAGCTTGTCGAACCAGAACAGGGCCATCTTCGTGAGCAGCTCGCCCTTGCCGGGAATGGGCTCGCCCATGATGACGTCGAAGGCACTGATGCGGTCGGAGGCCACCATGAGGATGCGGTCCTCGCCCACGGCGTAGTTGTCGCGCACCTTGCCACGGGCCAGCAGGGGCAGGGAGGTGATGGAAGAGGTGTGCAGGGCGTTGGTCATGGGTAGCTCTGAAAAACAAAAGCCCGGCGCGATGGCACCGGGCTTGTGATTATCGCAAGAACGGTTCAGTTCACCAGCTGGGCCAGTTCGCCCTTGGCGTACTTGCTCGCCATGACCTGCAGCGTCGCACCCTTGATCTTGGCGCCCTGGCCTTCGCAGCCGAACTCCAGGTAGCGGGCTTTGCAGACCTGCTTGGCGGCCTCACGGGCGGGCTTGAGCCACTCACGCGCGTCGAACTTGTCCGGGTTCTCGGCCAGGAACTTGCGCACCGCGCCCGTCATCGCCAGGCGGATGTCGGTGTCGATGTTGATCTTGCGTACGCCGTGCTTGATGGCTTCCTGGATTTCCTTGACGGGCACGCCGTAGGTTTCCTTCATCTTGCCGCCGTACTGGTTGATGATGGCCAGCAGTTCCTGCGGCACGGAGGAGGAACCGTGCATCACCAGGTGGGTGTTGGGAATGCGCTTGTGGATTTCCTTGACGCGGCTGATGGCCAGGATGTCACCGGTGGGCGGACGGCTGAACTTGTAGGCGCCGTGGCTGGTGCCGATGGCAATCGCCAGAGCGTCGAGTTGGGTGGCCTTGACGAACTGGGCGGCCTCTTCAGGGTCGGTCAGCATCTGGCTGTGGTCCAGCTTGCCTTCGGCGCCAATCCCGTCTTCTTCACCGGCGTCACCGGTTTCCAGGTTGCCCAGACAGCCGAGTTCACCTTCGACGGTGACGCCGACCCTGTGCGCCATGTCCACGACCTTGCGGGTCACGTCCACGTTGTAGCTGAAATCGGCCGGCGTCTTGCCGTCTTCCTTGAGCGAGCCATCCATCATGACCGAGCCGAAGCCCAGGTCGATGGCGCCCTGGCAGATCAACGGGGTCTGCCCATGGTCCTGGTGCATGACCAGGGGGATGTTGGGGTAGGCTTCGACCGCCGCCTGGATCAGGTGCTTGATGAAGGCCTCACCGGCGTACTTGCGTGCACCGGCGCTGGCCTGCAGGATCACGGGAGCGCCGGTTTCCTTGGCCGCCTCCATGACGGCCTGGACCTGCTCCAGGTTGTTGACGTTAAAAGCCGGAATGCCGTAGCCGTTGGCTGCTGCATGGTCCAGCAGCTCGCGCATCGAGACGAGTGCCATGGTGGTATCCCCAGGAAAGTTGGTAACTGCTCAGTAACCAGCGATTTTATCCTTTGGGGAATACCACCAGAAATCCCGGCCGAACTCAGGCCACGCGGCAGATCTTCAGCATGTTCGTACCGCCGGGCGACCCCATGGGTTCGCCGCAGGTGATGGCGTAGACATCGCCGCTTTGCACGATGCCGCGCGCCTTCAGATGCTTTTCGGCTTGCTCCAGCGCGGTGTCGCGATCGGCACTGGTGTCCATCAGCAGGGGGCTGACGTTGCGGAACAACGTCATCTTGCGCTGGGTCGAGACCCGGGGCGTCAGCGCGTAAATCGGGATGTGCACGCGGTGGCGGCTCATCCACAGGGCGGTGGAGCCGCTGTCGGTCAGCGCGACGATGGCCTTGGCGCCCAGGTGGTAGGCCGTGAACAGGGCGCCCATGGCGATGGACTGGTCGATGCGCGAGAAGGTTTTGCCCAGGAAGTCGGCGTCGAGCTTGACCTCTTCGGCCGCTTCGGCAGCCACGCAGATGCTGGCCATCTCGATCACCGTTTCCAGCGGAAACTTGCCGGCGGCAGTTTCGGCCGATGTCATCACCGCGTCCGTGCCGTCGAGCACGGCGTTGGCAACGTCGCTGACCTCGGCGCGGGTGGGCATGGGGTTGTTGATCATGGACTCCATCATGTGGGTCGCGGTGATCACCGTCTTGTCCATTTCGTGCGCCATCTTGATCATGCGCTTTTGCAGGGCCGGCACGGCGGCATTGCCCACCTCGATGGCCAGGTCGCCGCGGGCGACCATGATGCTGTCGCTGGCGCGCAGGATTTCTTCCAGCTTCGGAATGGCCTCGGCGCGCTCGATCTTGGCGATCAGCAAGGGCTTGTGGTTGAACTCGGCGGCGGCCACATTGCAGAGCTGGCGCGCCATCTCCATGTCGGTGGCGTTCTGCGGGAAGCTCACGGCCACATAGTCGGCCTGGAAGCTCATGGCAGTCTTGATGTCCTCCATGTCCTTGGCCGTCAGGGCCGGCGCGGTCAGGCCGCCACCCTTTTTGTTGATGCCCTTGTTGTTGGACAGTTCGCCGCCCATGGTGACCTTGCAGTGCACAGCCTGGCCTTTGACGGCCTCGACCTCCATGAGGATCAGG
The DNA here is from genome assembly GCF_059415585.1 of Hylemonella sp. GW821-FHT10B10. Taxonomy (NCBI): domain Bacteria; kingdom Pseudomonadati; phylum Pseudomonadota; class Betaproteobacteria; order Burkholderiales; family Comamonadaceae; genus Hylemonella; species Hylemonella sp. GW821-FHT10B10. Next base: position 288,695 of record NZ_JBWKNN010000003.1, on the reverse strand, counting down.
CCGTCGTTGAGCAGCAGCAGGTCGCCGGATTTCACATCCTGCGGCAGCTCCTTGTAGTCCAGCCCCACGCCGTTGATGTCACCCGGCTCGGTGCGGCTGGCGTCGAGCACGAATTTCTGGCCGGTCTTGAGCTGCACCTTGTTCTCGGCGAACTTGCCCACGCGGATCTTGGGGCCCTGCAGGTCGGCCATGATGCCCACCTCACGGCCGGCGCGCTTGGCGGCTTCGCGCACCAAGCGGGCGCGATCGATATGGTCCTGGGCCTTGCCGTGGCTGAAGTTCAGCCGGACCATATTGACCCCGGCACGGATCATCTGTTCGAGGAGGGCCGGATCGCTGGAAGCGGGGCCGAGGGTAGCAACAATCTTGGTCGCACGACGCGTCATGTATCAGTCTCCGTTGTAATTTAATTTCTATTCTTGCACGAAATTAGTTACATCGGAACAACAAGATGCAGGTGCTTGGCGGTGGCTGTCCCCCTCTAGAACGAATGACTCGCTCAGGCCTCGACACGTGGACGTGTGTCCACCCTCAGGCACAACAAGCCGGTCAGCAGGGCCAAGGTGATGTGGCCGCCGTAGAGCGGGATGAAATCGGCTCGGCTCAGATTCTCATGCCCCAGCATCAGCACCGTCAGTGCCACACCCAGTACCGCGCCGATCTGGCGCGTGGCCTGGTTGACGGCACTCCCCACCGCATAGTGCTCCAGTGGCAGGCGGTGCACCGCCGCCGCAGACAGCGAGGGCAGGACCAGACCGACACCCAGGCCACTGAGCAGCAGACCGGGTAGCCAGTGACGCAGGTAGTCCGGCTCGGTGCCCGGCACCAGCAGCAGCCACAAGGCGCTGGCCGCATAGACCAGGCTGCCACCCACCAGGAAGGGGCGATGACCGATGCGCGCAGCCAGACGACCGCTGACGATGGCGGTGGGGATGACCAGCAGTGGCCCTGGCGTCACGGCCAGGCCCGCCTGCGGCAGGCTGTAGTGCCAGATGCCCGTCATGTAGAAGAAGAAGGCGAAGAACATCATCGCGAATGCCGTGCCGAAACTCAGCGTGGCCAGGTTGACGTCGCGGTAGCTGCGATGGTGGAACAGGCTCAAGTCCAGCAGCGGCGCTGTGGCCACCCGGGCCCACGCGACAAAACCGGCAATGGCCGCCCCACCCAGCAGAGCCACGGCGAGCAATTCACCTCGGCTCCAGTGCGGGGCCTCGAGTTGCACGATGGCCAGGGCCAGGGCGCCCACGCCCACGATCAGCAGACCCATGCCCACGAGGTCGAAAGGACGTCGATTGTCCGCCTGTACCGACTCGCGCAGCCGTTGCCGCCCCAGCCACAGGGAGATGGCGCCCAGGGGCAGGTTCAGATAGAAGGCCCAGGGCCAGCCCACGGTATCCACCACCAGCGAACCCAGGCTGGGACCCAGGGCCGCAGCCAGGCCACCCACCGCGCCCCAGAGGCTGACCGCCACAGCACGTTGCGAACGCGGGAAGGCGTCGAGCACCAGCGACAGGGAAGCCGGCGTGAGCAAGGCCGCGCCGACCGCCTGCAGCACCCGGGCCGCTACCAGCGTGCCAACACTGCCAGCCAGCCCGCAGGCCGCCGAGGCGGCCAGGAACAGGGCCACCCCCAGCAGAAAGATCTTCTTGCGGCCATGGCGGTCGGCGATGCCGCCAGCGGGGATCAGCATCGCGGCAAACACCACGGTGTAGGCATTGAGGACCCAGGACATATCGGCCGCCGAGGCGTGCGCAAAACTCGCCCGCATCGCGCTGAAGGCCGCAAACAACACGGTACCGTCCAGCGACACCAGAAAGACCGCGACGCTGGCGATCCAGAAGACCGGCCAGGGTGATGTAGCGGGGACCGCGGGTGCGGCCAGGGGTGGGTTCAGGGTATTCATCTCAAGGCACCAGGTAGATGGGAGCTTTCGCGCTCAGGCCCTGTTTGACCTGGCGCGTGAAATCGTCGATCAGGATCTCTTCGTCACCTGCGGCCAGGCCATCGAAGGCAAGACGGGCGACGTCAGCCGCAAGAAGCTTGGGCACATCCAGCCCCTGGGTCAGATCGGTGTCGATGAAACCCACATGCAGGCCGCTCACGTGGGTGCCTTGTGCCCTCAGTTCATGGCGCAGGCTGTTGGTCAGCGCCCAGGCGGCGGCCTTGGTGGCACCGTAGCTGCCGAGCAGGGGCTTGTGGATCCAGCTCGCCACTGACAGCACATTGAGTACCGCGCCGCCACCGTTGGCGGCCAGTAAGGGGGCCAGGGCCTGGGTCACCCGCAGGGGGCCAAAAAGATTGACCTCCAGCTGCCGGCGCGTTGCGGCTTCGCTGCCCTCAGGCAGGAAACCGCCGAGCTCAGCCACGCCGGCGTTGTTGATGAGCACGGTCACATCGGGCACATGCTCGGCCAGCCTGGCCACCTCTTTGGCATCCGCCACATCCACGCGCACCGGCACCACGCCGGGCAAGGTGATGCTGGCGGGGTCGCGGGCGGCCGCGTAGACCTTGCGCGCCCCGCGAGCCAGAGCCTCACGCGCCAGGGCCAGGCCCAGGCCCCGGTTGGCGCCGGTGATCAGAAAAGTGGCATTCGAGAAGTTCATGGTGGGATCTTTCAGTTCAGGGTTGAAGAAAAGAGAAAGTAAATATGATGGTCGTCATATATTGAGTCGAGCAAAAGCAGCTACTGCTACAAGCTGTTTCAGCGGGAAGGAAGAGGAGGCGTGTCGAACTGTGCCAGCAGCGCGTCACGGCTGGACTTGAGCACCGCCTTGGCTTGTGACCCGGAGCCCATGGCGCGCGCCAATTGCAGGGCACCGACCAGGGTGCTCGTGATGGCCAAGGCCTGCTGGGGGTCTGCACCCACGGGTAAAGCGCGCCGCACACGCTCGACCAGGCTGCTGACGCGTACGCGCCCGGCGTCCTGCACCTCGGGCGCCTGGCGCGGCATTTCGCTGACCAATGCGGCGACCGGGCAACCATGCTCGGCATTGCCGGCATGTTCATCCGACAGGTAAGCCCGCACCAGCGCGGACAAAGGGGACTGTTCTTTGCCGGCACGCTTGGCCACACCGGCCTCGATGCGTTCCACGCTGTCCCGACCCGCGCGGTCCAAGGCTTCGACGAGCAAGGCGTCCCGCGAGGGAAAGTGGGCGTAGAAGCCGCCATGGGTCAGGCCCGCCTCTTTCATGATGTCGGCCACACCCACGCCACCGCACCCCGCGCGACGGATCGCACGCGCGGCGGTATCCAGGATGCGGTCGTGGGTCAGGGCCTTGCGGCCGGGTGTCGGGCTCATGGCGTCAATTATATGATGACCATCATATTTTTGCAAGCCAGCCGACAAACGGTTGAAACAGGGAAAAGAAGAAGGGGAAGCCGGAGCCTCCCCCGGTGCTCAGGCCGCGCGTTTTGCGAGGATTTCAAAGGCCGGCAGGGTCTTGCCCTCCAGCACCTCCAGAAAGGCGCCTCCGCCCGTGGAGATATAACCCACCTGCTTCTCGATGCCGTACTTGGCAATCGCTGCCAACGTGTCGCCACCGCCTGCAATGCTGAAGGCGCTCGATTCGGCGATGGCCTTGGCAATCTCCCGGGTGCCGCTCTCGAAGGCCGCGAATTCGAACACACCCACCGGGCCATTCCAGACGATGGTGCCGGCTGCCTTCAATTGCTGGGCCAGCTTCTTCGCAGTCTGGGGGCCGATGTCCAAGATCAGGTCGTCATCTGCCACTTCGCTGGCCGATTTGATCGTGGCTTTGGCATCGGCCTTGAATTCCTTGGCGGTAACCACGTCCACCGGGATCGGCACTTCGGCACCACGTGCTTTCATGATCTCGATCACGGCCTTGGCCTCGGCCAGCAGGTCGGGCTCGGCGAGGCTCTTGCCGATCTTCAGGCCGGCGGCCAGCATGAAGGTGTTGGCAATGCCGCCGCCAACGATGAGCTGGTCCACATTGTTGGCCAGGCTCTTGAGGATGGTGAGCTTGGTGCTGACCTTGGAGCCGGCCACGATGGCCACCAGCGGCCGCTTGGGGGCCTGCAGGGCTTTGCCGATGGCGTCCATCTCCGCCGCCAGCAGGGGACCGGCACAGGCAATTTTGGCGTATTGGGCAATACCGTAGGTGGAGGCTTCGGCACGGTGGGCAGTGCCGAAGGCGTCGTGCACGAAGATGTCGCACAGAGCAGCCAACTTGCGGCTCAGCTCGTCGCTGTTCTTCTTTTCGCCCTTGTTGAGGCGCACGTTCTCCAGCATCACGAGCTGGCCCGGCGCGACCTGCACACCATCGACCCAGCTGGACACCAGCGGTACCTCGCGGCCCAGCAGCTCGGCCATGCGCTTGGCCACGGGAGCCAGGCTGTCCTCGGGCTTGAACTCCCCTTCGGTGGGGCGACCCAGGTGCGAGGTCACCATGACCGCCGCACCAGCGGCGAGCGCCATCTGGATGCAGGGCAGGCTGGCGCGGATGCGGGTGTCTTCAGTGATTCGTCCCGCATCGTCCTGTGGGACGTTGAGGTCGGCGCGGATGAAAACGCGTTGCCCTTGGGCCTTGCCCTGGTCACACAGGGTCTGGAAACGGAGGAAGTTCATGGTGTCTCGGCACAGAGTTTGGAAACGGGTGGCAGGTCTGAAACCCGCTTGTAACCCGCAATTTTAGGCGGCCGAGCCTGACACCCCGCTAACGGCCCGTGCCGTGTGGCCTGAAACTCACCAGCCCAGGACGAGGTGCAGGGGCAGGTAAACCGCCATGCCGACCACAATGGTGCCCAGCATGGCCCAGGAGCTCTGCTTGCGCCAGAAATACCAGGCGGCCCCGGCCGCCACGGCAAACAGGCGCGCATCCTGCCAGGTCTGGACCAGATGCCCCTGGCTCATGACCATCTCGGGCACGATCACCGCCGAAAGCGCCGCAATGGGCGCGTACTGCAAGCCGCGCTGGGCCCAGTGCGGGAGGCTCCAGGGCTTGCTGGAAATGAAGAAGAAGGAACGCGTGACCACCGTCACCACGGCCAAGCCGAAGATGACACCCACCGTCCAGAAGTCAGTGTCTTTCAATGCGCCTCCTTGTGCTTGAAAGGTGGTGTCTTTTCGAGCAGCAGGCAAAGCGCCACCGCCGCGGCAATCGCCACCACGATGTTGAGCTTGAAAGGCAGGGCAAAAACAGCCACGGCCGCCGCCCCGGCCACGCCGGCCGAGACCACCCTCAGCCGGCTGCTGGCCAGTGAAAGGCATACGCCCAATAGGGCCAGGATGCCTGCGAAGCCCAAACCCCAGTGCGCGGGCACAGAGTGCGCGAGGAAGATGCCCAGCAGGCTGGCCAACTGCCAACTGCTCCAGTTGGTGGTACAGCCGCCCAGCAGATAGGCCAACTGGGTCTGACGTTCGGCATCCGTCTGCGGCGGCTGTTGAAAGCGCTTGGTAAACATGACGTAGCTGATATCGGCCGTTAGATAGCCAGCCAGCAAACGCCAGTGTCGTGGCAGGTGCATGAGGTAGGGCCGCATGTGCGCGCTGAAGACTACGAAGCGCAGGTTCACGCAAAAGCCCGTGGCCCAGATCACCAGCACAGGCGCACCGGCCGCGATCAGCGGGATGGCCGCGAGTTGCGAGCTACCGGCATAGACCAGCAAGGTCATGGCGATGGCTTCGAACAGGCTCATGCCGGACTTGATCATGGCCACGCCGGTCATCATGCCCCAGGCCGCCAGGCCGGGGGCCACCGAGCTCATGTCGCCCATGCCCTGGCGAAATTCCGGATGACGGACGATCTGGCGCAGGCTGCTCATGGCTCAGGCCCCCAGCACGGCATCGACCGGCAAAGCAAATCCGCGCAGGAAATCGGCCGCCGACAGACGCTTACCGCCGGCACGCTGCAACTCCGTGAGATTCAGCACGCCCTCACCGCATTGCACGGCGATGCCCTCGGCACCCGCAAGCAACACCGTGCCCGGCGCCTTGCTGCTGGAGCTGGCTGGAACGGCCTGGCCCCGCCAGAGCTTTATGGCTTCCCCCTGCCAGACCGTGGCAGCGCCGGGGAAGGGGTCGAAAGCCCGGATCCGGCGCTCGATCACGACGGCCGGCTGCGCCCAGTCGACGGCCGCCTCCTGCTTCTCGATCTTGTGTGCATAGGTCACGCCCTCGGCCGCTTGGGGCGTGCGCGTCAGCCCACCGCAGGCGGCGATCTCCAGCGCTTCTACGATCAGGCGACCACCCAGCAGGGCGAGCTTGTCATGCAGACTGGCCGTGCTGTCGTTCGCCGTGATCGGCAAGCGCTCCACCAACAACATGTCGCCCGTGTCCAGCCCCGCATCCATCTGCATGATGGTGACACCGGTCTCGTCGTCACCGGCTTCAATCGCGCGGTGGATCGGCGCAGCTCCGCGCCAGCGTGGCAACAGGGAGGCATGAATGTTCAGGCAACCCAGGCGCGGCAACTCCAGCACCCATTGCGGCAGGATCAGGCCATAAGCTGCCACCACGATGACATCGGGGCGCGCAGCTTCCAGTGCGGCGCGGGCAGAGGCGGCATCGTCGGGGTACTTGCCGTCCAGGCGCAGGCTGCGTGGCTGCGCGACGGCGATGCCGTGTTCCTGCGCAAACTGCTTGACCGGCGAAGCCTGCAGCTTCATGCCGCGGCCGGCCGGTCGGTCAGGCTGGGTCAGGACCAGGGGAATTTCGAAACCGGCCGCGTGCAGCCGTTCCAGCGCCACCCGGGCGAACTCGGGCGTGCCGGCGTAAACGACCCTCAACGGCGCTCCTCGCGCTGCGCCTTGAGCATCTTGGTCTTGATGCGATTGCGCTTGAGCGGCGACAGGTATTCCACAAAGACCTTGCCCAGCAGGTGGTCCATTTCATGTTGAACGCAGACGGCGAGCAGACCCTCGGCCTCGATCACGCGTTCCTTGCCTTCACCATCGAGCGCTCGCACGTGCACACGCTCATGGCGCTCGACGCCGTCATAGATGCCGGGCACCGACAGGCAACCTTCGTCGTTGACCTTCGTCTCCGGGCTGGCCCAGACGATCTCCGGGTTGATCAACACCAGGGGCTGATCGCGCCCCTCGGAGACGTCGATCACGATCAGGCGTTCGTGTACGTCGACCTGGGTCGCGGCCAGCCCGATGCCGGAGGCCTCGTGCATGGTTTCAAACATGTCGGCGATCAATTGCTTGATACGCGCATCCACGGCCTGCACGGGTTTGGCCACCGTGTGCAGGCGAGGATCAGGAAAACAAAGAATGGGAAGCAGCGCCATAAAACCTCGTCAATGTCGTTATTTTCGCCACTTTTGGCCGACGAGTTTGCAACAAAGTACAGAAAACATTGCCCAATCAAGGGCTTGGGCGGAGAATCGTGCGTGATTTATTAAGTTTTCCGGATGCAGCGGGCGGCCAGCCCGCGTCCGGAACCAGCCGGGGGCAACGTGAAACAGCAAGACATGACGAAAAGCAGGATGGGGATCCGTACCCAAGTTTCCATGATCGCGGCCCTGGGCCTGCTGAGCCTGCCGGTCTGGAGCCAGAAATTCCCCAATCTACCCATCAGCGCTGAACAGAACGCCACTGCACAAAAAGTGGCTCAGGCCGGTGTGCCGCTGTCCGAACTGGCCCCCGATGCGCCCGATACCTACACCATCAAGTCCGGTGACACCCTGTGGGCGATTTCCAAGATGTACCTGCGCAGCCCCTGGCGCTGGCCCGAGCTTTGGGGCATGAACCTCGAAGAGATCCTGAACCCGCACTTGATCTATCCGGGCCAGACCCTGTACCTGGACAAACGCGATGGCCGCGCCCGCCTGACCGGCACGCCACCTGGCACGGGCACCGAAACCCCGCCTGCCGTCACCAGTGAAGGCAGCGCCCCCGCCCCGGTCGTCACCAGTCGCGAGGGCGCCGGTGGCATCGAAACCGTGCGCCTGTCGCCGCGCATCCGTTCCGAGGCCACAAGCCCCCCCCTGACCACGCTGCAGACCCGCGATATCGAGGCTTTCCTGGCCGAACCGTTGATCGTCGAAGAAAACGAGTTGCAAGTCGCGCCGCGCATCGTGGCCGCCGGCGAAAACCGCGTCATGATCGGCCGCGGTGACCGCGTCTACGCACGCGGCCCGACCAGCGCACCCCTGATGGACGATCAGCAGAAGTTCAAGCAATACCGCATCTTCCGCAACGCCAAACCCCTCAAGGACCCGGACAGTGGAGAAGTCCTAGGCTACGAGGCCGAATTCCTGGGCAAGGCTGCGCTGGTGCGCAGCGAAGGCAATACCGAGCTAACCTCGACCGATGGCAAAGTCAACACGGCCCTGGTGCCAGCCACCATCGACATCGTGTCGACCAAAAGCGAGATCCTGGTGGGGGACCGCATGGCGCCCGAACCCGAACGCGAGTTCCTGAACTTTGTGCCGCGAGCACCGGCAAGTGCTATCAATGGGCGCATCGTCTCCATCTACGGCAGCAGTGCCGTCGCCAATGCCTCGCAAAACCAGGTGGTGGTCATCAACCGCGGTCGTCGCGACGGCATAGAAAGCGGCCACGTACTGGCCATCCTCATGGACGGCCGGCGGTTGATCGACAAGACCGATGCATCCCGGCCTCTGATCAAGCTGCCCAATGAGCGCAATGGCCTGATGATGGTGTTCCGCACCTACGAAAAGCTGTCCTACGCCCTGATCCTGGACATCACTGACACGGTACGTGTCGGTGACCGCCTGGCCTCCCCGCAGTAAGAGTCTGCTGCGGCGCGCAACGCCATGGAGCGCGATGAACTGGGCGCCTGGCTGCGCCTGACGCTCACGCCCAGGGTTGGCAATGAAAGCGCACGCCGCCTGCTAGCCGCCTTTGGCCTGCCCACCGCCATCTTCGAACAGGCCCCGGCAGCGCTGCAGCAGTTGCTCAACTCGGCACAGGCCCAGGCTCTCCAAGCTGCGCCCGATGGGCTGGACGAACTCCTGGACCGCACCTGGGAATGGCTGCAGGAGGCCCCGCAGCAGCGCGCGCTGGCTCCTTTGGGCGATGCCCGCTACCCGGCCTCGCTGCTGGACACCGAAGACCCGCCCCTGCTGCTGTATCTGATGGGCCGGCTGGATCTACCGCTGGACGTCAGCCGCAGCTTGGCCATGGTCGGCAGCCGCAACCCGAGCCCGCAGGGGGCGCTGAACGCGCGCCAGTTCGCGCAGGCATTGGGCCAGGCGGGCCTGACCATCGTCTCAGGGCTGGCGCTCGGTATCGATGGCGCTGCCCACGAAGGTGCACTGGCCGATCATGCACAGGCGCCGGAGCGCCTGGCCACTGTGGCCGTGGTGGGTACCGGCCTGGACCGGGTCTACCCCAAAAGCCACCACACGCTGGCGCACCGCATCAGCGAACAGGGCCTGATCGTCAGCGAGTACCCGCTGGGTACACCCCCATTGGCACCCAATTTCCCACGTCGCAACCGCCTCATCGCCGGGCTCTCAAGTGCCACCCTGGTGGTAGAAGCGGCACTGCAATCGGGCTCGCTGATCACGGCACGGCTGGCGGCCGAACAGGGCAAGGACGTCTTCGCTATCCCGGGGTCCATCCACGCCACACAATCGCGCGGCTGCCACGCACTGATCCGCCAGGGCGCCAAACTGGTCGAATCGGCGCAGGACGTGCTGGAGGAGATGCCGGTCGTCGCCAGCCTCGGCCTACCGGCGTCGGACAAGGCCGATATCCCCGAAACCGACGATGACTTGCTGCGGGCCATGGGACTGGACCCGGTCAGCCTGGACGCCCTGCAAGCCCGCACCGGCCTGGACATCGCCGCCTTGCAAGCCCGCCTGATGGCGCTCGAACTCGACGGATTGGTGGCACGTCTGCCCGGGGGCCTGCTGCAGCGCCTGGTGCGTACCTGAAGCGCAACAGCGCCGACAACACCCGCCATTTCCCGCTGGCCTCCGGCGTTTTCTGCGCTATATTGAAGCCATGTTCGAAGTGCTTGTGTACGTGTACGAAAACTACTGGCGCGGCGATGCCTGCCCCGAACTACCCCAGTTGGAACGCAAGCTCAGCGCCATCGGCTTCGACGCCGACGAAATACGCGACGCGCTGCTCTGGCTCGACGGCCTGAACCTCGCTGCCCAGAGTACCCTCTGGCTCGATGCCGCTCCACAGCCCCAGCCCGACACCACCCTCTTCCAGGTCCAGTCCCCCGACAGCATGCGTGTGTACTCGGTCGCCGAGCAGAACCATCTGGGTGCCGAATGCTTGGGCTTCATCAGCTTCCTGGAATCAGCCGAAGTGCTGCCGCCCCCCCTGCGCGAAGTCGTTCTGGACCGCGCCATGGCTGTGCCGGGCGAACCGATCTCGTTGGACGATCTCAAGATCATCATCCTGATGGTGTACTGGAGCTTTGGCGAGGAACCCGACACCTTGATACTCGACGAGCTCTACGACGACAGTGCCGAACGCGTCGCACATTGAGTCCGCAGCCCTCGCATGAAAGATAAAAGGCCCCTTGCGGGGCCTTTTATCTTTCATCATCAGGTGACGAGTCGTTCGGGATTGGCTTCCAGTCGGGTCAACGCCTCGCGCGTGGCGCGCACGGTCAGCGTCTCTTCTTCCTGGGGCAACAACAGTCCAGCCTGCAGATAAGCCGCCAGACGCCCGGCCTGGATCAGGTAGCTGTGGCCATCGCTCGAAGCAAACAGGTTCAGGTGCTTGCGGTCACTGCGCCAGACGAACTGCACCTGGTTGACCTTGCCGTTGTGGTCCAGCGTGAACCAGGAGCCCAGCTGCAACTCCTGCGCCCAAGCCACCATGGCCGGTGTCGGCTTGGAGCCGCCATTGGTTACCACGTCGATGGTGGAAGCATCGATGCCCAGCATCATCTCGATGCTCTCTGCATCCAGCGGCAGATCGCCCAGGCCATCCTCGCTGACGAAGTCTTCCAGATTGGCCAAGCGTTGTGTCATGGCATCGATCTGGGCCTGTGGAATGGCCTGCGTCTTGGACATGAAGGCGTCGGCCATGGTATCGCTGACGATCTTGATGTGCGCGTCCTGGTCGGCCTGGGGCATGCCCAGCAGGGACATACCCGAACGTAGGCGCTGCAGCAGCTGCGGCAGGTCCTGGATCACGCGGGCGCGGTCATTGCGATTGGGCTTGGCGCTGGCCGACCAGACCAGATCGGCCGCCGCTTTTTTGAGCGCCACGGTTTCGGCGTCCTTGGGGCCCTTGCGCACGGCCGACACAGCCAGCACCTCGGCCCAGACCTTGAACAGGAAAGTGCGAATCTCATCGCGCACCGGAATGTCCTTGAGCATATTGCGCAGCTCGATCGTGTACTGGATCGCCAGTGTCTCTTTCTGTTCGACCTGCTGCGCGACGCTCACCACCTTCTGTGTCTTCTCCTTACCCGTCAGGAACTTGGCGAGGAATTTCTGAAACTCGTCATAGACGATCTGGAAAACGCGTTTACCTGTTTCGGGGTACTGCTCGATGACCTGCACGATGCGCTTGATCTCGGCTTCGAGTGCACCACCGGAGATGCTGCTCGCCTCGAAACCCATGACACAGGAGCCCATGCGGTCGATCAGCTGGCGCGCCGGGTGGTTGATGGAGCCGAAGAACTCGGTATCGGACAGCGCCACGCGCAGAACCGGCATCTGCAGCCGGGCAAACCAGACGCGGATCGTCGTGGGAATACGTTCCTCGGCCAGGATGGCCTGGAACATCAGCGCCACCATTTCAATGATGGCTTTTTCGCTCTTGGTCTCGGCCTTTTTCTTGAGTTCGTCGGTCCTCTCGCGCAGCTTCTCAGCCACCTTGACCACACCCGCCGGGCTGTAGTCCTCGTAGACCGTGCCTGTACCACCACCGCTGCCTACATACTGCGGCCGCTCCGCCATGGCAGCCATCAGCGCGGGCGAGGGCGGCTGGGACGAGGTCGCGGTGAAATCCCCGCCGCCCTGACCCACCAGCAGGCGCTTGAGCTGGCCGAACATGCCCTGCGCACGGCTGCGCGTGCGCGCCAGCGGCGTGGTCTGCGTCATTAGGCGCGTCTCTTCATGCGCACTGCCATAACCGGAAGGTGTACCCTGCGCGGCCAAGGCTTGGTGCATCTGCGCGGGAGTCCGTCCCAATGCGGCAGGCGACGAAGGCGTACCACCTCCTGCACCAGGCGGTGGAGCCGAGGCATGCCGGCCTTGGCCGACAGAGCCGCCTGCATCTTCCCAGCCGAGACGGCCGCCAAATAGATTGCCAGCACCGCGCCCAGCAGGCCCGCCAGGCGGCTGCCCCGCCGGAGCAGTACCGCCCGGCACGCGCCCTGAAGACGGTTGACCAGAATAGGAAGGCGCACCACCGGCATGCATGCCTGCTCCCTGGACCGGCTGACTGGGGTAACCCGCAGGCCCTGGTGGCATCCCTCGCGACGCACGCGCCATCGGCATACCACTGCTCAAAGGCGCAGGGGCCGACACCGGCGGATGACTCGAATGAGGCTGTCCATACGCTCCACTCGAGGCGGCCCAGGACGGGTCACTACCCCCCTCGCCCAGCTGCGAGTCTGGCTGCTGGGGCTCGGTGGGGGCCGCACCTGGCGCTGCAGGGGGTCGCCTGCCAACTGCGGTCCGCTTGACACGGTCCTTCAGGTCGATGGTAGGCATGACACCCTGCTGGATCAGGAATTCATTGGCGTTGCCGTAGGCCGTCTTCAGTTTTTCGATGAGGTTCTTCTGCACCACGTCGCTAACCATGGGCCACGATTCGCGCGTCATGCCGCTGGTGGTCCACTGCTCAATCATCAACAGGATCAGGACTTCGGGCCGCAAGATGTCGTGCCCTTCGAGATCGTCGCGATTTTCCAGCGTCTTGACGCGCACGCGCAGATCGTCGAGATCGCTGCCCAACTTCTCCACCACAGCCAGCACCAGGCGGGAGGCCAGGATCTTGTTTTCGACCGCATCGGTGCCCACCAGGGAGAAGCCGCCATCGCCCTCGAGCGAGAGTTCGTCTTTTTTCTTCTCAGCTTTCTTGCTGGCCGGGGACTTGAGCGATTCCTGCCAGATCTTGATGGTGCCGTCGATCCAGGGCCCGCGCTGTTTCTGGAACAGCATCCAGGCATCACGCCGGTTCTGCATGTCCCGGGTCGTACCCTTTTCATTCAGCAGCGTGGTCAACCGGTCCTGGACCAATCCGCCCAATTCGAACAGGATCTTCTCCGCATCTCCAAGGAAGCGCTGGCGCACCTTCTCCGCCAGCTGCATGCGCTGCATATAGGAGAGTGGGGTCGCCATGGTGGTACTGCCCAGGTATCAGACGACGGCGCCCGCGTTCGGGTCGTTGGGGTCGGTTTCTCCGCGCTTGGCACCGCCACCCTTGATCAGGTCTTCGCGCTTGACGCCCAGCCACATGGCGATGGCTGCGGCCACGAAGACCGAGGAATAGATGCCGAAGCAGATGCCGATGGTCAGGGCCAGGGCAAAGTAGTGCAGCGTCGGGCCGCCGAACAGGAGCATGGACAGCACCATGAGCTGCGTGCTGCCGTGCGTGATGATGGTGCGGCTGATGGTGGAAGTAATGGCATTGTCGATGATGGCCATCGTTTCCAGCTTGCGCAGGCGACGGAAATTCTCGCGGATGCGGTCGAAGATCACGACCGACTCGTTGACCGAATAGCCCAGCACGGCCAGCACCGCCGCCAGCACGGGTAGCGAGAACTCCCACTGGAAGAAGGCGAAAAAGCCCAGGATGATGACCACGTCGTGCAGGTTGGCAATGATCGCCGCCACGGCGAACTTCCACTCAAAGCGCACGGCCAGATAGACCATGATGCCCACCACCACAAAGGCCAGGGCCTTGAGGCCATCCAGCGCCAGCTCGTCACCAACCTGCGGACCGACGAACTCGCTGCGGCGCAGGGTGGCACTGGCGTCGGCTGCCTTGAGCGTGGCCATGACCTGCTCGCTTTGCTGGCCTGAACTGACACCCTTGGCCGCCGGCATGCGGATCAGCACGTCCCGCGCGGTGCCGAAGTTCTGAACCTGGACATCGGCATAACCCAGCTTGGCAATGCCGCCGCGCACCGCTTCCAGATCGGCCGCCTGGGAATAACTGACCTCTATCAGCGTACCGCCGGTGAACTCGACCGAAAGATGCAGGCCACGGGAAAAGAGAAAGAAGACGGCCGCCAGGAAAGTGACAACCGAAATGGCATTGAGCACCAGCGCATGCCGCATGAACGGGATATCGCGCCGGATTTTGAAAAATTCCATCTTGTTCTTCCCTCAATCCACCTTCGCCGGCGCCTGCCCGTCCGGGCGCCAGACCGTGCCGATCGACACCGACTTCAGCTTTTTACGGCTACCGTACCACAAATTTACCAGTCCGCGCGAGAAGAAAACCGCCGAGAACATGCTGGTCAGGATGCCCAGGCAATGCACCACGGCGAAACCCCGCACCGGGCCGGAACCGAAGGCCAGCAGCGCCAGGCCAGCGATCAAGGTGGTGACGTTGGAGTCCAGGATGGTGGCCCAGGCCCGGTCATAACCAGTCAGGATGGCCGCTTGCGGAGAGGCCCCGTTGCGCAGTTCTTCGCGCACCCGCTCGTTGATCAGCACGTTGGCGTCGATGGCCATGCCCAGCACCAGGGCCATGGCCGCCATGCCCGGCAGGGTCAGCGTGGCCTGCAGCATGGACAGCACGGCCACCAGCAGCAGCAGGTTGACGGCCAGTGCCACGCTGGAAATCACACCGAACAGCATGTAATAGACACACATGAAAGCCGTCACGGCCAGGAAACCCCAGGTCACACTGGCGAAACCCTTGTCGATGTTCTCGGCCCCCAGGCTGGGTCCGATGGTGCGTTCCTCAATGATCTCCATGGGCGCAGCCAACGCACCGGCGCGCAGCAACAGCGCCGTGTCGGCCGCCTCCACCGAGGTCATGCGGCCCGAGATCTGCACCCGACCGCCGCCGATTTCGCTGCGGATCACCGGCGCCGTGACCACCTCGCCCTTGCCCTTTTCGAACAGGATGATGGCCATGCGCTTACCCACGTTCTCGCGCGTCACGTCCTTGAAGATGCGCGAGCCCTTGGCATCCAGCGACAGGTTGACGGTCGGTTCCTGGGTCTGGCTGTCGAAGCCCGGCTGGGCATCGGTCAGGTTGTCGCCGGTCAGAACGACCTGCTTCTTGACGATGACGGCTTGGCCATTGCGGTCCGGATAGCGTTCGGTGCCAAAGGGTACCGGGCCGGAACCGGCTTCGGCGGAACGCCCTTCGACGCTTTCGTCCACCATACGCACTTCCAGCGTGGCCGTACGCCCCAAGATGTCCTTGGCCTTGGCCGTGTCCTGCACACCAGGCAGCTGCACGACGATGCGGTCCAGCCCCTGTTGCTGAATCACCGGCTCAGCCACGCCGAGCTCGTTGATCCGGTTGTGCAGGGTGGTGATGTTCTGCTTGAGCGCCTGCTCCTGCACCAGGCGTGCCGCCTGGGGCTTGATGGTGGCGTTCAGCCTGGTATCGCTGCCTTCCTGCGTTTCCGTGGTCTGCAGATCGGCAAACTGGTCCAGCAGCACGCGCTTGGCGGCGTCCACCGTGGCCGCATCGCGCAAACGCAGCTCGATGGCCTGGCCGTTGCGATTGATACCGCCGTGGCGCACGTTCTTCTCACGCAGCACGGTGCGCAGATCACCCGCCAGTGATTCGGCCTTCTTGCTCAGGGCAGCCTGCATGTCGACCTGCAACATGAAGTGCACGCCCCCACGCAGATCCAGGCCCAGGTACATAGGCGCGGCGCGCAACGCGGACAGCCAGGCCGGCGTGCGCGGCAGCAGGTTGAGCGCCACGATGTAGTCGGGATCGGCAGCGTCCTTGACCAGTGCGCGCTGGATGGCGTCCTTGGCCTTGAGCTGGGTATCGGTGGAATCGACCCGCACACGCAGGGAAGCTCCCTCCAGGCTGACGGTCTCGGGCGCGATACCGGCCTCTTTCAGCGCCGCTTCCACACGCGATTGCGTGTTGGCATCCACCTTGAAGACGGCCTTGGCGGCCGACACCTGGACGGCGGGCGCCTCGCCGAAAAAATTCGGGGCGGTGTACAACGCCCCCACCAGCAGCGCGATCACGATGATCGCGTACTTCCATACCGGATAACGGTTCATTGTTCTCTCGCGTCTGCGTGGCTGTAGGTCTCTTATTTCATCGTGCCCTTGGGCAGCACCTGCACCACAGCCTGGCGCTGCAGCTGCACCTCCACACCGGAAGCAATTTCCACGCCGACGTAGTTCTCATTCAGGCTGCTCACGCGGCCCAGCATGCCACCGGCCGTCACCACCTCGTCACCCTTGGCCAGGGCTTCGACCATGGCGCGGTGCTCTTTCTGCTTCTTCATCTGCGGGCGGATCATGATGAAGTACAGCACCACGAACATCAGCACGATGGGCAGCATGCTCATCAGGGAGGACTGCATGTCGCCACCGGAGGCAGCAGCAGGGGCGGTCTGGGCAAAAGCGGAAGAAATAAACACGGCTTACTCCACGTCAGGGGTTCAAAAATCAGGACATGCCCGCATCGGATGGTGCCTGGCAGGCACCCGCGAAACAGGCGGCCGCCCATTGTACGGGGCCAGAGTAAGCCGGTTTCAAGCCCCGCGGGCCTGTCCGGAATAGACCTGCACGCTAGAAAAAGAGAGGCAGTGGATCAGGCCGCGCAAGCTCGCCAGGCCGCCAGCCGCTCATCCCAGAGGGGGCGTACCGCTGCAAGATGCCGGACCTTGACGTGGCCATAACCGCGGATCTGCTCAGGCAGGCGCGCGATCTCTACCGCCGCTGCGTGGTTGCCCGTGTTCAAGCCAACCAGCAGTTCCTCGACACAGGCCCGGTACTCGGCGACCAGGGCGCGTTCGCCGCGGCGCTCTTCGGTTTTGCCGAAGGGATCGAAAACCGTGCCGCGCAGGCCCTTGAAGCGCGCCAGCAGACGGAAAACCATCCCCATGGCGGGGCCGAAAGGTCGCTTGACCAGCTCGCCCTTGGCGTTCTTCTTGGCGAGCAAGGGCGGCGCCAGGTGGTAGTGGAGCTTGTACTCACCCTCGAACATGGCACCGATGCGTGCCTTGAAGGCCGGATCGCTGTGCAGGCGCGCCACCTCGTACTCGTCCTTGTAGGCCATAAGCTTGAACAGGTAACGTGCCACCGCCTCGCTCAGGCTGGTCTTGCCCAGACGGCTTTCAGCCGCCTGCACCCGCGCCACGAAAGCCCGGTATGTTTCGGCATAGGCCGCGCTCTGGTAGCCGGTCAGGAACTCAACCCGGCGGGTCACCAGACTGTCGACGGTCTCGCGCGGCAGGAACTGAATGGCTTGCGCCGGCGTAAGCAGCTGTTGCACGCGCGCCCAGTCATGCGCCGCCTGGCGGCCCCATTCAAAGGCGGCCTTGTTGGCCTCCACCGCCACGGCATTGAGCTCGATAGCGCGCAGAAGCGAGGCCAGCCCCAGCGGGATCCAGCCCTTCTGCCAGGCGTAGCCCAAGAGCATGGGATTGACGTAAATGGCGTCCCCCATCAGCTTGCTGGCCACGGCATCGGCATCGAATGCGCCCAAGCCGTTTGTGCCCACAGCCTGTGTTATCTCGGCTGCGCAGCGCTCGGTCGGGTTCTGCCAGTTGGCGTTCTTCACAAAGGCCGCGGTCGGCGCGCTGTGGCTGTTGAGCGCCACACGCGTTCGCCCCTCGCGCATGCGCAGCGTAGTTTCCTTGCCCGCCGTGACGATGGGGTCGCAGCCCAGGATCAGGTCGGCTGCCGCCATGCCCACGCGTGTGGTCCGGATCTCCTCGGGCGTGTCCGCGATCAGCACGTGGCTCCAGGTCGCGCCGCCCTTTTGCGCCAGGCCGGCCGCGTCCTGCGTGACAATGCCCTTGCCCTCGATGTGGGCAGCCATGCCCAGCAACTGGCCGATGGTGATGACACCGGTACCGCCAACACCCGCCACCACGATGCCATAGGCCGTGGCCGCTGCGGGCAGGGCCGGCTCGGGCAAGGCGCCCAGCTCGTACGGGGACGTCGCCTGCCCCTTGGCCTTCTTTTTCAGTTGCCCGCCTTCGACGGTCACGAAGCTGGGACAGAAGCCCTTGAGGCAGGAGAAATCCTGGTTGCAGCTGCTCTGGTTGATGGTGCGCTTGCGGCCGAACTCGGTTTCCAGCGGTTCGACCGACAGGCAATTGCTCTGCTCACCACAGTCGCCGCACCCTTCGCAGACCAGCTCGTTGATCACCACGCGTCTGGCGGGTGTGACCAGCGTGCCGCGCTTGCGGCGGCGGCGTTTCTCGGTGGCACAGGTCTGGTCGTAGATGATCACGGTACAGCCTTTGAGCTCACGGAACTCGCGCTGGATGCGGTCGAGTTCGTCGCGATGCTCGATGGCGATACCTGCCGGCAGCCCCTGCACCCCCTCGTACTTCTCGGGTTCGTCGGTCACGATGGTGATCTTCTGCGCACCCTCAGCCCGCATGCTCTGCGCGATCTGGATCACACTGTGGCCCTCGGGCCGCTCGCCCACCTGCTGACCACCCGTCATGGCCACTGCGTCGTTGTAGAGAATCTTGTAGGTGATGTTGACGCCAGCGGCGATGCTCTGGCGCACGGCCAGGATGCCGCTGTGGAAGTAGGTGCCGTCACCGAGGTTGGCAAACACATGCTGCTCGCTGCTGAAGGGCTGCTGCCCCACCCAGGGCACACCCTCGCCACCCATCTGCGTGAAGCCAATGGTGCTGCGGTCCATCCAGGTCGCCATGAAGTGGCAGCCGATGCCGGCCATGGCACGCGAACCCTCGGGCACACGCGTGCTGGTGTTGTGCGGGCAACCCGAGCAGAACCAGGGCATGCGCTCGGCGGCCGGGCCGCCCAGCACCAAGGCCTGCATGGCCCGGTCCTTGGCGTCCAGCACGGCCAGCTGCGCGTCCACGCGCGCGGCCATATCGCTGCCGGCGGGCAGTATGCCGTTCTTCTTCAAACGCCCAGCGATGGCGCGCGCGATCATGGCCGGTGTCAGGTCGGCGTTGGCGCGCAGCAGCTCATTGCTGGAAGGATTGGCCTGCGACCATTCACCACCGGCACGATCCCCTTCGTTGAACTTGCCCAGGATGTTGGGGCGCACATCGTCGCGCCAGTTGTAGAGCTCTTCCTTGAGCTGGTACTCGATGAGCTGGCGCTTCTCCTCCACCACCAGGATCTCCTGCAGGCCGGTAGCGAAGTCGCGCGCGCTTTGCGCCTCCAGCGGCCAGACCACGGCCACCTTGTGCAGGCGTATGCCCAGTTGGCGGCAGCTGGCATCGTCCAGCCCCAGGTCCAGCAGGGCCTGGCGCGTGTCGTTGTAGGCCTTGCCGCTGGCGATCAGGCCGAAGCGGTCGTTCGGGCCTTCGATGACGTTGTGGTTCAGGCGGTTGGCGCGGATGTAGGCCAGGGCGGCATACCACTTGTGGTGGAAGAGCCGGTCTTCCTGCTCCAGTGCGTGGTCGGGCCAGCGTATGTGCAGACCGCCGGGCGGCATCTGGAAGTCGGTGGGCAACCGGATCTGCACACGTTCGGGGTCGATCATGGCGCTGGCGCTGGACTCGACGATCTCCTGGATGGTCTTCATGCCGGCCCAGACGCCGGCGTAACGGCTCAGGGCAAAAGCATGGATGCCAAGGTCCAGGATCTCTTGCACCGAGGCCGGAAAGAACACGGGCAGGCCGCAGGCCTTGAAGATGTGGTCACTCTGGTGCGCGGCCGTGGAGCTTTTGGCCACATGGTCATCACCCGCCACCGCGATCACGCCGCCCCAGGGCGTAGTGCCAGCATTGTTGGCATGCTTGAAGACGTCGGAGGTCCGGTCCACGCCCGGTCCCTTGCCGTACCAGATGCCGAAGACACCGTCGAAGCGGTTCGTACCCGGTGGCGCAAAACCCAGCTGCTGCGTGCCCCATAAGGCCGTGGCAGCCAGCTCCTCGTTCACCCCGGGCTGGAACACGATGTTCTGCGCCTGCAGGTAAGGCTTGGCCTTCCACAAGGCCTGGTCGTAGCTGCCCAGGGGCGAACCACGGTATCCGCTGATGAAACCAGCGGTGTTTTTGCCGGCCTGCTGGTCACGCAGGCGCTGCAGCATGGGCAGCTTGACCAGGGCTTGGACCCCGCTCATAAAAGCACGGCCATGGTCCAGTGAGTACTTGTCGTCCAGGGTGACGGTTTCCAGGGCCAGTCGGATGGCTTCGGGCAGGGGGGCGTTCATCGGGGCTTGTCTCCGTAAGGCCTTATTTGTCGGGCCAGTGTATGCGCGCCGGCCTGATAGGTCTTTGCTTTCTTTGCTTGATTACAGGTGGTTTTTGAAAGGATATTGCGTCAGAATTGAATAAATGGAAACACTAGACAAGTTTGATCTGGCCATCCTGGCAGAATTGCAAGCCGACGCCCGCCTGACCAATGCCGAACTGGCCTCCCGCGTGGGCCTGTCGCCCGCGCCCTGCTGGCGCCGCGTGCGTTCGCTCGAAACGCAGGGCTACATCAAGGGCTACCACGCCGAGATCGACCGCCACAAGATCGGCCTGGGCGTGCTGGCCTTTGTGCGCCTGGACGCAGAGCGCAACACGGGTGACGCAACACGGGTGCTGGAGGAAGCGGTGCGCGCCCTGCCCGAGGTGGTGGCCTGCCACTACATCAGCGGTACAGGCACCTTCGAGCTGCAGGTGGTGGCACAGGACCTGGACAGCTTCTCCCGCTTCGCCCTGCAGCGCCTGATCAACCTGCCCAACGTCAAGGACCTGCACACCAGCTTCTCGCTGGGCGAGGTCAAGGCCAGCCCTACACTGCCCCTGGGCCATCTGCAGATGCCGGCACCCACGCCGACACCTTCTGCAAGCAAAGTCCGACGGAGATCACGATGAGCTATCTGCGCCTCTACACCCTCGCTCTGCTGGCCTTGCCCGCTCTTGTGCACGCCCAGACCGGTCCGCTTGCGACAGCAACGCCACTGCCCATGCGCAATCTGCTGATCGAAGTGCGCCAGGATGACGGCAGCAGCGACAGCCGCGAACGCGTTGCCGCCGACGTGAACGCCCGTGTCCAAGCGGGCCGCAGTGAGGTGGATGTGAGCATCGATGCGCGCAACCGCCAGAGCGAACGCAGCGGCAGTGCCCAGCAGCAGGTGCTCGTGCTCAACGGTCGACCTGCAGCTATCAGGCTGGGCCAGGCCGTGCCTTTGCGCCTGCGCCAGTTCATCACCCAGGGCGGCGTGCGCCGCAGTGTGCCCGGCACGGTCTGGCTGCAGGCGGGCACCGGCTTCACGGCCACGCCCATCTGGGAGGGCGGCGATTCCGTCTACCTGGAACTGGCTGCCGCCCAGGGCCGCCAGCCCCTGGGACAGGGGGCCAGCACCTCCACCACGTTGATGCTGCCACTCGACGAATGGATGACGGTCGCTGACAGCGAGGACGTGCAGGACAACCGTCAAAACGCCGCCGGCCTGGGCGGCGGCGGACGCGAGACCCGCAGCAGCAGCCAGTCGCTGCGTGTGCAGGTACGCGTCAGCGTGCGCTGAAGCCTCGGACAAAAAACAGCGGCCTCGAAGGGCCGCTGAGACAGAAGACGCTTATTGTGAATCCGTTCAGCTGCCGACCTGGTCGCCGTTGTTCTTGGTGATGACGATCGTCGACGAACGCGGGCGGGCCGTGCCGCCATCGGGCCAGTGGCTTTCGTAGTTGGCCGGGATACTGATATTGGCCGCCGTGGAATTCTCCCCCGGGTGCTGGATGTTGATGAAGAGGGTCTTGCCATCCGGGGTTTCGGTGATGCCGGTGATCTCGCAGCCCTTGGGGCCAACCAGGAAACGGCGTAGCGTCGCGGCGGTGGCGTCCTTGCCGGCGTAGGTCGTCACGGTCTGGTTGGCAGCCGCATTGGCCGGCACCGCGGTGTTCGCCACAGGGGTAGACGCCCCGTCACCCTGCTGGCCCGGCAACGCCGCCAGCATCATGCAGTTCGTGACATCGGTGTAGGCGCCGTCGTCGGTCTGGATCCACATCAGGCCTGGCACGGCCTGGCTGAACCACAGGCCGTCGGGGCTGGAGAAGTCGTTGTCGGCGGTGAGGCCCGAGATGTTCACGTTGGTGCCGTCGGCGTCGGACTGCGCACCGAAGAGGTAGATGTCCCAGTTGAAAGACGTGGCCGACGGACTGCTGCCGGTCTCCTTCATGCGCACGATGTGCCCGTTGACGTTGCCGTTGCTGGTCGTGACGCCGCCCTTCACGTCCGAGTAATAACGCGGATTGGCCGCGTCCAGGCCGCGTGCCTTGCCGCTCGTGAAGCTGCCCGTCGCGCCACGGCCACTGTTGTTGGTCAGTGTGACGTAGATGTCGCCCGTGCTCGGGTGCACGCCGGTCCACTCGGGGCGGTCCATCGGCGTGGCACCCACGGCGTCGGCGGCCAGACGGCAGTTCACCAGCACGTCGGCCTGATTGGCGAAGCTGTAGGCAAAACCGTAAGCCGTGTAGCCGGCGGCAATCGTGGTGTTGCTGATGTTGAGTTCGGTCCAGGAGCCACTGCCGTTGGCGTTGAAGGTGGCGACGTAGAGCTTGCCGTCATTGAGGTATTTGTCGCCCGCGGCCAAGCCGCCGTTGGCGTCGGCCGGATCCCAGTTCTGGGTCGAGACGAACTTGTAGATGTACTCACCCTGCGAGTCGTCGCCCATGTAGTAGACGATGGGCTGGCCGGCCACCGCCTTGGCCGGCATGGCGCCTTCGTGGCCGAAACGGCCCAGAGCCGTGCGCTTGCGCGGCGTGGAGGTGGCTGCGAAAGGATCGATCTCGACGACCCAACCGAAGGTATGGGCCGCGTTGCGGAAGTCGTCGGTCGCCGTGGCACCGGTGGCGTTGATGTCCCAGCGGTTGTAGAGATCCGTGCCGCTGGTGTCGCCGCCCGAGGGGTTGGCCCAGCCATAGCTGCCGTTACTCGAACCCGTACCCATGTAGCGGTTCTGCACGGCCTGTGCCTTGGTGGTGGCCGTAGCCGCGCTGGCCGGCCGTTTGAAGTAACCAGCCCAATTTTCCTCACATGTCAGGTAGGTTCCCCAGGGGGTGACGCCGTTGGCGCAGTTGTTGAGCGTGCCACGGGTCTTGGCGCCGGTGGTCGAGAACTTGGTCTTGACCAGATCGTCACCGCTCACCGGGCCGCTGAGGTCCATCTCGGTTGCGGCCGTGATGCGACGGTTGAAGGAGGAGGCCTTGTTGATGGCAAAGGTACTGCTTTTCTGTACTTCGACCACAGTCACACCGTGGACGTTGACTTCCTTGTCCACTTGCGCCGCCACACGCGCCGTGTTACTGAAGCCGGCACCGACCTCAGCGCTGGTGTGCAGGAAGATCTGCGTGATGTTCTCGTGGTTCATGCACAGCAGGCCACGGGCCGCATTGCTCAGGTCCTTGGCGGTACCGGCGGCATTGAGACCGAAGTAGGCCATGCCGTCGTGATGGTCGCCCGCGCGGAACTCAAAACTTGCCGCGGTGTCGCTGCCGTCGTTGGCGTAGGCAGCGGTGGCGTTATTGATCGGGTCGCCCAGGCGGTACAAGGCGCTGTAGCTGTACCCCGTAGGCAGAGTGACCAGATCGTTCAGGTTTTTGGCCACGGCGGTGAAGCCGAGCTTAAAAGTGCCAGCGGAATCACCACCGCCCCCACCCCCGCCGCAGGCGCTCAGACCCAGGCCCATGAAGCCGGTGGCGGCCAGACCAAAGCCGCCCTTGAGCACGCTGCGGCGCGCCAGACGTGCTTCCAGCACGGTGTCGAAGCTGCGGTTGCCCGAATGGTTCTTGGAAACGTCATCCTCGCCATTCGGCGATTCGGGATGGTGCTTGGTGAGATGGTGTGACATTCGATCCTCTGCAAGAGTGCGGTTGTAAGACACCGCATTCTTGAGATCGCATGTGACACATCATTGACCGTCACCTGAAGAATTGATGACAGGCCAGCAAGAGCAGCCCTGCCTGTTTCAACGGGGCCAGAGCACCCACAGCCTCAGCGGCTGCTTGAGCCGCCCGGCGATCAACGAGGCGTCGGGACCCGTGCCCACAAAGTAGTCGGCACGCACCGCACCCGTGATGGCGCTGCCCGTGTCCTGCGCCAGCACCAGGCGCTGCAGCTGCAATTGCGGGCCGGCCGAGGCCAGCCAGACCGGCGTGCCATAAGGAATGCTGCCGGGGTCGACGGCGATGGAGCGCCCCGCCGTCAACGGCACACCCTGGGCACCACGCGGACCGACGGCGTTCTCGCTCTCGGGCAAGGCTTGCTCCTGGAAGAAGGTCACGCGCGGATTGGCCCACAGCATCTCCTGCACCCGGCCCGGGTTCTGAGCCACCCACTGGCGGATCGAAGGCCAGGAGGCATCGCGTATTTCGCGCCGCTGCTGCAGCCAGCCGCCCACGCTGCGGTAGGGCTGGTCGTTGGTGCCGGCGTAACCGATGCGCACCATGCGCTGGCGGCCATCCGGCTCGTTCACGAGCAGTCGGCCCGAGCCCTGGATCTGCAGATTGAGCGCGGCCACCGGGTCGGCCAGCCAGGCGATCTCGCGGCCCTTGAGCGCGGCCTGCGCCTCCGGCAGGCTGTCCATCTCCTGGCGGCTGTACCAGGGCTTGCGCAGGTGCAGCTGGGCCGGGGGCCGGTACAGAGGCACGTTGTAGCGTGCATCCGGCAGGCGCGAGGCCTCGACCACCGGTTCGTAATAACCGGTCAGCAGGCCCACCGGCTCGCTCTGAAAGGTCTCGACGCGGTAAGGCTGCAGGCGCTCGATCATCCAGTTACGGCGCTCCTCATCGCTGCCCTGACCCAGACGCCGTACATCGGTACACAGGGGTGCGAGCAGCGGAACGGGGCGCTCACAACTGCGCAGCCAGGCACCCCAGGCCTCACCCAAGGGGTCTTCGCCCAGGCCGGGCAGCTCGGCCCAGGCCACCGGGGTCCAGCGGCTGCGCGGCTGCTGCAACACATTGCCGCTGACCGGCTGGGAAGGAAAGGAAGAGGGAGCACCTGGAACCCCCGGCCGCTCGATGGCGATCATGGGGCTGCCGGACTCCGGCGCCGGTTCGGAGACCGGCACGGCACCGCAGCCCGCCAGCGTTCCTACAATCAGCAGCTTGAAGACAAAATAAAGTTGTTGGAGTCGGGTCATGTTGCTGATTTTCCTTGAAGCCCTGGGCGCCCTGCTCATGCTGGTGCTCATCGTGTGGTGGACCATGTTCTCGGGCCGCAAAAAGGGGGAGTTGCCTCCGCTGGGGCGCAGCGACGAAGACCCCACCCGGCCGCCGGAACGCGAACCGAAAAAGCCGAACTAGGTTTCACGCAAGAGGTTGGCCAGTTCGACGGCCGACTTGACTTCCATCTTGTCGAAGACGCGGGCGCGGTGCACTTCCACAGTGCGCACGCTGATGTCAAGCTGATCCGCGATGCGCTTGTTGGGCAGACCTTCCACCACCAGCTGCATCACCGCGCGCTCGCGATCGGTCAGTTCCGCCAAGCGTTGGCGCAGACGCGCGCGAACCTGCTGGGCCTGCACGATGGCTGCCGACTGGGCCAGGGCCTGCTCGACACGGTCCACCAGGGCATTGTCGGAAAACGGCTTCTCACAGAAATCAAACGCGCCGCGCTTGACGGCGCTGACCGCCGTGGGCACGTCGGCATGGCCGGTCAGGAAGATCACGGGCAGCACCTGATGCAATCCGCGCTCGACCAGGCGCTCGAAAAGCGCCAGCCCGCTCATGCCGGGCATGCGCACATCCAGCAGCAGGCAGGCAGGGCGCAGAGGCAGGGGCGCACCCTCGATCATTTCGAGAAAGGCCTCGGCGCTGTCAAAGACCTGGCTGCCCAGGCGACGTGAACGCAGCAGCCAGGCCAAGGCCTCACGCACGCTAGCGTCATCGTCCACGATGTATACGGAGGCGTCGATCACGGGTTGCATGGCGTGATGTTAAGGCAGGACCGGTTCGGGACCCGAAGGCAGGGTGAAGCTGAACACCGTACCCTGGGGCGGATTGGCCTCGAAGGCCAGCGTGCCGCCATGTTGTTCTATCACGGTGCGACACAGGCTCAGGCCCAACCCCATGCCTTCGGCCTTGGTGGTGAAAAAGGGCGTGAACAGTTGCTGCGCCACCTCGGGCGCAATACCCAGACCGACGTCGGTGACGGAAAACTCGATCCAGCGAGCATCCGAAGGCAGGCGCCTCACGCCCAGCCGCAGCACACGCCGGCGGATCTCGGGCCGGTCCATAGCCTGCATGCCATTGCGCGCCAGATTGAGCAGCACCTGCTCGACCATGGTGCGGTCGCACAGCACGGGCGGCAAGCCGGGTTCCAGATGCAGCTGCACCTGCACACCCAACTTGCGCGCCTGCAGATTGACCAGCGGGAGGATGGCGTCGAGCAGGATTTGCGGGGCCACGGACTCCCGCGCCTGGTCGCGCCGGCGCACGAAGTCATGCACGCTCTTGATGACCTTGCCGGCACGCTCGGCCTGCTCGGCGATACGGTGCATGGCCAATTCGACGTCAGCCAGCGTGTGCGCTCCCTGCTGCAAAAGGTTGCGTGTACCCGTGGCATAGCTCGCAATGGCAGCCAACGGCTGGTTGAGTTCATGGCTGAGCAGCGAAGCCATCTCACCCACCATGGCCAGGCGGGCCGTGGCCTGCAGGCGGTCCTGGCTGGCCCGCGAGAGCTCCTCGACGCGACGCTGTTCGCGGATATCGAGAAAGGCGCTCATCCAGCCGGTCTGGGCCCCCTGGGCATTGATCAGCGGCGCCTCGATGATGAGCACCGGGAAACGCGTGCCGTCCTTGTGCATGAAGACCGATTCGTAGCCCTCGCGCGGGGGCACATTGCCGGCCAGCCGGATCTCCTGGCGCTTCTGGTACTCGTCGGCCAGCTCGGGCGGCCAGTAGGGAAAATTCATGCTCTGTCCCGTGAGCTCCTCGGCACTGAAACCCACCATCTGGCAAAAGGCCGGGTTGACGTAGGTGATGCGGCCCTGCAGATCGCGCGCCCGCAGGCCTGTGACCAGCGAGTCTTCCATGGCCTTGCGAAAGGCCAGCGCATCCGCCAGATCGCTCTCGGCCTTCAGACGCCGGCGCATGTCCTTGCCCAGCAAGAGGAGGATGGACACCAGGGCGATCGACATGGCCGTGACCAGGGCCGTGAGCACGTTGGGAAAGACATTGGGCGCGCCATGCCAGCTGTCCATGCGCAGCACCAGGGTCGTGCCTGGCAGGTCCAGCAGCTGCTGGGCCGAAAACAGGCGGCTGGTGCGGCGGGCCGTACCGCGCATGGCCAGGCGCGTGCCATCGCCTTCGGTGAAAGACACCTCCTGGCTGCGCGTGAGCTGGCGTGCGAGATCGTCCAGCAAGTCCTGCAGCGAATAGGTGGCGACCAGATACCCCATGACCACACCGGCACTGGCCAGCGGCAGGCACACCTCCATCACTTCCAGCCCCAGGCCATCGGTCATGGGCACGAAGTAGCTGCCCGAATACGCCGGCCCGCTGATGCGCCGCGCGACGTTGCAGACCTGGGTCACCTCGGACTGCACGCTGTCGCGCCCCAGACGGGCGAACACGGGCGGACGGTAGGGTGTGCCCGCCTGCGCCAGGACATGGTGCTGGCTGTCACGCCACTCGATGCGCAGAAGCTCGCGCCGCTCGCGCAGCAGAGCGGTAGCTTCGGCGGTCCAGGCTACCGGTTTGGGTTCGCCGAACTGCAGGGCCTGCAGGCTCTGCAGATTGCGTGTCAGGCGTGCGCGGATGTCACCCACGGCGTCGGCCGCATCACGCTCCAGGCGGCTTTGCACCTGGCTGGCTTCGTAACGACCGGCCAGCCACACCAGCGTGATCAGCAAGGCCACCACCAGCGCCGTCAGCGCCGACCACAGCACACGACGACGCCAGTGGGCGCGCCAGCGCTCCCTGCGAGATTCGACCAGAGGGATGTTCACAGCACGCGGTGCTCCAGGGCCGGCAGCTGCTGGCGGCATTGCCGCAACAGGGCCGCGTCGAGCTCGGCCAGCACTACCCCCTCGCCTTCCGCTTGCACCCCCAGCACACGCCCCCAAGGGTCCACCTGCATGGTGTGCCCCCAGGTGCGCCGCCCGTTCTCATGCAGGCCGCCCTGCGCGGCGGCCGCGACGTAGGCCAGGTTCTCAACGGCGCGCGCGCGCAGCAACAACTCCCAATGCGCTTGGCCGGTGGTGTGGGTAAAGGCGCTGGGCACCAGCAGCAGCTCCGCCCCGGCCTGGGCATGGGCGCGGTAAAGCTCGGGGAAACGCAGGTCGTAGCAGACGCTCAGGCCCACGCGCCAGCGATGGCCATCGCGCGAGGGAAGCTCGAAAGTGACCGGCTCGCGCCCTGGCAGCAGAGTGCGCGCCTCGTCGTAACGCTCGCGCCCGTTGTCAAAGCGGAAGAGATGAATCTTGTCGTAATGCGCCACCCGTTCACCGTCTGGCGCGTAGACCAGTGTGCTGTTGTAGGCGCGTGGAAGCTCTTCACCCTTCGGTGTACCCCCCTCCACAGGCAGGGTACCGCCGACGATCCACAGGCCCAACTCGCGCGCGGATTGCGCCAGGAAATCCTGGATCGGCCCCTGACCCAGGGGCTCGCGCAGGGCCAGCTTGTCGCTGTCCTGGCGACCCAACAGGCAGAAGTACTCGGGCAGCACGGCCAGCTCGGCGCCCTGCCGCGCCGCTGCTTCAAGCAGCGCGCCTGCGCGCGCCAGATTGGCGTCGCGTTCCACACCGGAGACCATCTGGATGGCCGCCAGCTTCATGGTGTGTTCCCGGCCGGCTTGCCGGGCGCTGGCACCTGGATCTCGACCTTGTTCATCTGCGGGTCGCTCCAGCTGCCGGTGATGCGGAATTCCTGCGTGGTCGCGGCGATCATCGGCCCGCGCAACAGAACCTGGGCCAGGAAGGTACCCAGGCCCACAGCCGGATTGATCCAGGTGGCGATCAACGAAGCGGTGCCGGCATTGATCTCGGGCACCACCACCACACGCAGATCCTGCGTCTCTCGCGCCAGGTCGGCCTGACCGTCCATCAGCACCGCCGCATTGACGCCCTTCATCTGAAGATTGTTGGTCCGTGCGATGCCCTGCTCGACCTGGACGTCACCGCGCACAAAATCGAAGGCGAAGCCCTCGGTGAACACATCGCGGAAATCCAGGGCCAGGCGTCGCGGCAGCGCCTGCAAGCTGAGCACGCCCATGAGCTTGGCAATGCCGGGGTCTGCCTTGAGGAACTGACCGGTCTCGACGTTGACGTTGAAGCTGCCCCCCAGGCTCGGGTAATCCAGCCCCAGGGGTGATCCGATCCAGCTGGCCTGGCCCTCCATGCGGCCCTTGCCTGCGCGGATCAGGCCGGGCATGCCCAGGCGCGTCAGCAGGCCGCCGGCGTCCGCCATATCGAGCTTGAAATTCATGACGGTACGGCGTCGCTCCGTGCGCACGGCGCCCGGGGCCGTACGCGGCACGCTCACGCGGCCCTCCGGCTCGCCCACCTCCTGGTATACGGCCCAGTTGCCGCTGGCGCTGAACTCGGCTTCCGGCATGCTGATGTTGAGCTTGCTCAGACGCCACTCCCGCGTCCCGGTATCGCGTTGCGCCAGGCCGCGGTTGACCGCTTCGATCTCCACACGTCCTAGGTTCTTGCCCCGCAGCTCGAGGCTGTTGATCACCACATCCAGCGCCGGGATGCTGACCGGCTGCTCGTCCAGCAGGTTTTCCATGCCGCTTGCGTTCTCCTGGGCCAGCACCAGGCGCGCCAACCGGGCGTAGACGCTGCCAGCGCCGACGCTGGAGGGCATGCGGTATTCGAGGTAGCCACTGAGTTCGCGCGCATCCAGGTTCACGCGCCAGGTCTGGCCTTCACGCGTGCCGCCAGCCACCAGCTGGCTGAACTTCTGGCCACCCATCCGCAGGCTCGTGCCCTGCACCATCAGGCTGGTGGGCAGGTAATCCTGCAGAGCGGCAGGCACCGGCGGGCCGCCAGCCGGCGCTACGATGCCACCGGGCACCACAGCGGGCGTGGCCGCCGCCTGGCGCCAAGCATCGAGATCCAGATTGTCGAAGTTGATGCTGGCCACCACACCGCCGTCAGGCATGGGCAGGCTCTCGCCAGCAGGCAGACCCACACCGATGGTGCCGCGCAGGACTTGCGTCCCGCCCGTACCGTGCTCACGCATATAGCGCATGGACAGCATTCGTCCCAGATCCAGGCGCAGCAGATCCAGGCGCGCGCCCTGAACGGTGTCTCCGGCTTCGCCGCCCATCAGGGCCGCCTGCAGACGCAGGGGCAGGGCTTCATCGGCCGCCTTGCTCAGCGGTGCCGGCAGGTTCAGCGCCAGGCCCTGCAGACTGGAAGAAAACTGGAACTCCGGCACGCCATGACGCAGGCTGAACTCGGCGGTGTAGCTGGTGCTGCCGTTCATTTGCTGCGCCAGACGGGCCGCCACACCGAGCTGTGATTCCTGTCGCAGGCCCAGCGCCGTCAAGCTGCCTTGTACGCGCAGGCGTGGAGGCCCCTCGGCGTTCGTCCCCGGCAGGGGTATCGTGCCGCCCTCGGCGCGCAGATCCCCGCCCAGCAAACGCCCCTGGACACCGGCCAGCGCAAAACCACGTTCGCTGAAATGCACCAGCCCACGGGCGCGGGTCAGGCGCGGCAGCATGGGGGCCATCTGCAGCTCATTGCCCGCCAGCTTCACCTGGCCTTGCACCATCGAGTCCTCCAGACGCAGCAAGGGCAGGTCGAGGCGCAGCTGCCCCTCGGTATTGCCCGTGGCCCGGGCCCGCCCCAGCACGCCGCCCGTCATTGTGTCCAGCGGCGAGGCCACGATCAAACCGCGCAGGAAATCGTCAAGCGGTCCGCCCAGTTGCATGCTGGTCAGCACCCGCGCGTCGTTGCCCATGTCCGGAATGCGGGCCTCACCCTGGCTGATCCGCAGCTGCGGCGCCCCTTCGAGCCTCGCATTGATGTTGCGCAGCTGCAGGCTGGCGTGATCGATCAGCAGCTCACCGCGCACCTCGGTCAAGGCCGGCCAAGGCTTTTGCCCGGCCGGCTGCAAGCCCGCTGGCACATAGACGAAGCGCGTGTCCTGCACACTGGCCGTGATGCGGAACTCACCCTGCCCCGGGCTGCTGAAAGGGAAATCGCGCAGATCCCCTCTGACCCGGAAGCGCGCCCCGCCGGCCCAGCCCTGTGGCAGCGCCTTGCGCAGGTAATCCCGGACGTCGGCGTTGATCGCCTGGGGCAGGTAGCGATGCAAGGCCGACAACTCGGCCCGGCTCATGCTCCCCTGCAGATCCAGCACGCCGGGTAGGCTGGCGCCGGCTCCCTCGCCCGTGTGCCACTTGAGCTGGAATTCGCCCTGCGCTTCGGCATTGGCAAAGCGCGCATTACTGATCTGCAGGCTGGTCTGGTTCCCTTGCAACTTCCACTGCAGCTCGGCCGCCAGCTGATCGAGCGCGATGCGCGGCTGCTCGAACACACCCGGCAGTTCCAGATGACCCTGCTGCACCACCACGCTAGCGCGGCCGCCGTCCTGGGTCAGATCGAAATCGACCGTCAGTCCGCGCACACCGGGCGAGCCCAACGCGCCGGGTGGGGCAACCCCCTCTGCCAGGGGCTGCAGCTGCGGGCGCGACGCCACGTCCAGTTGGCGCAGCCGGCCACGCGCATCGAAACGCTCGGGCGCCTCCCAAGGCCCTTGCCAGCGGGCCTGCAACTGCTCGACCTGTCCCTTGGGCGCATACAGCACCAGAGCCTCATGCACGCGCGGCCCCAGCGGCAGCCTCTGGGCCAGCTGGGCCAGCGTCGCCAGGTCGATGCCATTGACGCGGATCTCGCCGCGCGCCTTCACAGCGCCCCCCGGGTCCGTGTGGCTGACGCGTACATCCCCACCGGGCCAGCGCAGGCCGTCGACCGTGTCGAACTTCAGACCCTGGGTATAGGCCTCGAACCCGCCCTCCAGCCGTCGACCGCCCAGCCGGCCGCTGAGGCGGGCCAAATCGAGTGCGGGCAGTTCAGGCCCCAGCCTGAGGCCCAGCTTGGACAGCACCACGTCCGCCGTGACACCGCTCACCCGGCCCTGGTCCACGTCCACCCAGGCGCGCAGGGCGCCGCTGCCACCCGCCACGTCCAGCTGCACAGGAACATGGCGGCGCAGCTGGGCGATATCGACGCGCTCGAACACGGCATACAACTGCCCATACCAGCGCTGCCACTCGCCGGCCCGCGTGAACAACAGGGGCTGGTGAAAACTGCCACGCAGGCTGAAGCGGCCACCCAGTTCGGCCGCTGGCGTGGCATCCAGTCGCAGCTCATGCAGGCGCGCCCCGTTATGCAGACGCAGGTCCACATCCTGCAGCTGCAGCAGGGGCGCCGCACGAAGTTCATCGCGCCATTGCACGCGGCCGCCGCGGATGAGCCATTCGGTCTGCGAAAACACCCAGTCGGCCGCGCGGCCGTCACCCTCCTGGTGCTGGGGAATTTCAATACCCGCCACAAAGATACGGCCATCGGCTGCGCGTCGCACATCCAGCTCGGGCCGCTCGATGGCCAGCTGCTCGAAGCCGAGGTTCCAGAGCGACCTAGGCGAGACCGTGGCCGTTACGCGTGGCAGCTGCAACGCCGCCTTGCCCTCGCTATCGAGCAGGCGCACATCATTCAGCTCGAAAGACGGGAACAGGCTGTCGGCGTGGGCCACGATGGCACCGATGCGCACCGGCACGCCCAGGGCCTGGCTGGCCCGGGTTTCGAGCTCCGGACGCAATTCGCCGATTCGCGGCACAATGAAGAGGTGCAGCGCCGCCCAGGCGGCGCCGAAGACCAGCCAAGCCAGGAGGACCAGCCACAGCAGAGCGCGCGTCGAAATCGTCAGGACTTTGAGCGGCAGGGAGGGGCGACGTGGCAGGGTGTCCATTTTGAAGAACGAGATCTCGACAGGAATTATGACCCGCAACGATGCATGCGGCCTGATGCAGGGCGCGACCCAGGCGCTGGCGGCATCCCCCCCTGCCGCCGACCATTCCCGTTTCGTCCAGCGCATACGGCGTCGCCATGCCGATCTGCTGGCACAGTTGCCTCCGGGCCGCCCCGACCCCCAGGCCCTGCAAGCGCTTTTTGCCCGTTTGCGAAATGCCGGCCTTGACAGTGGCGCGGCCTTGCGCACGATCCGTCAGCTGGTCATGGAACGTCTGGTTGTTCTGGACTGCGAACAACAGGCCCCTCTGCAGGACATCACCGCCAGCATGACCGAACTGGCCGAATTCGCGCTCGACGTAGCCTGCACCGAAGTCATGCAGGCCCTGGACGACAGCCACGGCATGCCGCTGACGCCGGCCGGCGCGCGCGCGCTATTCTGGGTGGTGGGCATGGGCAAGCTGGGCGCGCGCGAACTCAACGTCTCCAGTGACATCGACCTGATCTACATCTACGACCAGGATGGCGAGACCGCCGGCAATGCCGAGGGACGTAACCGCATTTCCAACCACGAGTACTTCGCCAAGGCGGTGCGGGCCATCTACAACCTGCTGGGTGATACCACCGAGCACGGTTTTGTGTTCCGCGTCGATCTGGCGCTGCGCCCCAATGGCAACTCGGGCCCGCCGGCCGTGTCGCTGGGCGCGCTGGAGGAGTACTTTCACGTGCAGGGCCGGGAGTGGGAGCGTTTTGCCTGGCTCAAGAGCCGCATCGTGGCGCCCAAACGCCAGTTGCAGGACGGTTCGGTCATGGCCCTGCGCAGCTTGGTCGTCCCCTTCGTCTTTCGCCGTTACCTGGACTACAACGTCTTCGACTCGCTGCGTGTGTTGCACCGGCAGATCCGCGAGCACGCGGCCAAACGCAGCGCCGGGCATCCCGAGCGCAGCAACGATGTGAAGCTATCCCGCGGCGGCATCCGGGAGATCGAGTTCACCGTGCAGCTGCTGCAGGTGGTGCGCGGCGGCCAATACCCCGAACTGCGCACCCGTCCCACACTCGATGCCTTGCAACGCCTGGTCAAGGCCGGGCTCATGCCGCAGGCCACGGCCGAGGCGCTGGCTCGGGCCTACGAATTCCTGCGCCGGGTGGAACACCGCATCCAGTACCTGGACGACCAGCAGACCCATGTGCTGCCCACCCGTGACGAGGATCTGGACTGGATCGCGCGCAGCATGGGCCTTGCCAGCACCTGCGAATTCCTGAGCCAGCTCGATGCCTACCGCGAGGTCGTGGCGCAAGAGTTCGACATCCTGCTCGGTGGCGCCGGGCAAAAGGAATGCAAAGGCTGCGGCAACGGAAACGGCAAGAACGGCGGCCCGGCCGCGCCCGATTTTGATGGCCTGCTGGAACGGTTGTCCCCGCTCTTTCGCGAACGGGTCAGCGCCTGGCGTACGCACCCGCGGGTGCTGGCCCTGCGGGAAGAATCCCGCGCCCGCCTGATACGCCTGGTCGTACGCACGGCCGACTGGCTGCGCGAGGATCGCGCCAGCGAGGAGGCCGCTTGCCGTCTGGTGGACTGGATGGAGCCGCTGCTGCGGCGCGAGAGCTACCTGGCCATGCTGCTGGAACGCCCGGCCGTGCACGAACGCCTGCTGCGCCTGCTGGGCGCGGCACGCTGGCCTGCACGTTACCTGCTGCAGCACCCGGGGGTGATCGACGAGCTGGCCAGCCGCACCATGATGGACGAGCGTTTCGACCCGGTCGCTTTCGAGACCGAACTCGATGCGCGCCAGAAAGCCCTGCAGGCAGCTGGCGACGACGATGAGGAGTCGCTGCTCAATCTGCTGCGTCGGGCCCACCATGCCGAGGTCTTCCGCACCCTGGCGCGCGACGTGGAACGCGTGCTGACGGTGGAACAGGTGGCCGACGATCTCTCGGCCCTGGCCGATGCCGTGCTGCGCATCACCACGCGCTGGTGCTGGGCGCGCATGAAGAAGAGGCATCGCGAGGAGCCCCAGTTCGCCATCATCGGCTACGGCAAGCTCGGCGGCAAGGAACTGGGCTATGGCAGCGACCTGGACATCGTCTTCGTCTACGAGGATGCACACGAGGACGCCGCCGAGAGTTACGCCCTGCTGGTACGCAAACTGATCAACTGGCTGACCGTCAAGACCTGTGAAGGCGATCTCTACGAGATCGACACCGCGCTCCGACCCAACGGCAACTCCGGCCTGCTGATCACCACCTTCGAGGCCTACGCCAACTACCAGCAGCAGCGCGGCAGCAATACCGCCTGGACCTGGGAACACCAGGCCATGACGCGCGCACGTTTCGTGCTGGGCAGCGCCGATCTACGCCAGCGCTTCGACCAGGTGCGCCAGGCCGTGATCGCCGCCCCGCGTGATGCGCAGGCCCTGCGTCAGGAGATCGTGACCATGCGCGACAAGGTGCGTCAGGCGCATCCGGTCCGCGGCGAGCAGTTCGACGTCAAGCACAGCCCGGGTGGCATGGTCGATGCCGAGTTTGCCGTGCAGTATCTGGTCTTGTCGCAGTCGACACACCACCCGGAACTGGTGGCCAATGTCGGCAACATCGCCCTGCTGCGCACAGCCGAAACCGTGGGCCTGCTACCCGCCGGGGTGGGCAATGCGGCCGCCGACGCCTACCGTGAATTACGGCGCATCCAGCACCGCGCTCGTCTCAACGAGGAACCGACCCAGGTCGCGGCGGAGTCCATCTCCAGCGAACGCGGCGCCGTGCTGGCCCTGTGGAAGGCCGTGTTCGATCCGGCCTGATCTTCAACCCGTGCTGCGGATCTTGTGCACCAACGCGGTCGTCGAATAGCCATTGACAAAGGGCAGGGCCAATGAACGCCCGCCCCAGGACTCGACCAGGGCTGTCTCAGGCAGCTTGCGCATGTCGTAGTCGCCGCCCTTGACCAGGATGTCGGGACGGATTTCGGCGATCAGGGCCTGGGGCGTGTCCTCGTCAAACCAGGTCACCAGGTCGACCGCGCCCAGGGCGGCCATCAGCGCCGCGCGATCCTCTTCCTTGTTGAGCGGGCGGTCCGGTCCCTTGCCCAGGCGGCGCGCCGACGCGTCCGTGTTCAAGGCCACGACCAGGCTGGCCCCCAGGGCCCGCGCCTGCGCCAGGTAGATGGCGTGCCCCCGGTGCATGACGTCGAACACGCCGTTGGTAAACACCAGGGGCCGGGGCAGGGCAGCCAGGCGCCGGCCCAGCTCGGCACGTGGACACAGCTTGTCCAGAAAGGCGGGCAAGGGGTAGGGGCCGCCGGAGGGCTGCTGGGTCACGGGTGCTTGTGTCATGGCCCGCATCCTAGCAGCGACGCACGAAGTGGCGGCAATTCGTGAAAACAGCCGCGCTTTACCCCTCAATCCGAGGCCAACCAGGGCGGTCACAGGGGCATAATTGCCCAGCCCATGTCGACCAAACTCGTCTCCGTCAGCCTGGATTCACTGCGGATCGGTGAGCCCCTGCCTTTTCCGCTGATGGACGCCGATGGCACGCTCCTGGCCAGCAAGGGCTACGTGATCGCCAGCCGCAGCGAGCTGCAGTCCCTGGTCGGGCGCGGTGTTGCGCTCTATATCGACGTCGCCGACTCCGAGGCCCACCACCGCGCTTATGTGGGCATGCTGCACGACATGGTCCGCAAGGAAAAAACCCTGGGGCATATCGCGGGCGTTCATGTGTCGCGCGCCGAAATCGACACTGGCCGCAACGACCCCGACCTCGCCGACGGCCCGCCCGACTGGCTGGACTACCAGGTACAGGCCAACAGCATCCTGCGCGACAGCACAGCCCCCCAATTCCTGCCGCGCCTGGTACGCCTGCAAAAGCAGCTGCGCCAGCATTCGATGGGCAACCCGGACGGCGCCCTGTTCGCGCTTTTTCATCTTTCGGCCAGCGAGATTCGGATGTACAGCGCCACCCATGCCATGCTGGTCAGCGTGATGTGCGGCTTGGCTGCGCGCGAGGTGCTCAACTGGCCTGCCGAACAGGAGCAGGTTCTATGCCTGTCTGCACTGACCATGAACCTGGGCATGACCGACCTGCAGGACAAGCTGGCCCAGCAGCTGACCCCCCTGTCCCCCGAGCAGCGCCAGCAGATCGACCAGCATGCGCTGCGCTCGGTGGCCCTGTTGCAGAAGGCGGGCGTCAACGATGCCAGCTGGCTGGAGGCTGTGCGCCATCACCACAGCGTGCCGCCAGGACCGCTGGCCGCGAAGTCGGAAGGGCAACGCATGGCGCGCCTGATCCAGCGCGCCGACATGTTCGGTGCGCGACTGGCGCCGCGTGCTTCGCGCACCCCCACAGCCCCTGCCACGGCCATGCAGGCCAGCTATTTCGACGAAAACCGGCAGGTCGACGAGGCCGGCGCGGCACTGATCAAGGCAGTGGGGATCTATTCGCCGGGCTCTTTCGTGCGACTCAATACCGACGAGGTAGCGGCCGTGATCCGGCGCGGCGCAAACACCACCACGCCGCGCGTGGCCGTACTGATCAATCGGGAAGGTATCCCGGTGGCCGAGCCGGTAATACGCGACACCAGCGTGCGCGACTACCGCATCGTGGCCAGCGTACCGCACCGCGAGGTCAAGGTTCAGCTCAACCTGCAGCGCATGCTCGCGCTGACGACCGCCACCGGCTCAGACCGCGCCTGAAGGGGCCAGCGGGGTAAGCGACGCCATCTGCTCCTTGCGATAGCGGTTGAGCTCCTGCACCGACTGGAAGCTGCGACCGAACAGCAAACTGAGGTTGTGCAGGATGCGTTCGACCACCTTGCTCTCCCATGCGGCGTCGAAGTTGATCTGCTTGTCCAGCCAATGTTCGAGCCACTCGGGGTTGGGCAGACGGCTCTGGATCGTATCGTTCGGGAACAAAGCCTTGCTCACATGCAGATTGGTCGGATGCAGGGCCTGCGCAGTCCGTCGGGCACTGGCCATGAGCACGCCCACCTTGGCAAAAGCGGCCTTGGCTTCGGCACCAAACTGCCCGATGGCACGTTTCATATAGCGCAGGTAAGCCCCGCCGTGACGCGCCTCGTCCTGGCTCAGCGTGGTGTAGATCAGCTTGATGACGGGCTCGGTATGCCATTCGGCGGCACGCCGGTACCAGTGGTTGAGACGGATTTCGCCGCAGAAATGCAGCATCAGCGTCTCCAGCGCCGGGGCGGGGTCGAACTCGAAGCGGATGTCATGCAGCTCCTGCTCGGTGGGCACGAGTTCAGGCCGGAAACGGCGCAGGTATTCCATCAGCACCAGGGAGTGCTTCTGCTCCTCGAAGAACCAGATCGACATGAAAGCAGAAAAATCGCTGTCATCACGGTTGTCGCGCAGAAACATCTCGGTGGCAGGCAAGGCCGCCCACTCGGTGATGGCATTCATCTTGATGGTCTGAGCCTGCTCATCACTGAGCAGGGAGGCATCAAACTTGTCCCATGGAATGTCCTTCTCCATGTCCCAGCGCACGGCCTCCAGCTGCTTGAACAGTTCAGGGTAAAGCATGGCGTTCCTTCATGGTGCAAGGATTCTATGGCGGCCCGATGACAAATGCCTGACGGGCGGTCGTTTCCGCACGCCAACCCAGGGAAATGGGTGCCGCGCGACCTCAGTGTGGCACGCTGTCGACAAAGCTGGGCCGCTGCATGAGCTTGTCCTGCAGGCGCACCAGGCTGGGGTGCGTGTCGCGCCAGCCTATCTGGGGGAAACGGAAATCCAGATAACCCAGGGCCGAGCCCACGGCCACGTCCGCCAGGCTGAAGTGGGTGCCCGAGCAAAAAGGCTTGTCGCCCAGGCCGCGGCTCATGGCGTCCAGGCTGGCTGCGATCTTGCCAAGCTGGCGATCGATCCAGGCCGGGCTGCGCTGGGCCTCGGAGCGCTGGGGCCAGACCGCTTCCATGCGGGCCAGCAGGGCAGCATCCATGACGCCGTCGGCCAGGGCCTCCCAGGTTTTGACCTCGGCACGTTCGCGGCCAACCGGCGGGATCAGCTTGCCTACGGGCGACAGGGTGTCCAGATACTCGACGATCACGCGCGAGTCAAACAGGGCTTCGCCCCCCTCCATGATCAGGCAAGGGATCTTGCCCAGGGGGTTGGCGTCCACGATGCGGGTCTGTTCGGACCACACATCCTCCAGCACAAAGGTGTATTCCAGTTTTTTCTCGGCCATCACGATGCGCACCTTGCGCACGTAGGGGCTGGTATGGGAGCCGATCAGTTTCATGGGTCTTTTGGTAGTCCAGGGGGCGGATTCTAACGATTCGCGCCCGGTCTCGGGCTTTCACCCCCGGCGCAGGCCGCCAAACTACAATCCGGGCATGACTTTCACCACCATTTCGGCCCTGTCCCCGCTGGACGGGCGCTATGCCGCCAAGCTCGCCGCCTTGCGCCCGCTGATGAGCGAACAGGGTTATATGCACCGGCGTGTCCAGGTCGAAGTGGCCTGGTTCATCACCCTGAGCGACGCTGGCTTCCAGGAGTTCCCGCCGCTATCACCCGGTGCCCGGACCTACCTGCTCAACCTGGTGAAAAACTTCTCTGAAGCGGATGGCAACGCCATCAAGGACATCGAGAAAACCACCAACCACGACGTCAAGGCCGTCGAATACTGGATCAAGTCCCGCTTCGAGGCCCGGCCCGAGCTGGAAAAGGCCAGCGAGTTTGTGCATTTCGCCTGCACCAGCGAAGACATCAACAACACCAGCCACGCCTTGCAGCTGCGCAGTGCGCGCGACACCGTGCTTTTGCCGGCATTGGACAAGCTGCTGCTCAAGCTGCGCGACATGGCCCAGGCCTATGCCGAAGTGCCCATGCTGAGCCGCACCCACGGCCAGACGGCCAGCCCCACCACCGTGGGCAAGGAAATCGCCAATGTGGTGGTACGCCTGCAGACGGCCTGCGACCGCATCGCCGCGGTCAAGATTCTGGGCAAGATGAACGGCGCAGTAGGCAATTACAACGCGCACCTGGCCGCCTGGCCCGAATTCGACTGGGAAGCCTTTGCCCGCCGCGTGGTTGAGACGCCCGAACCCCTGGGCTTGGGCTTGAGCTTCCAGCCCTACAGCATCCAGATCGAACCTCACGACTACATGGCCGAGTTGTTCGATGCTATAGCACGTGCCAACACCATCCTGATCGACTTCTCTCGTGACGTCTGGGGTTATGTTTCGCTGGGCTACTTCAAACAGAAGCTCAAGGCTGGCGAAATCGGGTCCTCGACCATGCCACATAAGGTCAACCCAATCGACTTCGAGAACGCCGAGGGCAATCTGGGCTTGGCTAACGCCTTGCTGCGCCACCTCAGCGAAAAACTGCCTATCAGCCGCTGGCAACGCGATCTGACCGACTCCACGGTGCTGCGCAATATGGGCGTGGCCGTGGGCTACGCCGTGCTGGCCTACCAGTCGCTGTCCATCGGCCTGGGCAAACTCGAGCTCAACAGCGAAGCGCTGGCTGCCGATCTGGATGCATCCTGGGAAGTGTTGGCCGAGCCAATTCAGACCGTGATGCGCCGTTATGGCGTGCAGGGTGCCTACGAGAAGCTCAAGGAAGCCACACGCGGCCAGACGGTCACGGCCGAAGACCTGCACCAGCTGATCCGCAGCCTGGCGATCCCCGAGGCCGACAAGCAGCGCCTGCTGACCATGACGCCGGGCAGCTACATTGGCAAGGCGGCCGAACTCGCGAAGAGAGTGTGACCCTCTGAGCGGCTAGCGCCGCTTCCCCCTGAGAGGGGGACAACGCCAGTGGCCCGACGGGGCCTGTTCCACAGCGTTCCCCGTAATAACCCTTCGCATCACCATGGCCATCAAATCCACCATCTTCAAGGCCAACCTGCAGATTGCCGACATTGACCACGGGTATTACGCCGACCATGCCTTGACGCTCGCCCGGCACCCCAGCGAGACCGATGAACGCATGATGATCCGGTTGGTCGCACTGGCGTTGCAGGCCCATCAGCTGCAAACCGTGTGCAACGGCGACGGCACGCTGGCCTTTGGTGCCGGCCTGTCGGACCCTGACGAACCTGATGCCTGGCTGCGCGATTACACCGGTCAGACCCGGCTTTGGATCGAAGTTGGTCAGCCCGAGGACAAGCCTCTGGCCAAGGCCTGCAGCAAATCAGATGCGGTGGTGGTCTATTGTTTTGCGCACGCTGCCGAGGTCTGGTGGCGCGGCATCGAAAACAAGCTTACCCGGCTGGATAAACTTCAAATCTGGCGTGTACCCACCGAAGCCTCCCAGTCACTGGCCGCCATGGCCGAGCGCAGCATGCAGCTGCAGGCCACGATCCAGGAGGGTACCTTGATGCTGGGCAATGGCCGGCACCAAGTGGACATCGAAGCCCAACGCTGGAAGTAAACGCCGGCCCTCGAACTAGGCTTCGGCCACCGCTACCGACGTACCTTCAGCCGCACGCTCGGCATACCGGTTGAAACGCCAGGCCCCTCCATGCAGGGTGATGCGAAGCCAGGTCTGCCGCTTTTGGGCGGGTCGCATCTCGGTCCATAGCTGCACCTCATCGAAGGTCCGGCCACAACCCTTGCACTCAGGATCCCCCTGGCTGGTGGAACAGATCGCAATACAGGGTGTATCCGGTGTGCTGTCGTACCAACCCAACCAGGCTTGCATGGCCGACGCCGGCATGCTGAACTCGTCGGCCTCCTGCTCGCGGTAAAAGACCAGCAGGGCGTAGACCTCGGCCAGCGCTCGCACTGGCTTAGCCAGCGTGACGCCATCAGGTGATGGTTCGCGCTCGCGCCAGTAGTTGATAGCCGCTTCGATATCGGTGATGTGTATGCCTGCCATGGTCACTTCGGATGGGACAGGGATCATAGCTTCTGTGTCCTGGCCGTTGCAGGGGTGCCTTATCCCAAAAACCACATCAGTTGCATGGTTGACATCATCCGTGCTTCAATGCTCTCACGAAGGGGAGTAGCTCCCATTTGCTGCGACACAGGGAGGTGGTCACCAAGACTACCGTTGCGGCGAGTATCAGCAAGTCGTCATTACGAAGCATGACTTCCGGCTTGCTGGGCAAAAATCTGCATGACACCATGCCGAGCAAGACCTTCGATTGGAGCCTGTTTCAGGTTTCGTCGAAGCACGTCTTGGTCCGTCTCGGCCCCAAGACTCCATTGACGTTGCCTGTTCCAGGTTGTTGATCGAAACAACTCGGAGTTTTGTCATGGAGTTTTTATCCACTGCATGGTGGTCGGCGCTGCTGGCCATCATTCTCATTGACCTCGTGCTCGCTGGCGACAACGCCATCGTGATCGCGTTGGCTGCTCGTAGCCTGCCATCCCATCTGCAGAAAAAGGCCATCGTCTGGGGCACGGTAGGCGCCATCGTCGTCCGTTCCCTGATGACGATTGGTGTGGTCTGGCTGCTCCAGATTCCGGGCCTCATGCTGGTCGGCGGCCTGGGCCTGGTCTGGATCGCCTACAAGTTGCTGACCGACGATGCCGGGGATGAAAGCCACGGCCCCGTCGCCCAGACCTTCTGGGGCGCCATGAAGACCATCATCGTGGCCGATGCCCTGATGGGCGTGGACAACGTGCTGGGCGTGGCTGGCGCTGCACACGGCTCCTTTGACCTGGTGGTTCTGGGCCTGCTCATCAGCGTGCCCATCGTGGTGTTTGGCAGCACGATGGTTCTCAAGCTGGTCCAGCGCTTTCCCGTCATCATTCAGCTCGGTGCCGCCGTTCTGGCCTTCACCGCGGCCAAGATGATTGTCAACGAACCGCTGCTCGACCCGGTGTTTGATCCGCACACCGCCGCGCGTTGGGCTCTCTACGCACTGGCTGTTGCTGGCGTCCTGAGCGCTGGATGGTGGCACACCCGTCGCCAATCGACTCAAAGCGGCCATTCCGGCCAGGCCGCCTGAGAGAGCCGCACCCCTGTTCCCCCGTCCCTTAATCAACAAGGAGTAGATCATGGACAAAATCATTGTGTATGTGGACGATGCCGAGTACGCGCAGCATCAACTGGCGCCCATGGAGGGCAGCGTGCCTGGTCAGCGCCAAGCAACCCACTGGATCGTGGTGGCCTGCCCGCCCCGCATGACCCGGCACATCAGCAAATGGGTCAACCACAC
Source organism: Hylemonella sp. GW821-FHT10B10 (assembly GCF_059415585.1). NCBI lineage: Bacteria > Pseudomonadati > Pseudomonadota > Betaproteobacteria > Burkholderiales > Comamonadaceae > Hylemonella > Hylemonella sp. GW821-FHT10B10. The sequence goes on along the minus strand of NZ_JBWKNN010000003.1, from coordinate 245,654 downwards.
CGCGCGTGAAAACTGGCGCAACAAATGGTCGGAGAAGCTCTTTGCACAGATCACCCCCGGATTGCAGGCCCTGGGTGACCAGGTCACGCCTGTGTTGTCCCAAGGACCGCTGCTCGAGATGACACGCGAGCTGCTGGAAAAGCATGGAGTGGCGCGCGTGCTGGATGCTCGCCGCCCGAAATTCGGCCAGGATCTGGCACCTGTCACGCCCGAGCAACCCACCAGCCAGGATGCACGCTGGGCCGTTCCGGGCGCTGTGGCTGGTATGGGCGCCTTCCTGGTGCTGGCCAGCGAATAACACCCCGACCCGGGACTTCATGCGCGGGTGCTGCTATGCTTGCCCGCCATGAAACTCCTGGTCAAATGGCTGCTGAGCGCGACCGCCTTGCTGGCGGTCGCGCATCTCTACAGCGGCGTCGAACTACACAGCTTCTCTGCGGCGTTGCTGGCGGCCTTTGTGATCGGCCTGTTCAACATCTTCCTGCGGCCGGTGCTCATCCTGCTGACGCTTCCGGTCACGCTGATCACCCTGGGTCTGTTCCTCTTCATCATCAATGCGCTGCTGTTCTGGGCGGCAGCCAGCCTGCTGGCGGATTTTCAGGTGCGTGACTTCGCCGCGGCCCTGCTGGGCTCGCTGCTGTATTCCATGTTCAGCCTGGTGATCGACTCAGCGCTCGAGCGCCTGTTCCCGCAGAAGTAGCTCGATCTCACGACTGCGGGTGTCGATGATCGACGCCTCGATGTGGTCCACGTTCGGGCCCTGCCGGGCCATTTCCTGCGCAGCGCGCAGGCGGTCACGGGCAGCGGCATAGTCCAGGCGAGCGGCATGCACCTCCGCCTCGGCCCGCACGGCACGCAGGGTCTGCCCTTGGGCGGCATAGGCGGCTGACAGCAATTGCCAGGCCTGCGCGTCCCTAGGCCGGCTAGCCAACCAGACTTGCAGCTGTTCGGCGGCGTCGCGCGCCTGCCCGCTCTGCATCCAGGCCCGGGCGCGCAGGAACAGGAAGGGACGGGGCACAGCCTGGCCTGCGCCAGGTGCCCCCGCATCCAAAAGCGTACGGGCGCGACGCGGATCCGCAACTGCCAGGGCCAATTCGGCAGCCAGCAGGCGCGCCTGATAAGCTGCCCGCGCATCAGCATGGCTCACCGCCTGCAAACGCTCCAGCCAACGCTGTGCCTGCTCGAACTCGCGCAAGCCGTGCGCCCCCAGTACTGCCGCGTAGTACACACCGGCCTGCTGCGCAGGCGACATCGTCGCTGCCGTCTGCGCCTGCAACAAGGCGGCTCGCAGATTGTCAACTTCCGGATTAGCCAGCATGCGCGCACGTGCTGCCAGCATGGCATGTGCCATCGTCAGCTGTGACGGGGCGGTACGCTCCAGCAACTGCTGGCGCGACTGCATGTCGGCGATGCGCTCCGTGGTCAAGGGATGGCTGCGCAGGTAGGGGAAGGCGCCGGTGTCATTGAAGCGGTTGGCCTGCTGCAATTTTTCAAACATGCCGACAAAACCCCGGGCATCGAAGCCAGCCTGCGTCATCACGCCATAACCCACACGATCGGCCTCACGCTCCATGTCGCGCGAGAAATTGAGCTGGCCCTGCACCGCCGCCGCCTGACCACCGACGATCATGGCGCCGGCGGCGCCTGGGTTGCTCGCCGCCGCCAGCGCCCCCAGGATCATGGCACCGATCAGCCAGGGCGCCTGGTTGCTCTGACGGCTGATGATGCGGGCAATATGCCGCTGTGTCACGTGACTGAGTTCGTGCGCCAACACCGAAGCCAGCTCGTCTTCACTGCCCACCACGGCGATGAGACCCAGGTGCACCCCCATATAGCCCCCGGGCAGCGCGAAGGCATTGACACTGCGTTCGCGTCCAAGCACAACTTCCCAGGCAAACCGCTGGTCCAGCTCCGGTGACAGCTCGCCGCGCTGGCGGGCAGCATTCATCAGGCGCACCCAGATGTCTTGGACGTATTCACCCAAGATGGCATCGTCGAGATAGTCGGGGTCGCGGTAGAGTTCCCGTGCAATGCGGTCACCCAGTTGTCTCTCGGCGCTGGTGCTCATCTCCGCGCCATCGCCCAAGGAAGGCAAGGTCGTCTGGGCAGCGACTGGAGCGAGGATCTGCGCCAAAGCCAACAAACCCGCCAGCCAATGCTGTGCGGTCCAGGCTCGGTCGGTTTTCTGTTTTTTCAAAACGAATCCAGCGGCACAAAGCCACGCGGTTCGGCGCTCTGCGCGTCGAGCAATACCGTCCAGAACGTCTGACGTGCAACCATGGGCAGGTACACCAATTCCCCTGCACTTTTGCCAGTCCGCACTACGCCAGCGTTGATCAATGCTGCTTGCTGGGGAAAGCGCGTGCTTAACTCTGTCAACGGCTTGGCGGCTGACAGAACACGTGCGCGCGCTTGCGGATAGGCCTGCCATAACTCGGGATTCGCACTCAGCGAGAGTCCCTGCAAAGCCATGAGCGTGGCCGTGCTCTCCTCATTGGCATCGCGGAACGGTCTGAGAGCGAGCGTCGTAGGCCCGGTGATCGGCATTCTCTGCAAATCTATCGGTGCCTTGCCCAGGAGTTCGTCGGAAACCTCAATAGCATGGACCGTACGAAAGCGATCGTATTCAAACACAAGATGAACTGGCCGGGCAACGAAAACCGTCCACAAGCCATAGGCCAAGGCAGCCAGCTGGATCAGGCCCACCGTCGACAGATCCCGCACCAGTTCCCTGCGCGGCTTGCTTCGGTTGAAGACCGTCAGAGTGATCAGCGGACCCAGTATGACGTCCACCGTGACAACGATCAGAAACAACTCCCTGCCACCCGAACTGTCCCGGTAAGGATAGGGGTACCAGAGCCCAAACACTAACAGGGCCGCCAGGGCAGCAATGCAAAGGCTCAAACCCAGGTGGATGGAACTGGCCTTGAAGCGATCTTTCCAATGAAGTGCTCTCATGTGATTCATGGTCGTATGATGCTCAAGCTATGTAGCGATTTTGTAAAGTTGAGATTTTCCATGAGTTCACTTACCCATTTCGATGCACACGGCCAGGCCCATATGGTGGACGTAGCGGCCAAGGCTAGCTCACACCGAATCGCCGTTGCCGCCGGACGCATCGAAATGCAGCCGGCGACCCTGGCAATTATCCAAGCCGGTACGGCAAAAAAGGGAGATGTGCTGGGGATTGCTCGCGTCGCGGGTATCCAGGCAGCCAAAAAAACCAGTGACCTGATTCCCTTGTGCCACCCGTTGGCATTGACCCGCGTGACAGTCGACTTTTCGGCCAACCCTTCTGCGGAAACTTTACCAGCGCATGTGATCTGTACCGCCCAGGTGGAAACCGTTGGGCCGACCGGTGTCGAGATGGAGGCCTTGACTGCCGTGCAGGTTGCCCTGTTGACCATTTATGACATGTGCAAGGCTGTGGACCGCGGCATGACCATGACCAGCATCCATTTGCTGGAAAAGCACGGTGGGAAATCGGGCAGCTATCTCGCGCCTTGAGGTCTTGATACATCTGCCGGAACGATGACTGGTCGGCGGTCTAACTCGCATACTCTCGCAGAGCAGGGCACCTTGTAGCGCACCGGATAGAAGCGCGCCCTCGTTTCGTCATGGCGTGACGACGGACTCGAAGAGCTTTTCCGCCACCCTGGCCTGGGGCGAGAAGTGCGGCTCATGGCAACTTTAGTTGGCCGAGTTGCGGGTATTTCTCCTTGGCCAGAGTTTCCCAATTGGCTTTGATCTGCGCGTAATCTTTTTCACCATGCATGGCGCGCATTACTTTTACCTGCCTGAGTGCCTCCTCCGTCTGACCGTTGAGTGCTAGCGCCAACGCATACCGATTCTGGAGCGCCGTCCACGGATAGCGCAGGGCCACATTTTTCGCCAACTCCATCTCTTCTGATGACATGGATGGTTTGGGAACAATCCGACCCCCATTCAACAAGGCATCGAGCTGCGTCAACATCACCACTTTCGGTCGTTGATAGTCATCGGGAGTTTGTCCTATCCGCATGGCTTCAAAACGCACGATGCGGAAGTCTTCCTCTATCTGCACATACTCAAACACTGACCACGCCATCAAAATACTGGCCGTTAGCAGGAACACCCCGGCTACCCTGACGCCAACGCGTATTGGCGCCGTGAACCCAGACACTGCCTCAAAATATCCAAGTGCCAACATAACGGGCACCAGAAAATAGCTGTACGCAAACGTGAATTCCGACAACGAATGAAGCGCGAGCAAAAGCACTAGCGCCATGGAATACCACTGAGTGAGGTGTTGCACCGCCTTGAGTCGCCGGTTGAACCAGAGCGCAACTAGCCCCACCAATAGGCAAGTCAGTGGCAGACCGATGCCCAAGGCCAGGTCAAGCAGGATGTTGTGCGCATACGAAAACGGCTCGCTTATCTCGAACTGGCTTGCCACGGAATTGTGGGCTTTGGGTGTTGCCCCCAGACCCCAGCCGAACCAGGGGTGCAGGCATACGGCGTCCCACAGCTGGGGCCAGATGATCAGCCGTGAACCTGGTTTTGTATTGATCGTTACGCCCTCATCAGAGACGATTAGGATCCAATTCAAGATTTGAGGCCAGTACCAGAGCGCGCTCAGATAGAAAGCCGCGGCGAAACCAAAAAGCCAGGGACGCGTCGTCGATCCGGTAGACTTTCGATGCCATAGCCACCATCCCGATAGCACCATAAAATTCAAAGCGCCGGCTCTCGACTCGGTCATGGCGAGCGAGGTCAGCAGGGTTGCCAACAGCAGCCCGGCAGCTATCCCGTTTATTCTTCTGCGCTCATACAGAAACAAGAGACTGAGAACCCCCATCAGCACCAAGACGCCCAGATGGTTGGGCTGTCCTAGATTGCCGCCAGGGCGTCTTCCCGAGGGCATGAGGGAAATCCAGCTGGCGGTTTCCCACAACTCAAATACTTGGGCAAACGACAGCACGGCCGATACAAAGGCGCCAGCCAGCAGAGTTTGCGCCAGAAGTGGCATGTATTGATCCCGCCCATTTTGCGTAGCGCCGCCGGCATAGCCCACCGTCAGGCAAATGATGGCCGCTGACAAGTAAATGCCAAAAACCAAGGAATCGCCGCCGAAGGTAATCTGGCCGCGCAGGCTTTGCACCAACACGAGCACTCCCAAGCCGGCCAGAGGCCACACCATGACCGGTACAGCCACTTGGGCCCTCCAACCTTCTTTTGTCGCAGCCAGCCATGCGGACCATCCCAACAGCATCGCCGTCAAAAAGCCCAGTGCTTCGCTGTGCCAGCTCACCCAGGGCAGAAAGTGAAGTGGCATCCACCAGGCTAGGCACAAGAGCAGCGCAGAAATCGCAACCATGGGTCATCCATTGGGGGGTAAAAAAAAACGCCCCTCACGGGGCGTCTTCTCAAGAACAGGATGCGCTTAAAAGCGCACCGACGCGGTCAGTTCGCTGCCCAGCCAGTTTGGGTGCTGACAGTCGTATCGCGGCAGGAGCCGGGCAGGTACTTGGGCGGCATGGTCGAGTTAGGACCGCACAGCCACGCACCAATGGTGCTGCCTGCCACCAGGGCCGCAGCCGGGGCCAGAATCACGCCGCCTGTTGCGGGAATTTGGGTGGTCGGGAAGTTCAGAGCGGTAACCAGAATAGCGCCATTGGCATTGGTCTCAACCTTGGCGACATATTTGGATGTCGAGGTGGACGACTCGCAACCCCAGTTACCTGCAGCGGGCAGCGTCGAACTGGAAGACTGCACCGACTCCGTGATACTGGTACGGCATTGCGATGCGGCGAGAACCACTTCGGAGAGCTTGGCGCGAACCGTATAGTCTTGGTAAGCCGGCAGGGCGACGGCGGCCAGAATACCGATGATCGCAACCACGATCATCAGTTCGATCAGGGTGAAACCCTTTTGCAGTGAACGCTTCATGTAAAGCTCCTTGGTTAAAGAAATGGATACAGCGGTGCTGTATGGTCTTGGATCAGCAGTTTCCGTGCCAAGCCGGGATGGTGGATTATGGTGTCGTTTTAAGGTGAAATCCAGTAAATATCGTCGATTTCGACTTCATTTCTGTCTCAACATCTTCCGAACTGACATTTTTGTCCAGCCAGACTTGTCACTTGATACAGACCTGCCTAACTTGCTTCAGGTCGGTCATGCCCAACATGATCTTCTCCATGCCGTCCATTTTCAGGGTGCGCATGCCACTTTCCACGGCCGCAGCAAATATCTCGGCCACGCGGGCACGCTCCTGAACCAGCTTCTTGATGGTGTCATCAGCGATGAGTAGCTCATGCAAACCCAATCGGCCCTTGTAGCCGGTCTTGTTGCACTTCTCGCAGCCCACAGGTTTATAGAAACGCAGCTTACCGTCCTCACCGTAGTTGACCACCCACTCTTCATAGAGCTTCTGGGCTTCGCCACTGAAGTCCGCCTTCCAGGCCTTGGTATTGCGCAATTCCTGGGCGTACTCGGAGATGAAGCTGTTGACCTCTGAGGTTCCCGGGTTGTAAGGCTCTTTGCAGTCGCACAGTTTCTTGGCCAGACGCTGTGCCAGGATGCCCAGGAGGGCATCGGCGAAATTGAAAGGGTCCATGCCCATGTCCAGCAAACGCGTGATGGACTCCGGTGCAGAGTTGGTGTGCAAGGTGGAGAACACCAGGTGGCCTGTGAGCGAAGCTTCCACACCCATGGACACAGTTTCCTTGTCGCGCGACTCACCCACCATGATGATGTCCGGATCGGCACGCAGGAAGGCACGCATGATCAGCGCAAAGTCGATACCGGCCTTCTTGTTGATCTGTACCTGTCGCAGGCCCTTTTGCGTGATTTCCACCGGGTCCTCGGCCGTCCAGATTTTGGTGTCGGGCGTGTTGAGAAACTTCAAGATGGAGTGCAGCGTGGTGGTCTTGCCCGAGCCCGTCGGGCCGCAGACGTAGAACAGGCCGTAAGGTTTGCTGACCGTGGACTCCAGCCGTTCGCGATTGTGAGGCGTCAGCCCCAGCTTCTCCAGGGGTATCGGCTCGCCCGCCGCCAGGATACGCATGACCACGTCTTCCACGCCGCCAGCGGATGGAATGGTCGCCACCCGCAGCTCGATGTCCAGCGGGCCATACTTCTTGAACTTGATCTTGCCGTCTTGCGGCTTGCGGCGCTCGGAAATGTCGAGATCGCACATGATCTTCAGGCGTGTAACCATGGCCTGCCGGAAGTGCGCAGGGACTTCGATGTAGGGCATCAAAGTGCCATCGATCCGGAAGCGGATGCCCGTCTTGAGCTTGCCTGGCATGGGCTCAATGTGGATATCTGAGACTTTCTGCTGATACGCGTCAATGATGACTTTGTTGACGAACTTGACCAACTCGTTGTCGGCCGCCGCTGATTCCAGCGAGTCGTCATTTTCCCCGTCATCCCCAAGCGGGGTACCCATATCCGCCAGCAACTGGTCGATCGAGGTCCCGTCGGCCGTGGCGCCAAACAGCTGCTCCAGCGTCTGCTCGAACTCGGTCTGCGTAGTAACGCGATAGGAAAACTTGTTGATGCGCGAGAACACTTGCGGCACCACGCGCGCACCGCGCGTGGCCTCGGGATCCAGGCACATGATGACCAGGCCCTCGGGTGACTCTTCCAGCGGTATCCAGCCCTGGCCTTCGGCAAACTCACGCTTGAGCGAGCCGTGCAGCATCTCAGAGCGGATGCGCCCCGCATTAAAAGGCTCGTAAGGCACACCAAAAAACTTGGCCAACGACGGGCCCACCTGGGCGGGCGTGACTTGATGCTTGCTAAGCAGCAAATGCTCGACGGGTTGCCCTTCGTTACGCGCCTCCTGCACGCAGTCCTGCAGCTGCGCCCCGCTCAGCAGGCCGTCGGCGACCAGGCCGTCGTACTTGGTGGCTCGGATGCGCTGCGGCTCGTCCACTTTCTGCAGGCGCTGGCGTATGGCCGTGGCCAGTGTCTTGCACAGCTGGATGACGCCCTTGACGTCCAGTTCGCCAAACGGCTGGTCATTCTTGTTGTTGATGACCTGGAGCACCCCATACAGATTGCCCCCTTCGATGATGGGAGACACCAGCATCTGTTTCGTCCGATAACCCGAGCGCTTGTCGACCTCCTTCAGGAAAGTCAACGAGGGATGGATCTGCTTGAGCGCATCTTCATCATAGACATCGGCCAAGTTCAACAACTTGCGGCTGAAGGCAACGTAGCCCGCAATACTTTGCGGGCTGATGGGCAGCTTGAGTTCGCGGCTGCTGGTCAGGCCCGTCTTGATCTTGGAGACGATGGATGTTTCATCATCGCTGATCGCATACAGGGTCAGACGGTCTGCATTGAACAGCTTGCAGATCTCTGGGCTGACCTCCAGCATGATCTGCTCGACGTTCTCGGTCTCGTGGATGCGCAGCACCACCTGCTTCAGCTGACGTACAAACAAGGCTTCAAATGACTTGTCCTGCTTGTCTGATGTGGGTTGCTGCGAATCACGGTAGCCCGGTTCAGCAACCGCGCCTGCGCCCGGAGGTTTCATGACGGCACTCATAGATCGAACTCCTGCCCGGCCTGCAACCAACGTATGTCATGCGCCAGCTTCCGGGCACTGGGACGACTGCCTTCCAGCTTGCGAATTTCGGACATGATCAACTCGGTTTCCGCGGGTTTGGTATGCGTGATGTAAATCGGATAGTTGCTGCCTGCACTGATGCAGTCGAGCTCTTCGGCCAGCACGGCTGGTGACAGATGCCGACTTGTTTCAGCCAACTGGCTTTCGCGGCTACTGAAAGCGGTCTCGATCACCAGCATGCTCACGTTGAGCTGGTTGACTCTGCTCCAAAAAGCGGGGTTGCGCTCGGTATCGCCGGAAAAAACCCAACAGGCCTCTTGCGTCATCACGGCGTAGCCGACGGCCGGCACGGTATGCACCGCAGGCAACACCTCGATGCGCTTGCCGGCTACCTGCAGTTCCTCCCCAACCCGGATTTCCTGAAAATGAATGAACGGCGCCTCAGCGCTCGGAAGCCGCGTGAAATCCGGCCAGATCACGTCATTGAAGATATGCGTCCTGAGGGCAGAAATCGTTCCCGCCAAGGCGTAGACCTGAACCGGGCTGCTGCGACGCGCAGCAATGGCATCCAGCATCAGCGGCAGGGCAGCGATATGGTCCAGATGCGCATGCGTCAGCAGCACGTGGTCAATGCTCAGCATCTCATCCAGGGTCAGATCTCCGACACCCGTACCCGCATCGACCAGAACATCGCCATCCACCACGAAGGACGTGGTACGGCACTCCCTGGCGATAGCGCCTGAGCAGCCCAACACACGCACCTTCATGACCACTCCTTTGTCTGCCCGCCACAGCAGGCCCACAGGATTCAGCAGGCCCACCGGGCCCGCTGCAGACTCAACTCTGGATAAACTGCATTTTCGTGCCCGCCAGCTCGATCACGTCGCCGCTCTTGAGCGCGACAGGCTCGTTGCCTATCGGCGCGCCATTGAGCATCGGAATGCCCGAGCCTTCGACATGCGCCACGACATAGCCGTGGGCTCGGCGCGAAATGGAAGCCACGGCCACGCCCGGCTTGCCCACTGTCGTGACCGCCTTCGTCAACGGCACTTCACGACCAGAGGCCGTGCCAGAAAGCACACGCAACGCGCCGTTGAGTCCTGCAGCTTCTGCCGCCGCCATAGGCGTTTCACCCGGCTTGAACAACATGGTCTTGTCGAAACCGGGAGCCTCGACCTCATTGACAAACTTGATCTTGTATTTGCCGACTTCGATGGTGTCGCCGTTTTGCAATGCCTGCTTCTTGACGGCCTTGCCGTTGACATACGTACCGTTGGTACTGTTCAAGTCCTCCAGCATGACCTCGTTGCCTGCCATCTGAAGTGCGGCATGTTCTCCGCTGACGGCCAGATTGTCGATCACCACGTCGTTGTATGGTCGCCTCCCCAGGGTTGTGCGTTCTTTGGTCAGCTGCACTTCCTTGATGACAACACCGTCGATCGATACGATCATTTTCGGCATGCCCGACTCCTATTCCTGTTGCTCGTTATAAATATAACCTTCGCTATTTTCCCAGCAAACGCGCCATTAGACCGCGCTTTTCTGCCTCGGCTTCGCCCTGGACCAGAAGGACCGTGATATTGTCCCGCCCGCCATGTGCGTTGGCCGTGTCGACCAGGGCCTTGGCGCGCTGCTCGGGAGGCAAAGGCAACTGGAGTATTTTGGCAATATCCTGGTCCCGGACCATGTCGGACAGGCCGTCCGAACACATCAGGTACACGTCGCCTGGCTCGACAGTGTGTTCGTGCACCTCCAGCAGCACTGCGTCGTCGACACCCAGTGCACGCGTCACCAAATTCTTGTTCATGGACAGGGCGGCCTGCTCTGGGGTCAGCAAGCCGGCGTCAATCTGCTCCTGCAGCAGGGAATGGTCTCGAGTGATCTGCACCAGCTCCCCCTGCCGTAGCCGGTAGCAACGCGAATCGCCTATGTGCCCGATCACCAGATCGGCCCCACGGAATACGCCGGTCACCAGCGTGGTTCCCATGCCGGAGTAATGCGTGTTTGCGCGCGCGGCCTGGTAAACCGCCGAATTGGCGTTGCTCACACAGATTTCAAGCGCGCGACGGATGTCTTGCACCGTTGCCGCCACGCCTGCCTCGGCCAGCCAGCGATTCATCTCTGTATTGATGATAGAAGTGGCCATACTGCTGGCCACTTCACCCGCGTTATAGCCGCCCATACCATCAGCCAGGACGGCCACCCCGGTACCCTCGTCAAAACCAACGGCGTCTTCGTTGTTTTGCCGGGCAAGCCCGGGGTCGGTTTGGGCACAAAATCTGTAAATCATGGCGTCTGTCGTCATGGCTCAATGGTTTGCCTCAGACAAGACGGGATATGAAGACATGCCCCGCCCATTTGCTGCAATTGACAGGGCTGCCCACAAAAGCACGACAAAGGCGGGCCCCGATTCCGATAGAGGCCTTTTGCTTGTGAATGAAGTTGCCAATTCGTGCCTGTTCAGATCCGTGGGGCTTATGCCAGTGTTTTCTGTGGCCCACCATGAAACCAGCGTACCTAGCAGCACGCCATACAAGCTGCCGACCTTAGCAGAGCAACCCCCGGCCGACAAGGTAGTAATGCACGGGGAGTTGTCGTTTTTTTGCAAATCCCGAGCCACCCCTTACCGAGTATGGCTCAAGATCCATGGCACCACCGCAGAAGCCCTCACGCCAACACCGGCTCTGCGGCGGGGAACGAGGTCAGCCTTCGGCCGATTTTCCACGCTTTTGCAAAGCACGCCCCAGCAAGACCACGAAGACGGCCCCGGCGGCAGCAGCGGCGTAATGCAGCCAAGGATTTGCCGTGGCAATCTCCTTGAGCGCCACATCGCTCACAATGGTTTCGCCACCGACCCAGCCGATCAGGGCTGCACCCAGCGTCACGATGATGGGGAAACGTTCCATGAGCTTGATCATCAGGGTACTGCCGAAGATCACCAGTGGAATACTGATCGCCAGACCGAGCAGCAACAGGACATCGTTGCCTTTGGCAGCGGCCGCCACGGCAATCACGTTGTCCAGACTCATCACCAGATCCGCAATCAGGATGGTGCGCACGGCAGCCATGAGGCCGCCGCCTTCCTTGCCGTGGCCCTCTTCTTCGTCATCGTCCTCGCTAAGCAATTGCACGCCGATGTAGAGCAGCAACACGCCCCCCACGACCTGCAGGAAGGACAGCTGCAGGAGATGAGCAGCCACCACGGTCAGGATGATGCGCAGTATCACAGCGGCGGCAGAGCCGAACAGAATGGCTTTCTTCTGCTGGTGCGGCGGTAGTGAGCGGGCAGCCAGGGCAATCACCACGGCGTTGTCACCCGAGAGAATGATATTGATCCAGATGATCTTCATCAGACCGATCCAGAAATTGACATCCTGAAGCATTTCCATCCAAGTTCTCCTGTTATTACTTATCGTTAAACAAGAAGCGCCCCAGACTGCAGGTCTGGGGCGCTCCCTAGCTTCTATGTGGCCAGTTTACCGGCAGGTACCGGTACTCATCGATTCGTATTTTTGCTTACAGCAATGCTTTCAACAGCTTGCCCATTTCGGACGGGTTGCGCGTGATCTTGAAGCCGCACTCCTCCATCACTGCAAGCTTGGCATCCGCTGTATCAGCACCGCCGGAAATCAGGGCGCCCGCATGGCCCATACGCTTGCCGGGAGGTGCCGTCACGCCAGCGATGAAGCCGACAATGGGCTTCTTCATGTTGGTCTTGCACCAGCGCGCTGCTTCCGCCTCGTCCGGGCCACCGATCTCACCGATCATGATCACGGCATCCGTATCCGGATCGTCGTTGAAGGCCCGCATCACGTCGATGTGCTTCAGACCGTTGATCGGGTCGCCACCGATGCCCACAGCGCTGGACTGGCCCAGGCCGATCTCGGTCAGCTGTGCCACCGCTTCATAAGTCAGGGTGCCCGAGCGCGACACGACGCCAATGCGGCCCTTGCGATGGATGTGGCCGGGCATGATGCCGATCTTGATTTCGTCCGGAGTAATCAGGCCAGGGCAATTGGGGCCCAGCAGGAGGGTCTTCTTGCCACCAGCGGCCTCCTTGGCCTTCATCTTGTTGCGCACCATGAGCATGTCGCGCACCGGGATGCCTTCGGTGATGCAGATCGCCAGGTCCAGATCGGCTTCGACAGCCTCCCAGATGGCTTCTGCAGCACCGGCTGGCGGCACATAGATCACGGAAACGGTCGCCCCGGTCTGCTTGGCCGCTTCCTTGACGGAGGCGTAGATCGGGATATTGAAGATGGACTCGCCGGCCTTCTTGGGGTTCACGCCCGCCACGAAGCAGTTTTTGCCATTGGCGTATTCCTGGCACTTTTCCGTATGGAACTGGCCGGTCTTGCCGGTGATGCCCTGGGTGATGACTTTGGTGTCTTTGTTGATGTAGATCGACATGACTGTTCCTTGGCTTTACTTGGCGGCTTTGACGGCAGCGACCACTTTCTGGGCGGCTTCGGCCATGGTGTCGGCACTGATGATGGGCAGGCCGGATTCGGCCAGCATCTTCTTGCCCAACTCTTCGTTGGTTCCCTTCATGCGCACCACCAGCGGCACGCTCAGGTTCACGGCACGGCAGGCAGTGATGACGCCCGTGGCAATGGTGTCGCACTTCATGATGCCGCCGAAGATATTGACCAAAATGGCCTTGACCTTGTCGTTCTTCAACATGATCTTGAAGGCTTCCGTGACCTTCTCGGGGGTGGCGCCACCGCCCACGTCCAGGAAGTTGGCCGGCTCGGCGCCGAACAGCTTGATGGTGTCCATGGTGGCCATGGCCAGACCGGCACCGTTCACCAGACAGCCGATGTTGCCGTCCAGCGAGATATAGGCCAGATCGAACTTGGAGGCTTCAATTTCTGCCGGATCTTCTTCATCCAAGTCACGGTAGGCCACGATTTCCGGGTGACGGAACAGTGCGTTGGAATCGAAATTGAACTTGGCGTCCAGGGCAATGACGTTGCCCTTGCTGTCGCGGTTCAGGGGGTTGATCTCGACCAGCGAGGCATCGGTCTCCATATAGCATTTGTAGAGCTTCTGGCAGATGTCGATGAACTGGGCTTGCGAGTCGGCGGGCATGCCCACGCCCTTGGCCAACTCCTGGCCTTGGGCCTGGGTCAGGCCGGTGGCCGGATCCACGAACAGCGTGATGATCTTCTCGGGCGTGGAATGAGCCACTTCCTCGATGTCCATGCCGCCTTCGCTGGAAGCGATGAAAGCCACCTTCTGCGTAGCGCGATCGGTCACGACCGACAGGTAGTATTCCTTCTGGATGTCGGCACCGTCCTCGATGTAGAGGCGACGCACCTTCTGGCCCTCGGGGCCGGTCTGGTGGGTCTTGAGCTGCATGCCGAGGATGTCACCGGCCAGGCGTTTGACATCGTCGATGGACTTGGCCACCTTGACGCCACCGCCCTTGCCACGGCCACCGGCATGGATTTGCGCCTTGACGACCCAGACGGGACCGCCAAGCTTCTGGGCGGCCTCAACCGCCTCCTGGACTGTGAAGGCCGGGATGCCGCGGGGCACCGGCACACCAAACTGGCGCAAGATTTCCTTGCCTTGGTACTCGTGGATCTTCATGAGGGCTCTCTCAGGAAATGATTTTCTGTCCGACCTCGGAACCGGCGTGTCCCGTGGCTGGTGCTGGATTCAGCACAGCCTTGGAATGTATCATGTTGCTCTGCACCAAAACTTGCTGGACATCCATCATATTGATTGAGTTGATCAATCAGCCCCGCCTTTACCATGACACGACACAAAGTCTTCATTGACGGCGAAGCCGGCACCACCGGCCTGCAGATTCGCGAACGCCTGCAAGCCATGCCTCAGATTGAGCTGCTGAGCATTGCCGCCGACCGGCGCAAAGACCCGGCCGCCAAGCGCGAACTACTGGCCGGTACGGACCTGGTCATCCTTTGTCTTCACGACGACGCTGCCCTTGAGACCGTGGCCCTGGTCGACGCGCTGGAAAAGACCTCCGGCCGGCCTGGCCCCAAGATCATCGACGCATCGACCGCGCACCGGGTCGCCCCGGGCTGGGTCTATGGCTTTCCGGAACTCACACGCAGCCAGGCACAGGCCGTGGCGCAGGCACGCCGTGTCGCCAATCCGGGCTGCTACCCGACCGGCGGCATCGCCCTGCTGCGTCCGCTTGTGGATGCCGGCCTGCTGCCACCTGACTATCCGGTGGTGATGTCGGGCTATTCCGGCTATTCCGGTGGCGGACGTCAAATGATCGAGGCCTATGAGGTCACGAAATCGGCCCCACCGCTGGAGGTCTATGGTCTGAGTCTGACCCACAAGCACCTGCCCGAATTGCAACACTACAGCGGCCTGAGCCGCCGGCCTATATTTGTCCCCGCAGTCGGCAATTTCTACGCAGGGATGATTGACCAGATCGGCCTGCAATTCGATCTGATGAAAGGCGTCAACCGTAGCCAGCAGCTGGAAGATGCGCTGCGCGCGCATTACGCCGGCAGCGAATGGGTCAGTGTGGTGGCGCCCGCAACCGGCGGTCGTCTGGAGCCCACCGCGCTCAACGGCACGAACGAGATGGAGCTCAGCGTCTACGGAAACGACAGCCTGGGGCAAGCCGTGCTCGTCGCCCGCCTGGACAATCTGGGCAAGGGTGCCAGCGGAGCAGCGGTGCAAAACCTCAGGTTGATGCTGGGCCTGTAGTCAGGTCTCTTCGCCTCCGGGATCGCCGCCCAGCACACGGCGCACTATTTCGCCAGTAAACCCGCGCGCGAGCAGAAAACGTGTCTGCCGCGCCCGCTCCTGGGCCGTCTGCGGTGCAACATCGAACCTTCTTTGCCAGACCTCCCGGGCACGCGCAAGTTCGCTGTCCTTGAGGCCGGACAGGGCGTTCGCTATCAATTCGCTGTCCAGCCCCTTGTCCTGCAACTCCTGGCGTATGCGTGTCGCCCCCAGCCGGCTCGCACGCCGGTTCAACACCGACTCCACGACCCGCTCCTCGCTGATGAAGCCACGGGCCTGCAGTTCGTCCAGCGCCTGCGCCAGCGTACCGGGTTCTTCTTCGTACGGCCGGAGCTTGCGTTCGAGCTCGCGGCGCGAATGTTCGCGCTGGCTCAGCAGGCGCAGCGCCCGTCCTTTGAGCGTGGGCTGGAAAGCCAGCCGCCGGGCAGTGGCCATGGTCCGCGCCTCCTTACCGGCCGCCGGCTTTATTCAGCGACGGGTTCTGCGGCCTCGTTGAGCAAGGGAATGCCCAGCGACTCGCGCACCTTGTTTTCGATCTCGTGCGCCAACTCCGTGTTCTCGCGCAGGAACTCGCGTGCGTTGTCGCGGCCCTGGCCGATTTTTTCGCCGTTGTAGGCATACCAGGCGCCGGATTTTTCGATGATCTTGGCGTTGACACCCATATCGATGATCTCGCCCTCGCGGCTGATGCCCTCGCCGAACAGGATGTCGAATTCGGCGGTCTTGAAGGGTGGCGCCACCTTGTTCTTGACGATCTTGACCTTGGTCTCGTTACCAATGGCCTCCTCGCCCTTCTTGATGGTGCCGGTGCGGCGGATGTCAATGCGCACCGAGGCGTAGAACTTCAGCGCGTTACCGCCTGTCGTGGTTTCGGGGCTGCCGAACATCACGCCGATCTTCATGCGGATCTGGTTGATGAAGATCACCATGCAATTGGTCTTCTTGATGGTGGCAGTGAGCTTGCGCAGGGCCTGGCTCATCAGGCGGGCCTGCAGACCGGGCAGGGAATCACCCATCTCGCCTTCGATCTCGGCCTTGGGGGTCAGGGCCGCCACCGAGTCGATCACGATCAGGTCCACGGCGCCGGAGCGCACCAGGCTGTCGACGATCTCCAGGGCCTGTTCCCCCGTGTCTGGCTGGCTGATCAGCAAGTCGGGCAGGTTGACGCCCAGTTTCTGCGCGTACTGCACGTCCAAGGCGTGTTCGGCATCCACGAAGGCGCAGGTACCGCCGATCTTCTGCATCTCGGCAATGACCTGCAGCGTCAGCGTGGTCTTGCCCGACGATTCCGGGCCGTAGATCTCGACCACACGGCCGCGCGGCAAGCCGCCCACGCCCAGGGCGATGTCCAGGCCCAGGGAGCCGGTGGAGACCACCTGGATGTCCTCGATCGCCTCGCCCTCACCCAGACGCATGATGGTGCCCTTGCCGAACTGCTTTTCGATCTGGGCCAGCGCGGCCTGCAGGGCCTTGGCTTTTTCGCTGTTGGCGACGCTGATGGATTTGCCGGATACGTCCATGGATGCTCTCCTTGTTGGGTTGACTGTTTCATCCAGTGTTTTTAACTACAGGCTGGATGCTTGACCAGTACTTTATGCGTGTTGTACTTTCATGTAAAGCTTCAATTTAGTCATTTTGGTTTACTATCTGCCAATGCCGGCAACGACGCTTTCTGCACCGATTGATGGCGGCTGGCGCCAGACCCACCTGGGCCGCCTGCTAGGCCATGCCATGCGGCGTTTCGACGAGCGCGTGCTGCACCTGATGGCACAGGACGCCGAAGTCCCCCTGAGCCTGTCCAACCTGGCAGCGCGCGGCAAGATCAGCGCGGCCCACATCCACATCACGCGCCACCTGGCGCTGGATGGCGCCCGACTCCAGGAACTGGCGGCATTGGCAGGGATGAGCAAGCAGGCCATGGGCAAGCTGGTCGACCAGTGCGAAGCCTGGGGGCTGGTCACACGTGAAGCCGATCCTCGCGACGGCCGGGCCCGGCTGGTGCGCTTCACCCCGGTAGGCCTGGACTGGCTGCGCGGCTTCCAGCGGGCTGTGGTGCAGGCGGAAACCGAGTTGAAACAGGCCGTCAGTCCCGAGGTGGCGGCCGTCATTGCCTTGGGCCTGGAGGCCTACGCCAGCGCCTAGAATCGTCCTGACACACCACGCCGAGCCGGCGCCCACAGCCGGCAAGCCCCAGGAGACACGCATGCGGATATTGATCGCCGAAGACGACCAGGTGCTGGCCGACGGCTTGTTGCGCACCCTGCGCAGTTCTGGCGCGGCGGTAAACCACGTGGCCAACGGGACCGAGGCCGACGCCGCGCTCATGACCAACACCGAGTTCGACTTGCTGATCCTGGACCTGGGTCTGCCCAAGATGCATGGCCTGGAAGTGCTCAAAAAGCTGCGCGCGCGCGGTTCCAGCCTGCCGGTGCTCATCCTCACTGCCGCGGACAGCGTGGAAGAGCGCGTCAAAGGTCTGGACTACGGCGCCGACGACTACATGGCCAAGCCTTTTTCGCTGCAGGAGCTGGAAGCCCGCGTGCGCGCCCTCGTGCGCCGCGGCATGGGCGGTGCCAGCAGCCACATCAAGCACGGTCCCCTGGTCTATGACCAGGCCGGCCGCGTGGCCACCATCGACGGCAAGATGGTCGAACTCTCCGCGCGCGAACTCGGTCTGCTGGAAGTGCTGCTGCAGCGTACCGGCCGCCTGGTCAGCAAGGACCAGCTGGTCGAACGCCTGTGCGAATGGGGCGAGGAGGTCAGCAACAACGCCATCGAGGTCTACATCCATCGCTTGCGCAAGAAGATCGAGAAGGGGCCCATCCGTATCGCCACCGTGCGCGGCCTGGGCTACTGCCTTGAGAAGATCCAGAGCAGCTGAGCTGCCGGACCGGGACGTTTCCAGAGTAGCGGCTGCATCGTGAAACTCTTCCAACGCGAGCAGCGCTCACTTTTTGGTGAGATCCTGGACTGGATGCTCACGCCCCTGCTGCTGCTGTGGCCCATCAGCCTGGTGCTGACCTGGCTGGTCGCGCAGGGCATCGCCGGCAAGCCTTTCGACCGCACGCTCGAATACAACGTCAACGCCCTGGCCCAGCTGGTCACGGTCAACCAGCAGCACGTGCAATTCAACCTGCCTCTGCCGGCACGGGAACTGCTGCGCGCCGACGACATCGACACGGTCTACTACCAGGTCCTGGGCGCGCGCGGCGAATACCTCAGCGGCGAGCACGACTTCCCGCTGCCCCCAGGAGACGCGCCGGTCACACCCGGCGAGGTGCGCCTGCGGGACGACACCTTTCACGGCCAGGACATCCGGGTTGCCTATATGTGGGTGCCGCTGGACACGCAGGCCAAGCGCACGGTGTTGGTCCAGGTGGCCGAGACCCTGGACAAGCGCTCGGTGCTGGCGGCCGAGATCATCAAGGGCGTGATGCTGCCCCAGTTCGTGACTTTGCCGCTGGCCGTGCTGCTGGTCTGGCTGGCGCTGGTGCAGGCGATCAAGCCGCTCAACCGACTGGAAGAACGCATACGCGCCCGCCGCCCCGACGACCTCAGTCCGCTGGACGCGCAGGCGGTGCCGCTGGAAGTGGCCCCCCTGGTGTCCTCGGTCAACGATCTGCTGCTGCGGCTCAAGGATTCGATCGGCGCGCAAAAACGCTTCCTGGCCGACGCCGCCCACCAGCTAAAGACACCCCTGGCCGGTCTGCGCATGCAGGCTGACCTGGCCCAGCGCGAGGGCACCAGCACCGAGGAGCTCAAGGTCTCGCTGCGCCAGATCGGCCGGGCCAGCGTTCGCGCCACCCACACCGTCAACCAGCTGCTGGCGCTGGCACGCGCCGAGGCCGGCACCACGGCCATGAGCCGTCAGCCCTGTGACCTGGCCCGGCTTACCATGGAAGTCGTGCAGGACTGCGTGCCGCGCGCCATGGACAAGCACATCGACCTGGGTTACGAAGGCGCCCAACCCGGCATGCCCGGCGTCATGCTCGAAGGCAATCCCACCCTGCTCAAGGAACTGGTGCGCAACCTGCTGGACAACGCCTTGAGCTACACGCCCTCCAGCGCGGACAGGCCCGGCGTCATCACGGCGCGTGTGCTGGCCGACCCTTTCGGCAAGATCATCGTGTTGCAGGTGGAAGATTCCGGGCCGGGCATTGCGCTGGCGGAACGCGAGCTGGTGTTCCAGCCCTTTTACCGGGCCTTGGGCAATGACGTCGACGGATCGGGCCTGGGCCTGCCCATCGCGCAGGAAATTGCGCAGCAGCACCATGCCCGCATCAGTGTGGAGGACACGCGTCCCGGCCAGACCCCTCCCGGGGCACGCTTCACGGTCCGCTTTGACCTGACGCCGGAGTAGAGTGCTTCTCAGCGGCAGCTGCGCAGCGTCTTGTCACCCAGCGCGGACTTGAGCTCTTCCAACTTGGGCCGCAGCGCTTCGTCGGCCGCGGGAATGCGCAGCTGGCTTTGCCGGATTTCGAGCCGCTCCTGCACCACGCGCGCGGTCCGCACGCCGCGCTTTTGCAGCGCCGCCAGTTCGGCCTGGGCCTGGGCTTGGGTCTCGAAACGACCCAACGAAAGACCTAGCTGCAATTCCGGGTTGTCCAGGGACTGCAGCTTGAGTTTCATCTTCTCCAACTCTGCGCGCTTTTTATCCTGAGCTGCTGCGTTGGGAAACTTGCCCATGTAGACGATCCAGCGTGCCGGCTCCACCAGCAGTTCCAGCGACCAGGCACCAGCAGGCAAGGAGGCTTCCAACGCCTTGCGCACGGTTTCGGTCTGGACCTCGTCGAACAGGCCGGCCTGCAGGCATTCCGGTGGTTTGGGCGGTGTCAACGCAACCTGCTCGGCCCGGCGCCCTTCGTCGGTCGGCAGGATGCGGATCGCCTCGGGGCGAATCTGCTGGGTCAGGCGCTGCGGCTCGCTCTGTTCGGCCGGCGCCCAGCCGTAAGTGCGCAGCATGCCGTGCGACCAGGCGAAATAGGCGGCGTTCAGCAGGACCAGGAGCAGGACGAGGAGGCGCAACATGAATGGGGCTTCACTTCGAGGGGCGGACGCTGACTTCGGCGCTGGAGATTTTCTTCAGCCCGCCGGAAGTATGCACCAGCAGGGCGCCGCCGCCGTCCACGCCCCGAGCGTGGCCAGTCGTGCCATCGCTCAGGATCACCTCGCGTCCGGCCAGGGCATCGCGCGCGGCATAGGCTGGCTGGAAAGGCCCCCAGCCCTGGGCCTCAAAGCGTTGAACGTCCGCCACCAGCGCCGCGGCCACACGCTGCAGGGCCTGCGGCGCGGTCATGCCCGGCTCGAGCTCCTGCAGCCAGGCCGGTGGCGTGGCCAGGCCGGTACCATCACGCGGCGTGATGTTGATCCCCACGCCGATCACCGCGTAACGTGCGTCGTGGATCTGTGTGGTTTCGATCAGGATGCCGGCCAGCTTGCGGTCGGCCAGCCAGACATCATTGGGCCACTTGAGTTGCAGGTCCGGGTGCAGGCTCTGCACCACGCTCAGGCCTACGGCGAGCGACAGGCCCGACCAGTCGGCCATCTGCAGGGGCAGGCCCAGCGAGAACATCAGCACATCCCCGGGCCGCACACCGCTGCTCCACTGCCGCCCCAGACGGCCGCGACCCGCGGTCTGCTCCTCGGCCACCAGCAGCACGGGCTCCAGGCGGCCGGCGCGCGCACGGCGCATCAGCTCGGTGTTGGTGGAGTCCAGCTGCGGCAGCACCTCGACTGTGAAGCCGGGCAGGGCAGGCGCAACGCCCTCCCAGATGGCTTCAGCCGGCCACCGAAGCATGGTTCAACGCTTGCCGCGTTTGGGGGCCAGCAGGGTACCGCGGCAGTTCTTGCTGCCGCACCAGCAGGGGTACTCGGCCTTGAGTTTCGGGGTGTAGGGTTCGTCGATGATCAGGCCATAGTCGTAGTTCAGCTCTTCGCCGGCCTTGATCTTGCGCAGGGACTTGATGAAGACCCGGCCTTCTTCCTCGTCGGCCTCGCAATTCGGCGCACAGGAATGGTTGATCCAGCGCGAGGAATTGCCGCCGACCTTGGCGTCGATGACATGGTCTTCATCGACGTGAAAGTAGAAGGTGTGGTTGGGATCCTTGGGATCGTGGGGGTGGCGGCGCAGCGCCTCCTTCCAGTTGATGATCTCGCCCACGTACTCGATGATGATCTCGCCCTTGGGGATGTCCTGGACGGCAAAGACCCCCTTGCCATGTACGCCGGAGCGTCGGGTTTGGATACGGCGGCCGGGCTCGGAAACGGAATTCTTGGACACTGCTGAAAAATTTGGTAAGGTGAACTCGTATGGGCGCGCGCGCGTGCCCGTGTGTGCGTGCGCGTATGCGCGCGCGAGAAACTGGATTGTAGTCAGATGAAAACCCTGGTCATTGCAGAAAAGCCTTCGGTCGCCCAAGACATCGTGCGGGCACTCACGCCCACCGCCGGCAAGTTCGAGAAACACGACGAGCATTTCGAGAGCGACAGCTATGTCGTCACGAGCGCCGTCGGCCACCTGGTCGAGATCCAGGCACCGGAGCAGTACGACGTGAAACGCGGCAAGTGGAGCTTTGCCCACCTGCCGGTGATTCCGCCCCATTTCGACCTGAAACCGGTCGACAAGACCAAGACCCGCCTGAACGCCGTGGTCAAGCTGGCCAAGCGCAAGGATGTGGACAAGCTCATCAACGCCTGCGACGCGGGCCGCGAGGGTGAACTGATCTTCCGCCTTATCGAGCAATATGCCGGCGGCGCCAAGCCCCTGGGCAAGCCGGTCTCGCGCCTTTGGCTGCAAAGCATGACGCCCCAGGCCATCCGCGACGGTTTCGACAAGCTGCGCAGCGACAAGCAGATGCTGCCCCTGGCCGACGCCGCGCGCAGCCGCTCCGAGGCCGACTGGCTGGTGGGCATCAACGGCACGCGCGCCATGACCGCCTTCAACTCGCGCGACGGCGGCTTCTTCCTCACCACCGTGGGCCGCGTGCAGACGCCGACCCTGGCCGTGGTCGTTGAGCGCGAGGAGCAGATCCGCAAGTTCATCAGCCGCAACTACTGGGAGGTGCATGCCAGCTTCGGTGCCCAGGCCGGTGAGTACGCGGGCAAGTGGTTCGATCCCAAGTGGAAAAAAACCGAGGACGACGCCGAGAAGCGGGCCGACCGCGTCTGGAGCGAAAAGGAAGCCACCGCCATTGCCGATGCCGTGCGCGGCCAGACCGCCACGGTGAGCGAAGAAAGCAAGCCCAGCAACCAGGCCTCGCCCATGCTGTTCGACCTAACCAGCCTGCAACGCGAGGCCAACGGCAAGTTCGGCTTCTCCGCCAAAACCACGCTGTCCATCGCGCAAAGCCTGTACGAGCGCCACAAGGCCCTGACCTACCCGCGAACCGATTCACGCCACCTGCCCGAGGACTACCTCGCCGTGGCCAAGGAGACCTTCGGCATGCTGGCCGATTCCGGCATGAAGCACCTGGCCCCGCACGCGGCCACGGCGCTCAAAGGCGGCTACGTCAAGCCCAACAAACGTATCTTCGACAACGCCAAGGTCAGCGACCACTTTGCCATCATCCCCACGTTGCAGGCGCCCAGCGGCCTGAGCGAAGCCGAGCAGAAGCTTTACGACCTGGTGGCACGCCGTTTCATGGCGATCTTTTTCCCCAGCGCCGAGTACCAGATCACCACCCGCATCACCGCAGCCGCCGGTCACAATTTCAAGAGCGAGGGCAAGGTGCTGGTCAAGCCAGGTTGGCTGGCCATCTACGGTAAGGAAGCCGATGACGAGATGGCACCGGGTGAGGGCAGCAGCAAGACCCTGGTGCCTGTGCAAGCCGGCGAAAATGTGAAGACTCAAGCGGTCGATCCCAAGGGACTCAAAACCCGCCCACCGGCCCGCTATTCGGAAGCCACGCTGCTGTCCGCCATGGAAGGTGCGGGCAAGCTGATCGAGGACGACGAGCTGCGCGAGGCCATGAACGAGAAAGGTCTGGGCACACCGGCCACACGCGCGGCCATCATCGAAGGCCTGCTGAACGAGAAGTACATGCTGCGCGAGGGCCGCGAGCTGATCCCAACCGCCAAGGCCTTCCAGCTCATGACGCTGCTGCGCGGTCTGGGTGTGGAAGAACTCTCCAAGCCCGAGCTGACCGGTGAGTGGGAATACAAGCTCTCGGAAATGGAGCATGGTCGCCTTTCGCGCGCCGAGTTCATGCGCGAGATTGCGGCCATGACCGAGCACATCGTCAAGAAAGCCAAGGAATACGACCGGGACACCATCCCGGGTGACTACGCGACGCTGACGACGCCCTGCCCGAACTGTGGCGGTGTGGTCAAGGAAAACTACCGCCGTTATGCCTGCGTCGGCAAGAGCGGTGCCACGGAAGGCTGTGGTTTCTCTTTCGGCAAGACGCCGGCTGGCCGCACCTTCGAGGTCGCGGAAGTCGAGCAGTTTTTGCGCGACAAGCGCATCGGTCCGCTGGACGGCTTCCGCTCCAAAGCGGGCTGGCCTTTCACGGCCGAGATGGTCATCAAGTTCGACGAAGAAACCAAGAACTACAAGCTCGAGTTCGACTTCGGCAATGACAACGCCGAAGAAACCGGCGAGCTGGTGGACTTCTCCGGCAAGGAATCTCTGGGCGCCTGTCCCAAATGCGGCGGCGCTGTTTACGAGCATGGCAAGAACTACGTCTGTGAAAAGACCGTGCCTACCCTGGCCCAGCCCACGCCGAGCTGCGACTTCAAGAGCGGTCAAATCATCCTGCAACAGCCCATCGAACGCGAACAGATGGTCAAGCTGCTGAGCACGGGCAAGACCGATCTGCTCGACAAGTTTGTCTCCATGCGCACGCGCCGCCCCTTCAAGGCCTTCCTGGCCTGGAGCGCGGAGGAGAACAAGGTCGCCTTCGAGTTCGCTCCGTCCAAGTTCCCGCCACGCAAGACCGCGGCCAAAACTGCGACCGGCGCAGCCGCCAAGACGACCGGGCCCGCCGCCAAAAAGGCAGCGGCGAAGAAGGTGGCGGCGAAAAAGGCCCCCGCCAAAAGAGCCGCGGCGACCAAGGCCCCGCGCAAGGCCTCCGCCGGCCTGACTCCCAGCGCCGAACTGGCCGCCGTGATCGGTAACGAGCCGGTGGCACGCACGGCGGTGGTCAAGAAGCTGTGGGACTACATCAAGGCCCAAGGCCTGCAAGACGCCAAGGACAAACGCACCATCAAGGCCGACGCCAAGCTCAAACCGGTCTTTGGCAAGGACAAGGTGACGATGTTCGAAATCGCGGGCCTGATCGGCAAACACCTGAGCTGATCGCGAACATAAAAAAGGCGGTGCAGTGCACCGCCTTTTTTCTTGGCCAAGACCGATGGTCTTACTTGGCGACCACGCGCGCCATCTCCAGGCATTTGTTGGAGTAGCCCCACTCGTTGTCGTACCAGGCCACAACCTTGATGAAGGTCTTGTCCAGGGCGATGCCGGCGTCGGCATCGAACACAGAGGTGCAGGTCTCGCCGCGGAAGTCGGTGGCGACCACCTTGTCTTCGGTGTAGCCCAGGATGCCCTTGAGCGCGCCCAGACTCTGGGCCTTCATCTCGGCGCAGATCTCCTTGTAATCGGCTTCCTTGTTGAGCTCGACGGTCAGGTCGACCACGGAGACGTCACTGGTCGGCACGCGAAAGGACATGCCCGTGAGCTTCTTGTTGAGTTCGGGGATCACGACGCCCACGGCCTTGGCAGCACCGGTGGAGGAGGGAATGATGTTCTCCAGGATGCCGCGGCCGCCGCGCCAGTCCTTGTTCGAAGGACCGTCCACCGTCTTCTGCGTGGCGGTGGCAGCGTGCACGGTGGTCATCAGGCCGCGCTTGATACCCCACTTGTCATTGAGTACCTTGGCCACGGGAGCCAGGCAGTTGGTAGTGCAAGAGGCGTTGGAGATGATGGCCTGGCCGGCGTAGGTCTTGTCGTTCACGCCATAGACGAACATGGGCGTGTCGTCCTTGGAGGGAGCGGAGATGATGACCTTCTTGGCCCCTGCGGCCAGGTGCTTCTCGGCGCCGGCCTTGTCCAGGAACAGGCCGGTGGATTCGATGACGACGTTGGCACCGACTTCGTTCCACTTGAGGTTGGCCGGATCACGCTCCTGCGTGAGGCGAATCTTCTTGCCGTTGACGATCAGGTTGCTGCCCTCGACCGAGACTTCGCCCTTGAAGCGGCCGTGCACGCTGTCGTACTTGAGCATATAGGCCAGGTAGTCGGGCTCGAGCAAGTCGTTGATGCCAACGATTTCGACGTCCTTGAAATTCTGTACCGCCGAACGCAGCACGTTGCGGCCGATACGCCCGAAACCGTTGATGCCTACCTTGATCGTCATGATGAACCCTCTGTGAAAAGTTGAAAAACTGGAATCCGGATCAGCCCTTGGCCAGAGCGGCCTGCACCGTCTGCGCCACATTCTCTGCGGTGAAGCCGAAGTGCTTGAACAGCACCGGGGCCGGGGCCGACTCACCGTAGGTGTCGATGCCCACCACGGCGGCGCAGCCGTATTTCCACCAGCCGTCGCTCACACCCATCTCCACCGCCACGCGAGGCAGGCCGGCCGGCAACACGGCCTGCTTGTAGGCAGGCTTCTGCTGGTCGAAGGTGGTGGTGCTGGGCATGGAGACCACGCGCACCGAAATTTTCTTCGCCGCGAGCAGTTCCTGAGCCTTCAAGGCCAGCTGTACTTCGGAACCGGTGGCAATGATCACGGCCTGGGCCTTTTTCTTCAGCCCCAGGTCGGCCGGTTCGGACAGCACATAGGCACCGCGGCTAATGTCGCCCAGGTCTTTCTTGGCGGCATAGGGTACGTTCTGGCGGCTCAGCAGCAGGGCGGTGGGCTTGCGCTTGTTCTGCAGAGCCACCGCCCAGGCCACGGCGGTCTCGGCCGTGTCGGCCGGACGCCAAACGTCCAGATTGGGAATCAGGCGCAGGCTCGCTGCGTGTTCGACCGACTGGTGGGTGGGGCCATCCTCGCCCAGGCCAATCGAGTCGTGCGTGAACACATGCACCACACGCTGTTTCATCAGCGCAGCCATGCGGATGGCGTTGCGCGAGTAATCGCTGAAGGTCAGGAAGGTGCCGCCATAGGGGATGTAGCCCCCATGCAGGCCGATGCCGTTCATGATGGCGGCCATGCCGAACTCGCGCACGCCGTAGTTGATATGACGGCCGCCGTTGCCTTGGCCTTGCACGTCAAAACGTAGGCTGGGCGTGTGGCTGGTGTTGGTCAGGTTGGAGCCGGTCAGGTCGGCCGAACCGCCCAGCAGCTCGGGCAGGGCGGCCGTGAAGGCTTCCAGCGCAATCTGGCTGGCTTTGCGCGTGGCCACGGTCTCGGCCTTGGTGTGGGCTGCGACAGCAGCATCCACCGCCACTTGGGCGAAAGCCTTGGGCAGGTCACCCGCCATGCGGCGCTTGAACTCGGCGGCGAGTTCGGGATAGGCCGCCGCGTAGGCCGCAAATTTCTGGTTCCAGTTCTGTTCGCTTTGCTGCCCGCGCGCCTTGGCGTCCCAGTCGGCATAGACCGTGGCCGGGATCTCGAAGGGTGCGTGTTCCCAGCCCAGCGCTGCACGCGTAAGCTGGATTTCCTCGGCACCCAAGGGCTCGCCGTGGGCCTTGGCCGTGTTGGCACGGTTGGGCGAGCCGTGGCCAATGGCGGTCTTGCAGATGATCAACGTCGGCTTGTCTTCGGTCTTCTTGGCCCGGGCCAGGGCCTCGGACATGGCCGCCGTGTCATGGCCGTTGATCGGGCCTATGACGTTCCAGCCATAGGACACGAAACGCAGTGCAGCGTTGTCGCCATACCAAGGCGCCACCTGACCGTCGATGGAGATGCCGTTGTCGTCGTACAGGGCGATCAGCTTGTTGAGTTTCCAGGCGCCGGCCAGTGAGGCGGCCTCGTGGCTGATGCCTTCCATCATGCAGCCGTCACCCAAGAAAACATAAGTATGGTGGTCGACGATGGTGTGCTTGTCGCGGTTGAATTCCCTGGCCAGCAGCTTCTCGGCCAGGGCCATGCCCACGGCGTTGGTCAGGCCCTGGCCCAGGGGGCCGGTGGTGGTTTCCACGCCGGGCGTATGGCCAGTCTCGGGGTGGCCGGCGGTCTTGCTGCCGAGCTGGCGGAAGTTCTTCAGCTCCTTCATCGGCAGGTCGTAACCCGTCAGGTGCAACAGCGCGTACAGCAGCATGGAGGCATGGCCGTTGGACAGCACGAAGCGGTCGCGGTCGGCCCACTGCGGGTTGGTCGGGTTGTGCTTGAGGTGTTCACCCCAAAGCGCGACGGCCATGTCAGCCATGCCCATGGGCGCACCGGGGTGTCCGGAATTGGCTTGTTGCACTGCGTCCATTGCCAGCGCGCGGATTGCGTTGGCCATCTGTCGGGTATTTGCCATGTAAGGCCGCTCCGGTAGGGGGGTGTCAGGGGTAAACCCGGCATTTTACCGGGGCCGCCTTATGGCTTCTGCAACGCCGGCTGATACCCGAGCGCATGGTCTACAGTGCAGGCTGTGCAAGCCTCCAATTCCATCACTGCCATGCTGCTGGCCGCCGGTCGCGGCGAGCGCATGCGCCCGCTGACCGACGCCACGCCCAAGCCTTTGCTAGGCGTACAGGGCAAACCGTTGCTGCAATGGCATGTCGATGCGCTGGCCGGAGCGGGTTTCGACGACTTCGTGATCAACACCGCCTGGCTCGGTGAACAGATCCCCGCGTACTTCGGACCAGAGCCCCGCAGCAGTGAGGGACGACCCCTGACCATTCGCTACTCCTGGGAAGGGCTGGACTTCGGCGGTGCGCTGGAGACGGCCGGCGGCATCGTTCGCGCGCTGCCCCTGCTGAGCGATATTTTCTGGATCGTGGCCGGTGACGTCTACGCCCCGGGGTTCCCTTTTTCACTGCAGGCCGTGCAGCGTTTCGCGCGCAGCGACAAGCTGGCCCATCTCTGGCTCGTGCCCAACCCACCGCACAACCCGCAGGGGGACTTTGGCCTGGGCAACGACCGCACGGCGCCCGGACGCCAGCTGGCCCTGAATCAGGCCGCGCTCAAGTACACCTACAGCACCATCGGCCTGTACCGGCGCGAGTTTTTCACCCGGCCCTGGTGCGAGATCCCGGCCGGCAATTCACAAGGCGTGAAAGCCCCCTTGGCCCCCATGTTGCGCCAGGCCATGGACAATCAGCGCATCAGCGCCGAGCTCTACACCGGGCCCTGGACCGACGTGGGCACGCCCGAGCGCCTGGCGCAACTCAACGAGACCGTCCGTACATGAGCACTGCCCCCAACACCGCCCTCTACGCCCAACGCCGCGCACGCCTGGCCGCCCAGCTCGGCCCTGACGCCGTGGCCATCGTGCCCACGGCACCCGAGCACCTGCGCAACCGCGACAGCGAGTTCCTCTTCCGCTTCGACAGCTACTTCCACTATCTCAGCGGCTTTGGCGAGCCCCATGCCTGGCTGGTGATCACCAGCTCCGGACACACCACGCTGTTCTGCCAGCCCAAGGACCTCGAACGCGAGATCTGGGACGGCATCCGCATGGGCCCCGAGGCGGCACCTGCGACGCTTGGGGTTGACGCAGCCTTCCCCGTCACCGAACTGGAGCAACGCCTGCCCAAGTTGCTCGAGAACAAGGCCACCGTCTGGTACCCGTTTGCCACCCACGCAGGCCTGGAAGGCCGGATCGATGGCTGGCTCAAGGCCGTGCGTACCCGCGTGCGCTACGGCGCGCTGTGCCCAGAATCCCAGCGCGATCTCTGCGCCCTGCTGGACGAAATGCGGCTGTTCAAGGATGGACATGAGCAGAACGTGATGCGCCGCGCTTCGCAGATCAGTGCCGGCGCCCATGTGCGCGCCATGCAGCTCGCTGCGCGCATGCTGCGCGCTGGCCAGGACGTGCGCGAATATCACCTGGACGCCGAGCTGCTGCACGAATTCCGCCGCCACGGCTCACAGTACCCGGCCTACGGCTCCATCGTCGCCGCTGGCGCCAACGCCTGCGTGCTGCACTATCGCGCCGACAACGCGCCCATCCGAGACGGCGAGCTGGTGCTGATCGATGCAGGCTGCGAGCTGGACGGCTACGCCAGCGACATCACCCGCACCTTCCCGGCCAATGGCAAGTTCACCGGCCCGCAACGCACGCTGTACGAACTGGTACTGGCCGCGCAGGACGCGGCCGTCGAGGCTACCCATGCCGGCGCTCGCTTTGTGGAGCCGCACGAGGCCACGGTGCGGGTGCTTGCGCAAGGCCTGCTGGACCTGGGTCTGCTGGACCGCCACAAGGTCGGCACGGTGGACGACGTGATTGCCAGCCGGGCCTATTTCCGCTACTACATGCACCGCACCGGCCACTGGCTAGGCATGGACGTGCACGACTGCGGCAGTTATGTGGAGCCCAGTGAACTGGGCAAGATCAGTGAGCGCAAGGACCCGCTCTCGGGCGAAATCATCAAGGACCGGCCCAGCCGCATCCTGCAACCCGGCATGTGCCTGACCATCGAACCCGGCCTCTATGTACGCCCGGCCGAAGATGTGCCGCGCGAGTACTGGAACATCGGCATCCGCATCGAGGACGACGCCTTCGTCACCGCCGATGGCTGCGAGCTGATCACGCGCGGCGTCCCCGTCCATCCCGACGAAATTGAAGCCGTCATGCGCGACTGACGCGTCGCGCAGACCGTCTATGACGGCTGTTGTGAGATCCAATTGGCCAGATTCATAGCAAAAAACTACCGTTGATGGGCCATCCATTGTTCATCAAAAGGTGTTCGTCACGGCCAATTTCGCCCGCGCCAACCTGTCCGCACTCAAGAAAACCGCCAGCTACTACCTGCTCCACATCACGGTGGCGGCCGGCATGGCCTACGCGGTCACGGGCGATCTGCTCATGTCATTCACACTCAGTCTGCTCGAGACTACAGTGCAGGCCTTTGCTTTTTTCTTTCATGAAAAACTCTGGGAACGCGCGGCGCAAAGGCCCGTTGTGCAGGCATCTGCACCCATCGAACCGCCAACACCTGAGCCCGGCCTTTGCGCATAAGTAGAAACCGAGGGCTTCTTTTCCTGGATTCACGGACCGAAATACACGCTTTCGAGGTCTACAATCCGATTCCCCATAGAAGCAGACCGTTGGGACGGGGCGTACGGATCACCGCACGGCTCGGCCCCATCACAAATCAGGCCTGCAGCAGGAGTTGATTGATGTCCAGCACCCCGTCGTCCAACGACAAGCGCGAGCAACTGCGTAGCGCCGCTCTCGAATACCACGAGTTCCCCACCCCCGGCAAGATCGCCATCGCTGCCACCAAGCAGCTGGTCAACCAGCACGATCTGTCTCTCGCCTACACCCCCGGTGTAGCCGCCCCGTGCGAAGAGATCGTCAAGAACCCCAACAACGCTTTCAAGTACACCAGCCGCGGCAACCTGGTGGGCGTGATCACCAACGGCACCGCCGTGCTGGGCCTGGGCGACATCGGCCCGCTGGCCTCCAAGCCGGTCATGGAAGGCAAGGGCGTGCTGTTCAAGAAGTTCGCCGGCATCGACGTCTTCGACATCGAGATCGACGAGAAGAAGGACTTGGACAAGCTGGTCGACATCATTGCCGCACTGGAACCCACTTTCGGCGGCATCAACCTTGAAGACATCAAGGCGCCGGATTGCTTCTACGTCGAGCGCAAGCTGCGCGAACGCATGAAGATCCCGGTCTTCCATGACGACCAGCACGGCACCGCCATCGTGGTGGCCGCCGGCCTGATCAACGGCCTGAAGGTCGCCGGCAAGGACATCAAGAACGTCAAGCTCGTCACCTCGGGCGCTGGCGCCGCCGCGCTGGCCTGCCTGGGCCTGCTGCTCAAAATGGGCATGCCGCGCAAGAACATCTGGGTAACCGACTTGGCCGGCGTGGTCTACGAAGGCCGAACCGAACTGATGGACGATGACAAGCGCCAGTACGCGCAGAAGACCGATGCCCGCAAGCTGGGCGATGTCATCGCCGACGCGGACATCTTCCTGGGCCTCTCGGCCGGCGGTGTGCTCAAGGCCGACATGGTCAAGCGCATGGCGCCCAAGCCCATCATCTTCGCGCTGGCCAATCCGAATCCGGAAATCGACCCCGCCGAAGCCAAGGCCGTGCGCGACGACGTGATCATGGCCACGGGCCGCACGGACTACCCGAACCAGATCAACAACGTTCTGTGTTTCCCCTACATCTTCCGCGGCGCCCTGGACGCACGGGCTTCCACCATCACCGACGAGATGGAGATCGCCGCAGTGCGCGCCATGGCCGAGCTGGCCCAGGCCGAGCAGAGTGAAGTGGTGGCGGCCGCCTACGCCGGGGAGCAGCTGTCCTTCGGCCCCAATTACCTGATCCCCAAGCCCTTCGATCCGCGCCTGATGATCAAGATCGCACCGGCTGTGGCCCAGGCGGCCATGGACAGCGGTGTGGCCCAGAACCCGATCACCGACATGGAGGCCTACCGCGAAAAACTGCAGGCCTTCGTCTACGCCTCGGGCACGACGATGAAGCCCATCTTCCAGGCGGCCAAGAAGGCCGCCAAGAAACGCGTGGCCTATGCCGAAGGCGAAGAAGAACGCGTGCTGCGTGCCGCGCAAATCGTCGTGGACGAGGGCATTGCCCGCCCCACGCTGATCGGCCGCCCAGCCATCATTGCGCAGCGCATTGAGAAGTTCGGCCTGCGCCTCAAGGAAGGCCAGGACTACGACGTGGTCAACGTCGAGCACGACGAGCGCTACCGCGACTTCTGGCAGACCTACCACCGCATGACCGAGCGCAAGGGCGTGACTGTGGCCATAGCGAAGATTGAACTGCGCCGCCGCCTCTCACTGATCGGCGCCATGCTGCTGCACAAGGGCCATGTGGACGGCCTGATCTGTGGCACCTGGGGCACCAACCCCATGCACCTGCAGTACATCGACCAGGTCATCGGCAAGCGCGCGGGCGTCAATACTTATGCCTGCATGAACGGCCTGTTGCTGCCGGATCGCCAGCTTTTCATCCTCGACACCCACGTCAACTACGACCCCAGCGCCGAGCAGCTGGCCGAGATCACCATCATGGCGGCCGAGGAAATGATGCGCTTCGGCCTGCGCCCCAAGGCTGCCCTGCTGAGCCATTCCAACTTCGGCAGCAGCAACCAGCCCAGCGCGATCAAAATGCGCCAGACCCTGGACCTGCTGCGCGTTCAGGCGCCCTGGCTGGAAGTCGACGGCGAGATGCATGGCGACGTGGCCCTGGACGCCGTGGCCCGCCGCGCCATCATGCCTAACAGCACGCTCAACGGCCCCGCCAACCTGCTGGTCATGCCCAATATCGACGCGGCCAATATTGCCTACAACCTGCTCAAGACAGCTGCCGGCGGCAACATTGCCATTGGCCCGGTTCTGCTGGGGGCCGCCCAGCCCGTGCACATCCTGACCGCCAGCACCACGGTGCGCCGCATCGTCAACATGACAGCGCTGACCGTGGCCGACGCTAACGCCTCACGCTGAAATCGGACGACAGCGAGCGCCAACTTAACGCTCTCCCTGCCGCAAGGGCCTGCCCAATAATTGGGCAGGCCCTTGCTTTTTTAGGCCAGATCGGCGACACTTGTGGGCTTGAATCCCTGGGGTTTACCCGGGGAGTAATAACAAGTTTGACTCATGGCGCGCAGCTTTGGCATCAAGTTGGTACTCACTGGCTTTTTGCTATCGCTAGCCTGTATGTCCACCGGTGTGGAGGCCAAAGGCCCAACACCAGTAGACGCGTCCATGACGGTGTCGGTGGCAGAACTGCCACGCCAGGGTGCGCACACCTATCGCCTGATTTTCCAGGGCGGGCCGTTTGCGTACGAGAAGGATGGCTCGGTGTTTGGCAACCGTGAGCGCTTGCTCCCGGTCCAGAAACGCGGTTACTACCGTGAATACACCGTGGCCCTGCCTGGCGTACGCAACCGGGGTACGCACCGGATTGTGTGTGGTGGCCCGCCGACGACGCCAGATGCCTGTTATTACACGGCCGATCACTATGCGAGCTTTCGCCGGATCGTGCCCTGACTCGAATCAGTGTTTAGTAAGAAAGTGACGCGGGGATGGATACACCACTTCGTACTGTAAGAACCAATATCGTTCAGTCGATCCGTGCCTTCCGGGTATCGGATCTGCAGGAGGCTGCCCAGGGCCTGGGTCATCACTTCCTGTATGCCAACCTGGCCCAGGCCCAGTCGCGGCAGGACGTGTTGGACCTGATCGCGCAGCAGTTCATGCTGCCGGCCAACGTGGGCAAGAACTTCGACGCCCTCTACGACTGCATGACCGACCCGCTGCACAAGTCGGGCCCGCAGCCGGGTTTCATCGCCGTGCTGGAACACATCCCGGCCAATGCCAAGTTCGACAAGGAAGCCCGCGAGCAACTGCTCGACATCTTCCGCGACGCGGCGGACTACTGGAGCGACCGCAAGGTCCCCTTCCGGTGTTTCTATTCTTTTCTGTAGCCCGTTCTGCACAAACCAGCCAAGCAGAACGGGCGAACGAGGCTAAGGTGGAAGGCGTCATCGCCGAGACCGCTCCCGCAACAGGAATTGAACTCAGCGAAGAAGGCGGCGAAAAGATGCCAACCGACAAGCTGCTCGACGTGTCGCCGCTGGCGCTGCGCATGAGCAGCCCCTTCAATGCAGGCTACTGGCTTGCTGCGGCCTGACCCGCTCTTCCCATGAAAAAGGCCCGTCGTTGACGGGCCTTTTTCTTTTCCGTGGCCGCGTTCAGCGGCGCTGCGCCAGGGCCACATATTCCGCCACCGGCACCTCCTCGGCACGGCGTTGCAAGTCGAAATCGCCAGAGACACCTTGCTCCTCGAGCCAGCGCCCGAGGGTGTGGCGCAAGATCTTGCGCCGTTGGCTGAAAGCCACCTGCACGAGCCCCTCCAGGCGCTTCACATCCACCGCGGCTGGCTGGGCATGGGGCACCATGCGTACCACGGCGCTGTCCACGCGCGGCGGCGGGTCGAAACTCTCGGGCGGCACAAAAAGTACGTTCTCCATGGCATAACGCCACTGCAACATCACGCTCAGGCGGCCATAGTCAGCCGTCGCGGGTGCGGCCACCATCCGGTCAATCACTTCTTTCTGCAGCATGAAGTGCTGGTCTTCGACCACCGCCACGTGCTCAAGCAGATGGAACAGGATGGGCGTGGAGATGTTGTAGGGCAGATTGCCGACCACCCGCAGCTTCTGCGTCTTTTGCGCCTGAGCCAGCTGCGTGAAATCGACCTTGAGCACGTCGGACTCCACCACCTCCAGCTGGGCGTGCGAACGCAGACGTGCCGCCAGATCGCGGTCCAGTTCGATGACGATCAGCCGCCCCAGGCGTTCAACGAGAGGCTGGGTAAGCGCCGCCAGGCCCGGGCCGATCTCGACCATGACCTGCTCCGGGTGCGGATCGATGGCGCGCACGATGCCATCGATGATGCCGTCATCAGCCAGGAAATGCTGGCCGAAACGTTTGCGCGGGATATGCTTCATTGCGGCGCTTCGCGCAACTCCACATAGGCGCGCGCGCGCGCATCACGCGCCCAGTTGGCATACGTCTCTTCGTATTTATTGTTGCGCAACATATTGCGCACCAGCTCGCGCTGGTCGCGTGCGCTGATCGCGGCGTTGCGACGTTCCAGCAGCTGGATCAGGTGCACGCCAAAACGCGAGATCAGGGGCTGGCTGATCTCGCCAGGTGCCAGCTGGTCCATGACCCGTTCGAATTCAGGCACGAATTGTCCGGGATTGGCCCAGCCCAGATCGCCGCCTTGGGCGGCACTGCCATCCTGAGATTGCTGGCGTGCCAGTGTTGCAAAGTCGGTCTCGCCGGCCACGATGCGTCGACGGAAATCGTTGAGCTTGTCGCGGGCCTGCGCCTCGTTCAGCTGGGTGCTGGGCACAAGCAGGATGTGGCGCGCATGGCTCTGCGTCACGGTCGCAGGTGGCAGACCGCTCAGGCGCCGCTCCAGCAGCTTGATGACGTGGAAACCAGCCCCGGACCGCACAGGCCCCGTCACCCCACCAGGCGCGAGCGCGCGTGCGGCCTCCAGGAACAGGGGGGGATAGCGATCTGCCGTGCGCAGGCCTAGCTGGCCGCCATTGACACGATCGGCGGCATCGGAAAATTCACGCACCAGCGCAGCAAAGTCTTCGCCGGCGCGCGCACGCTGCAGCGCGCGCTGGGCCTTGGCCTCCAGTTCGGCCACTTGCTGCTCACCGGCCCCCTCAGGCACGGCGACCAGCAGGTGCGCCATATTGATCTGCTGGTTGGACGGGTCCGCACTGCGTTCCTGCTGTTCGGTCAGGTACTGCTCCACCTCGGCATCACTGACACGCACCCGCCCCTCGACCTCCCGCTCACGCAACCGGGTCAGCAGCAGCTGGTCACGCAATTGCTCGCGAAAGCGCTGGAGATCGACGCCTTCCCGTTGCAGCTGCTGACGCAGCTGCGTGACGGACAGCTGGTTCTGGCTGGCCACGGACTGCTCGGCCTGGTCGATCGAAGGCTCATCGACCTTGATACCCTGCTCACGCGCCAGCTGCAGTTGCACACGCTCGCCGATCATCTGGTCCAGCACCTGCTTCGCGATCTCCCGCGCGTCCGGCAAGGGACGGCGCTGGGCCGAGAGCTGGCGCCGTATGCGTTCGACCTCGGCACGGACCTGCTGATTGGTGATGGGCTCGGCGTTGACCACGGCGACGATGTAGTCACCAGCCTGCGCGCCCGGCACCTGCGCCGCTGCTGGGGCCGACGTCGGGTTCGCGGGCGCACGCAGCCCCTGGGACCAGGCAGGCAGGCAGGCCAGAACCGCCAGGATCAGGGTCGAATATCGGTAGCTCGTCATGGGGTCAATCGTAATTGCTGAATCTGCTGGGCGCAGTCACCTGTTCACGCAGGTACTGGTAACGCGGGATATTGCTCTTGAGCGTCTGCAGGGGGTCTATACCCAGCCGGGAGAAGCCGACGAGCTCGAGCTGGAACATGATGCGCTGGTTGGTCGACACCAGACCCGTCTGCAGACGCTCCAGCACGACACGGCCCAGCCAGCAACCCGCATCGTACTCAAACCCGATGATGGAGTCGACCAGCTTGCTGTCCTGCAGGCTGTAGTTCAAACGCCCCACGCTGTACCAGCGTCCGGCTCCCTGGCCACGCCCCGGTCCCAGATCCTCCCCACGGTCACCCCACAGGTCGTTGATCGGCCATTGCCAGCCTATGTCCACCAGCTCGCTGAGGTCGCGCTGGAAGCGGTAGGCCATGTTGAGAACCCGGTAGTTCCCCGGGTTGTAACGGGCCGAGACCGTGGAGCGGACCGATTTTTCCGTCGTCGGGTTGTACTGCACCGTGCTGTCCAGGTACCAGCGCGGATCGAGTGTCAGGCCGGCGCCCACCAGGATATCGCTGATGCCCTTGGCGGCAGGGGTGCCGCCGGGCAGGGTCACGCGCTGATCCTCCAGGCGGAAGCGCTGGGCGATGCCCAGGCGCACGATTTCGGCACCGCTGTCGGGGTCCAGCAGACGGCTGGACAGGCCGGTTGTCAACAAGTTGTTGTCGGCTATGCGGTCATTGCCGACAAAGGCGTTTTCTGTATAGATGCTGGCAAAGCTGAAGTCCGTGGCGCCTGAATCGTAGTTGGGCAGATAGTTCTGATCGACATAAGGCGTATTAACGTAGAAAAGACGCGGCTCCAGGGTCTGGCGAAAGCGGTTGCCAAAATAAGCAGCATCTCGCTCGAAGATCAGACCGCTGTCCAGGCTGTAGGTCGGCACACTGCGTGTGGCCTGCCACTGGCCATTCGCCAGCGGAGCGTCGAAGTTATAGGTGGCTGAATGCAGCTGCACCTTGGGCACGATGAAGCCAGCCGCACCCAGCAGGGGATAACTCAGCTGGCTGCGCATCACGCTGCGCTGGGTATTGGGCTGGCCTGTCAGGCGGCGGTCGGCCTGGAAGTCTGTGTAGTCGGCCTCCAGCCCCACCTCGAAACCACCGGCATCGGGCTGCATGTAGCGCCCCACGATCTGCGGCATGCGGTCGTAAGGGGGGACGATGGGCGCCAACGGATCCTGCAGCGTCTGCCACTTGAGCGTGCGCAGCGAGGCTGAATAGAAGCTCTTGTTCCAGTTCAGTGAGGCGTCATTGGCCAGCAGGCGCGATGTCAGCGAGGTGGTGGCACGCGGAAAATCGCGCCAATAGTCGTCGTCGCTGACCCGGTTGAGGTTCAGGTTGAGGCCCAGGCCGCCGATGCTGCTGCTACCGGTATCGATCACACCCGTGTGCTGGTAGGAGCCGCCCCAACGGTCGCGATCGCGTAGCAGGTCGCCAGGCATGTAGTCGGCACGCAGGCGCCCCTGGTAAGCGTCCTCCAGATAACGGAACTCGCCACCGTAATTGACGCCACGCTTGCTCATGACCGTCGGATAGAAAGTCGCATCCCGGTTGGGCGCAATGTTCCAGTAGTACGGCACCGTCACCTCGGTCCCGCTGATGCTGTCCACCCCGAAGGTGGGCGCCAGCAGACCCGACTTACGTTTGTCCGTCAGAGGGAAGCTCACCGAAGACACACCGACCAGGCGCACATTCTGGAAGGTGAGGGTTGCGTCTTCCGCCTGTGCGGTCTCCTCTTCGCTGTCGAAACGCAACGTGGCGGCACGCAGAATCCAGTCCGGCATCCAGTCCGGCCCGGGTTGGCGCTGGCAGGTCGTGAATGTCGCATTGCGCACCACGGCCCGCTTGTCATCCAGGAAATCGATGCGCTCGGCCTCGCCATGGGCGTCGTTGGCCAGCAACTGGTAGCTTGGTTGTTCGAAATAGCCCTCGAAAGCATCCACCTTGAGTTCCAGCGCCGGTCCTTCGAAAATATTGCCCGCCTGGTTGATGCGCACATGGCCGCGGGCTCGCGCCAGATCGCGGGCCTGGTCATAGTCGATGTGCTCTGCGCGGATCACCAGATCGGTCCGGCGCAACTCGACCTGGCCCTCGAGCGCCACTTCGCTGTCCGTTTCCGCCGAAAGACGCTGGCCGGACAGGAAGGTGGGGGCCGTATTGCGTTGCTCCTGTCCGATGCGTTCCTGCAGCTGCGGACTCATGCGTAACTGCAAAGGCGTCGGGGCCGCCGACGACTGCTGAGCATGCGCTGCGCTGCCCTGCCACAGCACACAGGCCAGCAGTGCCAGTGGTTTCAGCACGGGACGCAAAGGAATGGACAAAACAGAAAGGCCCAGGGGAAGCAGGGTTTGTAGAATGGATTATCCATGAGCCTACCCACTTCCAGCCCTCTCATCCCCTCGGGCACGGGGCCTTCCTCGTCTTTTGTCTCCTGGCCCGATCCGGAACGCGCCGCCGCGTTTGAGCTCTGGCTGGGCGAACTGGCAGGTCCCCAGCAACTCCAGACCGCCAGCCTGCGCCCGGCCTCGGCCGATGCCAGCTTTCGGCGCTACCTGCGCATCGATAGCGGCCTGGGCAGCCGCATCATCATGGACGCCCCACCGGACAAGGAAAACTGCCGCCCTTTTGTCCAGGTCGCCGACCTCATGGCGCAAGCCGGGCTGCACGTTCCACAGATCCTGGCCTGGGATGAGCCGCAGGGTTTCATGCTCCTGTCCGACCTCGGCGGCCAGACGATGATGCAGGTCATCGAGGCGCAGAACGCCAATGCCAACCTGCCGCTGTACCTCAAGGCGGTGGATGCCCTGGTCGAATGGCAGAAAGCGTCGCGCCCGGAGGTGCTGCCAGCGTACGACACCGCCCTGTTGCGGCGCGAGCTGGAGCTTTTCCCCGAGTGGTATCTGGCACGTCATCGCGGCGTCGCGGTCGAGGGCAAGCGGCGCGAAACGCTGGACAGGATGTTCACCCTCATCATCGAGCGCAACCTGGCCTGGCCCAGCGTCTACGTGCACCGCGACTTCATGCCGCGCAACCTGATGATCCCCGGTGACGCCGCTGAGCAGCGCCTGGGTGTGCTAGATTTTCAGGACGCCGTTTACGGCCCCGTCACCTACGATATCGCCAGCCTGATGCGCGACGCCTTCCTGAGCTGGGAGGAGGATTTCGTGCTCGACATCACCATCCGTTACTGGCAAAAGGCGCGCAAGGCCGGCCTGCCCGTGGGGGAGGATTTTGGCGAGTTCTACCGCGGAGTCGAGTGGATGGGCCTGCAACGCCACCTCAAGGTCGCCGGCATCTTCGCGCGTCTGACCCTGCGCGACGGCAAGCCGCAGTACCTGGCCGATGCGCCGCGTTTCATCGCCTACATCCGTGCCACCTGCTCCCGCTACATCGAACTCAAGCCCCTGCTGCGCCTGATCGACGAGGTCGAGGGCATCAGCGACGCCGGCGGTTACGCCTTCGGCCGCGTCTAGGAATATGGCTCCCTCGCTTGTCACTTCGTGTACTGTGCTGCCTCCCGCGGGGGCCGCAGTCGCTTTGGGCCTGCGCGGCGGCGACTGAGCCATCGATTCATATGCCGCGCTTTTTCTGCCCCACGCCGCTACCGGCCGGCGCCACGCTGGAACTGCCCGATAGCGCCGCGCGCCATGTTCAGGTGCTACGCCTGCAGCCAGGCAACGAGATCACCCTCTTCAACGGCGGGGGAGGCGAATGCGTGGCCACCGTCACCCGCATGGGCCGCAGCGACGTGGAAGTGCAGGTGGTCTCGCATCAGGCCATCGAGCGCGAAGCGCCGCGCACGGTGCACCTGGCCCTGGGCATGCCAGCCAACGAGCGCATGGACTGGCTGGTGGAAAAAGCCACCGAGATGGGCGCGACCAGCCTGCAACCACTGCAGGCCGAGCGCAGCGTGCTGCGGCTGGCCGGTGAGCGGGCCGAGAAAAAGCGCAGTCACTGGCAAGGTGTGGCCATCGCCGCCTGCGAACAATGCGGGCGCAACCGTGTGCCACTCGTGCACCCCATCCAGACACTGCCAGCCTGGCTATCGGCAGCCCCCGCAGGTCATCGTCTCTTGCTGTCCCTGCAGCCCGACAGCGTGCCCTTGGCGCAGCACGTCGCCACCCTGGATGCCGGGCCGGTGTACTTCCTCTCCGGGCCCGAAGGCGGCCTGAGTGTGGCGGAAGAGCAGGCTGCACGCAACCACGGTTTTGTGCCGGTCAGCCTGGGCGCCCGCACGTTGCGCGCCGAGACCGCGCCGCTCGCCGCCCTCGCCGCGCTTACACTGGGCACATGAATACACGCCTGCTGCTGTTGGCACTCTGCCAGGGACTGTTCTTCACCAACAATGTCGTTTTCATTGCCATCAACGGCCTGGTCGGTTTGAGCCTCGCACCGCTGGGCTGGATGGCCACCCTGCCGGTCATGGGTTATGTCGTGGGCGGCGCCCTGAGCACCGGCCTGGTCGCTCGCTCACAGACGCGCTGGGGCCGTCAGGTCTCCTTCCAGCTCGGCCTGCTCGTGGCCCTGGTCTCGGCCCTGGTCTGCGCCTATGCGGTCTGGACCCACAATTTCTGGCTGCTCGTGGCCGCCACCGTGGTGGCCGGTTATTACAGCGCCAATGGCTCGCTCTACCGTTTTGCAGCCGCTGAGCTGAGCACCGTGGACTACCGCGAGAAAGCGGTCTCCCTGGTGATGGCCGGTGGCCTGATCGGCGCCATAGCCGGCCCCAACCTCGCCAAATTCACCCGCAATTGGCTGGCCACGCCCTTCGCGGGTGCCTACCTGGCCCTGGCCGGTGTCGCCCTGCTGGGCCTGCTGGTCATGGCTTTCGTGAAATTCCCGGCCGTGCCCCCTGCGGCCGCAGGAGCACCGACGGGCCGACCGATGCGCGAGATCGTGCGTCAGCCCCTGTTCCTGGTGGCCGCCGTGGGCGCTGCCCTGGGATTCGGCGTCATGAGCTTGCTGATGTCCGCCACGCCTCTGGCCATGCAGGTCTGCGGCTTCTCATTCGACGACACGGCCCTGGTGCTGGAGTGGCACGTGATCGGGATGTTCGCGCCTGGCTTCTTCACAGGTCATCTGATCAAGCGTTTCGGCACACTGACCATCATGGGTGTGGGCGTGCTGCTCAATGCCCTGTGCATCGCCATTGCCCTCACAGGCGTGGACCTGCACCAGTTCCTCATCGCCTTGTTCGCGCTGGGTGTGGGCTGGAATTTCCTCTTCACGGGCAGCACCACACTGGCGCTGCAGGCCTACCGCCCCGAAGAAAAGGACCGAGCCCAGGCCGCCATCAACTTCGCGGTGTTTGCCATGATGACGCTGACCTCTTTTGCTTCGGGTGCCTTGGTCACCACCCAGGGCTGGCAGTGGCTCAATATCGGCTCGCTGGTTCCCGTAGCGCTGACGGGCTTCGCCCTGCTGTGGCTGGCGCTGCGGCGCCAGGCCGCCGTCAAGTCCTAGGCAAACCAGCGGTCCAGCCACTGTTGCAGCTGGGCGTACACCGGCTCTCGCTCCAGCTCGTTGAAGATCTCGTGGTAGAGGTCTTCGAAGCAGTGTGCCGTCAGCACCCGAGGCGGCGCAGCCCGGGCAAAGGCCGCGCTGCCGCGCGGACTGACCAGCTTGTCCCGACCCGCGTACATCAGCAGCGTGGGCACCTGCCATTGCGGGGCCGCCGCCAGTGTGGCCGCGCCGCCTTCGGCGATGAATCGCGCCAGACGCCCCGAGATGCGGTCGTGAACCAGCCTGTCCTGCTGGTAGGCCTGCACCACCTGCGGATCGTGTGAAATCCATTTCGGGTTCAGGCCATTGCCCACACGCAAGTCGGGCGCAATCGCCGGCAACACGGCCAGCAGCAACTTCTGGAGGGCATTGAGCCCCGGGTCCAGAGCCGGCGAGGACAGCACCAGGCCTTCGACCCGCGCCAGTCCCAGCGCCACCAGGCGCGCTGCCACCAGGCCGCCCATGCTGTGCCCCAGCAGGATCAGGGGTGTGCCGGCATGCATGCGCTTGCGCGTGCTGCTCAGCACGTCCGCCAGGTCCTCGACCAGGCGGTTGTCCGAGGGCAGGCCACCGCGCACGCCACCGGATTCGCCATGGCCATAGTGGTCGTAGCCACGCACCGCAAAACCCCAGCTGTTGAGGCGCAACGCCAGTTCCTGGTAACGACCTGCGTGCTCGCCCAGGCCGTGCACCAGCAGCACCACGCCGCGCAGCGGCACGCCGCGCAGCGGCACGGCCGGATCGAGCGGCCAGTCCTGGATGGCCAGGTTGTCGCCGTCGGAGGCAACAAAGGTGGTCAGTGTGGATTCCGGCATCGGCGTGTCCTCAGGCCATCTGTGCGATGACCTGCGCCACCGCCGCCGTCAGCTTGCGGGCATAGGGCACGTGCAGGAATTCATTGGGGCCGTGGGCATTGCTCTTGGGGCCGAGCACGCCACAGACCATCATCTGGGCTTTCGGGAAACCCCGCGAGAGCATGTTCATGAGCGGGATGGTGCCACCCTGGCCGATGTAACCGCAGGGTGCGCCATAGAAGTTGCGCGAGGCCTCGTCCAGCGCCTGTGCGAACCAGGGGGCCGCCACCGGCGCATTCCAGCCGGTGGCCGAGCTCAAGCCCTCGAAGGTCACGCGCGCCTGGTAGGGCGCGTTGTCCTCCAACAGGGCCTTGAGCTCCTGCACAGCCGTGGCCGCCTCCACCAGGGGAGGCAGGCGCAAGGAAAGCTTGAAAGCGGTGTAGGGGCGCAGCACATTGCCGGCGTTCTGCAGGTCCGGCAGGCCCTCGGCGCCCGTCACGCTGAGTGTCGGCACCCAGGTCCGGTTGAGCAGGGCCTGCAGCGGGTCGCTGGTCATCGGCAGGGTCACGCGGCTGTCGCCCTCG
This sequence comes from Hylemonella sp. GW821-FHT10B10, assembly GCF_059415585.1. NCBI lineage: Bacteria > Pseudomonadati > Pseudomonadota > Betaproteobacteria > Burkholderiales > Comamonadaceae > Hylemonella > Hylemonella sp. GW821-FHT10B10. The sequence goes on along the minus strand of NZ_JBWKNN010000003.1, from coordinate 202,555 downwards.
CAGTCGTAATGCACCCAGGGGAAACGTTTGTAGAGCTCCTCGCCCAGGATGGCGGCCGTGGCGCGCGCTTGGTTCAGGCGCTCAACAGGCACCTCACAATGGAAACTCTGCGGCAGCAAGCGCCCCGTCTTGCTGTCTTCCAGGCGGTCCAGCACCTGGCGCAGGATGCGAAAACTCGAGGGCACGACACCGCTGGCATCACCCGAGTGCACCCCTTCCGTCAGGATCTCCACCTTGAGCACGCCGCTGGCCATGCCACGCAGACTGGTAGTGAGCCAGAGCTGCTCGTAGTTACCGGCGCCCGAATCCAGGCAGACCACCAGACCCACATCGCCCAGCCGCGTGCGCAGGGCGTCCACATAGGGCAAAAGATCGTAGGAGCCACTTTCCTCGCATGTCTCGATCAGGCCGACGATGCGCGGATGTGCGAGCTTCTGGCTCTTGAGCGCCGCGATGGCGGCGATGCTGGCGTAGACGGCATAGCCATCGTCGGCGCCGCCACGGCCGTAGAGCTTGCCATCCTCGTACTTCGGAGTCCACGGCCCCAGGTCCTGGCGCCAGCCGTTGAACTCGGGCTGTTTGTCCAGGTGGCCATACATGAGCACGGTTTGAGCAGACACCGGGGCATCGCGCTGGCCACGGCTGGCCGGCAGCTCGAAGAAGATCACGGGGGTGCGTCCCTCGAGCCGGATCACTTCCAGTTTCAGGCCCTCGATCTTCTGCGCCTCCACCCACGCCGCGGCCTGGCGCACCACGGTATCGATATAGCCATGCCGGGCCCACTGCGGATCGAACATGGGCGACTTGGCCGGGATGGTGATGTAGTCGCTGAGCTGGCGCACGATGTCGCCGTCCCAGGCACGGCTGATCTCCTCCAGCGCCTGCGCGGTATCGAGTACGGTCTGGGGAGCACGGGTGTTCATACGCATCCTTGTCGAAAGGCTGGGCCGCTACCAGTATATTCACCCCCCGAAGTCCCCTGCACGGGTGCTTACACTCTGCACTCACCCAAGAATTCCAGGAGACACCCCTTGAATACCTTCGCCCCCCTGCGCCGCAGCCTGCTGATAGCCTGCGTCTCGGCCCTGACCCTCTGCGGCCTGGCCCATACCGCTCTGGCGCAGACCAAAATCCCCCTGCGTATTTCCAGCCCCGCCGTGCCCGACGACTGGCACGCCAAGATGTGGACGGTATTCAAGGAGTCGCTGGAGAAATCGGCACCGAATCAATTCGACGTGCAGATCAACCTCAACGCCTCCCTCTTCAAACAGGGCACCGAGCCTGCCGCCATGGCCCGCGGCAATCTGGAGCTGGCTTCGATTTCGGCCTTCGACATCGCCAAGCTGGTGCCGGAGTTCTCGATCTTCACGGCGGGCTACGTCATCCGCGATCCGCAACACCAGCAGAAGGTGTTCAATGGCCCCATCGGCATGGAGATGTTCAAGGCCGTCTCGGAAAAGATGGATTTGACGGTGCTGGCTCCCCTCTACTACGGCACGCGCCAGCTCAATCTGCGCGAGGTTCGCAAGGTGCAGACGCCAGCGGACCTCAAGGGCGTCAAACTGCGCATGCCCGGCACCAAGGAATGGCTGTTCCTGGGCGAGGCGCTGGGCGCCACCGCCACGCCACTGGCCTTCGGCGAGGTCTACCTGGGTCTGAAGACCGGCACCGTCGATGGCCAGGACAACCCCTTGCCCACGGCACGCGCCGCCAAGTTCTACGAGGTGACCAAGCAACTGGTGCTGACCCAGCATCTGGTGGACAGTCTGTTCATCACCATCTCCAACAAGAGCTGGAACGCCCTCACGCCGACACAGAAGCAGAGCGTGACGACCGCCGCGCGTGCCGCCGCGCAGTTCAACAACGAGAACCGGATCAAGGAAGAGGGCCAACTGGTGGACTTCTTCAAGCAGCAGGGCTTGCAGGTCAGCACGCCCAATGTCGAAGCTTTCCGAAAGTCAGTCCAGGACAGCTATGCCCGCTCGGACTACGCCAAAGTCTGGCCGGCCGGGCTGCTCGAGCGCATCAACGCCACCCGCTGATCCATGGGCTTGTTGCGTAAAGCCGCTCACACCCTCGGCGGACTGATGTTTCTCGGTCTGTTCGGGGTCTTCCTCGTGCAGATCACGGCCCGTTTCGGCTTCAACCGGCCACTGCCCTGGACCGATGAACTGGCGGTGGTGCTCTACCTGTGGGCCATCCTCTGGGCCGCAGCTTTCATGGTGCCCGAGCGGGAGCACGTGGTGTTCGACCTGCTGTGGAACAGCGCCAGCCGGCGCGTGCGCCGCGGAATGCGCGTCGCCGGTCACCTGATGATCGGTGGCCTCGCCGCGGTGGCTATCCCGGCCAGCTGGGACTATGTGCATTTCATGCGGCGCGAGGGCACACCCGTGCTGGACCTGTCCTTTGAGTGGGTCTTCCTGCCTTTTGTGCTCCTGCTGCTGGCCCTGGTGTGGCGCAGCCTCCATGGCCTCTGGCAGACTTGCCGGGGTCAGGATCTCGAGGACCTGGAGCACAGATCATGAGCCTGGCTTTGTGGACCCTGGTGGGCGTGGTGCTGGCCGGCATGCTGCTGCGCATGCCCATCGGTTTTTCCATGCTGATGGCCGGGGTGGCCTACCTGCTGGTCAAGGGCCAGGACCTGGGCCTGGTGGCCGAGCAGGTCAGCAACGGCCTGTACAACAGCTACGTGCTGCTGGCGGTGCCGCTGTTTGTCTTCGCCGCCAACATCATGAACGCGGGGACGGTCAGCGAGCGCATCTTCGACTTCTGTCGCATCCTGGTCGGCCGCATGCGCGGTGGCCTGGCGCAGGTGGACATCCTCGTCAGCGTGATTTTCTCGGGCATGAGCGGCAGCGCCATCGCCGACGCGGCCGGGCCGGGCCTGGTCACGATCAAGCAGATGCTCAAGAAGCCCGAGTACAGCCGGGGTTTTGCCGGGGCTGTGGTGGTGGCCAGCGCGACCTTGGGGCCCATCATCCCGCCTTCGATCCCCATGGTGATCTATGCGCTGGTGTCGGGCGCCTCGGTCGGGGCGCTGTTCCTGGGTGGTGTCGTGCCGGGGGTATGCATGACGGTGCTCATGATGGGAGTGGTGCAGTACATCGCCCACAAGCGCCAGATGCCGCGCGAGGCCCCGGTGCCACTCAAGGAATGGCCAGGCATCGTGTTTCGCGGCGCCCTGCCCCTGTCCATGCCCATCGTGTTGCTGGGTGGCATCTATTCCGGTGCCTTCACGCCGACCGAAGCAGCAGCCGTTGCAGCGCTGCACGCGCTGATCCTGGCCGCCGTGGTGTTTCGCGCCCTGAGCTGGCGTTCGTTCTGGGGCGTGGTGCTCGAGTCCACACGCTCCAGCGCCGTGATCACCATCATCCTGGCCGGATCCTTCATGCTGAACTACGCCTTTACGGCCGAGGGCGTACCCCAGGCCATGGCGGCCTGGGTTGACGGCCTGCACCTGAGCCGCCTGCAGTTCCTGTTCATGGTGAACGCCCTGTTCCTGGTCCTGGGCTGTTTCCTCGACGTCTCGGTCCTGCTGCTGGTCTTCGTGCCCATGCTGCTGCCCGCGGCCAAAATGCTGGGCGTGGACCTGGTGCACTTCGGCGTGCTGGTGGTGCTCAACATGATGATCGGCCTGATCCATCCGCCTTTCGGCATGCTGCTCTTCGTCACCAAGGCGCTGACGGGCATACCGATCGGGGAAATGATGCGTGAAGGCTGGCTCTTCCTGGTGATGCTGTTGAGTCTGCTGGTGGCCATGACCCTGTTCCCCGAGATCGTGCTCTGGCTGCCCCGGACCATGGGCTACGGCAGCGCAGCGGGCACCTGAGACGCCAGCCGTCGTGCGCTAGATGTCGAGCGCCCAGATGCCGGGCAGGTTGCGCCAGTAGCCGTAGGCGTCCATGCCGACGCCGACCACGAACTTGTTGGGCAAGACCAGGCCCACATAGTCTGGCCTGGCCGGCTTGGATTTGCCGATGTCCTTGTCAGCGAACACAACCAGCAGCACCTCGGCGGCGCCCATTTCGAGCAGCCGCTCCTTCACGTGCGCCAGGGTCTCGCCCTCGTCCAGGATGTCGTCGAGAACGATCACCGTGCGCCCGCGCACCTCGGCATGTGGCTCCACCTTCCATTCGATGCGGCCACCCTGGTCCTTGGCGCCATAACGGGTGACATGGATGTAGTCGAATTCGAGCGGGAACTTGAAACGCGTGAGGATCTGGCCAGCAAAGACGACGGCGCCGCCCATCACGCCCAGCACCAGCGGAAAAGCGGGGCTGTCGGTCCGGGCAAAACGGGCGTTGATCTCGCCAGCCACGCGGTCCATCGCAGCCTGGACGGCGGCGGCATCAAACACCTCCGTGGCCTTGGCCAACAGGGCACGGGCCCGCTCGGCATGGGCATGGGAGCTGAGCGCTGGATCGGTTGGCATGGCTGGACGGGCTTTCAGCGCGAAAACTTCAGCACCGCCGTACTGGCCAGCAGATTGGGCATGAAACGGCGCAGGCGGCCATTGTGCAGGCCGAAGCTGTCGAGTATCTGCAGGCCGTTGCGCTGCGCCAGCACTTCCAGGTCGGCGTGCGTGCCTACACGGATATTGGGCGTGTCGTACCACTGGTAGGGCAGGCGACGCGTCACGGGCATGCGGCCACCCAGCACACTGAGCCGGTTGGGCCAATGCGCGAAATTGGGGAAGGCCACAATGCCCACGCGGCCCACGCGCGCCGTCTCGCGCAGCACGGTCTCGGCGTTGCGCAGGTGCTGCAGGGTGTCGATCTGCAGCACCACGTCAAAACTCTGGTCTTCGAACAGGGCCAGCCCCTCGTCCAGGTTCAGCTGGATAACGTTGACACCACGCTGGACACAGGCCAGCACGTTGGCGTCCGCGATCTCGATGCCGTAGCCGCTGCAGCCACGCGTGGCCTGCAGATGGGCCAGCAGGGCGCCATCGCCGCAGCCCAGGTCCAGCACGCGGGCACCCTGCGGCACCAGGCTGGCGATGGTTTCCAGGGTCAGGCGATCGCTCATGCTGCCACCTCCTGCGCAACGCCCTGGAAGTAGGAGCGCACCAGCTTCATGTAACGCGCGTCGTCCAGCAGGAAGGCATCGTGGCCATGCGGGGCGTCGATCTCGGCGTAGCTCAGTTCGCGGCGGTTGTCGAGCAGGGCCTTGACCATCTCGCGGCTGCGCTTGGGCGAGAAACGCCAGTCGGTGCTGAAACTCACCAGCAGGAACTTGCAGCGCGCCGCCGCCAGTGCGCGGGTCAAGTCGCCGTCGTGCCGGCGTGCCGGGTCGAAATAGTCCAGTGCGCGGGTGATCAGCAGGTAGGTGTTGGCATCGAAGTACTCGCTGAACTTGTCACCCTGGTAACGCAGATAACTTTCGATCTGGAACTCGATGTCCTGCGTCGTGTACTGATAGCCTTCGCGTGCGACGCCGTCCACGGCTGTCCTGAGTTCGCGCCCGAACTTTTCGTTCATGACGTCGTCGCTCAGGTAGGTGATGTGACCGATCATGCGGGCAATGCGCAGGCCACGCTTTGGGATCACGCCCCGCTCGTAGAAATGACCCCCATGGAAATCGGGGTCGGTCACGATGGCGCGCCGTGCCACCTCATTGAAGGCGATGTTCTCGGCATTGAGGTTGGGCGCGCTGGCCACCACCACGGCGTGGCGCACACGCCCGGGGTACTGCAGGGTCCACGACAAGGCCTGCATGCCGCCAAGACTACCGCCCATCACAGCCGCCAGGGTCTGGATACCCAGGACATCGAGCAGGCGCGCCTGCGCGTTGACCCAGTCTTCCACCGTGACCACGGGGAAGTCGGCGCCATAGACCTTGCCCGTGTCCGGATTGACGTGCATGGGTCCGGTGGAACCGAAACAGGAGCCGAGGTTGTTGACGCCGATGACAAAGAATTTGTCCGTGTCCACCGGCTTGCCCGGGCCGATCATGTTGTCCCACCAGCCCTCGCTTTTGGCTTGGCCCTCGTAGACGCCGGCCACGTGGTGCGAGGCATTGAGCGCGTGGCAGATCAGCACGGCGTTGGACTTGTCGGCGTTGAGCCTGCCGTAGGTCTCGTAGGCCAGCGTGTAGCCGCGGATGCTCGCGCCGCTTTGCAAAGGCAAGGCGGCATCAAAGGTCATGGCCTGGGGCTGGGCGATCAGCATCGCGGTCTGGATCTCAAAAAACAAAACCCGGCATAGCGTTCAGCTCGGCCGGGTCTCAGGGAATCGAAACACTTGCCTGTTTAGCTGAACTTCGGAACTCCAGGGTTCCGGCGCCCGCAATCGGGTTCAAATCGGCGCTGAGGATTAGTATAAGTCCAAGTCTTCATCTATCGATACCGGAGTTGCCCATGTCCGAGCTGTATGGATCTGACGCCTACGCCCCGAGCGAAATCGCCCAGCGCATCGAATCGGTGGGCGTGACCAAAGCCAGGCTGGCCACACTGCCCCTGCTCATGCTGGGCGTTCTGGCCGGCGCCTTCATTGGCCTGGGGGCGATGCTGTCCGTGCTGGTAAAGTCCGATGCCACACTGGGCTTTGCCGCAGCGGCCATGGGCGGCGGCCTGGTGTTCTCGCTGGGCCTGTTGCTGGTGGTCGTGGCGGGCGCCGAGCTCTTCACTGGCAACAACCTGCTGGCCATGGCCTGGGCCGATGGCCGCATCAGCAGTGCGGAAGTGCTGCGCAACTGGGTGCTCGTGTGCGGGGCCAACTTCATCGGAGCGGCCGGCCTGGCTGTATTGGTGTTTGCCAGCGGGCACACCGATCTGAATGGCGGTGCTATCGGGCAACAGGTCGTGAAGATCGCCCTGACCAAGCAGGATCTGTCGCCTCTGCAGGCATTCTTTCGCGGCGTGCTGTGCAATGTGCTGGTCTGCATGGCCGTGTGGATGGCCATGGCCGGTCGCAGTGTGGTGGACAAGGCCGTGGCAGTGGTACCGCCCATCATGGCCTTTGTCGCCGCCGGCTTTGAGCACAGCATTGCCAATATGTACCTGATGCCGCTGGCCATGCTCTTGCAACACTTCGGTCCACTGGGCGCCACGACCCCGGTCACCTGGGGCGGCATGTTGGGCAATCTGCTACCGGTGATCGCGGGCAACCTGATCGGTGGCAGCGTGCTGGTGGGACTGGCCTACCACGTGATCTATCGGCGCAAGCCAGGAAACTAGGCACCCCAGCCGAACAGCACCGCCAGGCCCAGCACAAGGAAGATCCCCGCTGAGACCAGGTGCACCAGGCGGATCGGAATACGGCGTGTCATGCGCTCGCCCAGCCAGACCACCGGGGCATTGGCCAGCATCATGCCCAGCGTGGTGCCGGCCACAACCCAGGCCCAAGCCTGGTATTGCGCGGCCAGCATCACGGTGGCGATCTGGGTCTTGTCGCCCATCTCGGCAAGAAAGAAGGCGACCAGGGTGGTGCCGAACACACCCCAGCGCGGCACCCGCGAGACGTCGTCGTCGTCCATCTTGTCGGGTATCAGCATCCAGGCCGCCATGGCCAGAAAGGACAGGCCCAGGATCCAGCGCAGCCAAACCGGGCCCAGCACCGTGGTCACCCAGGCGCCCACGGCGCCAGCCAAGGCATGGTTAAAAAGGGTGGCGACCAGAATGCCCGCCACGATAGGCCAGGGCTTGCGAAAACGGACCGCCAGGATGAGGGCGAGCAGCTGCGTCTTGTCGCCCATTTCGGCCAGCGCGACCAGGCCGGTCGAAATCAGAAAAGCTTCCACCCGCTGATTCTATCTGTCGGGTTTCATGCCCCTTTTACCTTCCTTGGTGCGCGCATTGCACCTTCCTGGAGCGGTTTGGCCTGAATTTTGCTTGTCATTGGTGCATTTCCTAAAAACCCTGGTTTTCGCACCAGAAAAAAGCATTTTCTTCGGAGATCTCCTTATGGACGCACTAAAGCAGGGCGCCGACGCCCTGTTCATCCTGCTCGGCGCCATCATGGTTCTGGCCATGCACGCCGGTTTTGCTTTCCTGGAGCTGGGCACGGTCCGGCGCAAGAACCAGGTCAATGCCTTGATCAAAATCCTGGTCGACTTCTCGGTCTCCACCGTGGTCTATTTCCTGGTGGGCTACACCGTGGCTTATGGCACCGGTTTCCTGATTGGCGCCGACGAGCTGGTCGCTAAAAACGGCTATGAACTGGTGAAGTTCTTCTTCCTGCTGACCTTTGCTGCGGCCATTCCGGCCATCATCTCGGGCGGCATCGCCGAGCGGGCCAAGTTCTGGCCGCAACTGATCGCCACCGCCGCCATCGTGGGCCTGGTCTATCCCTTGTTCGAAGGCATCGCCTGGAACCAGAAGTTCGGCATCCAGGCCTGGATCCAATCCGTAAGCGGCGCGGAGTTCCACGACTTCGCCGGCAGTGTCGTCGTGCACGCCGTGGGCGGCTGGATCGCCCTGCCCGCCGTGCTGTTGCTGGGCGCGCGCTACAACCGCTACCGCAAGGATGGAGGCATCTCGGCCCACCCGCCCTCCAGCATTCCCTTCCTCGCACTGGGCGCCTGGATCCTGACCGTGGGCTGGTTCGGTTTCAACGTCATGAGCGCCCAGACCCTGGACAAGATCTCGGGCCTGGTGGCCGTGAATTCGCTCATGGCCATGGCCGGCGGCACGCTGGCCGCCCTGCTACTGGGCAGGAACGACCCGGGCTTCGTGCACAACGGACCGTTGGCCGGCCTGGTGGCCGTGTGTGCCGGCTCGGACCTGATGCACCCGCTGGGTGCGCTGGTGGTGGGCGGCGTGGCCGGCGCCATCTTCGTTTTCATGTTCACGCTGACGCAGAACAAGTGGAAGATCGACGACGTGCTGGGGGTTTGGCCCCTGCACGGCCTGTGCGGCACCTGGGGCGGCATCGCCGCCGGCATCTTCGGCAGCAAGGCCTTCGGCGGCCTGGGCGGCGTGAGCCTGGCGGGGCAACTCATCGGCACCGGGCTGGGTGTGCTCTGGGCCACGGCCGGGGGTTTCCTGGTCTACGGTGTGCTCAAGCTCTGTATGGGTCTGCGCCTGAGCCAGGAGGAAGAGTTCGACGGTGCTGACCTGTCCATCCACAAGATCGGCGCCACACCGGACCGCGAGGTCAACTGGTAGGGCCAGCGGCTCGCCTTGGCAGCAGCGATACGCAATCAGGGCGGCCTGGATACGACCGGTTTGTCGCATCCAGGCCCCGCTTTCCTGCAAATCCGGGGTCTGCGGGTATCCACTTGCTGGATATTTCAACGGGATCACGCATAATAGTTACGTACTGCTGTAAATCGGTGGTATTAAATTGCGGTGATTCGTCGGTTTTGCGTCTTCTTCAAGTCTTCAGTGCTTTGTTGCTCGCGGCTATCGGACTCCATCGCCTTAACTGAGTCTTTTTGAGGAGTCCCTTCATGGGCAACAAACTTTACGTGGGCAACCTGCCCTATTCCTTCCGTGATGAAGACCTGCAACGCGCCTTTTCCGCGCACGGCAGCGTGAGCAGCGCCAAGGTCATGATGGAACGCGACACCGGCCGCTCCAAAGGTTTCGGCTTTGTCGAAATGGGCAGCGATGCCGAGGCGCAGGCCGCCATCAGCGCCCTGCACGGCCAACAGCAGGGCGGTCGCGCCTTGGTGGTGAACGAGGCCCGTCCGATGGAAGCCCGCCCGCCCCGTAGCGGCGGCGGCGGTGGTGGTTATGGCGGCGGCGGCGGCGGTGGTGGTGGTTATGGCGGCGGCGGCGGTTACGGCGGCGGCGGCGGTGGCCGTCGCGAAGGCGGTGGCGGCGGTTACGGCGGTGGCCGCAGCAGCTACTAAGCTCTGATTTCCCCCCAAAAAGGACCCCATGCGGGTCCTTTTTTCATGGTTTTTCCTAGGCCAGGGCACCTTGTCTGAACAGGATTTCTGTGTCAATAATTAAAACGTGGCGGCTGGGAGGCTTGTCACAGGATTGCGGTGACCTGCCGAATTCGCATCGTCGATACACGAATTGATTGCGTTTCTGGGACTCCATCGCTTGTTTTCGGCTTTTGAGGAGTCCCTGCATGGGCAATAAACTTTACGTCGGCAATCTCGCCTATTCCATCCGCGACAACGACCTGGAACAGGCTTTCAGCCAGTTTGGCAGCGTGAGCAGCGCCAAGGTCATGATGGAACGCGACACCGGCCGCTCCAAAGGCTTCGGCTTTGTCGAAATGGGCAGTGATGCCGAGGCGCAGGCCGCCATCAACGGCATGAATGGCCAACCCCTGAGCGGCCGCAGCATCGTCGTCAACGAAGCCCGCCCGATGGAACCACGCCCCCCGCGCAGCGGTGGTTATGGTGGCGGTGGCGGAGGGGGGGGTTACGGTGGTGGCCGTCGTGAAGGCGGCGGGGACGGAGGCGGAGGTGGTGAGGGCGGTTTCCGCAGCCCCTACGGCAACCCGCGCGGAGGCGGGGGCGGCGGACGCCGCGGTTACTGATCCTGTCCGGATATCTTCAAAGGCCCCGTCAGGGGCCTTTTTATTGAGCCTGGCTAGGACGCCGGGGCGCGATGCTTGCGCGGCCGGCCTGCCAACAGGCGGTCGAACAAGGCATTGGGCAGGATACGCAGCAATTTGGCGGCCACGCCCATCTGCCAGGGAATGACCCGGTAGCTCACGCCAGCCTCGATCGCCCGAAGGGCACGCTCGGCAAAGGCCGGGGGCGACATGAGAAAGGGCATGGCATAGCGGTTCTGCCGCGTCAGCGGGGTGTCGATATAACCCGGGCAGAGCGTGACCACGCGCACGCCGCTGCCACGCAACTCACCTCGCAGGCTCTCGCAATAGCTGATGACACCGGCCTTGCTGGCGCAGTAGGCGCCATGGCCAGGCAAGCCACGGATGCCCGCCACGCTGGCGATGCCCACCAGGCGCCCCGAACCACGCTGCTGCATGGGCACGATGAAAGGATGGAACGTGGCCGCCAGGCCCACGTTGTTGACGGCAAAGGTCCGCGCCATGACGTCCAGGTCCTGTCTCTGAGCGGAGTCCATGCCCACGCTGATGCCGGCATTGGCCACCACCATATCTGGCAGGCCCTGCTGGGCCAGGCAGGCCTGCCCGGTTGCCACGATGCTCTGGACATCCGCCACGTCGGCGGCATACAGGCAATAGCGTGCACCATCGAGCTGATGGGTATCCGCCCACTGCTGCATCTCGTGCACACGGCGCGCCACCAGGGCCAGGTCATACCCGGCCTGATAGCACTGCCAGGCCAGGGCCTGGCCGATGCCGCTGGATGCCCCTGTGATGAAGACAAGTCTGCGCACCACAGCTTCCGCCATGTTCAGCGGTCCTGCGGCGCCTGCAGCGTGCCGCGCACCCGCCCCTTCAATTCCACCACCTGGTCGAAATTGCTGTAGTCCATGCTTTCGGCGGTGATGTGGTCGTTGCCCCGCGTCAGTGCCACCGGCTTGTGTGACTTGATGCGCTCCTCTTCCAGAAAGGCATGCAGGAATTCACCGTTGAAGCTCACGCGCGGCAACGTAACGCCCGCCCGGTCCACCGTGGCCTCGCGCACTACCTGCGCATCACCCATGAGCTGCACTTCGCTGGCGTCGTTGTTGGCCAGTGCGCGTTTGGCGGTGGCCACGGTCAGATGGCCGCGGCTGTTGAAGCTGCGGATACGCACCTGGTCGATCTCCAGCAGATCGGTGTGCGGATAGTGCCGCGCCTGCTCGCCATAGACCTCGCTCTTGAGTCGCCCGTCGGCATCGAAGGTCTTGATGGAGAAGCGCTCCATCATGTAGTCCGGGTCCTTGCGCAGGGGCTGCTCCGTCGCCCCGGGCTCCAGCAAGGGCGTGCTGCGCACCAGCCAATAGGTGCCCAGTGCCAGCAGGCCCATGAGCATGAGGGGCAGGTAGATCGACAGCCGGTCCCAGGCCAGGCGCACGATACGGATCACTGCGTGTACTCCTGCAGCAAACCGGCGTAACGACCACTGGCTACCAGCAGCAGGTCGCAGAACTCGCGCGCGGCGCCGCTGCCGCCGGCTGTTTTCGTCACATGATGCGCACGCGCCAGCACTTCGACATGGGCGTTGGGCGGTGCGCAGGCAAAAGCACAACGTTGCAGCACCGGCAGGTCCGGCCAGTCGTCGCCGATAGCGGCCGCCTGCGCCCAGTCCAGCCCCAAAGCTTGCAGCGTCTGCTCGGCGGCCGGCCGCTTGTCCTCGGTGCCATAGTGCACATGGCTGATGCCCAGGGCTTTAAGACGCGCGCGCAGCGCCGGGCTGTCCCGCCCGGTGATCACGGCCGGCGTGATGCCGGCACGCTGCAACAGCTTGAGTCCATGACCGTCCAGGGTATGGAAGCGCTTGAGGCTCTCACCCGTTTCACCGATATAAAGACCGCCGTCGGTGAGCACACCATCGACGTCAAAAAACGCAACACGCATGCCCTGCGCCAGCAGCAGCAGCTCGGGAGCAATGGCCAGCGCTGGTTGTCGGGCGTTCATATGACCTTGGCGCGCATCAGATCGTTGCTGTTCAAAGCTCCGCACAGGCGGCCCTCGCCATCGACCACCAGCACGCTGGTGATGCGGCGCTGCTCCATCATTTCGGCGGCCTCCACCGCCAACGCATCGTGCGCGATGGTCACCGGATTGGGGTGCATGAATTGCTGTGCGCTGCCTACGCGCACATCCACACCCTGTTCCAACAGACGCCGCAGATCGCCATCGGTGAAGATGCCCAGCACCCGGTCCATCCCATCAACGATCGCCGTGGCACCGAGGCCCTTCGCGCTCATCTCACGCATGATGACGCTGAAACCGGCTTCGGCACTTACCTTGGGCACGGCCTCACCCTGGCGCATCACGTCACTCACATGGGTGAGCAGCTTGCGCCCCAGCGAGCCCCCCGGGTGGGAGCGGGCAAAGTCCTCGGCCTTGAAACCGCGGGCATCGAGCAGGGCCACGGCCAGGGCATCACCCAGAGCCAACTGGGCCGTGGTGCTGGCCGTTGGCGCCAGGTTCAGGGGGCAGGCTTCTTTCTCGACCCCGGTATCCAGCACCAGATCGGCATGCAGGCCCAGGGTGGATTGGGGATTGCCGGTCATGGCGATCAGGGGCACGCCCTGGCGCTTGAGCACCGGAAGGATGGCCGTGAGCTCTTCGGACTCGCCGCTGTAGGAGATACCCAGTAAAAGATCGGCGGCCGTGATCATGCCCAGGTCGCCGTGGCTGGCCTCGGCCGGGTGCACGAACATGGCTGGCGTGCCTGTGGAAGCCAGGGTAGCCGCCACTTTGCGCCCGATGTGTCCGCTCTTGCCCATGCCCATGACCACCACGCGTCCCGGCACCTTGAGGATCAGGGCCACGGCCTGGGCAAAGGGTGCCCCGATACGCTGGCGCAAGCCGAGGACGGCCGCGGCTTCGATCTCGAGGGTTTCATGCGCGAGCCGGATGGCCCGGTTCGCATCCAGAGGCGGATATGCCTGCTTGCTTTCGCTCATGGAGCGATTCTATCGGGCGCGTACTGTCTTGCTAGTATCCGGGTATGACCGGGCTTGAACTGACTTTGATCTATCTGCTGGCTGCCGTACTGGGGGTGGTCGTTTTCCGCAGTCTCAAGCTCCCACCCATGCTCGGTTACCTGGTCGTGGGCGTGCTGATCGGGCCCAATGCACTGGCACTGGCGCAGAACTCCGAAGGCATCGCCCATCTGGCCGAATTCGGCGTGGTGTTCCTGATGTTCGCGATCGGCCTGGAGTTCAATCTGCCGCGCCTGCGCGCCATGCGGCGCCACGTTTTCGGACTGGGCCTGTTGCAGGTGCTGTTCACCATGCTGTGCACCATGGCCGGCGCCTATGGGCTGACCCTGCTGCTGCCCGACCAGTGGTCCATCAGCTGGCAGACTGCCCTGGCGCTCTCGGGGGTCATGGCCATGAGCAGCACGGCCATCGTGGTCAAGCTCATGGCCGACCGACTGGAGCTGGAGTCCGAACACGGCAAGCGCGTCATGGGCATCCTGCTGTTTCAGGATCTGGCCGTGGTGCCCCTGCTGGTGCTGATTCCCGCTCTGGGCAGCCCGGCCAATGAGCTGCTGGGCGCGCTGGGTTACGCGTTGCTCAAGGCCGTGGTGCTGCTGTCCCTGCTGCTGCTGGGCGGCCAGCGCCTGATGCGGCGCTGGCTGACCGCTGTGGCGCGCCACAAGAGCAACGAACTCTTCATGCTCAACCTGCTGCTGATCACCCTGGGCCTGGCCTGGTTGACCGAGTTGGCCGGTCTGAGCCTGGCGTTGGGCGCATTCGTGGCTGGCATGCTGATCGCCGAGACCGAGTTCAAGCACCAGGTGGAGACCGACATTCGCCCCTTCCACGACGTGCTGCTGGGTCTTTTCTTCATCACCATCGGCATGATGCTGGACTGGAGCATTGTCTGGCAGCGCTGGCCCCTGGTGCTGATGCTCATGGTGTCGTCCCTGCTGCTCAAGCTGGTGCTGATCACCGCCCTTACGCGTGCCCTGGGCGCCACCATGGGCGTGGCCCTGCGCACCGGCCTCTACCTGACGCAGGCCGGCGAATTCGGCTTCGTGCTGCTGACGCTGACGCATGAAAAGGGACTGATCGAAGCCGCCATGCTCAACCCCATCCTGGCGTCGATGGTGCTCTCTATGCTGGCCACGCCCTTCATCATCATGTACAGCAACCGCTTGGTCATGCGCCTGGTGTCCAGCGAGTGGCTGCAGCAATCGCTGCAGATGACCAGCATTGCACGTCAAGCCATCAGCACCAGCGGCCACGTCATCATCTGTGGCTATGGCCGGTGCGGTCAGAACCTGGCCCGCATGCTGGAGGGCGAAAAGATCCCCTACATGGCCCTGGACCTGGACCCCGACCGCGTGCGCCAGGCCACGGCCGCCGGCAATGCCGTCGCCTACGGCGACGCCGCTCGCCGCCAGGCCCTGATAGCGGCCGGCCTGAGCCGCGCCAGCGCGGTCGTCATCACCTATCTGGACGTGCAGGGTGCCCTCAAGGTGCTCGCCAATGTGCGCGAGCACGCGCCGCACATCCCGGTGATCGTGCGCACCCAGGATGACTTTGCGCTGGACCGGCTACGTGCTGCCGGTGCCACCGAGGTGGTGCCTGAAGCCATCGAAGGCTCACTGATGCTGGCCAGCCACGCCCTGGCACTGGTCGGTGTGCCCATGCGGCGCGTGATCCGCCTGGTACAGGACCAGCGTGATGCCCGCTACAACCTCCTGCGCGGCTATTTTCACGGTGCCGACGACAACGCCATTGACGAGGGCGGGCAGGAACGCCTGCACAGTCTGACCCTCCCTGCGGGTGCGCACGCTCTGGGCCAGAACCTGGGTGCGCTCGTGCCGCGACTGGCCGAGATCCGCATACTCAATTTGCGCCGGCGCAATGGCAAAAGCCTCTCTCCCGAAGCCGCCCTGACCCTAGAAGATGGCGACACGCTGGTACTCAGCGGATCCGCCGAGGCGCTGGCGCTGGCCGAGGAACAATTGCTGCGGGGCTGAGCCCCGCAGCTACACCGCGACCCTACTCAGGATCATCATGCAGGACTGGAACATCCACGAATACCTCCGCAGCCACATCCGCACCGTGCCAGACTGGCCCTCGCCGGGTGTGCAGTTCCGCGACATCACACCCCTGCTGCAGAACCCCAAGGTGTTTCGGGTCCTGATCGACGCCTTTGTCCACCGCTACATGGACCCTGACCTGCGCCCAGACGTGGTGGCGGGACTGGATGCGCGGGGCTTCATTCTGGGTTCGGTGATCGCCTACGAACTGGCCGTGGGCTTCGTGCCCATCCGCAAAAAGGGCAAGCTGCCCTTCACCACGGTAGAGGAAACCTATGAACTTGAATATGGCAGCGCCACGGTGGAACTGCACACCGATGCCGTCAAGCCGGGCGACCGCGTCCTGCTGGTAGATGACCTGATCGCCACCGGCGGCACCATGATGGCCGGCAAGAAGTTGCTGGAAAAGCTGGGGGCCCGGGTGATGGAGGGCGCAGCCATCGTCGACCTGCCGGAACTCAAGGGCTCAGCCCGTCTGCGCGAAGCCGGCCTGCCACTGTTCACGCTGCTTGATTTCGCCGGGAATTGAGGCGCGCTGCCGCGCCCACCGATCAGATCAGATCGCCGTACTGGGTCCGGCTCAGCGGCAGACGCTCCACCTCTTCCTCCATCCGGGTTTCCTCGAACTCGGTCGGGGGAAACTCGGTGGGAGCGAAGTCTGAGGACTGGGGCTTGCCCGGCGTGACCAGGCGGTCCTTGCTGCCTGTCGCCAGGGCCTGCTTGAAAGCATGGACCTCGTCAGGACGAATGGGTTCAAACCGGCGCTTGGACTGACCCGGCGCAGAAGGGGCCGGCGCTTCGGGAAACATGTCGCTGACCGTCGGTGCCGAGAGCGCCACGCCCAATTCGCTTTCGGGACGCGGCTTGCGCAACACGGAAGTGGCGGTCTTGGTTAGCTCATTGATGCGCCAGTACACCGCGCTCACGTCGATCTTGTGACGCATGCGCGCATTCTGGGTGACCACTTCCTCGATCTCTGCCAGTTGACCGATGTGATCGGCCATCTCCTTGGGCAGATCCATCATGATCAGGTACTGGCTGCCGCGTGAGTCGAGGGAGAGCACCTTGTACTTGTAGCTCGACGAGAGCATGCCCACACGCGCCATGGATTCGCGCACCACGGCGTACAGCAGCTCGCGACGTTCCAGCCGCATGGACTTGCGGTCCATGGCCTGTTCTTCATCCGGCGGAAGATTCGTCGGGCCCGCGTCCGGCACGGGGTTGACCTTGGCCGTCGATTTTTTCGAGAAGAGGTTGTCCAGTCGTCCCATTTTTCATTCCAATGTCGCTGCTTGCACAACACAGGGCAGACGGTCTGTCTGTGCCCCATATTTTCTTCCTAAATGCCTGAGCGTGCTTGCCCGCTGGTGCAGCCGGCGTAAGAAATTGTTTCTGGCCCCGGCCTTGCGAACGGTACGCCCATTTCAGCCCATTGACAACGTGGATGCTGCACCCGCAGCCGCCACTATTTGCCGATGCAGAAACGGGAAAAAATGACACCCAGCAGATCGTCCGATGTGAACTCGCCCGTGATCTCATTGAGCGCGTTCTGCGCCAGGCGCAGCTCCTCGGCCAGCAGGTCCAGCGCGTGGGCCTGGGCCGCCAGGTGCGCTGCGGCCATCTCCAGATGCGCCTGCACGCGCCGCAGGGCCTGCACATGACGCTCGCGTGCAATGTAGACACCTTCCGGCGCGGCCTGCCAGCCCACGGTCTCCAGCAGACGGCGGCGCAGCAACTCCAGACCGGCACCGGTCTTGGCCGAGAGGCTCAGGCCTTGTGCGGGCGCTGCTGCTGCGTCCGCCTTGTTCCAGACATCGAGCACCGGCACACGCGCCGGCAGGCGTTGCGCCAGGGTACGCGCGATCTCCTCATCCGCCTGGCGATAGTCGGGCCGGGTTTGGCGCGTGAGGTCGTGCAGGAAAAGCACCGCATCGGCCGCATCGATCTCAGCCCAGGCGCGCGCAATACCGATGCGCTCCACCTCGTCGCTGCTTTCGCGCAGACCCGCCGTGTCGATCACGTGCAGCGGCACGCCTTCGATCTGGATGGTCTGCTGCACTTTGTCGCGCGTGGTGCCAGGAATGGCGGTCACGATGGCCAGTTCGGCCCCGGCCAGAGCGTTGAGCAAGGAGCTCTTGCCAGCATTGGGTTGTCCGGCGATGACCACCTTGATGCCTTCACGCAGCAGGCTGCCCTGGCGGGCGTGCTGCAAGACGGCCGCCAGTTGGGCTTGCAAGCGGTCCAGCTGGCCGCTGGCGTCGGCCTTTTTCAGAAAATCGATTTCTTCTTCGGGGAAGTCCAGTGTGGCCTCCACCAGCATGCGCAACTGAATCAGCGCCTCACGCAACACGCCAATTTCCCTTGAGAACGCACCGTCCAGCGAGCGGCTCGCGCTGCGCGCTGCCGCCTCGGTACTGGCATCGATCAGGTCAGCAATGGCCTCGGCCTGCGCCAGATCGATCTTGTCGTTGAGGAAAGCTCGCTCGGTGAATTCACCGGGCTGTGCCAGGCGCAGGCCGGGCAGGGTGGCGCGTCCGCTGGCCGCATCCCCCAGCGCCGCCACCTCAAGGCAGCGGGCGAGCAGGAGTTGCATCACCACCGGGCCGCCGTGCACCTGCAATTCCAGGACGTCTTCGCCGGTGTAGGAGTGGGGCGCAGGAAAATGGATGACCAGGCCATGGTCAAGCGGCTCGCCGGCTGCATCGCGCAGAGGCAGATAGGTTGCGTGGCGCGGCTGCAGCGGGCGACCGCAAAGTGCTTGGGCAAAGGTGTCCAGGCCCCGTCCGCTGATGCGCACGATGCCCACGGCACCGCGGCCCGGCGCGGTGGCAACGGCAATGACGGGTTCCTGATGACGGGCCAGCATGGTGTGCCTATTTTGCAGCGGCGGCAGCTGCAAGTGAAAGGGCCGCTTGCGCGGCCCCTGTTTGTCTGCTTACTTGAACTTCGGCAAGTTGAACTGCGGCGGAACGCCCATGCGGGTGTTGATGATCCACTGCTGTGCAATCGACAAGATGTTGTTGGTCAACCAGTACAGCACCAGGCCAGCCGGGAAGAAGAAGAACATCACGCTGAAGATCAGCGGCATGAACCACATCATCTTGGCCTGCAGCGGGTCCGGCGGTGCCGGGTTCAGTGCCGTCTGCAACATGGTGGTCGCCGTCATGAGCAGGGGCAGGATGTAATAGGGGTCGTTGACCGACAGATCCTTGATCCACAGGATCCAAGGTGCGTTGCGCATTTCGACGCTGGACAGCAACACCCAATACAGGGCAATGAAGACCGGGATCTGGATCATGATGGGCAGGCAGCCGCCCATGGGATTGACCTTTTCCTCGCGGTAGACGCGCATCATCTCCTGCTGCATCTGCTGCGGCTTGTCCTTGAGACGCTCGCGCAGTTCGGTGATGCGCGGCGTGATGGACTTCATCTTGGCCATGCTGGCGTAGGCCTTGGCATTGAGCCAGTAGAAGGCAATCTTCAGCAGCACCACCAGCGCCACGATGGACCACCCCCAGTTGCCAATCAGATGCTCGAGCTTGTCAAGCAGCCAATACAGGGGCTTGGCCAGGATAGTCAACCAGCCATAGTCCTTGACCAGTTCCAGGCCAGGAGCGATGGCTTCAAGTTTCTTCTCTTCCTGCGGCCCGATGAAGAGGCGCGCCTCCACGGAACGGCTTGTCCCAGGAGCAATGGCTTCCAGCGGGGTGATCATGCCGACGGCGTACAGGTTGGTGTCGACCTTGCGCGCGAAGATGTCACGCTGCAAGCCCTCACCCAGCAGCCAGGCGCTGGCAAAGTAATGCTGCACCATGGCCACATAACCATTGGCCGATTGCTTGTCGAATTCGGCCTTGCCTTTTTCGATATCGCTGAACTCGACCTTGTGGTACTTCTTGGCTTCGGTGTAGATAGCCGGGCCTGTGAAGGTCGAGTAGAAAGAAGACTCTCCGGCTAGTTTGTTGCCATCGCGCACCAGTTGCAGGTACAGCTGCGGCGTGACCGGCGCGCCACTCTGGTTCTGCACTTCGTGTTTCACGTCCAGGACATAGCTGCCGCGCTTGATGGTGTAAGTTTTGACCAGCTTAACGCCGCCGACTTCGGGGGACTCGAACTTCAGTTGTAGCTCGTCCGCGCCATCCTTGAGTTCGCGTACGCCCGGCACGAGCTTCATGACCGTCTTGTGGGTCGGCAGATTGCCGCCCGCCGCGCCAGCGATCAGGCCGGTCTGGGACAGGTAGACGCGGTCCTTGCTTTCATCGAACAGCACGACACTGGTCTCGGGATGCTTCTGGTCGTGGTGTTTCAGAAATTCGGAATGGACCAGGGAGCCACCCTCTGTGTCGAAGCTCAGCTTCAGCACATCGGTGCTCAACTCCACCCGCTCGCGGGCTACCGGCGCTGGTGCGTCGGTTTTGGCGATGCGATCGCTGCTGTTGCCTGCGGGCGGCACGGCGGCGGGGACCGCCGCCACAGGTGCAGAAGCCGCAGCTTGCGGCGCCACCGTAGCGGTCTTGGCCGGCGGGCCCGGGAAGAAGGTGGCGGGTCGGCCATTATGGATCTGCCACTGGTCCCAGAGCAGGACCAGGGAAAAACCAAAAATCACCCACAGGATGGTGCGGCGAATATCGTTCATGAAGTCTTCTTTTCAGAGGGGGAAGTAATCAGGCCGCTCAGGAATCGCGGTTTGTGTGCCGGCACGGGATCATGCCCACCTTGGCACCAAGGGTGGCAGCGCAGTAGGCGAGCCGTCGTCAGGTAGCTGCCAGCCAGCGCGCCATGCTGGCGCAAGGCATCCAGCGCATAAAGGGAACAAGTGGGCTCGAAGCGGCAGGCCGAACCCAGCCAGGGGCTCAGCAAGAACCGGTAGCCCTTGACCAGGCCGATGAGCAGTTTGGCGATCATGCGGCCACCTTGTGCGACTGGGCAGCCTTGCTGAACAGCTGTTCGACCTCGGCGTGGACCGAGGCACGCAAGGCGTCCGAGGCGGCGCTGCGGAACTGCTGACGTTCGAAACCACTCCGCAGGCGCACCAGATAGACAGCGGCCGGCAACGCCGCCTCGTGCCGCGCGGCGATACTGTAAATCTGTCGCTTGATGAGGTTGCGCGTCACGGCACGACGTGCCCAGCGCTTGGGAACCATCGCGCCGAACCAGAGCTCGTCAACGGCAGGAAAAGGCGACGGCGAAGCTGGCGCGCTGGAACCCTCCCGGACCATGCGATGCATGACGAAATGCTCCGTCCGGGCAAATGAGGCGCATGCCAGCACGGCCTGGAACTGTTCCCGGGTTTTCAGCCGTCGCGCCAGCATGCTGCGCCGTCTAAAGCACTGCGCATCAGCCGTACTGGGCTCAGGCTGGACCGTGGGGCTTAGACAGCCAGGCGCTTGCGGCCCTTGGCGCGACGTGCATTGATCACGGCACGGCCACCACGGGTCTTCATGCGGACCAGAAAGCCATGGGTACGCGCACGACGGATCTTGGAAGGCTGGTAAGTACGTTTCATCTCGAAATCCTAGTGATAAGCGGTGGAGTTTTTCTGCCATGCGGATGGGGCCACCACAGTGCTGGCACACATCCCATGTCATGTCCCGCCGCATGTCCGTCACCTCGGTCTGCGCCTAGCGGCACATTCCGGGCGCGTCACAGGCCTCGGGGAAACCGCGAATTATCGCAAAATTTTCCAATGCTGGCAATGCCTTGGCTGTTTGAATGCGTGTTGCACATGAAGCCCGGGGATGATTTTCCAGCTTGTGGATAAATTCTTGATAATTTACAATTCGACCTTCTGGTCAGCATAACTATCCACAATAATCAACAGGCATGAGCGAGGGACAAATCAACGGGCAGCCGATCGGTATCGGCCAGGAAAGCGGGCAGGGGCTGTGGCAGGCCTGCGTCGATCAATTGGCTCAGGAGCTGCCCGAGCAGCAGTTCAACACCTGGATCAAGCCTCTGACCGCCCAGGTCGCCGAAGATTTTTCCCGTGTCACGCTGTTTGTTGTCAATCGCTTCAAGCTGGACTGGGTCCGGGCCCAATACAGCAACCGCATTGCTGCCTTGCTGGAAAAAGTGTATGGCCAGCCCATGCATCTTGAGTTGGCACTCACCCCCAGGGAAAATCAGTCCCGGCCGAAGGAAAGTCTGGTTGAGGCTGATGTTTTGCCGGCCGAGGAGTCCTACGCAGCGGGTGTCGAGCGGAACCCGCCAACCAACCGGACCCGCCTCAACACGGCGCTGACTTTTGAAACCCTGGTCGAAGGGACGGCCAATCGCATGGCCCGTGCCGCCGCCATGCATGTGGCCAGCTCACCGGGACAGCTGTACAACCCCCTGTTCATCTATGGTGGGGTCGGCCTGGGCAAAACCCACCTGATGCACGCCGTAGGCAATCGCTTGCTGGCCGAACGGCCCAACGCCAAGGTTCTCTACATCCATGCGGAGCAATTCGTTTCGGATGTGGTTAAGGCCTACCAGCGCAAGACTTTTGACGAATTCAAGGACAAGTACCACTCGCTGGACCTGCTGCTGATCGACGACGTGCAGTTCTTCGCCAACAAGGACCGTACCCAGGAAGAGTTTTTTAATGCCTTCGAAGCCCTTCTGGCCAAGAAGTCACACATCGTGATGACCAGCGATACCTATCCCAAGGGCCTGCTGGACATCCACGAACGCCTGGTCTCCCGTTTCGATTCCGGTCTGACCGTGGCCATCGAGCCGCCCGAGCTGGAAATGCGGGTGGCCATCCTGATCAACAAGTCCATCAGCGAAGGCACCGAGATGCCCGAGGAAGTTGCCTTCTTCGTGGCCAAGAACGTCCGCTCCAACGTGCGCGAACTGGAAGGCGCGCTGCGCAAGATACTGGCCTATTCACGTTTCAACCAGAAGGAAATCTCCATCCAACTGGCCCGTGAGGCCCTGCGGGATCTGCTGTCCATCCAAAACCGGCAGATCTCGGTGGAAAACATCCAGAAGACCGTGGCCGACTATTACAAGATCAAGGTTGCGGACATGTATTCCAAGAAGCGGCCGGCCAGCATCGCCCGTCCCCGCCAGATTGCCATGTACCTGGCCAAGGAACTGACCCAGAAGAGTCTGCCCGAGATCGGTGAGCTGTTTGGTGGACGCGACCATACGACCGTATTGCACGCCGTGCGCAAGATTTCGGGCGAACGCCAGCAATTGACCGAACTGAATCAGCAGCTGCATGTGCTGGAGCAGACCCTCAAGGGATAAAAAGGAGCACTACCGACTTTCGACACCCAAGTCCAAACCCTGGGGATAGTTCTGGCACAAGTCAGCACTTATCCACAAGCTAAGTCAAAAATGACAAGTTATGCAAGTCTGTGAGCCCACAACCGGGCAACACATCACAGGGTTGGAGAGCAGTCAAGTGCTTGATAAAAAAGGGGAAAATGGGCCTGTCCACAGAAAACGGTGCGCTCTACTACTACTACTAATTTGAAATAGAGAAAATAAAGAAGAGGTTGGCAACATGATCGTCCTGAAAGCAACGCAAGACAAAGTCCTTTCCGTATTCCAGTCCGTTTCGGGCATCGTGGAGCGTCGTCACACTCTGCCCATTCTGGCCAATGTGATGATTCGCAAGACTGGCAGCGCTCTGCAGTTCACAACCAGCGATCTGGAAATCCAAATTCGCACCACGGCTGAGCTCGATGGTGATGCCGGCAACTTCACGACCACCGTAGGTGCGCGCAAGCTGATCGACATCCTGCGTACCATGCCGGCGGACCAGACGGTGTCGCTGGAATCGAGCCAGAACAAGCTCATCCTCAAGGGTGGCAAGAGCAAGTTCACGCTGCAGACACTGCCAGCCGAGGATTTCCCCCTGGTGCAGGAGGCGGCCAATTTCGGTCCGGCTTTCAGCGTGCCGCAGAAGACACTCAAGGAATTGCTGAGCCAGGTTTCGTTCTCGATGGCTGTGCATGACATCCGCTACTACCTCAACGGCATCCTGTTCGTGGCCGAAGGCAAGCAGCTGAGCCTGGTGGCCACCGATGGTCACCGCCTGGCCTTCGCATCAGCCACGCTGGACGTGGAAGTGCCCAAGCAGGAGGTCATCCTGCCGCGCAAGACCGTGCTGGAAATGCAGCGGCTCTTGAGCGACACCGAAGGTGCAATCGAGATGCAATTCGCCAGCAACCAGGCTAAATTCAGCTTTGGTGGCATGGAATTCGTGACCAAGCTGGTCGAGGGCAAGTTCCCGGACTACAACCGCGTGATTCCGAAGAACCACAAGAACGCCATCACCCTGGGTCGCCAACCCCTGCTGGCCAGTCTGCAGCGCACGGCCATCCTGACCAGCGACAAGTTCAAGGGCGTGCGCCTGAACATCGATCCCGGCACCCTGCGCGTGGCTTCCAACAATGCCGAGCAGGAAGAGGCCGTGGATGAGCTGGACATCGATTACAGCGGTGACAGCATCGAGATCGGTTTCAACGTGACCTATCTGATCGATGTGCTGACGAATATGGAACAGGACATGGTCAAGGTCGAACTGTCGGATTCAAACAGTTCGGCCTTGGTCACCATTCCCGACAACCACAGCTTCAAGTACGTCGTGATGCCCATGCGCATCTGATCCTGAGCGAAGGTTCATGACCCGCGATGAACGTCAGGTTCATGGCGGGTCTGTTCATTCAAGAGTTTGAGTAGAGTTGAAAAGCAAGACATGACCGAAGAAAACAAGCCCAGCGCTGCCGAGAATTTCAGCGCCCAACCTCGCATTGATGCCCATCAGGTTGGTGCATCAGAAGGTTATGGCGAGTCGTCAATTCAGATCCTGGAAGGTCTGGAAGCGGTGCGCAAGCGCCCCGGCATGTACATCGGGGACACGTCCGATGGCACCGGTCTGCATCACTTGGTGTTCGAAGTAGTCGATAACTCGATCGACGAAGCCTTGGCCGGACATTGCGACGATATCGTCGTGACCATCCACTTGGACAACTCGATCAGCGTGGTGGACAACGGTCGTGGCATTCCGACCGGCGTCAAGATGGACGACAAGCACGAGCCCAAGCGCAGTGCTTCGGAGATTGCCCTGACCGAGCTCCATGCCGGCGGCAAGTTCAATCAGAACAGTTACAAGGTCTCAGGCGGTCTGCACGGCGTGGGCGTGTCCTGTGTGAACGCGCTATCCAAATGGCTGCGCCTGACCGTACGTCGCGAAGGCAAGGTACACCAGCTGGAGTTTGCGCGTGGCTTCGTGCAGAACCGCATCATCGAGCAAGTGGGTGGTGTGGACGTGTCGCCCATGAAGGTCATCGACGCCACAGAGAAGCGTGGGACCGAGGTGCATTTCCTGCCCGATCTTGAGATCTTCCAGCAGAACCATGAGTTCCATTACGACATTCTGGCCAAGCGCCTGCGTGAACTCAGTTTCCTGAACAACGGTGTTCGTATCCGTCTCAAGGATGAGCGCAGCAACAAGGAAGACGACTTTTCTGGCGCGGGTGGCGTCAAGGGTTTTGTCGACTTCATCAATGCCAACAAGAAGGTGTTGCATCCCAATGCCTTCCATGCCAACGGCGAGCGTCCTGCAGAAACTTATGGTGGTATCCCGGGCACCAACATCGGCGTTGAAGTCGCCATGCAGTGGAACGACGGCTACAACGAGTCTGTACTCTGCTTCACCAACAACATTCCGCAGCGTGACGGCGGCACCCACCTGACGGGTCTGCGCGCAGCCATGACCCGCGTGATCAGCAAGTACATCGAGAGCAATGAACTGGCCAAGAAGGCCAAGGTCGAGATTTCGGGGGACGACATGCGCGAAGGCCTGTGTTGCGTGTTGTCGGTCAAGGTACCCGAACCCAAGTTCAGCAGCCAGACCAAGGATAAGCTGGTCAGTTCAGAGGTGCGCGCCCCGGTGGAAGACATCGTGGCCAAGTCCCTGAACGATTTCCTGGAAGAGCGGCCGAATGACGCCAAGATCATCTGCGGCAAGATCATCGAAGCGGCCAGGGCCCGCGAGGCTGCCCGCAAGGCGCGCGAGATGACACGCCGCAAGGGCGTGCTCGACGGCATGGGCCTGCCCGGCAAGCTCGCGGACTGCCAGGAGAAGGACCCGGCGCTGTGCGAGATCTACATCGTCGAGGGCGACTCCGCCGGTGGCTCGGCCAAGCAGGGCCGCGACCGGAAATTCCAGGCCATCCTGCCCTTGCGCGGCAAGATCCTGAACGTGGAGAAAGCACGTTACGAGAAGTTGCTCACCAGCAATGAAATCGTGGTGCTGATCACGGCGCTGGGCACCGGCATCGGCAAGGCGGCCGTGGAAAGTGGCAAGTCGGGCGTCGATGATTTCAACATCGACAAGCTGCGTTACCACCGCATCATCATCATGACCGACGCCGACGTGGACGGTGCCCACATCCGTACGCTGCTGCTGACCTTCTTCTATCGCCAGATGCCCGAGCTGGTCGAGCGTGGTCACATCTACATCGCCCAGCCGCCGCTGTACAAGGTCAAGTCTGGCAAGGAAGAGCTCTACCTCAAGGATGCCTCTGCGCTGGATACCTATCTGTTGCGCATTGCCCTGATCAGTGCTTCCATCCACACCGGCGGCCCCAACGGCACCGTGATCACGGGCGACACCCTGGCCGAGCTGGCGCGCAAGCATCAGCTGGCCGAGCGCGTGATCGCCCGCCTGCACAACTTCATGGATGCCGAGGCGCTGCGTTCCATTGCCGATGGTGTGGTGCTCAAGCTGGATACCGTTGCAGAAGCCGAGGCTTCCGCCGTGGCCCTGCAGGCCAAGCTGGCTGGCGCCGAAGTGGCTGGCGAGTTTGATGCCCGTACCGACAAGCCCATCCTGCGCATCAGCCGCCGTCACCATGGCAACGTCAAAAGCAGCGTCATCACCCAGGATTTCGTGCACGGGGCCGATTACGCCGCCCTGGCCGAGGCGGCCAATACCTTCCGCGGCCTGCTGGCCGAGGGCGCGCGCGTCATCCGCGGCGAGGGCGAGAAGCAGAAGGAAGAGAAGGTGAGCGACTTCCGGCAGGCCATGGCCTGGCTGATCGGACAGGCCGAGAACGCGACCGCACGTCAGCGTTACAAGGGCCTGGGCGAAATGAACCCGGAACAGCTGTGGGAAACCACGATGGACCCGACCGTGCGTCGCCTGCTGCGCGTGCAGATCGACGATGCCATCGAGGCCGACCGTGTGTTCACCATGCTCATGGGCGACGAGGTCGAGCCGCGACGCGACTTCATCGAGACCAACGCGCTGCGCGCCGGCAACATCGACGTCTGATGCCTTCCTGGGCGGTATGAAGGCCGTCGCCGTCATCGACTTCGAGACCACGGGCATTTCCCCCGAGCAGGGCGCCCGTGCCACAGAGGTGGCTATCGTGCTGGTCGAAGGCGACCAGATCGTCGACCGTTTCCAGAGCCTGATGAATGCCGGAGCCTACGTCCCGGCGTTCATCACGGAGCTGACTGGCATCAGCAACGCCATGGTGCGAGCGGCCCCCGATGCGAGTGAGGTGATGCGTGAGGCCAGTCGTTTCGTGGGGGACACCCCCATGGTGGCGCACAACGCCTCGTTTGACCGCAAGTTCTGGGTCGGCGAGTTGTCCCGTCTGGGCGTGGTCGCAGCACAGCCTTTTGCCTGCACCATGCTGCTGTCGCGCCGGCTCTATCCCCAGGCACCCAACCACAAGCTGGGCACGCTGGTGGATTACCACCACCTGCCGCGTACCGGGGCTGCACACCGGGCGCTGGCCGATGCCGAGATGGCCGCCGAGCTGCTGGTCCGGATCCGGCAGGACCTGCGGAGGCGCCATGAGGTTCAGGACGTCAATCACGGTCTGCTGATGGCCCTGCAGCAATGCCAGCGACAGGGGGTGTCCGCGCTGCTGTCGCGGCACGCCCGGACCTAGGTGCGGGCTTGGTCGCATAATCAAAAGATGCCTGCCGAACGGTTCATTCCATGAGCGACAAAAAACCTTTTGAGATCGCGCGCGAGGCGCTGAAACAGATCACGGCGCGCCAGCTGGCGCCCACACCGGTCAATTACCAGGCGATCTACAACGAGATCGCCGGGTTGCCGAATGTGCAACCCTTCCCGGAAGAACCTCTGCGGCAGATCGCCCAGGCCCTGCCGACGCGCAACCCGGGGCAGGAAAAGCAGCGCAGCCTGCTGGAGTACGCCATAGGCCAACGCAACTGGCTGGGCGTGCAGAACGCGCTGGTGGCCTACAACGGGTTTGCTATGCCCGGGGGGCCCGACTCGGCCCCTGCGCCGCTGGCGGCCGCGCCTGCTGCGCCGGCCCTGACCCCGGAGTTTTTCGAACAGATCGCGCGCCTGATCGAGTACGCACAACCGGCCCTGGGCACAGACGACGCCCGTTTCCAGGAGCAGATGCAGCAGGTCATTCAGGCCCTGCGTGATCCGGCCGCCGAAGCCTACAAAGTCAAGGCCCTGCTGGCGGATTTCGGCCACCGCCTGTCCTTCGCCGCGGAGGACCAGGCTGAGATCCATCTGACCCTGCTCAAGTTGCTGCAGCTCATCATCGAGAACATCGGTGAGCTCAGCCTGGACGACAGCTGGCTCAAGGGCCAGACCGATGCGCTGAGGGATGCGGCGCAGCCGCCGCTGACCCTGCGTCGCCTGGACGACGTGGAGCGCCGCCTCAAGGACGTGATCTTCAAGCAGAAGGACGCCAAGGGCCGGGCGCTGGAAGCGCAGGAAGAGTTGCGCCAGATGCTGGCGACCTTCATTACGCGCCTGTCGCAGATGAGCGAGACGAGCAGCGCCTACCAAGGCAAGATGGAAGAGAGCGTCAAGCAGCTCGAGCAGGCCAAGAAGATCGAGGACATCGCACCCGTGCTCAAGGAGGTGATCAGCGCGACGCGCCACATGAACACCGAGTCCACGAATGTGCGGGACGAATTGCGCAATATGCGTGAGAAGACGCAGGCCACCGAAGCCGAACTGGTCAAGCTGCACCGTGAGCTCGACCGTGTCAGTAGCCAGGCCCGCCACGACACCCTGACCGGTGCGCTGAACCGCCAGGGCCTGGACGAGGCCATGAACCGCGAGGTCTCCAGCGTGCGTCGCAAGGACACAGCGTTGTCCGTCGCGCTCCTGGACATCGACAACTTCAAGAAGCTCAACGACGGCAAGGGCCATGAGACCGGCGACGCCGCCCTCAAGCACCTGGCCACGGTGGCGCGCGAGTGCATGCGCCCGCAGGACACCCTGGCGCGCTATGGTGGTGAAGAATTTGTCGTGCTCCTGCCCGACACGCCGCTGGACAAGGGCGTGGAGGCCATGACGCGCCTGCAACGCGAGCTGACCCGGCGCTTCTTTCTGGCTGGCAGTGAGAAGATCCTGATCACCTTCAGCGCGGGAGTGGCGCAGCTGGCCGCGGGCGAGACCGGCGCCGACGCCATCAAGCGTGCCGACCAGGCCATGTACCTGGCCAAGCGTGCCGGCAAGAACCGGGTCATCGGGGCCTGAGGCACCACAACAGGAGTATCGCCATGGAGATGTTGATCGCCGGACTCGTGATCTTCCTGGGGGTGCACTCGGTGCGCATGCTGGCCGAGGATTGGCGCACTCGCATGCGCGCACGACTGGGGGAGGGGGCCTGGAAAGGCTTGTATTCGCTGGTCTCCTTGGCCGGGCTGGTCCTCATCGTCTACGGCTTTGACCAGGCCCGTGAACATCCCCTGCTGCTGTGGACACCGCCAGCGGGTCTGCGTCATGCCACTTCACTGCTGACCCTGCTGGCGTTCGTGCTGCTGGCGGCAGCCTATGTGCCGGGCAATGCCATCAAGGCGCAGGTACACCACCCTATGGTGTTGGGCGTGAAGACCTGGGCCCTGGCACATGTGCTGGTGAGCGGCATGCTGGCACAGCAGCTCCTGTTCGGCGCTTTCCTGCTTTGGGCCGTGGCCAATTTCAGCGTCTCGCGCCGGCGTGACCGGCGCGATGGCGTGAGCTACCCCGCCGGACGCATGTCGGCCACGGTGATCACGGTGGTGTTGGGCGTGGCCGCCTGGGCTGCTTTTGCCTACGGCCTGCACGGCCTGCTGATCGGCATCAAGCCATTTGGCTGAAGCCTATTTTTCGAGGACCCACTGGATGACGAACTTGGCGGCAAAGCCCACCATGCCAAAAGCCAGCCCGAGGAAAAGCACGAAGGTGCCGAAGCGACCCGCCTTCGATTCCCAGGCCAGATGGGCGATGATGAACAGCATGTAGAGCATGAAGGCGCCCACGCCAAAGCTCAGGCCAAAGGCCGCAATCTGCTCCTCGGTGTAGCCGAACATCAACGTGGCTCCACGGCACCGGCCGTGCGCTCAGGCCAGGCCGAGGCATCGACCAGATCCCGGTAGGCATGCCAGCTGGCATGGCCCAGCATGGGCATGACGGCGATCAGCCCGAGCAAGGCCGACAGCAGGCCCAGCAGGGTGAAGCCCATGATGAGCGCAGCCCACCAGGCCATGGGCATGGGGTTGCTCAGCACCGCATCCCAGCTGGTGACCACCGCCTGCAGCACGCTGACGCGGCGGTCCAGCAGCAGGGGGATGGCAATGGCGCTAGAAGCGAAGATCGGTGCGGCCAGCAGGCCACCCAGCGCCAGCCAGACTTCGAACAGCCAGTTGTCGCGGGCCAGGACCACATGGCGCAGAAAATCGAGCGGCTGCTCGATGGGCAGGGGCGACATCAAGGTGATCAAGGCGGCCGAGGTCAGCACCCAGCCGGTGCCGGCCAGACCCAGCAGGAGACCGAACTGCACCAGGCGCCAGTCCTTGCCGTCAGCGCTGTTGCCGTGCCGGCGCCAGCTCAGCCACGTCCGCAACACCAGCCGCCATGAAACGGGCTCGCCGCGCTCGACCGCGCGGCTCAGGGCGTACAGGCCGGTGGCCAGCACGGGCCCGACCACCAGCAGACCCGAGAAGGCGCCGGCCAGCCACCAGAACTGATGGTGGGCCAGGGCCAGCAGGCCCAGACCGACGAGCGTCAGCACCAGGCCGTGGGCGAAACTGACCCAACCGCAGCTTGCAATGTCGCGCCAACCCAGTACCAGCCATCGCAGGGGCTGTTGCAGGGTGATGGTGCGTATGGCAGGTGCGGCGGTGGGTGTCATCGGGTGGCTGGGGCCTTAGCGCGGACCGCGTCGGCGGCCTTCGTCGAAGGGCCGGGCGGTGTTGTCGTCAAAGACCTTCTTCTGTTCAGCGCTCAGGCTGCTGTAGAAGCTGCGGGTGGCGTCGTCGCGCTTGTCGAACTCGGCGTCGCGCTGCTTGCGCAAGTCACGCATCTTGTCCAGGCGCTCGGGTGTGCTCAGCTTCGCGATGTCTTCGCGCTTCGGGCCGGGCGGGTGGGCCGCAGGCTTCATGGCCGCCAGGTAGGTGTTCCAGCTGCCTTCCTGCTCGGCGCTCAGCTTGAGTTTGGCTTTGAGCTCAGCCGCACGTTGGGCCATGTGCTCCTTCATGCGATCCTGCATCTGGGCGCGGCGCTCGGGGTCGGGCTGGTGCATGCCGGGACCTGCACCTGGGCCCGGCTGGGCCAGGGCCATCAGAGCGGAAGTGGCCAGCACGGCGGCCAGCACGACGGGTTTGACGTTGACTTTCATATCCTCATCCTTTCAGATCAAACCTGTTGTGAAGTAACAGGGTGACTGCAGTCTGCGCGGCTTGTGTATCGCGGGAATGAGGGTGTGCATCGCCTGTGTAAAGAATGTGGCGCGTTGGTGATGTCAGGCCAGGCGCCCATTCTGGAAGTCTTCCACCGCGGTCATCAGCTCTTCGCGCGTGTTCATGACGAAAGGGCCGTACTGGGCAATAGGTTCTTTCAGGGGCCGGCCGGCAATCAGCAGGGCGCGTGTCGGCGTACCGCCGGCATCGGCCTGCAGGCGCACGCCGTCGCCGCTGTTGTCCAGGATGGCCATGCGATGCAGCGGCACCGGGGTGGCCTGCTCACCGGCATCCAGCACATGGGCCGTGCCGCGGTAGGTGTAGAGGAAGGCGTTGTACTCGGCCGGCAAGGGCTGGTTGAACAGGGCGCCACCGGCGGGGAAATGCAGGTCCAGGTAGAGCGGGTCGGTGGGGAAGGCATCGGCCGGGCGCGCCATGGCCCCGGTGACGCCGTGGCTGCGGCCCGAGATCACGCGCACCGTCACACCCTCGGGGGTGGTGAACTCGGGGATCTCCGCACTCTGGATGTCCCGGTAGCCGGGAGGACCCATCTTGTCGCGGCCCGGCAGGTTGAGCCAGAGCTGGAAGCCTTCCATCACACCGGCTTCCTGCTCGGGCATCTCGCTGTGGACCAGGCCACGGCCGGCGGTCATCCATTGCACGCCACCGTTCTGCAGCAGGCCTTCATTGCCCGCGCTGTCGCGGTGGCGCATGCGCCCGGCGATCATGTAGGTCACCGTCTCGAAGCCGCGGTGCGGGTGGTCGGGAAAACCGGCGCCGTAGTCCTTCGGGTCGTCGCTGGCAAAGTTGTCCAGCATGAGGAAGGGGTCGAGCCGGCGTTGCAGATCGTGCGTGAGCACGCGTGTGAGCTTGACGCCGGCACCGTCCGTGGTGGGCTGGCCGGTGATGATGCGCTCGACGCGGCGGGGGGTGGTGAAGGTTGCTGCTTGCATGCTCGAATTACACCGCAAAGCCGGTGTCAGCGTCGTCGTCAAGGTCTAGGGCCTGGCTCGCGCCCCAGGCCGGTCGGCCCGAGGCTCAGGCCTGGCCGCTGTCCTTCACGCGGCAGGTGCTGATGCCCAGCATGGCGTAAGGCGGGCACCAGCCCGTCAGGCCGGTAGCCAGCGGGACCAGGCCCAGCCAGCCCCACCAGCCCACGGTGCCGGTGGCGGCCAGCGCGACCAGCACGAGGCCCGCCACGATGCGGACGATGCGTTCGATACCGCCGATATTGATCTGGAATTTCATGGAGGTACTCCGGTAAGGTTATGGTCCATTATTGGACGCAGGGGGGGTGACGTCAACCCGCGGCCTGGCGCGTGTCTTGTGGTGGTTGGGCCAGGTCGTCGAGGATGGGGCATTCCGGGCGCTCGTCGCCATGGCAGTGGTGCAGCAGCTGGTGCAGGGTGCGCTGCATGGACAACATGGCTTCGATGCGCGCGGCCAATTCGTCCACGTGCTTTTGCGCGATGCGCTTGACGCTGGCGCTGGTGCGCCGGCGGTTCTGCCACAGCGTGACCAGTTCGCCGATCTCGGCCATGGAAAAGCCCAGGTCGCGCGAGCGCTTGATGAAGCGCAGGGTGTGCACATCGGCTTCGCTGTACTGACGGTAGCCGCTGTCGGTCCGGGCCACGCGCGCCAGCAGGCCCAGCGACTCATAGTGCCGCACCATCTTGGCCGAGATGCCAGAGAGCTCGGCAGCGCTGCCGATGTTGACTGGCCAGTGGGCGTTGGTCAGGGCGCTCATGGCGCGACGGCGTAGCCTTCTTCGGCGATGGCCTGGGCCAGCGCTTCGCGCGGCTGTTGCGACTGCACCTCGACCCGATTCTGGCTGCGGTCGATCCTGACCTCGGCCTGGGGGTCTACCTGCTTGATGGCGCGGGTGACGGTTTTTTCGCAATGGCCGCAGGTCATGCCGCTGACGGTAAAGGTCTGATTCATGGTCGTTCTCCTGAAAAGCAGGGGTTGCTGGAAAGCATATGCTGAACCCTGCCACCATGGGAAGGTCAACCATGCCTGCCAACAACCTTTTTTGCGGCAAGGTTGATCCAGCGCAAGACTTGACCCTGCCATCATGGCAAGGTTCAGTATCCCAGCCATGACTACTTCCAACACCCCCTCTTCCCTGGCCACGCTGGATCTCGGCATCGCGGGCATGACCTGTGCCTCCTGTGTCACCCGCGTGGAAAAAGCCCTGCAGAAGGTGCCGGGTGTGACCGGCGCAACGGTCAACCTGGCCACCGAGTCGGCGCGCGTGAGTTACGCGCCCTCGGAACAGATCGAGGCGCGTCTGCGCCGGGCCGTGCGAGACGCCGGCTACGAGCCGCGTGCTGCCGACGCACTCGAACAGGCGCAGGATGTCTCGCCCTGGGCCGGCTTTGCGCCAGTGGCCATCGGCCTGGTCCTCTCGCTACCCCTGGTCGTGCCCATGCTGGGCGATCTGGTGGGCCTGCACTGGATGCTGCCGGCCTGGCTGCAGTTTGCGTTGGCAACACCGGTGCAGTTCATCCTGGGGGCGCGCTTCTACAAGGCCGGATGGTCCGCACTCAAGGCCCTGACCGGCAATATGGACCTGCTCGTGGCCATCGGCACCACGGCCGGATGGGCGCTATCGGTCTGGCTCTGGCTGTCGGCCGAACATGGCGAGATGGCGCATCTGTATTTCGAGGCCTCGGCCGTGGTGGTCACCCTGGTGCTGCTGGGCAAGTGGCTGGAGGCCAGGGCCAAGCGCCAGACCACGGCCGCGATCCGCGCCCTGCATGCGCTGCGGCCCGAGCGGGCGCACCTGATCGGTGTGGACGGCGAGGTCGACGTACCGGTGGCCGAGGTGCTGGTCGGGGACCGGCTGGTGGTGCGTCCGGGGGAGCGTTTCCCGATAGATGGGGTCTTGCTCGAAGGCCACACCCAGGTCGACGAATCCATGCTGACCGGCGAACCCCTGCCCGTGGCCAAGGACGCCGGCGCCAGACTGACCGGCGGCTCCATCAACGGTGAGGGTCGTGTGGTGGTGCAGGTGGTGGCCGTGGGCAGCGAGACCGTGCTGGCCCACATCATCCGCCTGGTGGAGGACGCCCAGGCGGCCAAGGCGCCGATCCAGCGCCTGGTGGACCAGGTTTCGGCCGTGTTTGTACCGGTGGTGCTGGTGGTGGCACTGGCCACCCTGTTGGGCTGG
The DNA here is from genome assembly GCF_059415585.1 of Hylemonella sp. GW821-FHT10B10. NCBI lineage: Bacteria > Pseudomonadati > Pseudomonadota > Betaproteobacteria > Burkholderiales > Comamonadaceae > Hylemonella > Hylemonella sp. GW821-FHT10B10. The sequence goes on along the minus strand of NZ_JBWKNN010000003.1, from coordinate 168,168 downwards.
TTGTGGCTGGGCGCTTCCGGCGAATCGGCCATCATCCACGCCGTGGCCGTGCTGGTGATCGCCTGCCCCTGCGCCCTGGGCCTGGCCACGCCGGCGGCCATCATGGCCGGCACCGGTGTCGCCGCCAAACACGGCATCCTGATCAAGGATGCGCAGGCTCTGGAGCTGGCGCACAAGGTGGACACGGTGGCTTTTGACAAGACGGGTACCTTGACCGTGGGCCAGCCGCGCCTGCTGGCTTTTGACGTGGCTCCGGACAATGACGAGATGCGCCTGTTGGCGGCCGCAGCCAGTCTGCAAAGCGGCAGCGAACACCCGCTGGCCCGTGCCGTGGTGCAGGCGGCGCAGGCCCGCCAGGTGGCGGTCGAAGCGCCCGACAACGTGCGCGCGGTACCTGGCCGAGGCAGCGAGGGCGAGGTCGGCGTGTACAGCTACCTGATTGGCAGCCTGCGCTGGATGGACGAGCTGGGGGTGCCGCTGGGCTCCCTGGCCGCACGTGCTGCTGAGTTGCAACAACAGGGTGCCACGGTTTCGGCCATGGTCGAGCGCACCACGCAGGGGCTCACCTTGCGGGCCCTGCTGGCCTTTGGGGACGAACCCAAGCCCGGAGCAAAGGAGGCCCTGGCCGCGCTGCGCGCGCGCGGCATCCGCACCGTGATGATTTCCGGCGACAACCGCGGCGCGGCCGAGGCCATGGCGCGTCGCCTGGGCCTGCGCCCTGAGGAAGGGGAGGTGCTGGCCGAGGTTCTGCCGGGCGACAAGGCGGCCAAGGTGGCCGAACTCAAAGCCGGCGGGCATACCGTTGCCATGGTGGGCGACGGCGTCAATGACGCCCCGGCCCTGGCCGCGGCCGACGTCGGCATGGCCATGGGCAATGGCACCGACGTGGCCATGCACGCAGCCGGCATCACCCTCATGCGGGGCGATCCCCTGCTGGTGGCGGCGGCCCTCGATGTTTCGGATCGCACGGTGGCCAAGATCCGGCAGAACCTGTTCTGGGCCTTCATCTACAACGTGGCCGGCATACCCCTGGCCGCATTGGGCTACCTGAACCCGGTGATTGCCGGCGCGGCCATGGCCATGAGCTCGGTCAGCGTGATGAGCAACGCCCTGTTGCTGCGCCGCTGGCGGCCCGGAGCCCGGGTCAAATGAGTGCCATCGTCGTCAAGACCTGAATAGCCTGACAAATACGTGCTATTACCGGCAGGTCATAGGAAGGCAGCCCTCTAGAATGCCCGGATCAATCCAAGGAGGGGAGTAACCCTATGGTCAGCAGCATTTTTGTCATGATGCGCCAATTCACGATCCGGTTCCGCATGCTCGGAGCGATCGGTGTGGTGCTTGCCCTCTTGCTGCTGGTCGGCGGCGCGGGTGTGTACGGCATGTTCCGCATCCACCAGCTCAGCGCCGAGGTGATCGACGAATCCCTGGCGGTGGTGGACCGCGTGGCCAGTCTGCGTTTCGACATGGCCCGGGTGCGCCGGCACGAGAAGGACATGATCATCCAGTACGAGAAGCCGGAGCAGATCCGCCAGATCCGTACACGCTGGGAAGCCGACATGCAGCAGATCGAGAAGGCCGTGGAAGCCCTCTCGGCCAGTCTGACAGAGGCGCGCCGGCCGCAGCTGCAGAAGGCGGCAGATCACCTCAAGAGCTATCGCAGCATGTTCGGCGGTATCACCCGCCAGCTCGAAGACAGCGCCTACGAGACCGCCACCATCGCCAACCGCATGAGCGGGCGCGCCGTGGCCGAGTTCGAAGAGGCCGACAAGCTGCTCACCCAGATCGACGAAAGCCTGCGCGCCGAAGCGGCCGCCTCCAATGCCAGCCGCAACGCCGTGCTGGACCAGACCCTGATGATCTTTGCCGGCCTGGTGGTGCTGAGCCTGGCCGTGGTGGTGCCGCTGACCCTGCTCAATATGCAGGCCATCTGCCGCCCCGTAGAACAGGCTCGCCAGCTGGCCCAGGCCATCGCTAGCGGCGATCTGTCGCAAGGTCTGCAGGTGGAGGGTCGCGACGAGGCGGCCGATCTGCTGCGTGCGCTGGAGCAGATGCGCAGCGGGCTGGCGGGCATGGTCGGCCAGCTGCGCGAGGCCGGGGAAAGCATCTCCACCGCCAGCAGCGAGATCGCCACCGGCAACCAGGACCTCTCCAACCGCACCGAGCAGACGGCAGGCAATGTGCAACACACCGTGAGCGCCATCGGCGCGCTCAGCAGCAACGTGCAGCAAACCGCCAGCTCGGCGCAGACGGCCAACCAGCTGGTGGCCACGGCCTCGCAGGCCGCACAGCGCGGCGGCTCGGTGGTGACGCAGGCGGTGACCAGCATGCACAGCATCTCGCAGTCCAGCCGCAAGATCAACGACATCATCGGCGTGATCGACGGCATCGCCTTCCAGACCAACATCCTGGCGCTGAACGCGGCTGTGGAAGCGGCCCGCGCCGGCGAGCAGGGCCGCGGTTTTGCCGTGGTGGCCAGCGAGGTGCGCTCGCTTGCGGGCCGCAGCGCCGAGGCTGCCAAGGAGATCAAGGCCCTGATCGGCGCCAGCGTGACAGCCGTGGACGGCGGCGTGCGCCAGGTCGAGGAGGCTGGGGGTGTGATGCAGGAAATTGTGGCCGGTGTGCAGCGCGTGCGCGACATCATCGGCGAGATCTCCGTGGCCGCCAGCAGCCAGTCCACAGGCATCGGCGAAGTCAACCAGTCGGTGCAGGAGATCGATCGCATGACCCAGCAGAACGCCGCTCTGGTTGAGCAGTCGGCCGCTGCCGCCGAGTCCATGCGCGAGCAGGCCGAGCGTCTGGCCGGCATCGTGCGCCAGTTCCGCCTGGAAAGCCAGGGCCGGGCCGGCCAGCTACGGCTGAACTGACCAAAGCTTGACGCTCGTCAAGCCGGGCCGAGGGCGCCCGTGCCATCCTGCAAACCGTCATCTGATCCGGTCAGGAGGTTTGCCATGGCTCACGAAAGCATCCGCATCATCCACGAGGAGCACGCCGCCCTGTCGGCCATGCTGCAATCGCTGCGCATGATGGTCCAGCGCGGCCCGGGAGATGCCCCCGGGGCGTTTTTCGATGTGCTGCGCGCCATGCTCTTCTACATCGACGAATTTCCCGAGCGCCTGCACCATACCAAGGAAAGCCAGCTGCTGTTCCCGCGCGTGCTGGAGCGCGCACCGCATCTCAAGGAGACCATGGACAGGCTGGAGCGCGACCATGCCCGCGGCGAAGCCACCGTGCGCGAACTGCAGCACCTGCTGCTGGCTTGGGAGTTGCTCGGTGAGTCACGCCGCAGCGTCTTCGAGGTGTCGGTCTTGCGCTACCTGGATTTCTACGTCGAGCACATGAAGCTGGAGGAAACCGTCGTGCTTCCCGAAGCCCGGCAGGTGCTCACCCCGCAGGACTGGGCCTCGCTGGACGCTGCCTTTGCCAGCAACTGCGATCCCCTGACCGGCAAATACCCGCGCGACCCCATCTATGACCGCCTGTTCACGCGCATCGTGATGCGCGCACCTGCGCCGATCGGCGTTGGCGCAGGCTGAGCCTACGTTCTAGAGCTCTTCGCTTGTCTTCTTGCCCGAGAACCAGGCCACGTAGAGCACGGGCAGCACCACCAGGGTGAGCAGGGTGGCCGTGACCAGGCCGCCGATCACCACGATGGCCAGCGGGCGCTGGGTCTCGGAGCCGATGTCATGCGACAGGGCCATGGGCAGCAGGCCCAGCGCGGCCAGCATGGCCGTCATGAGCACCGTGCGCAGGCGCTGCATGGAGCCGGTGCGCGCCGCTTCGATCACGCTGTAACCCGAGTTGCGCAGCTGCTGGAACACGGAGAGCATCACCACGCCATTGAGCACGGCCTGGCCCGACAAGGCGATGAAGCCGATGGCCGCCGACACCGACAGCGGGATGTCGAACACCCACAGGGCGATGAAGCCGCCGATCAGCGCCAGCGGCACGTTGATCAGGATCAATGCGGCCTTCTTGAAGGAGCTGAAGGCGTCGAACAGCAGCACGAAGATCAGCAGCAGGGAGATCGGCACCACCACGGACAGGCGCTGCATGGCGCGCTCCTGGTTCTCGAACTCACCCGACCAGTTGACGACGTAGTTGGCCGGCACCTTGACGTTGGCCGCCACCCTGGCCTTCATGTCCTTCACAACCGAACCCATGTCGCGGTCGCGAATGAAGATGCCGATGGCCATGGTGCGCCGGCCCGCCTCGCGCGCGATGTTCATCGCGCCGCTGGTTTCGCGGATCTCGGCCACGTTCCCGAGCGTGGTGTAGCCGCCGTCGGGGGTGGGGATGGGGGTGGCGCCCAGCGTGGCGATGCTGCGCCGCTCGGCGGGCAGGCGCACGGCCACGGCGAAGCGCCGTTCGCCTTCCCACAGGCTGGTGCTGGCCTTGCCAGCCAAGGCGGCCTCGATCACGTCCTGGATGTCGCTCACATTGAGACCGTAGCGGGCCGCACGCTCTCGGTCGATATTGATCAGCAGCTGAGGCAGTTCACCCAGGCGGTCGATCTCGGCGCGGTAGACACCCGCCACCTGGCGGATCTCGCGCTCGATGGCCTCGGCCGTCTGGCGCAGCTCGATCAGGTCGTCACCGGCCACCTTGATCACGATCTGGCCGTCGATCTGCGAGATCGATTCCAGCACGTTGTCGCGGATGGGCTGCGAGAAGATCGGCACCAGACCCGGGATGGCGACGACGGCATGCTCCATCTCGTTGATCAGATCCTCCCGCGTCAGGCCCTTGCGCCACTGCTCCTGCGGCTTGATGTCGACAAAGACCTCGGCCATGCTGATGGTCTTGGGGTCGGTACCGTCTTCGGGTTGGCCGGCCTTGGAGACCGTGGTGCGTACCTCGGGCACGGTCAGCAGGGCCTGGCGGGCCTGGTGCAGCATGCGGGCCGCCTCGTCATTGGAGACGCTGGCGGGCAGGCGCAGGTTGACCCAGAGCGTGCCTTCGTTGAGTTCGGGCAGGAATTCTGAGCCCAGGCGCGCCGCGGCGCCCATGCCCAGCACGAAGGCGGACAGGGCGATGATCACCACCTTGCGGCGGCGGGTCAGTGCCCAGTCCAGGACCGGCGCGTAGACGCGTTTGGCGGCGGCGATCACGCGGTTGTCACCGTGCGGCAGCTTCTTGCGCAACATCCAGTAGGCCAGCAGGGGCACCAGCGTGAGCGAGAAGATCAGCGAGCCGACCAGGGCGGTGGTGACGGACAGCGCCATGGGCTGGAAGATCCGGCCTTCGTGGCGCTGCAGCGCAAAGATCGGGATGTGCGCGGCGATGATGATGAGCATGGAGAACAGCGTGGGCCGCCCCACCTCGTTGGCCGCGTCGATGATGGTCTGGCGCCGTTCGCTGTCGGACATGTTCTCGCTGTCCTTCTCGAGCCGGTGCATGATGTTCTCGATCACGATCACCGCACCGTCGACGATGATTCCGAAGTCCATGGCGCCCAGCGACAGCAGGTTGGCCGGCACGCCCATGATCTTCAGGCCCATGAACGTCGCCAGCAGCGCCAGCGGGATCACCACCACCACGGCCAGACTGGCGCGTAGGTTGGACAGGAAGATGTAGAGCACCAGGGAGACCAGCAGCGCGCCCTCGACCAGGTTGCGGAACACCGTGGACAGGGTCTTGCCCATGAGCCAGGAGCGGTCGTAGAAGGGCACGATCTGCACGCCGGGTGGCAGGCCCCGTTCGTTGAGCTCGGCTACCTTCTCCTTCACGCCCTTGAGCACCTCGCTGGGGTTCTCGCCCTTGCGCATCACCACGATGCCGGTGATGACGTCGTCGTCCATGTCCTGTCCCACGGTGCCCAGGCGCGGCACGGCGCCGATCTGTACGCGTGCGATGTCGCGGATCAGGATGGGCGTGCCGTTGCGGGAAGCCACCACGATGCGGCCGATGTCGTCGGCCGAGCGCAGCAGGCCGATGCCGCGGATGGCGTACTGCTGCACGCCCTGGGCCACGTAACTGCCGCCGGCGTTGGAATTGCCCCGCTCCAGCGCATCGAGCAGGTTCTGGAAGGTCAGCTTGTAGGCGCGCAGCTTGTCCAGGTCGGGCTGCACTTCGTACTGCTTGATGAAGCCGCCCATGGCGACCACGTCGGCCACACCGGACACCTGGCGCAGCGAACGCTCGACCACCCAGTCCTGCAGGGTGCGCAGCTCGGTGGTGGACTTGCCGTCGCCACGCAGGCGGTAACGCATGACTTCGCCCACCGGCGTGGCGTTGGGCGCGATGTTGGCTTCCACCCCGGCCGGCAGGTCCACGCTGCGCAGGCGTTCATTGACCTGCTGGCGCACCTCCAGCACCTTGGCCGCGTCGTCATACGTCACGACGGTGAAGGACAGGCCGAACTGGGTGTGAGAGAAGACGCGGATGGAATTGGGCAGGCCGGCGAGCGCCATCTCGATGGGCAGCGTGACCTGCTTTTCCACCTCTTCGGCGGCGCGGCCCGGGAAGAGCGCAATCACCGTGACCTGCGTGTCGGTGACGTCGGGGAAGGCTTCGACCGAGAGGTTCTTGAAGGCGATGACCCCTGCCATCACGAAGAGCAGGGTGCCCAGCACGATGAACAGCGGCTGGTGCACCGCATACTGGATGAGGCGTTTCATGGACGCGGCGCCCCGGCTTCTGCGGCGGCCGGTTTGCTCTCGCTCTCGGCCAGGCGGAACTGGCGTGCCAGCAGCAGCACATTGTCCGTCACCACCTGTTCACCGGACTGCAGGCCGCTGGAGATCACGACCTCGCGGCTGCCCTCATAGCTCAGTTCCACCCGGCGCGGCTCGAAAGTACCTGGCTGGGTCTGCACGAACACACGGTGCTGGGAGCCATGCAGCAGCACGGCCGAGGCTGGCACCACCAGGCCGCGTTCGAAGCGGCGCTCGAAGAGGGCCGTGGCCAGCATCTCGGCCTTGAGCAGGCGTTTCGGGTTGGCCACGCTGGCGCGGACCTTGATCGTGCGGGTCAGCGGGTCGATGAAGTCGGAGCTGGTCACGATGCGGCCCTCGAACTCCTGGCCTGCCAGCGCCGGCACGCGCAGCTTGAAACGCTGGCCTGGTCGCACCACGCCGATCTCGGTCTCGCGCGCGTCGATCTGCAGCCACAGCGAGGCCGGATCGGTCACCACGAACAGCGCTGGCACACCCGGGCCGCTGAGCTCGGGCCGCAGTTCCTGGCCCGGGTTGACGTTGCGCTCGACCACCATGCCGGCGAGGCTGGCACTGAGCACCAGCTGCTGGTTGATGCTGCCGCTGCCACCGTACAGGCGGGTGCGGGCCTGGGCACGGTCCACCTCGGCGCGAGCGCGTTCCTGGTCGGCTTCGGCCTGTTCCAGTTCCTTGCGCGCGATGATGCCGGCATCGAACAACTCGCGTTGGCGCTGCAGGGCCTTGGCGGCCAGGCGGGCGTCGGCCTCGGCGCGCGCGGTGTCGCTTTGCGCCTGACCGAAGTCCGGCGAAGCCAGCACGGCCAGCGGGGCGCCGGCCGATACGTGCTGGCCGACATCGACCTTGATGGCCGTGACGCGGCCGGCGAAGGAGGGGTAGATGCGCTGCGTGCGTTCCTCGTTCCAGACCAGCTTGGCGGGCAATTCCACCGTGATGGGCTGGGCGGCAGCGGCGGCGGCGACCGGCAGCAGTTGCAGTTGTGGGTGGCCCGCGGTAAAGCGCAGCTGCTGGCCCTGGACGATGGGGGCGGGTGCCTCGGCCTGCGGGGCCGGGGCCTCACCGCAGGCGACCAGCAGCAGGACGCAAAGCGACAGAGGGAGGGAGCGGTTCAGCATGGTTAGGCAACGCTTCGGTACAAAAGTGGAGGGGCAGTGGCGAGAGGGCTCAGGGCTGGGCGGCAGCCACTGCCTGGCCGCTGCGCAGCTGCCAGGCCCCCAGGGCCTTGGCATGTTCGCTGCGTGCGGCCACGGCGTCCAGCACAGTGGTGCGCAGGGTACGGCGCGCGTCCAGCAGGTCGGTCAGCGAGAGGGCACCCTTGCGGTAGGCCAGTTCGGCGCCCTCGGCCACGCGACGTGCGCGTGGCAGGATTTCGGCATCATAGGCGTTGGCGCGCACGGCCGCGCTCTGCAACTCATGTTGCAGGCGTTGTAGTTCCAGGCGCGTCTGGCGCCGGATCTTCTCCAGCGCGGCCTCGGCCTGCGCGAGCTGGGCGCTGGCGCGGCCAATCTCGCCTTCGTAGCCATAGCCCCATTGCAGCGGCATGGACATGCGCAGCGCGACCAGGGCCGAGGAGGTGCCGGGGTAATGGTCATAGGACACACCCACCGTGATGTCCGACTTTTTCTGTGCGCTGCTGCTGTCCAGGGCCGCCTGGGCCGCCTGTACCCGGGCACGCGCGGCGCCCACATCGGCGCGGGCCTCGACCAGTTCGTCCAGCCCGACGGTGGTGGATGGCGTGGCCGGCAGCAGGGGCCAGTCGGCGCGGGCCTGCAGCTGTTCGGGCGCCGGGGCCAGCACGGTCAGTTGCCACAGCACGAGGGCGGCGCGGCGCTGTTCCAGCTCGGCCTGGTGCAGGTCCGCGCGTGCACGCTGGGCCTCGATCTCGGTGCGCGCCGTTTCCTGGGCCGACACGTCACCGGCCTGCAGGCGCCGCCCGGCGATGCGGGCCAGTTCGTCGGCGTTGCGTTCGATCTGGGCGATCTCGGCCACGCGCTCCTGGGCCGCCAGCAGGTCATAAAAACCGGACAGGGCCGCCAGGCGCTGCTGCATGCCGGTCTCCTGCAGTTCAGCGCGGGCCGCGTCGGCGGCGCGCTGGGCGGTCAAGGTGCGCAATTCGCGCTTGTTGCCGCGCTCCCAGGTCCAGTCCAGGCCGATCGACTTGTCGTAACGCTGTTCGGTCCAGGCATTGCCGTTGCCGTTGCCGTTCTGCAGGTCGATCTGGCTGACGCTGGCCGAAAGCACGGGAAAGGGCGCGCGGTCGGCGCTGGTGATGTCGGCCTGGGCGCCGGCCAGGGTACGCCGCGCCAGCACGACGTCCAGATTGTCCTGGGCGGCCTGCAGGGCCTGCTGCAGGGAGACGGGCAGGGGCGCAGCGGCCGGTGTCTGGGCCTGGGCGGCCACCGACAGCAGCAGGCTGCTCAACAACAATAACTGACGTATGCTCATGGATCGATCCACTCGGGGGGATTGAGTGTCTCCGGCCACGCCTGACCGCCGACTGACTGCCCCCTTGGTGAAAATGCGTACAAAGTCCCAGTAACGAGCCCTTTCACCATGAGAATCCTGCTGGTCGAAGACGATCCCGTGCTGCGCGAAGTCATGCGCCTGAGCCTGCGTGATGCCGGGCACCGCGTGGACGAGGCCGGCACCCTGGAGCAGGCCGCGCATTTCTGGCGCGTGCAGCCATTCGACGCGGTCCTGCTGGACCTGAACCTGCCACAAAGCGATGCGCAGAACAGTCCCCTGGCCAACGGCCTGACGCTGCTGCGCGAGGCGCGCGCGCGAGGCGACCGCACACCCGTGCTGGTCCTCACCGCCCGCAACCGCACCGATGAGCGCATCGCCGGCCTGGACGCCGGGGCCGACGACTACCTGGGCAAACCTTTTGAACTGGCCGAAGTCGAGGCGCGCCTGCGTGCCCTGGTGCGCCGCACCGCGGGCACCGATGACCTGTTCGAGATCGGTCGCCTGAGCCTGGACCGCAAGGCGCGGCGCTTCACCATCGATGGCCTGTTGCTGGAACTGCCGGCGCGGGAGTTCGAGGTGTTGTGGGAACTCATGACCCCGCCCGGGCGGGTGGTCAGCAAGCGCAGCCTGTCGGACAAGCTCTCCGACTTCAGCGAGGCCCTGGGCGATAACGCGCTGGAGGCCTTCATCTCGCGGCTGCGCAAGAAACTCGGCGGCAGCGGCGCGCGCATCCGCACCCTGCGCGGCCTGGGTTATGCGCTGGAGCGCGGTGACGGGGGAGGCGAGGCTTGAGCACTGCGCCGCTGCCGGCCGCAACGCTCGACAAGCCCTCCTTGCGCGCGCGCTTGGTGCGCCATGTGTTGCTGCCCCTGGCGCTGACCTGGCTGCTCGGCTCGGCTGTCACCGTGGCCGTGGCCTACCACTTTGCACAGAAGGCCTTTGACCGCGCCCTGCTCGACGACGCCTACGCCCTGGCTTCACGCGTGCGTTTCCTGCCCCAGGGCCTGGCGCTGGAGCTGTCCAGCCGCGAGATGAGCACGGTGCTATTCGACCAGAGCGAGAGCATCTATTTCGTGGTGCGTCGTGCCGACGGCTCCGTCATGGCCGGCCACCCCGGGCTGCGCGCGCCCATGCCGCGCAGCCCGGACACCATCCTGTTTTCTGAGGCCATCTACGAAGGCCAGCCCCTGCGCACGGTGACGGTAGTGCAGGACGAGCCCGACAATTTCACCGTCATGGTGGGACAGACCACACGCAGCCGGCGCACCCTGCTGCGTGACGTGTTGACCTATTCGGTGGTGCCGCAGATCGCGCTCCTGGTCCTGCTGGCAGCATGGTTGCGCGGCATCATTGGCCAGGAACTGCGGCCCTTGAACGCCTTGCAACATTCGGTGGAGCAGCGCGACGCGCTGGATCTGACGCCGGTGCCGGTCTCGGCCAGTTCGCGCGACATCGAGCACCTGGGCACGGCCATCAATGCGCTGCTGGGGCGGGTGAGCCAGAGCATGCAGGCGCAGCGCGAGTTCTCCGGCAATGTGGCGCATGAGTTGCGCACCCCGCTGGCCGGCATCCGCGCGCTGGCCGAGTACGGTCTGGCGCAGGCCGAGCCGGCGGTCTGGCGCGAACAGCTGCAGCGCATCGGGTCCAGCGAGGCCCGCGCCAGCCGCCTGGTCGAACAGCTGCTGGCCCTGGCCCTGGCCGACGAGGCCGATGCCGGCGTGCAGAACGAGCCGGTCGCGCTGGACGAGGTGGTGCGTGAGACCGTGTTGCGCTACCTGCCGCGTGCCGACGCCATGGGCGTGGACCTGGGCGTGCAGGGTCTGGAACAGCCCGTGCACGTGGCCGGTAATGTGGCGCTGATCGAGGGCATCCTCGGCAATCTGCTGGACAACGCCCTGCGCTACGGCCGCGCCCCGGCCGGCCAGGCCAGTACGCTGACCGTGGAGCTGGCGCGCGAGGGCGAAGGCGTGCGGCTTTCGGTGATCGACAACGGTCCCGGCCTGAGCCTGAGCGAGCGTCGCCATCTGATGCAGCGTGGCGTGCGCGGCCTGCATGCCGAAAGCCTGGGCCAGGGCGCCGGCCTGGGCCTGGCCATCGTGGCCAAGTTTGCCGAGCTGATGGATGCCCATTTCGAATTGAGCAATGCACCGGCCGGCCCAGGCCTGTGCGCCAGTGTGAATTTCCAGCGGCCGCCGGGCTGAACAGGCCCTAGAAACGCGTGCCGAAGGCCAGGCGCCACATGTCCTGTGGTGTGAAGTTGACCTTGGGGTCGTAGCTCAGGCGCAGAAACCAGCGGGGCCAGTCATAGGCCACGGACAGGCCGGTGCGCTCGATCATCTCGTCTTCCACCAGTCCGCGTTTGTAGAGCAGGTCGACGGTCAGGCGATGACCCTCGGGCAGCGGTGTCCGGTAGACCAGGTGCAGGTGCTGCTGGTCGGGGTTCAGGCGGTCGTCACGTACGTACACCAGACCCAGCGAGGGGCCCTCGGCCCAGCGGTAGCCGCCGCTGAGGCTGTAGGCGTCGTTGGGGTCGAAGTTCAGGTTGACGGTCTCGCGCTGGTTGGTGCGCCCGAAACCGGCACCGACGTACCAGTCCTCGCCGGTTTCCACACCCACGCTGCCGTTGAGCGCGCCGCCCGTGGCCAGCTGCGCCGAGGGCTGGATGCGCACCGCCCCCACCGTCCAGTTGCGATCCCAGCCTACGCGGTCCTGGACCAGCTCGCGCGCCGGGGCCACATAACGGCCGATCCAGACATTGCCCAGCGCGGAGCTGTGGCGCAGGTTGAGGTCGGTCGAATCGCTGCTGGCTTCGCCGCCGCCGCTGGACTGGTACAGGCCCGCCGTCAGCTTGAAGGCTGGGGCGGCTGCCTTTTCGCCGTCCTGTGCCCAGGCGGCATGCAGGGCCAGGCCCAGACAGGCGGCGGTCGAGATGCGGATGAAATGAAGTTGCAAAACGGCTCTCCTAGAATGCCTGCATGAAGTTTGCCACCATCCTCGCCGGCCTCCTGTTGGCTGCGCCGGCCTGGGCCGCCCGTCCTTTTGTGACGGACGACGCCCGCCTCACCACGGCGGGCAGCTGCCAGCTGGAGAGCTGGACGCGCCTGTACGAAGGCAGCAGCGAATTCTGGGCCCTGCCGGCCTGCAACCCGACGGGCAATCTGGAGATCACGCTGGGGGGCGGCCGCGCCAGCTACAGCGGGGCCAGCACGAGCGACGACTACGTCCTGCAGTTCAAGACCCTGTTCAAACCTTTGACCACCAATGGCTGGGGCCTGGGCATTGCGGCTGGACGGGTCGAGCACCCGGAGATCGCGCCCGGCCCCAACCAGCTGGGCAACACCTATGTCTACCTGCCCCTCTCGCTGTCTTTTGCCGAAGACCGTTTTGTCCTGCACGCCAATGCGGGCTGGCTGCGTGACAAGGCCAGCAACCAGGAGCGCAGCACCTGGGGCCTGGGCGGCGAGTACTACCCCTATCCACGCCTGGCCGTGATCGCCGAGTCTTTCGGCGACGACAAGGGCCGGCCCTATTGGCAGACCGGCCTGCGGTATTCGGTGATCCCCAATCTCTTCCAGCTCGACGCCACGACGGGGCAGCAGGCCGGGGGCGACAGCGCCAGTCGCTGGTTGTCCTTCGGCTTGCGCTGGACGCCCGATCGTCTATTCTGAGGTCCGATTTCTCCAGGAGTGCCCCACGATGAAATACCTTTATTCAAGCCTCGTTTTGCTGTTGTGTTCGGCCCTGCCGACGGCGGGTCAGGCGCAGACCGCGCCAAAGCTCAAGACCGGGGAACAGGTCTACCGCGAGACCTGCATGGCCTGTCACGGCCCGGGTCTGGCCAATGCGCCGCGTGTGGGCGACAAGCAGGCCTGGGGCAAGCTGATCGCCGAGGGGCAGCACGTGCTGACGGCGCACGCCTGGGTCGGCGTGCGCGCCATGCCGCCCAAGGGTGGCCGCAACGACCTGAGCCTGGAGGAGTTTGCCCGCGCCGCCGCCTGGATGGCGCGCGAGGCAGGCGGCCACTGGCAGGACCCGGACGCACGCATGCTGGAGCGCATCCGTGCCGAGGAAAGCAAGCGCATCGAACAGCTGAAGAAACAGCCCGCCAAGGGCTGACGCTGGCGCGGCCGTTCAGGTCTTGTAGGACGGGTCCAGGCGCTCGGCCTTGCGCAGCAATGCTGGCCAGGCCAGGTTGGCACCCTGGCCGGCCGTGGCGGTTTTCATCACCCCGGCAATGCCCTGCAGGATCTTCGGGCCCACCATGACCAGCTCGCCACCGGCCTGCGCGTCGATCTGGATGCGACAGGTGTTTTCGAAGATGTACATATTGAGGAAGGCGTCGGCGATGGTCTTTCCCACGGTCAGCAGGCCGTGGTTGCGCAGCATCAGGTAGTTGGCCGTGCCCAGATCGGCCTGCAGACGCGGCTTCTCTTCATCTCGCAGGGCCACGCCCTCGTATTCGTGGTACGCCAGCGAACCCAGCACGAAGGTGGATTGCTGGCTGATCGGCAGCACCCCGTTTTTCTGCGCGCTGACCGCCACGCCGGCACGCGAGTGGGTGTGCAGTACGCAGCCTGCGTCTTCTCGCACGGCGTGGATGGCGCTGTGGATCACAAAACCGGCCGGGTTCACGGGGAAGGGCGAATCGCTGAGCTTCTTGCAGTCCTGGTCCACGCGCACCAGGCTGGAGGCCGTGATCTCGTCGAACATCAGACCGTAGGGGTTGATCAGGAAGTGGTGCTCGGGCCCGGGGATGCGTGCGCTGATGTGGGTGAAGACCAGGTCGCTCCAGCCGTAGGCGGCCACCAGGCGGTAGGCCGCGGCGAGGTCGCAGCGCAGCTGCCATTCCTGTTCGCTGACGACTTCCTTGAGGGAGGGGATGTGCATGGTGTCTCCTTGCTTGTGGGTGCGCTTGTCGCACTGTCCACCATGCCGGCGCCAGGATCAACGCCTGGGGGTCACGTGGGCGACGCGGCGCGGAATTCGCTGGGGCTGAGTCCCGTGTGTTCGCGGAACACGCGGCTGAAGTGCGAGAGGTTGTTGAAACCCCAGGACAGGGCGATCTCGGTGATGGGCCGCGTCTGCGCCATGGGGTGCTGCAGCTCGCGCACGCAGGCCTCCACACGCAGGGTCTGGATGTAGCTGGCCAGGGTCTGCTCTTCGTCTCCGAAGGCGTTGTAGAGGTGGCGCTTGCTGCAGTTCAGGGCCACGGCAATCTGCGCCACGCTGAGATCGGGGTCGCGCAGGTGCAGGGCCACATAACCGCGGATGCGGTCTTTCAGCGCCGCGCGCTGCGTCAGCTGCGTTTCCTGGCCCGAGAGTTCGATCAGTGAGAGGCGCACCAGCTGTGCTATCAGTTCGCCCGCGCCGCGTGCCGCGTCTGCGCTCATGTGGGGCAGCTCCTGGAAGGTGCTGCGCATGGTGGACAGTGCAACGCGTGCGATACCACTGGCACCGCCCACGGGCCGAGCCATCAGGTTTTCCAGGCGCAGGCCGCGCTCGATCATCTGTGCCTTGGGCAGCATGACGATGAGATGCTCCACGCGTTCGGGGTTGGCCACCGAGTAGCTGCCCGTGGTGTCGTAGATGGTCCAGGCGCCCGGGGCCACCCAAGCCTGGCGGCCCATCTGCTCCACGCCGGCGCGGCCCTTCATGGGTGCGACGATCTTGAGGTAACCCTCTTCGCTGGCGCGCACCATGCCCTGCGTGCGCACCACGCGGTGGCGGTTGGCTTCGAGCTTGGTGAGGATGAGGTCGCCCGCGCGGGCCGAAGCCATGTGGCCATCGAAGTCGGTGTCGCCGTAGAGGTCGGACTCCAGGCCGCCGAACTGCTTCCACACCCAGTCGCGCCAGACCGGCGCGCGGTCGGCAGGTGCGTAATCGTCGGTGGTGACGGCCGTGGCATGGGTCATGGTGGCCGGATTATCGGCGTATCACTGTGCCGGGACAAACCCGAAGCCTAGGGTTAACCCTAGAGCTCTTGCATGAACCGTCAACTACTTTGTGCACGTTCAGCAAAGCCACAAGCCACCGGGCTTTCTAGTATTGCTGTGCGATTCCGAAAAGTACATCCACCGGAGACAACCATGGTTCAACAAACAAAACGCACCCTGCTCAAAGGCACTGCCGCCGCTGTCGGCGCCGCCACCTTTGCCCCGCATCTGCTGGCTGCCGCCCCGGTACGGGTGGGCTATGCCATGGCCCGCACCGGCCCCTGGACCGGCGGCGCCCAGGTCAGCCAGGAACCCAACTACCTGTTGTGGGCCGAGCAGCAGAACGCCGCGGGCGGCCTGAACGTCAAGGGCGAGAAGCGCCCGATCGAGCTCATCAGCTCCGACGACCGCAGCGACATCGAGACCTGCGTGCGCTCCTATGAAAAACTCATGGGCTCGGACAAGGTAGATCTGGTGCTGCCGCCCTGGGGCTCCAACGCCAACTTCGCGGTCGCCCCGCTGGCCAATCGCTTCGGCTACCCCTTTCTGGCGCCCACGGCCCTGTCCAAGCAGCTCATCGCCATGAAGCTGCCCTACTTCTTCCTGATGCTGCAGCAGCCGGCGCCCATGACCCAGGCCCTGGTGGACATGCTCAAGGCCAATGGCGTGAAGAGCGTGGCCGTCATCTATGTGGACGATCTGTTCGGCCTGGAGAACTACGCTGCGCTGCGCGTGGCCCTGCAAGGCTCCGGCATCCAGATGGTGGAGGACAAGAGCTACCCGGGTGGCGTGAAGGACCTGTCGCCCGTGCTGCGCTCCATGAAGGACAAGAACCCCGACGCCTTCATCGGCTTCACCTACCCGCCCGACACCATCCTGGCCAGCAAGCAGGCCAAGGAGATCGGTTTCAACCCCAAGTACTTCTACGCCTCGGTCGGCACCGCTTTCCAGCTCTACCGTAACGTCATGACGCCGGCCGGCGCCGAGGGCGTGCTGGGCATGGGCTCGTGGAACAGCAAGACCAGCCCCGGCGCCAAGGCCTATTTCGACGCGCACACCAAGAAGTTTGGCGGTAAGGAACCCGATCGCTGGGCCAGCGGCGCCTGCTGGGCCTCGCTGGAGATCCTCACCAATGCCGTGGCCAAGCACGGCCTGGACCGCAAGGCTATCCGTGACTACGTGGCCGGCACCACCCACAAGACCATCCTCGGGGACATCCGGTTCGAGGGCAGCGAGAACGTGGGCACCCCGGGCACCGTGGGCCAGTGGCAAAAGGGCGAGTTCGAAGTGGTGTGGCCGGCCAAGGTCGCCACCGCCAAGCTCGCCCCCAAGCCGGCTTGGTAAAGCCCCCCTGAGTCGGCCTTGAGGCCGCCTTCCCCCTGTGGGGGACGCCACCAGCGGACCGGCAAAGCCGGTTCCGCGGTGGCTGCTCGATAACTCCCCCTTGCCTCCCTTCATCGTCTCTGCATGTCACTCACTGCCTGGCTCGAACTGATTGCCTCCGGTCTCATCACCGGGGGCATCTATGCGCTGGTTGCCCTGGGGCTCAACCTCCAGTACGGCCTGATGCGCATCCTCAACATCGCCCACGGTGAGTTCCTCATGGTGGGGGCCTACCTGACCTGGCTGGTTCAGACGCAGTTCGGCATCTCGCCCTTGCTCATGGTGCCCGTGGCCTTCCTCGTGTTGCTGCTGCTGGGTGTGGTGCTGCACTTCCTGTGTTTCCGCCGGCTGACCGCCACCTCGCCCAACCTCGACGTCTTCGAGGCGCGCGGTCTGATGGTCGCCTTCGGCCTCATGTTCCTGGTGCAGAACTTCGTGTCCTGGTTGTGGGGCGGGGACCTGCGCGGTTACGACTACCTGACCGAGCCCGTGAAGTTCGGCGAAGTGCAGTTCGCGGCCAACAAGCTGCTGGTCTTTTTCCTGGCCCTGCTGTTCGCGGGTGCGCTCATCGTGCTCCTGCGCCTGACCCTGCTGGGCAAGGGCGTACGCGCCCTCATGCAGTCGGCCATCGGCGCGCAGCTCATGGGCATCGATACCAAGCGCCTGCACCCGCTGATGTTCGGCATCGGCCTGGGACTCTCCGGCGTTGCCGGCGCGCTCCTGTCCATGGCCTACACCATCACCCCTTACATGGGCCAGCCCTACACCGTGACTGCGCTCATCGTCATCACCCTGGGCGGTTTCGGCAGCATGGGTGGTGCGCTGATCGGCGGCCTTTTCCTGGGCGTGATCGAGGCGTTCGGCATGCACTTCACCAACCCCTCGCTCAAGGCCCTGCTGTCCTACGTGGTGTTCATCGCCGTGCTGCTGCTGCGTCCTGAAGGCCTCTTTACCCGCAAAAGCAGGAAAGCATGATGAGCATCGCCGGACCGCTCCAAGATGCGAAGACCCCTTTGGGGGGCAGCGCAGTACATGAAATGACAAGCGTGGTGGCTCGATGAATTCGCGTCAATTCCTCATCCGCGACCTGCTGGTGCTACTGGCTTTTGCCGGTTGGTGCCTGGCCCTGCCGTTCTACGCCAGCGAGTTCGTCGTCTCCATGGCGCTGACCTGCCTGATGTACGTGGCCCTGTCTTCCAGCTGGGGCCTGTTCTGTGGCAGCACGCGCTACCTCTCCCTGGCCACCTCGGCCTTCTTCGGCATCGGCGCCTACACCTCGGCCATCCTGCTGGGCCAGTTCAGCTGGGTCGAGACCATTGCCATCGGCGCGGGCATTGCCGTGCTCGTCGCCATCGTCATGGGCGCGGCCGTGCTGCATCTGCGCGGTACCTACTTCGCGGTGCTGACCTTCGGCATGACCGAGCTGATCCTGCACGCGGTGACCTATTTCGAGAAGACCGTCACCGGCACCGTGGGGCGCGTACTCACCGTGGTGCCCGAGCGCGACACCATCTACCTCACCATGCTGGCCCTGGCTTTGCTGGCGGTGGCCACCTCCATCTGGGTGCGGCGCACGCGTTTCGGCTTGGCCTTGATGGGCATCGGTGCGGACGAGCAGCGGGCCCAGACCCTGGGCGTGAACACGCGTCTGGTCAAGATAGCGGGTTTTGCGCTCACCGCGGCCTTTGCCGGCGCCGTGGGCGCGGCCATGGCTGTGCGCTGGACCTATATCGATCCGCACACGGTGTTCAACCCCTTCATCGGTTTCCAGACCGTGCTGATCACACTGATCGGTGGCGTGCTAACGCTCTGGGGCCCCCTGTTGGCTGCCATCATCTTCAGCGTGCTGGCCGAGTCCTTGCGCCTGCAGTTCCCACAGATCTACCTGATGTACCTGGGCCTGCTGCTGATCCTGTGTGTGCTCTATCTGCCGGGCGGTCTGGCCTCCCTGCGCTGGGCGACTTTCACGGGCTGGTGGAACGACAGCCGTGACTGGGCCAGGGACCTCAAGAGTGAGTTGAGTGGCGAGAAGGAACGTGAGAAGCAGCGCACGAGGCGCCGCGAGAAGGAGAGCCACTTTGTCTGAACAAGCCCTTCCTCTGCTGGAGGCGCACAACGTGACGGTGCGTTTCGGTGGCCTGGTGGCCGTGGACGCCGTCAGCGCCAGTTTTGCGCCTGGTGAACTGGTGGGCATCATTGGCCCCAACGGTGCCGGCAAGACCACTTTCTTCAACGCCATCTCGGGGGTGCAGGCGCCCACCTCGGGCCGTCTCGTTTCTCATGGGCGCAACCTGACCGGTCGCGGCCCGCACCGCTATGCAGCCCACGGCGTGGCGCGCACCTTCCAGACCCCGCGCGTGTTTTCCGACATGAGCGTGACAGCCAATATCGAGTTCGGCCTCAAGTTCGCCGGCCGTCGCCGTCGCAAGTATGTGTTCTGGGGCGACGAGCTCGGTGTGCCCTGGGCCCTGCGGGACGCCATGAGCATCCTGCAGCTCATCGGGCTTTCGGCCCAGGCTGAGCTGCCGGCCGCGGCCATCACGCCTTCGCAGCAACGCCTGCTGGAGATCGGCATGGCCCTGGCCACCCGGCCCAAGCTCTTGTTGCTCGACGAGGTGGCCGCCGGCCTGACCGAGTCCGAGATCGAGGAGATGGCCCGGCTGATCCGCCGCCTGCGTGACGAGCTGGACCTGACCGTGATCTGGATCGAGCATGCCGTCACTACGTTGCTGCGCCATGTGGAGCGCGTCATCGTGCTGCACCAGGGCCGCAAGATTGCCGACGACACGCCCGCCAACGTGGTGCGCAACCCCGAGGTCATCGAAGCCTATCTGGGCGACGAGATGGCCGAGCCTGCCAGCGAAGACGAGGAGGTGGCCGCATGATGTGGTACCGCGACGCCCCCTTCGTGCTGGGGGACCAGAAACACGCACAGCTGCAGGTGCGCGGCCTGAGCGCCGGCTACGGCGCCTTCCTCGTGCTGCGTGATCTGCGCCTGGAGGTCAAGCCCGGCCTCACCGTGATCCTCGGTCCCAACGGCGCCGGCAAGACCACGCTGCTCAAGGCCTTGATGGGCCTGATCCCGCGCCGCGGCATGGTACTGCTCGATGGCGAGGATCTGCCCGAGAAAACCCATGAGATCGTACGCAGCGGCGTGACCCTGGTGGCCGAGGGCCGCCAGCTTTTCCCGCAGATGACGGTGCTGGAGAACCTGGAGCTGGGCGGCTGGCTCGTGGCCCGGGCCGAACGCGCGCGTCGCCTGGAGCAGGTCCTGGTGAACTTTCCCAAGCTGCGCGAGCGGGCCCAGCAGCTGGCCGGCACCATGAGCGGTGGCGAGCAGCAGATGGTGGCCGTGGCGCGCGCCATGATGAGTGCGCCGCGCCTGCTCATGCTGGACGAACCCTCGCTAGGCCTGGCGCCCCGCATGGTCGACGAGCTGCTGGCCATCGCGCGGCGCATCGCGGACGCGGGCACCACCGTGCTCATGGTGGAGCAGAACGTCAAGAAGGCGCTGGCCGTGGCGGACCGCGGCTATGTCCTGGAGCGCGGCACGCTGGTGGCCAGCGGCCCGGCCAAGCTGCTTCAACGCTCCAACGTCGTGCGCGAGGCCTACCTCGGTGCCGACGCGGCTGATCACACCACCGCCGCGGATGCCGTGCAGCGTCGCCGCAAGACCACCACTGTTTAACGAACCGATCTAGTCAAGGAGAAAACCATGTCCGACATGTCCATGCTCATCAATGGCCTCAAAGTGACGGCTGAGCGCGGCGCCACTTTCGAGCGTCGCAACCCGCTGGACGGCAGCGTGGCCTCCCGTGCGCCCGCCGCTTCGCCTGCCGATGCCGTGATGGCCGTCGAGGCTGCAGCCGAGGCCTTCAAGTCCTGGAGCCTGACCGGCCCCAGCGAACGGCGCATGCTCTTGCTCAAGGCCGCCGATGCGCTGGAGGCCAAGACCCCGCAGTTCATCGAGGCCGTGGCTGCGGAGACCGGCGCCTCGGGCCAGTGGGCCGGCTTCAACGTCTTCCTGGCTGCCGGCATGATCCGCGAGGCTGCCGCACTGACCACCCAGGTGGCCGGCGAGGTGATCCCCTCTGACGTGCCGGGCTCCCTTTCCATGGCCGTGCGCCAGCCCGCCGGTGTGGTGCTGGGCATTGCCCCCTGGAACGCGCCCGTCATCCTGGGTACACGTGCCATCTGCGTGCCCCTGGCTTGCGGCAACACCGTGGTGATGAAGGGTTCGGAGAACTGTCCGCGCACCCACCAGCTCATCATCGAGGCCTTCCAGGAAGCGGGTTTCCCGCCCGGTGTGGTGAACTACATCACCAACGCCCCGGCCGATGCCGGCGTGGTGGTGGAAGCCATGGTGGCCCACCCGGCCGTGCGCCGTGTGAACTTCACCGGCTCCACCCGCGTGGGCAAGATCATTGCGATGACCTGCGCCAAGTACCTCAAGCCCGTGGTGCTCGAACTCGGTGGCAAAGCCCCCATGGTCATCCTGGACGACGCCGACATCGATGACGCCGTCAACGGCGCGGCCTTTGGCTGCTTCGCCAACAGCGGCCAGATCTGCATGAGCACCGAACGCATCATCGTGGACCAGAAGATTGCTGACGCCTTCGTCAAGAAGTTCGTCGAGAAGGCCAAGGCGCTGCCGCTGGGTGATCCGCGCAAGCCCGAACCGGTGGTGCTGGGCTCGGTGATCGGCATGAGCACCGTCGAGCATTGCAACGCGCTGATCGATGACGCACTGGCCAAGGGCGCCAAGCTGTTGTGCGGCGGTAAGGCCACCACCACGCTGATGCCCGCCACGGTGCTGGACCATGTCACCCCGGCCATGAAGATCTACCATGAGGAAAGCTTTGGCCCGGTCAAACCCATCGTGCGCGTCAATGGTGTGGAGGAGGCCGTGGCCTGCGCCAACGACAACGAGTACGGCCTGTCCTCGGCCGTGTTCGGTGGCGACATTGCGCGGGCCTTTAATGTGGCGCGCCGCATCGACTCGGGCATCTGCCACGTCAACGGTCCCACGGTGCATGACGAGGCCCAGATGCCCTTCGGTGGGGTCAAGGGTTCAGGTATCGGCCGCTTCGGCGGCAAGGCCGGCATCAACGAGTTCACCGAGCTGCGCTGGATCACCATGCAGACTACGCCGCGGCACTACCCCTTCTAAGAAGAACAAGACCGAAGAACAACAAGAAGCTTCTTCGACTCCACCGCGCTCACCGGCCTGCCCGGCGGGCGCGGTTTCTTTTTAGAGGAACATGCCGCCCGACGCTTCGATGCGTTGCGCATTGATCCAGCGGCCACCGGGTGAGAGCAGGGCGGCGATGGCGCCGCCGATGTCGTCGGGCAGGCCCACGCGGCCCAGCGCCGTCTGCGAAGCGACGAAGGCATTGAGCTGCGCGTTGTCGCGCACGGCGCCACCGCCGAAGTCGGTCTCGATGGCGCCCGGGGCGATCACGTTGACCGCGATGCCGCGCGGGCCCAGCTCCTTGGCCAGGTAGCGCGTGAGCACCTCGACGCCGCCCTTCATGGCGCCATAGGCCGCGTAGCCCGGCAGCGCAAAACGTGCTAGCCCTGACGATACGTTGAGGATGCGCCCGCCGTCGTTGATCTGCGGCAACAGCTTCTGTGTGAGGAAGAACACACCTTTGAGGTGGATGTTCATCAGCGTGTCGAACTGCGCCTCCGTGGTCTCGGCAAAACTCGCGTGCACGCCGGTGCCGGCGTTGTTGACGAGAAAGTCGAAGCGTTCACGCTGCCATTCATCGGCGAGCACGGCACGCAGGCGGCTGGCGAAGTTTTCAAAACCCGGCGTGTTGCTGGTGTCCAGTTCCAGGGTGGCGGCACGCCGGCCCAAGGCACGGATCTGGGCGACCACGCTTTCGGCCTCGGCCAGATTGCTGCGGTAGGTCACGATCACGTCCGTGCCCTGGGCGGCAAGGGCCAGGGCGGCGTTACGGCCCAGGCCGCGGCTGCCGCCGGTGATCAGGGCGATGGGGGTGGGGGTCTGTTTGGCTTCCATGGGGTCCTCTTTCAGAGTGGTGAGTCGATGGAGGGACTGTATTGATCTTGTTGGATTAGATAAATGGATAATCAATGACTACATTGTTCGGATGTTCTGAACAATAGGAGCCGTCCATGCTGCGTCCTGAGCTCTTGCAGATCTATGCCCGCGTGGCCGAACTGGCCAGCTTCACCCAGGCGGCCGACAGCCTGGGCCTGCCCAAAGCCAGCGTTTCGCAGGCGGTGCAACAACTCGAAGCCACCCTGGGCACGCGTCTGCTCCTGCGGACCACGCGCCGGGTGCAGACCACGCCTGATGGCCAGTTGTTCTATGAGCGCTGCAAGGATGTGTTGGCGGATGTGGACGAACTCCAGTCCATGTTCCAGCAGGGTGCGCAGGCGTTACGCGGCCGCCTGCGCGTGGACATGCCCAGCGGTGTCGCCCGCCAACAGGTGCTGCCGCACCTGGGTGAATTCCTCGCCTTGCACCCGTTACTGGACCTGGAACTCAGCAGCACAGACCGGCGCGTGGACCTGGTGCGCGAAGGCTTCGACTGCGTGCTGCGCGTGGGCCAGCTCGAGGACTCTGCCCTGGTCGCACGGCCTCTGGGCAGGCTGGTGCAGCTCAACTGCGCCAGCCCCGGCTATCTCGCGGCCCACGGCACGCCGCGCACACTGGAGGATCTGGCGCAACACAAGCTCGTGCACTACGTGCCCACGCTGGGCGCCAAGCCCGTGGGCTGGGAGTACGTGGTGGACGGCCAGACCCTGCGCCTGCCCATGGCCGGCGCGCTCGCGGTCAACGACACAGGTGCTTATGCGGCGGCTTGTGTGGCCGGTATCGGGCTGATCCAGGCGCCGGCCATTGGCATGCGGCCCTTGATCGAGCAGGGGCAGCTGGTGGAAGTGTTGCCCGAGTGGCGAGCCCCGTCCATGTCCATGTCCCTGCTCTACGCCCATCGCCGCCACCTGCCTCGGCGGGTGCAGGTCTTCATGAACTGGTTGGCCGCCTTGCTGGCGCCTGAACTCGAGGCAACGTAGAAGCTCAGGCTGTGGCCCGCTCCAGCCAATGCAGGTAATGCAGCGCCTGCTCCGTGCTCTCGCCGCACATGGCGGGCGAAGGCGCCAGGCTGGCGCAGACCGCGGGCCGTTCAGGCCGGCCGAAGATCAGGCAGCGTCCGTCCGCGTCCAGCTGCACGCAACGGACCCCCGCCGGCTTGCCTTGCGGCATGCCGGGGATGGGGCTGGAGATTGACGGCGCGATGCAGCAGGCAGCGCAGCCGGGGCGGCAATCCATGACGCTACAGAATTGATAGCGCCTAGCTGTTCAGCTTCTGCGCTGCCGACGTCACCTGCGTGATCACGGTCTGCACCGATTTGCGGTGGGATTCGCTGACGAGCCCGCCCTGCGGGTCGAAGGCCTCGGCGGCGCGGCCCAGCGCGAAATTCTCGGGCGCGACCCAGCACTTCAGGTTCATGAGCAGGGGCACCAGATGGCTTTGCGAGCGCAGGCCGCCCAGGGCGCCGGGCGAGGCGCTGAGCACACCCACCACCTTGCCGCGGAAGGGTTTGTAGCCGTCGACCCAGTCAGCGTTGCCTGGGACGGAGCGCGAGAGCCAGTCGATGGTGTTCTTGACCAGGGCGGGGTAACTCGCGTTGTATTCGGGCGTGCAGATGATCCAGGCCGGGTGCTCGAACATGATCTGCTTGAGCTTGACCACATCGGGGGGCGTGCCGCGCTCCTCGAGATCGCCGTTGTACATGGGTATGTCGAAGTCGCCGAGTTCGAGGTGGGTTACCTCGACACCACCGGCCCGGGCCAGCTCAACGGTGGCGCGGGCGAGTTTGCGGTTGAAGGACTGTTGGCGGGTGCTGCCGGCGAAGACGAGGAGTTTCATGGGCTGGATTGGACCATAGTCCCCTGGGGCCTGCTTTGCGTCGCTGGCGAAAAATGAGGCAGCCCGGTAAAATCTCATCCTCCCGGGCCACACGGCCCCTATGCGCCCGCAGGCGCTCCTGGTCTCCCATGCTCTACCCACAAGAATTCGATGTCATCGTCGTCGGCGGCGGCCATGCCGGCACGGAAGCCGCGCTCGCCGCTGCGCGCATGGGCGCCAAGACTCTGCTGCTCACGCACAACATCGAGACCCTGGGTCAGATGAGCTGCAACCCGTCCATCGGCGGCATCGGCAAGGGCCACCTGGTCAAGGAGGTCGATGCGCTGGGCGGGGCCATGGCGATTGCCACGGACGAGGGCGGCATCCAGTTCCGCATCCTCAACAGTTCCAAGGGCCCGGCCGTGCGCGCCACCCGAGCCCAGGCCGACCGCATACTTTATAAGGCGGCCATCCGCCGCCGCCTGGAAAACCAGCCCAACCTCTGTCTGTTCCAGCAGGCCGTGGACGACCTGATGGTGGAGGGCGACCGCGTGGTCGGCGCCGTGACCCAGGTGGGCATCAAGTTCCGAAGCCGCACGGTGGTGCTGACCGCCGGTACTTTCCTGGATGGCAAGATCCACGTCGGTCTGAACAACTATTCGGCCGGCCGCGCGGGCGATCCGCCGGCCGTCAGCCTCTCGGCCCGGCTCAAGGAGCTCAAGCTGCCGCAGGCCCGCCTCAAGACCGGCACCCCGCCGCGCATCGACGGCCGTTCCATCGATTTCTCGCAATGTACCGAGCAGCCGGGCGACGGTGTGCCGGGTGGTTTGAACGAAGGGCAGGGCGTGCCGGTGTTCAGCTTCATGGGCAAGGCCTCCATGCACCCGGAGCAGATGCCCTGCTGGATCACCCACACCAACGAACGTACGCACGAGATCATCCGCTCCGGCTTCGACCGCAGCCCCATGTTCACAGGCAAGATCGAGGGCGTGGGCCCGCGCTATTGCCCCAGCGTGGAAGACAAGATCAACCGGTTTGCCGACAAGGACAGCCACCAGATCTTCCTGGAACCCGAAGGCCTGACAACCAACGAGTACTACCCCAACGGTATCTCGACCAGCCTGCCCTTTGATATTCAGTACGACCTGGTCCGCTCCATGAAGGGGCTGGAGAACGCCCATATCCTGCGCCCGGGTTACGCCATCGAGTACGACTATTTCGACCCGCGCTCCCTCAAGGGCAACTTCGAGACCAAGCAAATACAGGGATTGTTCTTTGCCGGCCAGATCAATGGCACGACCGGTTATGAAGAGGCGGCGGCCCAGGGGCTGTTCGCCGGCATCAATGCCGCACTCCAATGCCGGGGCGCCGAAGCTTGGCAGCCGCGCCGTGACGAAGCCTATCTGGGCGTGCTGGTTGACGACCTCACCACCCAGGGTGTGACCGAGCCTTACCGCATGTTCACCAGCCGGGCCGAGTTCCGCCTGCAGCTGCGCGAAGACAATGCCGACCTGCGTCTGACCGAAACCGGCCGCCAGCTGGGTCTGGTGGATGACGCCCGCTGGGATGCTTTCTGCCGCAAGCGTGATGCTGTTTCACGTGAAACCGAACGCCTCAAGGCCACCTGGATCAACCCCCGCATCCTGTCCGCGGCCGAAGCCGAGCGGGTGCTGGGTACGACCATCGAGCACGAATACCACCTGTTCGACCTGTTGCGCCGACCCGATGTGAGCTACGCCGGCCTCATGTCCCTGGACGGCGGCAAGTATTCCAACCCCGATGTTTCACGTGAAACCCTGGGCGAGCTGACCGACACCGTGGTCGAGCAGCTGGAAATCGCGGCCAAGTATTCGGGCTACATCGACCGCCAGAAGGATGAAGTGGAGCGGGCTGCCCATTACGAAAACCTCAAACTTCCGGTTGATCTGGACTATCTGCAGGTCACAGCCCTGTCCATCGAAGCCCGGCAGAAGTTGCAAAAGCACCGTCCGGAAACCCTGGGCCAGGCTTCCCGCATCTCCGGCATCACGCCCGCCAGCATCTCCCTGCTGCTGATCCACCTGAAAAAGGGTGGCTTCCGCGGCTTCGCCAAGACCGAAGTGGCCGAGGCGGCATGAGCCTCGACCTGCAGACGACCCTGAAAAACGGGGTGGCCGAGCTCGGCCTGGACCTGTCCGAGGCCCAGATCGGGCAGCTTCTGGACTACCTGGCCCTGATCCAGAAGTGGACCAAGGTCTACAACCTGACGGCCGTGCGCGACCCGGCCGAGATGCTGACCCACCATTTGCTGGACAGCCTGGCTGTCATCCGTCCGCTAAGACAGCAACTCACTGGTCGCCAGCCGGTAGATGGTCGGGGCTTCCGCCTGCTGGACGTCGGGTCCGGCGCCGGCCTGCCTGGGGTGGTCATCGCCATCTGCTGTCCGGACATTGCCGTGAGCTGCGTGGACACGGTGGCCAAAAAAGCCACGTTCATCCAGCAGGCGGCCCTGACTTTGAAGCTTTCCAACCTCAAAGGCCTGCACGCCCGGGTAGAAAGCCTGGAGGACCGCTACGACGTGGTCAGCTCCCGGGCCTTCGCTTCCCTGCTGGACTTCACCAACTGGTCCCGCTCGGCCCTGGCGTCGACCGGGGTCTGGATGGCGATGAAGGGCAAACATCCGGCGGACGAGCTGGCGGTTTTGCCTGCGGATGTTTCGGTGTTTCACGTGGAACAGCTTTCGGTTCCTGGTTTGGGGGCGGAGCGGTGCATTGTTTGGATGCGCTTGGCTTCGGCCTGAGTCTCTGCCTGCCGGCACCTTTTCTTCCCCTCCCTATCCCCCCGGCCCCCTTCTCACCCCCGCCGGGGCGGGAAGGGGGAGCCCAATTTGACATTTGGTTTGCCTGCTACGCTTCTACGGGGTGATGTCGCCGCCATGGATTGGGCGCCCACATTCTTCGGAGGCGGTCGTAGTAAATGGTGTTGAGCCGCTGCGGCACTGGCTGGCAGCTGCGCGCCAGCGACGAGAAAACAGCGAGGCGGTTGGTCTTCAGGACTCGGAAACGGTAGGCCGGCGTAGCCAACCACCGTTAGTGGCTAACTACTTTCGAACCGTTGACTTCGACCACAGCCCATAAATCCAGGTAAACCAAAGGCCGCGGCGACGCCCCGCTTCGTAGAAGTGTGGCCGGATGGCCGAGCACCAAATCCAGGCCCCCTCTCCCGCCCGGTGGGGCGGGAGAGGGCGGGGGGGGAGAGTGGGGGGAAACAAAAGTCTCCCGTAGGGAAAAATCCAGGCGAAAAACGGGCATCTTGTTCCACGTGAAACAAAAACCCGGGCAAACCAGCACGCCTCCAAGCCAGAACCCCAGAAAAGCTGCCGTACACTCAACCCTTCCATCGAGCCCCCGTTCAGGACTGCATTCCCCCATGTTTGGCGTTGCCGATTACGGCGCTTTTGTCGTCACAGTCATCATTTTTCTGCTGATCCCGGGCCCCGGCAATCTGGCGCTGATCACCTCCACCAGCAAGGGCGGGGTGCGTGGCGGGTTGGCTGCCACCCTGGGGGTCATCCTCGGGGACCAGGTTCTGATGTGGGCCGCGGTGGCCGGTGTGGCCGCATTGTTGATCACCTACCCCACGGCCTTCGAACTGCTGCAGTGGTGTGGCGCGGTGTACCTTGCTTTCCTCGGGATCCGGATGTTGGCGGCCGAGCCCGGTGCGGCGCCCGTGCTCAACATCAAGGCCGGTCACTACCTACGCCAGGCCATGGTCATCACCCTGCTGAACCCCAAGGCCATCATGTTCTACCTGGCCTTCTTCCCACTTTTCGTCGACCCGTCCCAGCACCAGGGCCTGTTCACCTTCGGCTTCATGGCCGTGACGATCGCTTTTCTGACTTTTCTCTACGGTCTGGGCATGACCCTGCTCACGCACTTTCTGGCCGACCGTCTGCGCGCCAACCCGCTGTTTGGTCGTGTGCTCGAGAAAATCGCTGGCCTCTGCCTGATCGGCTTCGGCTTGCGTCTTGCTTTCACCCGCTGATCTTTAGATAACAAAAGGGAAGACCACCAGATGGCCAAGATTTTCTGCGTTGCCAATCAGAAGGGCGGCGTCGGCAAGACCACCACCACCGTCAACCTCGCCGCCGGTCTGGCCAAGGTGGGACAGCGTGTGCTCATGGTGGACCTCGATCCCCAGGGCAATGCCACCATGGGTTCGGGCGTGGACAAGCGCCAGCTCCAGTACACGCTCTATGACGTGTTGTTGGAGTCGGCCACCATCGCCGAAGCGCGTGTGAAGAGTGACAAGCTCATCGAAGGCGGTTGCAGCTACGACATCCTGGGCGCCAACCGCGAACTCGCGGGCGCCGAGGTGGAACTGGTCGATGTGGAGCGCCGCGAGAAGCGGCTCAAGGAAGCCCTGGCCAAGGTGGATGCCGAGTACGACTTCGTGCTCATCGACTGCCCGCCCAGTCTGTCCATGCTCACCCTCAACGGCCTGTGCAGCGCGCACGGTGTCATCGTGCCCATGCAGTGCGAGTACTTCGCGCTCGAAGGCCTGACCGATCTGGTCAACACCATCAAGCAGGTGCACGCCAACCTCAACCCCGATCTGGAGATCATCGGCCTGCTGCGTGTCATGTTCGACCCGCGTGTCACCCTGCAGGCCCAGGTGAGCGACCAGCTCAAGGCCCACTTCGGCGACAAGGTGTTCGACGCCGTGATCCCCCGCAATGTGCGTCTGGCCGAAGCGCCGAGCTACGGCCTGCCCGGTGTGGTGTTCGACCCGGGCTCCAAGGGCGCGCAGTCCTTCATCGCCTTTGCCGAAGAGATGGTGAGCCGTCTCGAGAAGATGAAATAAGCCGACCGGCCGGTCTCGTAAGCTACGAAAAACATAGCATGCACCCCGCAAGTGTCCTTATCCTGCCGGGCTGGTACAACTCCGGCCCGGAGCACTGGCAGAGCCGGTGGGAGGCCGCGCAGGGCTACACCCGTGTGCAGCAGCATGACTGGGAGCGCCCCCTGCGTGGCGACTGGCAGATGCAGCTCGAAGAGGCCGTGCTCCTGTGCCAGGAGCCGGCTGTGCTGGTCGCGCACAGCCTGGGCGTCATCCTGGTCGCGGCCTGGGCCGCGCACTCGCGCAATGTGCACCGCGTCAAGGGCGCGCTGTTGGTGGCCCCCGGTGACGTGGCACGTGACGAGGTGCGCGCCCTGCTGCCCAGCTGGTGGCCCATCGAGCGCAAGTCCCTGCCGTTCAAGAGCATCCTGGCCGCCAGCCGCAACGACCCGCGCTGCAGTTACGAGATGGCGGCCGGTCTGGCGCAGGACTGGGGTGCCGAGCTCGTGGACGCCGGCCACGCCGGCCACATCAACGCCGACTCGAAGCTGGGCGACTGGCCCCAGGGCCAGGCCCTGCTGCAGCGCCTGCTTGCGCTGCCCGCAAACGGAGTGGCCGCATGAAGCGCATCGCACGCCTGGCCATTGTGTCGCTGGGGCTGGCCCTGCTGGCGCCGGCCCTGCACGCCGAGCCGGACGAAGAGTTGCTGGGCAAGAACCAGGGCTATCCGCGAGGCAATGCCAACACCTGGTACAGCAACCCCTACCGCGTGGGCTCCTGGTCGGCGCTGGACCAGATCCCCGGTGTGCAGACCCGGCTGGTCGCGCGTGACCCTGCTTTTGTTTCGCCCCTGCCGCATGCGGCGCAGCCCCCGGCCATCCACTACCGCTACCGCAACACGGGCTACACCCTGGCCGACTACCTGGAGCGCCAGCGTGCCACATCCTTGCTGGTGCTGAAAAACGGCGAGATCGTGGCCGAGCATTACCGCTACGGCCGGCGCGACGGTGCGCGTTTCATTTCCTTCTCCATGGCCAAGAGTGTCACGGCCATCCTGGTGGGTATGGCCCAGGCGCGCGGGCACATCACCTCGCTCGACGACCCGGCCGAGAAATACGTCAAGGCCCTGGCCGGCAGCCCCTATGGCGCCACCACCGTGCGCCAGCTGCTGCGCATGAGCTCGGGCCTGACCTTCACCGAACGCTACGACGGCAAGGACGACATCGCCCGTCTGTCGCGCGCCTCGGCCGGCGTGCGCAGCGCGGGCACACCCACCGAGGTGCTGCGCTCCATCACGGACCGCCATTCGCCCGCCGGCGAAAAATTCGTCTACGCCAGCGCCGAGACCGATGTG
This sequence comes from Hylemonella sp. GW821-FHT10B10, assembly GCF_059415585.1. Classification (NCBI taxonomy): domain Bacteria; kingdom Pseudomonadati; phylum Pseudomonadota; class Betaproteobacteria; order Burkholderiales; family Comamonadaceae; genus Hylemonella; species Hylemonella sp. GW821-FHT10B10. The sequence goes on along the minus strand of NZ_JBWKNN010000003.1, from coordinate 137,657 downwards.
CTGGGCCGTGTGCTCGTCGCAGCCACCGGCCGCAACATGGCCGAACTCACCAGCGAGTGGCTGTGGAAACCCATGGGTGCCGAGCACAACGCCTACTGGCGCATTGGCGCCGACGGGCAGGAGCAGGCTTACGGCGCCTTCAACGCCAGCCTGCGTGACTGGGGCCGCCTGGGCTTGCTGCTGGCCCATGATGGCAAGGTGCAGGGCGCGCATGGCGCACAGCAACTCCTGCCGCTGGACTACCTGCTGGATGCCACCGACCCCGCGCGCCAACCGCCGGCCTTTCGCCCGCGCCGCGCGACAGCCTATTTCGGCTACGGCTACCAGTTCTGGTTGTTTCCCATGCGCGAGCGCAGCTTCGCCATGCAGGGCATCCACGGCCAGACCCTTTTTGTGCAGCCTGCCAGCGGCATCGTGCTGGTGATGACCTCGGCCTGGGAACAGGCCAGCGGCCGGCAGGACCCGCAACCCGGTGAAGAACGCGACGCGCTCTGGCGCGGCGTGCTGAACTCACTGGGCGGCAGCGTGCGCGAATGAAACGAACACTTTTGTGAGAGAGAGCAGATAGTTATGGTTACCAAGAAACCCAAGGGCCTCGGCCGCGGACTCGAAGCCCTGCTGGGCCCCAAGGTCGATGACACCCGCGCCGAAGTGGCGGCCATGAGCGAGGCACGCGAAGGCCAGAGCACGGGCAGCCTCAAGCTCGAAGACATGGTGGCCGGCATGTACCAGCCCCGCACGCGCATGGACGAAGGCGCCTTGTATGAACTCGCCGAGTCCATCAAGGCCCAGGGCATCATGCAGCCCATCCTGGTGCGCAAGCTCAGCGAAGGCCCCAACGCCGGCAAGCACGAGATCATCGCCGGTGAGCGCCGCTTCCGCGCCGCCAAGCTCGCGGGCCTGGAGAGCGTGCCCGTGCTCGTGCGCGACGTGCCCAACGAGGCCGCCGCCGCCATGGCCCTCATCGAGAACATCCAGCGCGAGGACCTGAACCCGCTGGAAGAAGCGCAGGGCCTGCAAAGACTGATTCGCGAATTCGGCCTCACCCACGAACAGGCCGCGCAGGCCGTGGGCCGCTCGCGCAGCGCTGCCTCCAACCTCTTGCGTTTGCTGAACCTGGCTGAACCCGTGCAGACCCTGCTGATGGCCGGTGACATCGACATGGGCCACGCGCGTGCGCTGCTCGCACTGGACCGCGCCACGCAGATCACCGCCGCCAACCAGATCACTGCCAAGAAGATGTCGGTGCGCGAAGCCGAGAACCTGGTCAAGAAACTCAGCGCCGAGTTCTCGCTGACGCCGCAGAAACCTGGCAAGGAAAAATCACGCGACCTCAAGCGTGTGGAAGAAGAGCTGTCAGACCTGCTCACCGCCGAGGTGGAAGTGCGCGTGAAAAAGCGCGTCAAGCGCCACGGCCGTGTGGAAGAGCTGGGCGAGATCAGCATCCAGTTCGGCTCGCTCGACGAACTCAATGGTCTGATCGACCGGCTGCGGCGCAGCGGCGGCAACGGCAACTGAGACAGCAGCGGGCCTTATGAAACTCGAGGCCCGCTTTCCTTGGCCCCTGCCCGCCCTCCTCAGCTGGGCGATTTGCTGGCTGACGTACATCCAGCTGCGACGAGCAGGCGTGAGCCCCTGGCTGGTCCTTGCCGTGGTCACGTTCCTCAGCGTCGTATTCAGCACGCAAGGAGACAGCTGGTGGCGCAGGGCCATGATCGGTCTTGGCTTCCCGCTTTCATTGTTGCTTGTGGGCGGGACCGGCATCCCGGCCTGGGGCTGGCTCTTGCCGCTGGCCCTGCTCGCACTGATCTACCCACTCAACGCCTGGCGTGATGCCCCGCTGTTTCCCACGCCGGTCAATGCACTCAATGAATTGCCCACAGTCGCACCGCTGGAGGCAGGGGCCAGGGTGCTGGACGCGGGCTGCGGCCTCGGCCACGGCCTTGATGCTTTACGGCAGGCTTATCCCCTGGCCAAATTGCACGGCATCGAATGGAGTTGGCCCTTGCGCTGGCTCTGCGCGCGTCGTTGCCCTTGGGCGCAAGTGGAACGGGGGGATATCTGGCAGGCGGACTGGTCAGGCTACGACATGGTCTATCTTTTCCAGCGTCCCGAGAGCATGCCGCGCGCGATCAACAAGGCGAAAGCGGAACTCAAGCCCGGGGCCTGGTTGGTGAGTCTGGAGTTTGAGGCTGTGGGGCAAATGCCGGTGGCCAAGCTGGAGGGGGCGCAGGGGAAGCCAGTGTGGGTGTATCGAGGATTGCCAACGCATACTTGAATAGCTCACAATGAACTATGGCAACCTTTCCATCCGCGACAAACTGCGATTGCGCAATCTGTCGTCATCAACATGGGTTCACAATCCCCGATGAACTGCTGACGGAGATTTTGCGTGGGAAGGTAACGCTATTCGCCGGGGCCGGTGTGAGTACCGAGTCATCGTCAGTTCTAAACGTCACCTTGTATGACGAGGTTGCATTTGAGCTCGGCATTGATCGCCGCGATCTGTCATTCCCTGAGTTGATGCAGAAGTATTGCGATCAGACAAATGGTCGACTTAAGTTGATACGATCAATCGTCGGCCGATTTGAGACGATAGATTCATTCCCAGAGCTACGCCAGTCGGCTACTAGCTTTCATAGGGAGCTCGGATCGATGTTTCAGTTTCGGAACATCATCACAACGAATTGGGATGCATATTTCGAGCGTGAGTGCATGGCTACGCCATTTGTCGAGGATTCCGACCTCGCATTTTGGCAGGCAGCACCACGTCGAGTTCTAAAGCTCCACGGATCGGTTTCAAATTTAGGATCGATTGTTGCAACGACAACCGACTATACAAAATGTAAGAAGCGATTGGAAAAGGGACTAATCGGGGGGCTGCTTAAATCCTTGATGGCAACCGAAACAATGCTTTTTGTTGGTTACTCATTCTCAGATTCAGACTTCAACTCAATCCAGAAGTTTGTACGGAAGCAGATGCATGAATTTCATCGACAAGCATATGTAGTTACGCCCTTCGAAGAAGAGGCCGAAAAATTCAGATCGATCGGACTTATCCCGATCTGTACAGACGGCACGTATCTACTTCAGCAAGTGAAGAAACACGCCGCGGCAATAGGTGTGATGCTTTCAGATGAAATATTTGATGCGGCAGAAGAGCTAATGTTTGAGGTGCAAGTTCAGCACCGTGCTTTACATAAGTGTATTAAGCCAATAGCACAGCCTGAGATGGTATATGCGGCTTTCTATCAAGATGGAATGATGCATGCGCTTGGCCGAGCGATATCAATGCGCGGCAGTGGCGCCTATACGCACAGATGTGACATACAAGATCGATTGCGCGCATACGAAGACCTGCAAAAAGTGAAGAGGAAGGAGCATCGCTATGACGATGTTGCCTATATCGAAGGCTATATGAATGCTCTGTTGTATCTATTGATCGGGAAAGAAGATCGCAATTTGATCCCAAAGTATTTTGCTTTTGGAGCAAAGGAGGAAATCGTCGACTTGTCACAATTGGCAGTCTTCCTCAAAAAGCATCCGAACGCGCACAAAGCATCTAAGACGCGCGCTAAGAGATTCTTGGCCAAGGTAAAGAATCTTGATTCAATAGAAATGCATCATCCCCCATGGCTTTAGCCGCTCAACTTGAGCAGAGTCACTTAAGGCGCCACCAGCGGAGAGGCGGGTGAGTCGTCTCCCAACATCAAATCTGGATGCGCTACTTTCACCTAATAGTATTGACGGCCTTGGCCCTCCTCGCCTTTGCCGGCAACTCCCTGCTCTGCCGTGCGGCCCTGCAGCAAACCCCCATCGATGCCGCCAGCTTCACCACCATCCGCCTGATCTCGGGCGCGCTGGTCTTGTGGCTGCTGGTACAGCTCACACGCCGTGAAGCCACCGGCCGCGGCAGCTGGCCCTCCGCTTTCGCGCTGTTCGGCTACGCTGCAGCCTTCTCCTTTGCCTATGTCTCTTTACCCGCTGGCACCGGCGCGCTGCTGCTTTTCGGTTCGGTGCAGACCGGCATGATCGGCTGGGGGCTGGCAACGGGCGAGCGTTTCGCGACCCTGCAGTGGGGCGGCCTGTTGCTGGCACTTGTGGGGCTGGTGGGCCTGTTGCTGCCGGGCCTGTCGGCACCGCCGCTGGGTGCGGCCTTGCTGATGGTCATCGCCGGCCTGTCCTGGGCCGTGTACTCCCTGCGCGGCAAGGGGGCAGGGGACCCGCTGCGCGTAACAGCGGGTAACTTTGTGCGCACTGTGCCGGTGACCGTTCTCATGAGCCTGCTGTTTTTCAACAGCGCGCAGGTGGACACGGCCGGTGCGCTCTATGCCATCGCTTCCGGCGCCATCACCTCGGGCATCGGTTACGCCATCTGGTACACGGCGCTGCCCCACCTCAAGGCCACGAGTGCGGCCACACTGCAGCTCAGCGTGCCGGTGATCGCGGCGCTGGGGGGCATCCTCTGGCTGGGCGAGCCGCTGACGCTGCGCCTGCTGCTGGCTTCGGCCGCCATCCTGGGTGGCATTGCCCTGGTGATCCTCCAGAAGCGCTGATTGACAGGGCGCGGACACTCCGCGATAAAGCGGGGTCTGGTTCCCAGACAGGGGAGTGTTCGTGATGTTCACCAACTCATGCAGAACCGGCGCCGGTGCGCTGGCGGCCGTGGCCTTGCTGGCCGGTTGTGCCACGCGCCTGCCGCCACCGCCACCCGCCACGGACGCACAGATCGAGAAGGAGATGCAGGTGCTGCAGCAGTCCTTCTTCACCGACCCCTGCATGGACAGGCTGCGCCAGCGGGCATCCGAGCTGACGCCGGGTGACACGCAGCTGGGCATCAAGGCGCTGTATGCCGTGGAGTTTGCGCCCAACACCCAGCGCCGTGACGGTCTGGCCTACCGGCTGCACGTGCAGGCGCGCGAGCGCACGGGTTACCTCTACATCAGCGATGGCACGGCGGGTTCCTACCGCATCTTTGGCCCCCTGCCGCTCTGGGGCTGCCTGCATGGCCGCTTGCCTTGAGCGGGTTTGACGCCGTTTCGTTGCACAAGTCCTGTCGCTAACCCACAATCCTTCACCATGATCCCCGCACCCATCCCCGCCAATGACAAGGAACGCCTGGCCGCGCTGCGCCAGCTGCTGATCCTGGACACGCCGCCGGAAGAACGCTTTGACCGCATCGTCGAATTCGCCACACGCGAGTTCGACCTGTCGCGGGGCACGATCACGCTGGTCGACAAGGACCGTCAGTGGTTCAAGGCACGGGTGGGTGTGGACGTCTGCGAGACCGACCGCGCCACATCGTTCTGCGGCCACGCGGTGACCAGCCATGACTTCCTGATCGTGGACGACGCGCGCAAGGATGCGCGCTTTCATGACAACCCGTGGGTGACCGGAGCAGACCCCATCGTCTTCTATGCGGGGGCACCGCTGGTGCTGCCCTCGGGGCACGTGGCCGGCACTCTGTGTGTCTATGGCAACGCGCCGCGCACCTTCGACGCGATGGACCGCGCCATCCTGGGCACCCTGCGCGACCTGTGCGTGGAGGAGCTGCTGTCGCGCGAGAGCGGCGACCGTGCGGGAACTGAGGGGGGCGCCCGTGCTTGAGTCCCGCTCGATTCTGCTGCTGGAGCCGGATTACCTCTTGCGCCGCACCGTGGTGGCGTCGGCGCGCTCCTTGTTCGATGTGGACATCACGGAAACCAGCCGCTACGAAAATGCCGAGGCACTGACACGCAGCCACCGTTACGACGGCCTGATCCTGGCCGTGGATGACGAGCGCGACCAGGCCCTGACCCTGGTGCAGAAGCTGCGGGCCGGTGAGCTGCTGCCCGCGCATGACAGCCCGGTGGCGCTCATGTGCTACGAGCCCGATCGCAAGCGTGCGGAAATCATGACGGTGCTGGGCGTGCAACACATCATCATCAAACCCGCCAAGGTCAAACAGATCCTGGGCGCGCTGGCCACGATGGCGCCCATGCGCTCATCCCACACGCGGGTCGGGGTGGCCTGAGCGGCCTGTGCTCAGATGGCGCCCGTGGCCTGCTGGCGGGCGCGCCAGCGGGTCAGCAGGCTTTCGGCGGGTTCGGGGCGGCCGTGCAGATAACCCTGCTGGATGACCTGCCCGCGTGCGTTGAGGAATTCGGACTGCTCGGTGGTCTCTACCCCTTCGGCCACCACCTTGAGCCGCAGGTGGCGCGCCACCGAGAGGATGGCCTCTACCAGCGCTGCGTCGCTCGGGTCGGTGGGTGCGTCCTGCACGAAGCTGCGGTCGATCTTGAGCTCGTGGATGGGCAGGCGCTTGAGGTAGGCCAGCGACGAGTAGCCGGTGCCGAAGTCGTCCAGCGAGAACTTCACGCCCAGACTGGTCAGGTGCGACATCTTCTGGACCACGGTCTCCATCTGGTCCATCACGATGCTTTCGGTGATCTCGATGACCAGGTCGTCGGGTTCGGCGCCGTGGGCTGCCAGGGTGTCCTGTACCACGTGCACGAAGCCAGGCTGGTGGAACTGGCGCGGGCTGATGTTGACGGCGATGGGCAGGCGCAGGCCCTCGCGGCGCAGCGCGCCCAGGTGGGCGCAGACGGTCTGCAGCACCCAGTTGCCCAGCTCGGTGATGAGCTCACTTTCCTCGGCGATGGGAATGAAGTTGCCCGGGGCCATGAGGCCCTGCTCGGGATGCTGCCAGCGCACCAGCGCCTCGGCGCCGACCACACGGCCCTGGGCGTTGACCTGGGGCTGGAGGTACAGGCGCAGCTCGTTGGCGGCCAGACCGCGGCGCAGATCACGCTCGATCAGGAAACGGCGGCTGATGAGCTCTTCCATGGAGACATCGAAGAAGGCGGTCTGGCCGGCACCGGCGTCCTTGGCGCGGTGCAGGGCGGTGTCGGCGCGGCGCAGCACGTCGCCCGGGCTGTCCGGCGCGCCCTGGGGCAGCAGGGTGATGCCGACGCAGCAGCTGACCTTGAGCGCCACCGTGCCGTCAATCTCGAAAGGCTGGTCCAGCCGTTCCTGCAGGGCCTGCGCCAGTCGCAGCGCCTGGCCGCTGGCATTCTCGCTGTCGGCGTCGCCGGTGTGCAGCAGGATGGCGAATTCGTCCGCGCTCAGGTGGGCCAGCTTGTCGTCGGCGTGCAGCAGCCCGGCCAGCCGTTCACCGACTTTCTTGAGCAGTTGGTCGCCCGCACCGTGGCCCAGCGCGTCGTTCACGGTCTGGAAGCGGTCCAGGTTGAGCAGCAGCAGGGCGCAGTGCTCACCGGTGCGCGCGTGGGCCTGCAGCACCTCCTGGATGTCGATCAGCAGGCGGTGGCGGTTGGGCAGGCCGGTGAGCGGATTGAACCAGGCCAGCTGGTGTGCCTTGTCCTCGGCGTCGCGCTGCGCGGTCACGTCCAGCTGCACGGCCAGGTAGTGGGTGATCTGGCCCTGGGCGTCGCGCACCGGCGCCACGTTCATGCTCTGCACGTAGTCGCGCCCGCTCTTGTGGCGGTTGATCATCTCGCCGTACCAGGTCTCACCGGCGCTCAGCGTGAACCACATGGAGGCAAAGACCTCGGGCGGGGTCTGGTCCGAGCGCAGCATGCGCGGGTTCTGGCCCAGCACCTCGCGGCGCTGGTAGCCGCTGATCAGCTCGAAGGCGTGGTTGACGTATTCGATGCGCGCTTCGGTGTCGGTGATGATGACGCTGGCCGGGCTCTGTTCGATGGCCTGCGATAGCTGCGTGAGCTGGGCCTGGGCTTTCTTGCGCTGGGTGATGTCGCGTGTGACACCCATCAGGCGCGTGATGCGGCCGCTGTCCTCGTCCGTGAGCAGCGTGCTGATGCCCTCAACCTGCACCCGGCTGCCGTCCTTGCGGATGTTGATCGTTTCGACCATGGTGGTGCGCAGCGATTCGTCACCCGCCGCCAGAGCCTCGCACCGGGCACGGATGCGTTCGAGCGCCGCGGCAGCGATGTCGGGTGGCATCAGGTCGGCGAAGGTCAGGCCGCCGACTTCGTCCGGCGAGTAGCCGAACAGCTTTTGCACCGAGGGGCTGGCGTACAGATAACGGCCCTGTTCCAGGTCGTAGAGCCAGACCACGTCACTGCTGTTCTCGGCCAGCAGCCGGTACTGGGCCTCGCTTTCGCTGAGCGCGCGTTCGATGCGACGCAGCTCGTCGATCTCGCGTGTCGAATCCAGCAGACGCTGGCGTTCGTAGTGCAGGTAGAGCGCGCCGCCCAGGGCCAGCAGCGCCAGGGCACCGGCCAGCACCATCCAGGCGCTGCGCACCAGGGCGCTGTGCAGCAGTTCGACACGGTCCTGCTTGGCCAGCAGCCACCATTCGGTGTCGCCGATGCGCTGCGCCACGCCGTAGGAGGGCACCTTGCGGTAGTCCAGCCCTTCGATCAGTACGCCGGGGGGCACGTCGCCGCGCAGGGCCTGCAGGCTGAGCAGGTCGCCGCCGGCCAGGGGCAGCTGGAAGTTCAGCGCGGCATCGCGCCGGTGACGCAGGTCGCTCAGGAAGGTCATCTGCTCCCCGTCCTGGCGGAACAGGAAGGCTTCGGCGCTTTTCTGCGGCAGGGGCCAGTCGGTCAGCGCGGGGTGCAGGTAGTCGGGCGGGTCGATGTGCAGCACCAGGGCCGCCGGGTGGGCGCTGTCGCCCGCCACGGGCGCCACGAAAGCCAGGCGCAGCGTGCCGCCGGCATCGCGCCAGGGGCCGGCGCGCATGGGCTGGCCCAGGGTCAGCGAGCGCAGCACGGCCAGGTGCAGCGTGGGATCGACGTAGGGAGCGTCCTGCATGCGGGCGGGCAGCAGGTCGGGCAGGCTGCTGTCGAGCACCTTGCGGCCCTGCGCGTCGACGAACTCCATGCGCGGGAAGACGGCCTCGCTGACATAGCTGTTGAGGTAGGCCTGCAGGGCGCGCGCGGCCTGCAGATCACCGCCGGTGCGCCAGCGCAGCCATTGCTCGCGCAGCAGGGGCGTCTTGCTGGCCCAGGCGGCGTCGCTGAGACGCTCCGTGTGCCAGGTCCAGATTTCGCGGGCCTTGGATTCGGCGATGGCCAGCAGCTGGGCCGAGGCTTTTTCCTTTTCCTCGCGCAGACCCTGCCAGACGGTCAGCGCGACCAGGATGGCGATGGTGACCGACAGCAGCGTCAGCAGGGCCAGTGGCAGGCGCCGCAGCGGGGCAGAGCGGGCCTGGGCCGGTTGCGGCGCCGCCTGCAGACGCAGCAGCCAGTACAGCAGGGCCGCAGTGACCGCGACAAAAAACCAGCCCTTGAAGGTGCTGACCAGCAGGATGAGGTCGGGGTCCTTGAACAGCCAGGTGACGACGCGGTCGGACAGCAGGATCCACAACGCTCCGAAACTGGCATACAGCAGCGCCGGAGCCAGCGCACTGCGACGCAGGACGGTGGTGGCAGGGCCGGGAGGGCTGGGCATGCAGGCGTGTCAGAGGACGAAGATCTTGCCCGGGTTCATGATGTTCTTGGGGTCCAGTGCGCGCTTGATGGTGCGCATCATGTCGATGGCCCCGTCACCGGCCTCGGTGCGCAGGAAGTCCATCTTGTGCATGCCCACGCCGTGTTCGCCGGTGCAGGTGCCGCCGAGCGTGAGCGCACGGTGCACCAGGGCATGGTTGAGCTGTTCGGCGGTGTTGTACTCGTCGGGCTTGGCCGGGTCGATCAGGTAGCCGAAGTGGAAGTTGCCGTCGCCTACGTGGCCGACCAGGAAATAGGGCAGGCCGCTGGCGTCGGCTTCGGCCACGCTGTCCAGCAGGCAGTCGGCCAGCCGGCTGATGGGCACGCAGGTGTCGGTGCTGATGGCGCGGCAGCCGGGCTTGCTCTGGATGGCGGCAAAGTAGGCGTTGTGCCGTGCCGTCCACAGGCGGGTGCGCTCTTCGGGGGTGACCGCCCATTCGAAGGCATTGCCACCGTGTTCGCTGGCCAGCTCCTGCACGGTCTCGGCCTGTTCCTTGACGCTGGCGGGCGAGCCATGGAACTCCATGAGCAGCAGGGGCTCCTCGCGCAGGCCCAGCTTGGCATAGGCGTTGACCATGCGAACGGTGTTGGCGTCGATCAGCTCCACGCGGGCGATCGGGATGCCCATCTGGATGATTTGGATGGTGGTGCGCACTGCGGCCTCGATGCTGGGGAAGGAGCAGATCGCGGCCGAGACGGCTTCGGGCAGGGGGTAGATCCTGAGGGTGATCTCGGTCATCACGCCCAGCGTGCCTTCGCTGCCCACCATGAGGCGGGTGAGGTCGTAGCCAGCGCTGCTTTTCTTGGCGCGGGTACCGGTGCGTATGACTTCGCCGCCGGCGGTGACCACCTCGAGCGCCAGCACGTTCTCGCGCATGGTGCCGTAGCGCACGGCGTTGGTGCCGGACGCGCGGGTGGCACACATGCCGCCCAGGCTGGCGTCGGCGCCCGGGTCGATGGGGAAGAACAGGCCGGTGCTCTTGATCTCTTCGTTGAGCTGCTTGCGCGTCACGCCAGGCTGCACGGTGACCGTGAGGTCTTCGGCATTGACGGACAGGATCTTGTTCATGCGACTGACGTCGATGCTGATGCCGCCCTGGATGGCCAGCAGGTGGCCTTCCAGCGAGGAGCCCACGCCGAAGGGGATGACGGGCACCTCGTACTGGCTGGCCAGGCGCACGGCCTCGGCCACGTCCTGTGTACTTTCGGCAAAGACCACGGCCGAGGGCGGGGGCACGCTGGTGTAGGCCGATTCGTCACGGCCATGCTGTTCGCGCACGACCAGGGCGGTGGAGCAGCGCTCGCCGAAACGGGCCTTGAGGGCTTCGACCAGGGCCGGCGGCACCTCGCGCAGATGGACTTCGGGCTGCAACTGGTTGGCGTTGGCGGGTGCGTTCATGGTGGTCTCCGTGCCGTGAGGGTGGGCCCCGCGGCGGGGCTGGGGAATAATGTGACGATACCGGCCCCGAACCCTGAGGAACGCGGCAAAACCATATTTTGATCCAAGGCGGCCATCATGGGAAATCGTCTCACGCAAATCGCCACCCGCACCGGCGACCAGGGCACCACCGGCCTGGGCGACAACCAGCGCGTCTCCAAGCACAGCCTGCGCGTGCATGCCATGGGCGACGTGGACGAACTCAACTCGAACATCGGTGTGCTGCTTTGCGAGCAGATGCCGACCGATGTGCGCGATTTGCTGGTGGAGATCCAGCACCAGCTCTTCAACCTGGGCGGTGAACTGTCCATTCCCGGTTATGAGCTGCTCAAGGCCGAGGCCGTGCTTGCCCTGGACGAAGCGTTGGCCAAGTACAACGAGCAGCTGCCGCGGCTGCAGGAGTTCATTCTGCCCGCAGGTTCACGGGCGGCGGCCCTGGCCCATGTTTGCCGCACCGTGGCGCGCCGCGCCGAGCGCGCCCTGGTGGCGCTGGGGCAGGAGGAAGCCATCAAGGACGCCCCGCGCCAGTACCTGAACCGCCTGTCCGACCTGATGTTCGTGCTGGCGCGTGTGCTCAACCGGATGAACGGTGGCGACGATGTCTACTGGAAAAGCGAACGGATGCAGGGTGAGGCCGCGGACTGAGCGGCTTCCGGTCCTGGTCGCGGGCCTGCTGCTGGCCTTCGCGGCCGGGGCGGCCCCAAAAGTGTCTTACCGCTGCGAGGTGGTCTACCTGCCGGCACGCAGCACCTGGGTGCGTACGGTGGAACTCACGCACGATGGCCGGCAGCTGCGCGCCGTGAGCATCGACGGGGTTCCGGTCCATCGTTTTGCGGTCGGCGGCACCACGGTGCACACGGCGGTGGACAACGAGCGCATCGTGTTCGACACCGGGGCCTTGAGCTGGCGCAGCGATCTTCGCGGCCTGACCCAGGGCCAGGGACGCTGCGAGCGGAAATGAAAAAGCCCGCCGAATCGCACCGGCGGGCTTTTTGCTGGGGTCGTCCGCTCAGCGCTTGCGGTTGAGCAGCGCGTACAGCAGGATGGCGCCGAAGGTGGCGGTGCCGATGCCGCCCAGGGCGAACTGGCCGAAGCGCAGCGTGAAGTCGCCCGTGCCCAGCACCAGGGTGACGGCGGCCACGATGAGGTTCTTGTTGTCGCTGAAGTCCACCCGGTTATCGACCCAGATCTTGGCACCGGCGACCGCAATGAGGCCGAAGACCACGATGGAGACGCCGCCCATCACCGGCAGCGGAATGGCCTGGATCACGGCGCCGAACTTGGGGCTGAAGCCCAGCAGGATGGCGATCAGCGCGGCCACGAAGAAGATGGCGGTCGAGTAGATCTTGGTGGCGGCCATGACGCCGATGTTCTCTGCGTAGGTGGTCACACCCGTGCCGCCGGAGGCGCCGCTGACCATGGTGGCCACGCCGTCACCCACGAAGGCCCGGCCCATGTACTGGTCCAGGTTCTTGCCGGTCATGGCCGTGACGGCCTTGATGTGGCCCAGGTTCTCGGCCACCAGGATGATGGCCACGGGGGCGATCAGCAGCATGGCGTTGGCTTCGAACACAGGGGCGGCGAAGTTGGGCAGGCCGAACCAGGCGGCGTTCAGCACGCCCGACAGGTCCATGGGCTTGCCCAGGCCCATGCCGTTGGTGAGCAGGGCGTAGATGACGCTGGCGACGATGAGGCCGACCAGGATCAGCAGGCGCTGCACCATGCCCTTGGTCAGCACGGCCACCAGGCCCACGCTGACAAAGGTGACCAGCTGCATCCAGGAGTCGAAGTTGCTGGCCGCCATGTTCTTGACCGGGATGCCGGCCAGATTCAGGCCAATCACGGCCACCACGGCGCCGGTGACCACCGGGGGCATGAAGCGCTCGATCCAGCCCGTGCCGATGGCCTGCACGACGACACCGATCAGTGTGTAGACCGCGCCGCACGCGATGATGCCGCCCAGGGCCAGGCCGATGTTGGCGTTGGCGCCCTTGCCGGCATAGGCCGTGGCCGCGATCACCACGCCGATGAAGGCGAAGCTCGAACCCAGGTAGCTGGGCACCTTGCCACCGGTGATGAAAAAGAAGATCAGGGTGCCGATGCCGCTCATGAGGATGGCGATATTGGGGTCGAAACCCATGAGGATGGGGGCCAGCACGGTGGCGCCGAACATGGCGATCACGTGTTGCACGCCCATCACGGCGGTCTGCGGCCAGGGCAGGCGTTCATCGGGGGCGATCACACCGCCCTGTTGCAGCACGCTGGCGCTTTTCTCGGTCCATTGAAACAGACTCATCGTTGTAACTCCTGGGGTTGAGGTGCTTGCGATGCTAGGCCATTTGCCTGAAAACACCCAGGAAATGGAGCGGCGGACGCAAAATGCGGCAATATCCGCGTTGTTTTTCAATCTCTTGCAGGAATGACAGGACCATGATCCCGATCGACCCCGCCGCCCGCGCCAACGTCCACCTGATCGACCACCCCCTGGTGCAGCACAAGCTGACCCTGATGCGCAAGAAGGAGGCGAGCACCAGCAGCTTCCGCCGCCTGCTCAATGAGCTGGCCAGTCTGATGATTTACGAGGTCTGTCGCGACATGCCGCTGCAGGACGTGCAGATCGAGACCCCGCTGGAGACCATGACGGGCCGCGTCATCGATGGCAAGAAACTGGTGTTCGCCAGCATCCTGCGCGCGGGCAACGGCATCCTGGACGGCGTGCTCTCGGTGGTGCCCGGCGCGCGCGTGGGCCATGTGGGCCTGTACCGCGACCCCAAGACCCTGCAGGCCGTGGAGTACTACTTCAAGATGCCCAAGCACATGGAGGAACGCGACGTGGTGATCGTCGACCCCATGCTGGCCACGGGCAACTCGGCCGCCGCCGCCGTGGCCAGGCTCAAGCAGTGCAGGCCGCGCTCCATCAAGTTCCTGTGCCTGCTGACCTGCCCCGAGGGCATCAACACCCTGTACAAGGAGCACCCGGATGTGCCGGTCTACACGGCGGCCATCGACCGTGAGCTCAACGACCACGGCTACATCCTGCCCGGGCTGGGGGACGCGGGCGACCGCATCTTCGGTACCCAGTAAGCCGCCACGGGTTGCGCCATGAAGCACTACTGGCTCATGAAGTCCGAACCCGGCGAAGTCTCGGTGGACGATGCGCTGGCGGCGCCCCGCGCCACGGTGCCCTGGACCGGGGTGCGCAATTACCAGGCGCGCAACTTCATGCGCGATGCCATGCGCGTGGGCGACGGCGTGCTGTTCTATCACTCGAGCTGCGCCGAACCGGGCATCGTGGGCATCGCGCAGGTGGCTTCCACGGCCTACCCCGACCCCACGCAGTTCGACCCCGCCTCGCCCTATTACGACCAAGCCTCCAAGCCCGAGGCGCCGCGCTGGTTGCTGGTGGATGTGCAGGTGCTGCGCAAGACGCGCAACCTCACCCTGCCCGAGTTGCGGGCCGATGCCGAGCTGGCTGAGCTGCTGGTGCTCAAGAGAGGCAACCGTCTGTCGATCACGCCGGTGGAGCCGCGCCACTGGCAGACCATCCTGCAACGCCTGGGGGTGGCGGCTGGGGACCCCTGAGGGGAGGCGACTTTTTTCACGAAACCCCGCTCATGGCGTTGTCCCTAGGGCTGGAGGGGCTGAATTGGGGTAATCTGGCAGACGGACCTCTACAAGCAGGATGTTGTCGTGAACGAGCGCAGGCATTTTCTGGCACGCAGCGGGCAGCTGGCCCTGGCCGGCGGTCTGTTCGGACCGGCCCTTGCGGCGAGCCCGGAGCGTGCGGTCATCGCCGTGCCCGGCCCCGGAAACCTGCTGTACCTGCCCATTCCGCTGGCGCAGAAGATCGGGGCCGACCTGGCCGAGGGCATGGAACTGGACATCCGCTACACCGGTGGCGGCCCGCAGGCCATCCGCTCCATGCTGGAGCGCAACAACGATTTTTCGGCGGCCGGCCTGTCGGCCCTGGCCCTGCAGAAGCTCAATGGCCAGCCCGTGGCCTGCATCGTGCCCCTGACCCGGGTGCCCGCCTATACCCTGCTGGTGCGCGCCGACCTGCGCGGCAAGGTCAGGCAGGTGGCCGACCTCAAGGGTCGGGTGGTAGGGGTCAAGGGTCATGTGCCCGGCGGGCGTTCCACCTCGCAGCTGTTCGCCGAATACCTGTTGGCCCAGGCCGGGCTCAAGCCCGACGAGGTCAACTATGTGTCGGCCGGGCAGTCCTACGAGAGCCAGCATGCGGCCCTGGGCTCCGGCTCGGTCGATGCCATCGTGGGCGATGAGCCCTTTGTGACCCGGCTGGTACGCCAGAAAGTGGCTTTTGCGCTGGCCGATTACCATGACCTGAACACCACACGCAAACAGCTGGGGGGCCTGTTCCTCAACGGCATGATTGCCACGCGCACGGACATGATCACCCAGCGGCCCGAGCTGGTGGAGAAGATGGTCCGCACGATCAAGCGCACCCTGGTCTGGATCGCCACGCACAAGGCCGAAGAGATGGTGGCGGCGCTCAATCCCGGCGAGCCCGAGGAACGCAGGACACTGCTCGATGTGCTGCGTCTGCGCAAGAACATCTACTCACCCGACGGGCGCATGTCCGGTGAACAGCTGGACACGGTGGACCGTTTCCTGCGCGCCACCGAGCCGGAGATTGTGGCCAAGGACCTGCGTGTGCGCAGCCTGGTCGAAGCCCGCTGGGCGGGGAACGCGCCGTGAACTCCATCGACCGTCGCACCCTGTGCGTGCGGGCCGCGGGCCAGGCCTTGGCTTGGCCCCTGCTGGCGCAGGGGCTGGGGGCTCGCGCCCAGACCGTCAAGACGGTCAAGGCCGAGCCGGTGACGCTCTCCGTCGTCGGTCCGGGGCACCTGCTGCTGCTGCCCGTCACGCTGGCGGCCAGGATAGGCGCGGACCAGGCGGAGGGTCTGAAGTTCCAGATCAACTACGTGGGCGGGGGGCCTATGGCCTACCGCGACATGCTGATCGGCAACGCCGATTTCGGCGCTGCCGGCATGCCGGCGCTGGCGGACCAGCGACTGGCGGGCAGGCCCGTGGTGGCCGTGATGCCCATCACGCATGTGCCGGCCTACACCCTGGTGGCGAGTCAGCGCCTGCGCGACCGTGTGAAAACCGTGGCCGATCTCAAAGGCCTGGTGATCGGGGTCAAGGGATATGTGCCGGGCGGCCGGGCGAGTTCGCAACTCATGGCCGAATACGTCCTGCGTCGGGCCGGTGTGAACCCCGGGCGCGTAAATTTCGTGGCTGTCAGCCTGGCCTACGAGAACCAGCACGCGGCCCTGGCCAGCGGTACGGTCGACGCGATGATGAGCGACGAACCTTTCGCCTCCCGTCTGGTGGAGTCGCGTGTGGCCTATGTGCTGGAGGATTACCACGATCTGGCCGAGACCCGCAAGCGCCTGGGGGGCCTGTTCCTCAACGGGGTGGTGGCATGCAGCGAGGAGTTGCTGGCGCGCCGCCCGGCTCTGGTGGACCGGCTGGTGAAATCCTTGCGCCAGACGCTGGTCTGGATCGACAAGCACTCGGCACGCGAGATCGTCGAACAGATGGCGCCGGCCTCGGAGGTCGAGCGTGTGGCGCTGCTGAAGGTGCTCACGAAGCGCAAGAACATCTACTCTCCCGAGGGGCGTTTCTCCGACGAGCAGCTGGATGCGGTGGAGCGTTTCATGCAGACCACCGAGGACACGCCGCGGGGCCGGGCCTTCCGCGTGCGCGATATGGTCAACACCACCTGGGCCGGGCGCATGCCTTGAGCCGCAGGCGCCACCCGTTCCAGTTCCAGCCATGCCGCAAAGTTCTTTCGAACCGACCGCCGCCAGCCCCTCGACCTGGCAGGATGCGGCACGGCACAGTCTGCAGCGCCAGCTGGTCGCACGTTTTGCCCTGGTGTTCCTGCTGGTCACGCTGACCGGCAGCCTGCTGGCCCTGCTGGGTTACCAGATGCTGGCCCAGCAGGCTCAGCGCCGTGGGGCCGACGAGGCGCTGGAACATCTGAGTCGCAGCTACACATCGCTGCAGGACAACTGGTTGCGCAATGCCGATGAGGTGAAGGCGCAGATCGATTTCATGCGTGTGTTCACCCCGGGGCAGCAGGCCGCCGGCTGGCTGCGCCTGCGTGCCTATTTCGCGGCGATCGAGGGCAAGCTGGACCGTTTCCCCTCGGGAGTCGTGCTCAACGATGCCGGCCGCCCGGTTTTCCAGTACGGACCGGAGGGGGCGGTGCTGAGCCGGCATTTCACCATCGGGCGCCTGCAGCCGCGCTGGTTCTACAGCGCCGAGCACCGCGCCGTCTTCAAGGTGCTGAGCGTGCCGCTGTGGCTAGGCGACCTGGGCACCGGCCGGCTGGTGCTGCTGCAGCCGATGGACCATGGTGTGCTGCGCCAGCTCAGCGCATCGGGCGCCAAGCTGTACCTGGTGCATGAGGGGCAGGTGCTGGCCAGTTCCGGCGGTTCGCAGGACTATGGCCGGCAGATTTCGGGTGACTACAGCGGCCCCATCCTTGAAGGCGAGCAGCTGCAAGAGCAACGCCTGCTGCCCATGCTGGACGACGACAGCGCACCGCGGCTGGTGCTGCGGCAGAACGTGCAACAGGTCCTGTCCCCGGGGCTGGTGCTGCTGGGCAGCTTCATGCTGATGGCCTTGCTGGCGGCCGTGCTCTGGCTGGTGCTGGGTCGCTGGGCCAGTGGCCTGGCGGTGCGCATTGCCCACCTTTCCAAGGCGACCACCCTGTTCGCGCGCGAGCACGCACTGGGCCGCCCGGTGGAGCTGGCGCTGGAACAGGCGCGTTCCGACCCCGACGAAATCGCCGAGGTGGCCCAGGCCAGCCGCACCTTGATGCAAAGCGTGCTGCAGCACGACGAAGAGCACTTTGCCCATCTGCAGACCCTGGACATGCTGGAAGAAGGGGTGGTCGAGCTGGCCGCCGACGGGCGTTACCTGCGCGCCAGCCCGGGTTGGGTGCGCCTGGCCGGCATCGAGATGCAGCCCGGCGCGCGCATCTTCGACCACATCCATGTGGAGGACATGGAGAACCTGCAGCAGCAGTTCCTGCAGCTGGCCGATGCCGAGAAGAGCAGCCTGAGCGGACGCTTGCGCCTGCGCCGCCCCGACGCCAAGGAGCTGTGGATCGAGTACCGCTTCATCTGCGGCACACGCCGCGGCGGCAGCGTGCGCGGCGTGCTGCGCGACATCACGCAGAGTTACCAGCTCGAGAAACACGTGACCCACATGGCCCTGCACGACGCGCTGACCAGCTTGCCCAACCGCGTGCTGCTGGAGGACCGCTGCAAGATGGCGGTGCGCAGCGCCGAGCGCAACGGGCAGATGCTGGCCCTGGGTTTCCTGGACCTGGACCATTTCAAGCACGTCAATGACCAGTTCGGCCACAAGACCGGTGACGAGCTGCTGGTGGCCTTGTCCGGGGCCATGCGGCACTGCCTGCGCTCGGGCGACACACTGGCGCGCTGGGGGGGTGACGAGTTCGTGGTGCTGCTGACCGACCTGAGGGGCCAGGCCGATGCCGAGGAGGCCATCAGCAAACTCGCGGCCGTCTGCCAGACGCCGATCCGCCTGGGCGAGGCGGAATTCAACGCCACGTTCAGCATGGGCGTGGCCCTGTTCCCGACCGATGCGAAGACGGTCGAGACCCTGCTCTCGCAGGCCGACCGTGCCATGTTCGCGGCCAAGCAGCAGGGCCGCAACACAGTGCGTTTCTTCGCCGAGATCGCGCAGCGCGAGGAAGACCGCAAGGCCCTGTACATCCAGAACCGTCTGGCCACGGCCATCCGCGAGGGCAAGATCCAGACCTGGTTCCAGCCCATCGTGGACGCGAAGACCCGTCGTGTGGTGAGCTGCGAGGCGCTGGCGCGCTGGCAGGATGAAACCTACGGCTGGGTCTCGCCGGCCACCTTCGTGCCCATGGCCGAGAACCTGGGCCTGATCCGCGAGATGGGCCAGCAGGTCTGGAGGCAGGCGATTGAGAGCCTGCACCGCTGGCGCCAGCGGGGGCTGGACATGCGCATCTCGGTCAACGTCTCGCGTCGCCAGTTGTTCACGCCCACCTTCACCGCCGACCTGCTGGAAGACCTGGACCGGCTGGCGATTCCCGTTTCGGTGGTGGACCTGGAAATCACCGAGAGCGTGGCCATGGAGGACGCCGAACACACCGAGAAGCGCCTGGCCGAGCTGACCGAAGCGGGCTTCGGCATCGCCATCGATGACTTCGGCACCGGGTTTTCCTCGCTCTCGCAGCTGCACGACATGCCGGCCTCCAAGATCAAGATCGACATCTCCTTTGTGCGACGAGCCAGGACCGAGCAGGGCAGTCAGCTGATCCAGGCCGTGGTCAAGATCGCCTCGGCCTTCGGCTTGCAGACCGTGGCCGAAGGTGTCGAGACCGAGGACATCGCCGACGTGCTGTCCCAGCAGGGCGTGACCCTGCTGCAGGGCTATCACTTCGGCAAGCCCATGAGCGCCGAAAGCTTCGGTCTTTACCTCAGCGAAAACCTCAGCGCGGCCTGAGCGTCACGAAGTCGGCTACGGTGCCCAGCACCGTCGGATCCTTGAGGATCTTCATGTGCCCCAGCGCCTCGGTGGCGTGCAAGCGGGCCCCTGTGATGGCTTCGCCATAGGCCTGGCCATCGGCAAAACGGTTGATGCGATCGCCTCGGTCATGCACGACCAGGGTGGGCACGCGGATGCGCGGACCCACGGCCGGCGGTTCGAATTGCGGCATGAGGATGCCTTCACGCGCTTCGATGCGTCGTTGCATGGCGCTGCGCGTGGCCTCGCTCAGCCCGAACATGCGCGCGAACAGCTGCGTGTACGCAAAAGGGGAGGCTGGCGGCGCCAGCAGCACCAGGCGTTGCAGAGACAGGCCGCGGCTGGCCGCGTGCGCCGCCGCATTGGCGCCCAGGGAGTGCGCCACCACGGCGTGCAAGGCCTGGCCGCGCTCCTGCAGCCGGGCCGCCACGTATTCCACGGCGCGGGCGAATTGAGGCAGGTTGCTGGTGCTGCCGGCACTGCGCCCGTGCGCCGGCAAGTCCAGCAGCACAGGCTGCAAGCCCTGCTCGGCCAGGGCCTTGGCCAGCGGCAACATCTGGCCGGCATGCCCGCCCCAGCCGTGGATCAGCAGCACGAGCGGTGCATCGCCGGCCACGGCCGTGTCGCGGTACAGGGTGAGGCCGGCGCGTTCAAAAGGCCAGCGCTCGATCTGCCAGTGCGCGGGCCAGCTGCGGGGCCGGCGCAACCAGCGCGGCGGCAGCGGCGTGCCGAACAGGCGGTAGGCCGCACGCACGGCCAACGCCGGCCACAGATGCTGCGAGATGGACAGACCGAAACGGAACAGGCGAATGAGGGGCGAGTTGCCGTAGTAGCTGGCACCGGTATCAGGGGTGGTGGTGGACATGGTGGGCGTTCAGTAAAAGATCCAGTCGCGATTGCTGCGCGGGATGCCGCGCAGTGACGTGAAGGCGGCCACGACGCCGCGAACCAGCAGGTACAGGCCCAGGCAGGTGAGGATGAACCACATGATGGCTCCTTTCTTCGCACGGTCGTGCGAAATTTGGGCAAACAACACGTGACATCGGATCAACGTCACCTTTTGTTCACTCAGGCTTGGTAGCTTCGGAGCAGGCGCTGCCAGGTGGCCTGGGCCCGTTCGGCCGCGCGCGGGTCACGCAGGAACCGGGCGTCGTGCAACAACCCGATGGCCATGTTGGAAAGTTCGCCGACCAGCTGCTCGGGGTCCGTGTCAGCCCGCAGATGGCCGGCGTCGATCGCCTGCAGCACGGTGCGGCGCAGTGTGCTGCGCCAGGCAGCAACCTGCAACAGCAGGAAGTCGCGCAGTTCGCCATCGCGGTCATCAAGCTCGAAGGCACCGGCCGTGTACAGACAGCCCTTTTGCACTTCAACCTCGCGCATGCGCACCAGCCAGCGCTCCACAATCGCCTTGAGCCGCGGCAGGCCTTTGGGCGCCTGCATGGCGGGCACAAAGACCTCGGCCAGGAACTGCCGGCCGTACTCCTCGATCACGACCTTCTGCAGCGCCTCGCGCGAGCCGACCCGCGAGAACACGCCGCTCTTGGACAGGCCGATGCGGTCAGCCACGACCTGCAGCGAGATCGCCTCCAGACCCTGTTCGCAGGCGAGATCCAGCGCCGCACCAATGATGGCGGTGCGGGTCATCTCGCTTTTCACGGTTTTGGCGTCAGGCGTCATGGCGCAAATTTAGCACGACTGTGCGAAATGTCAAGCGCCCCGACTGAGCGATCTGCGCCGGGCGGTACGCAATCCTGCGGACGAAGGCCGGTGCTAGAGTGCCTGGCAAGGCCATAAGAACGACGGCAGGAGACCATGCAAGCGCCCTACATACCCCAAATCCGCCTGTACCAGGACTGGCTGCGCGACCGGCGCGGGCTGGTTTTTGACAGCTACGACGCCCTGTGGCGCTGGTCGGTCACCGACCTCGATGCCTTCTGGCAAAGCATCTGGGATTGCTACAGCGTCTACTCCCCCACGCCCTACAGCGCTGTGCTGGCCGAGAACCGCATGCCTGGCGCACGCTGGTTCCCCGGGGCCCAGGTGAACTATGTGCAGCAGGTGCTGCGGCATGCCCAGATGGCGCACGCGGCAGGCCTTCCGGCCATCGTCAGCCACAACGAGCAAAGCCTGGCCGCCGGCCTACCCGCCCGCGAGATGAGCTGGCCTGAATTGCAGCGGCAGGTGGCCTCCCTGGCCCTGTACCTGCAGGCGCAGGGGGTCCGCAAAGGCGACAGGGTGGTGGCCTACCTGCCCAATATTCCCGAGACCATGGTGGCTTTTCTGGCCACAGCCAGCATCGGTGCGGTCTGGAGCCTGTGTGCCCCCGACATGGGCACAGCCGCCGTGCTCGACCGCTTCAAGCAGATCGAGCCCAGGGTGCTGATCGCCTGCGAGGCGGTGACCTATGGCGGTCGTGACACCGACCGGCGCACCGTGGTGGCCGAGCTTTGTGCAACCCTGCCCACGGTACAAGACCTGATCGTGTTGCCCAGACGGGGTCTGCCGGAAGTGGACGTGCGGGCCGACGTGCGCGTGACGCCCTGGGCGCAGACGGTGTCGCGTGACGATGCACGAACGGCGGCTTTCAAACCTTTGAGCGTGCCGTTTGATCACCCCTTGTGGGTGGTCTACTCCAGCGGCACCACCGGCCTGCCCAAGCCCATCGTGCACGGGCACGGCGGCATCCTGATCGTGGCCCTGGCCTTCACGTTGAACACGGACATCGGTTGCAGTTACGCGCCCAACAGCTGGGGCGAGCGTTTCCACTGGTACAGCTCCACGGGCTGGGTCATGTGGAACTGCCAGCTCGCGGGGCTGCTGACCGGCACCACGGTCTGCATCTTCGACGGCAGCCCGGGTGGTGCGACGGTGGACACGGCCGGCAACAAGCAGGCCCCGGACTGGACCACCTTGTGGCGTTTTGCGGCAGACACGAAAACCACCTTCTTCGGCGCGGGTGCGGCCTTCTTCGCCAACTGCATGAAGGCCGGCATCAACCTGAAAACCTGCGGCCCCCTGCGCCAGGTGCGCGCGCTGGGTTCGACCGGCTCACCGCTGAGCGAGGAGGTGCAGCGCTGGGCCAATGCGCAGATGAAAGCCGTGGGCAATGCAGGCATCTGGTGGAGCAATGTTTCGGGCGGTACCGACTTTGCGGGCGCTTTCATCGCGGGCAACCGCGAACTGCCCCAGGTCCCGGGCGAGATGCAGTGCCGCATGTTGGGCTGTGCGGTCGAGGCCTGGAACGATCAGGGCGAGCCCGTGGTCGACGCAGTGGGTGAGCTGGTCTGCAGCCAGCCCATCCCCAGCATGCCTTTGTATTTCTGGAACGACGAGGGCAACCGGCGCTACCTCGCCAGCTACTTCGACATGTACCCGGCCGGACACGGGCGCCGACCCGGCGGCGGCGACGCGGCGGCGGCCGCCGGCCCGGTCTGGCGCCACGGCGACTGGCTGAAGATCACAGCGCGTGGCAGTTGCATCATTTATGGGCGATCGGATGCCACCATCAACCGCCACGGCCTGCGCATGGGCACCAGCGAACTTTACAGCGCGGTCGAGGCACTGCCCGAGGTGCTCGACTCCATGGTGGTGGACCTGGAGTATCTTGGTCGTGAGAGTTACATGCCCCTGTTCGTGGTGCTGCGCCCCGGCCACGCGCTGGACGGCGCCATGAAGGCGAAGATCAACGACGCGATCAAGACGGCGCTGTCGCCGCGTTTCGTACCCAACGAGATCCTGGAAGTGGCCGAGATCCCGCGCACATTGACGGGCAAGAAGCAGGAGCTGCCGATCAAGAAACTGCTGCTGGGTCAGCCGCTGGAGAAGGTCGTCAACAAGGATGCCATGGCCAATCCGGGCTGCCTGGACTGGTACGTGAATTTCGCCCGGCGGCATCCGCGCGCTTGAGCTTCGTTGCCCCGGTCAAGGCACGAAGGAAAGACTTTCGCAATAATGGCCCGATGCAGATGCATACGCCCACCCTGCTGCTGGTCAACGTCCTCGTCTCCGCGGTCCTGGGCATCAGCATGGGCGTCGTGGCCCGCCGCTCGCGTCGTGACGGCCTGGTCTGGTGGGCCTGGGGCATGGGAGCGCAGACGCTCACCTATCTGCTGTTTGCCCTGCGCGGCGAGATCAGCGACTGGCTCTCCGTGGTGCTGGCCAACACCCTGCTGGTGACGACCTTTGCCCTGTTTGCCGAGGGCCTGTGCGAATTCCAGCAACGGCCTGCGCGGCGCTGGCTGATCTGGGGGCCGGTGGTGGCGATGCTGCTGCTGGTGACACTGCTCATGAACCACATGCAGATCCGCCCTCAGCTGGCCACCCTGCTGCTGAGTTTCCAGTCCATTGTGTTGCTGCAGCTGATCATCAGCCGGCGGCACAAGACGCCCGGCCGTGGGCAGTATTTCGTGGCGGCGGGTCTGATGCTGACCGTGCTGGCACTGTTGCTCAGGTTCGTGGCCTCTCTGTTCGGGCAGGTGGATCTGAACCAGGTCACCGCCTCCAACCCAGCCCATGCGCTCAGTGTCCTGATGTCCACGCTGATCATCGTACTCATCGCCATGGGTCTGGTGTTGATGACCAAGGAGCAGGCCGACGTGCGCAACCACACCCTGGCCATGCAGGACGACCTGACCGGTCTGAGCAACCGGCGCTCCATTCAGCAGGTCCTGACCCAGCAGATCGCGCTGGCGCGGCGCAGCAACCGGCCCCTGGCCTTGCTGCTCATCGACATCGATCACTTCAAGCAGATCAACGACACCCACGGCCATCTTTCAGGTGACCAGGCCCTGCGCAACGTCGCCATCTGTCTGAAAGAGCGCCTGCGCGCACAGGATATCGTGGGCCGCTGGGGCGGCGAGGAATTCATCGCCATCCTGCCCGATACGGATGAGGCCGGGGCGCTGGCCCTGGCCGAGGCCTTGCGGGCGGCCACGGAGCAGGCCCGTTTTGCCGGCCTTGACGGTCAGCCCATCGCCTTGACCATCAGCATCGGCCTGCATGCGCTGGAGTTGTCCTCAGGCAATGAACGCGACGACATGCTGGGCGCGGCCGATCGCGCCCTGTACCTGGCCAAGGAGAAAGGCCGTAACCGCGTGGAGCAGCTTTGAGCGGCTTCAGCGTCGGCTGACGAGTTGCAGCCAGGCAGCGAAGGCTGCCAACGCGGGCCGCGGCTCGCCACGGTCTGGCAGAACCAGCCAGTAGGCACGCCCGCTCTTGAGTGGCCGCGGGCACGCCACCACCAGTTCGCCACGGGCCAATTCTGGCTCGATCAGCAGGCGCGGTACCAGGGCCAGGCCCAGGCCCTGCGCGGCAGCGGCGGCCGTCATCGAATAAAGCTCGTAGCGCGGGCCCGACAGGGCGGCCGGGGCATCCACGCCCATGGCTTCGAACCATTGACGCCAGGCCTCGGGCCGTGTGCTCTGCTGCAGCAAAGGCAGCGCAGCGAGGTCCTTGGGCAACAGGCGCTTGCGCCCACCGAGCAAGGCGGGGGCGCAGACCGGGACCACCTCTTCTTCAATCAAGGCGCTGGCACGTGTACCGGCCCAGTTGGCCACCTGCTCGGCGGTGCCCGAATACAGCGCGGCGTCGAAGCTGGTGTCGGCGAAGAGGAAGGGGCGGGTGCGCGTCTCGATGTGCACCACCAGCTCGGGGTGTTGCGCGGCAAGCGCAGGCAGGCGGGGCATGAGCCAGCGGGTAGCGAAGGTTGGCACCGCAGCCAGTGCAATGCTGCCGGCCGTGCCCTGGCGGGACATGGCGTCCAGCGTGTCGCGCTCCAGGGCCTGCAGGCGGGGGGCGATCTGGCGCGCGTAGTCGGCCCCGCCAGGTGTGAGTGCCACACCGTGTCGGGTGCGGCGGAACAGGGCGATGCCCAGATAGTCTTCCAGCGCACCGACCTGGCGGGATACCGCGCTTTGTGTCAGCGCGAGCTCCTGCGCGGCGCGGGTGTAGCTCTCGTGGCGGGCGGCGGCGTCGAAGCAGGCCAGGGCTTGCAGCGAAGGGATCTTGCGGCGCATGGTGTGCTCAATATACACAAATGGCGCAGTCAGGCCCGGCCCGGCTATTGGGAAGCTTCTGTTAAGAGATGCGAAATCCTCATATCTGGGTGCGATTTTTTCGTTTGCCCCGCCCTGCGCCCGGACGTACCATGGGGCCAGACTTCAGGAGCATTCCCATGGCCAACGCCACCTTTCAATGGAACGACCCCTTTCTCCTCGACCAGCAACTCGGTGAGGACGAACGCATGGTGCGCGACGCTGCGGCCGCCTATTGCCAGGACCAGCTGGCCAGCCGCATGCCCGAGGCCTTTCGCCAGGAAAAAACCGACCCGGGCATCTTCCGGGAGATGGGGGCGCTCGGCCTGCTGGGCCCCACCATCCCCGAGCAATATGGCGGCCCCGGCCTGAACTACGTGGCCTACGGCCTGATTGCGCGCGAGGTCGAGCGCGTGGATTCCGGCTACCGTTCCATGATGAGTGTGCAGTCTTCCCTGGTCATGGTGCCGATCTTCGAATTCGGCAGCGAGGCCCAGAGACAGAAGTTCTTGCCCAAGCTCGCTACCGGCCAGTGGATAGGCTGTTTTGGCCTGACCGAGCCCGACCACGGGTCGGACCCGAACTCCATGATCACGCGTGCACAGAAGACCAAAGGCGGCTACAAGCTCAGTGGCGCCAAGATGTGGATCTCCAACAGCCCGATCGCCGACGTTTTTGTGGTCTGGGCCAAGGAGGTCAGCGAAAGCGGAGCCGTCGGCCCGATACGCGGTTTCATCCTGGAAAAGGGCATGCAAGGCCTGTCCGCCCCGGCCGTGCACGGCAAGGTGGGCCTGCGCGCTTCCATCACCGGCGAGATCGTGATGGACAACGTGTTCTGTCCTGAGGAAAACGCCTTCCCCGAAGTGCAGGGTCTCAAAGGTCCTTTCACTTGCCTGAACTCGGCGCGTTACGGCATTGCCTGGGGGGCGCTGGGTGCGGCCGAGGACTGCTGGTTCCGTGCCCGCCAGTACGTGCTGGACCGCAAGCAGTTCGGCCGCCCGCTGGCGGCCAACCAGCTGATCCAGAAAAAACTGGCCGACATGCAGACCGAGATTGCGCTGGGCCTGCAGGGCTGCCTGCGCCTGGGGCGCATGAAGGACGAGGGCACGGCCGCGGTGGAGATCACCTCCATCCTCAAGCGCAACAGCTGCGGCAAGTCGCTGGACATCGCCCGCCTGGCGCGCGACATGATGGGCGGCAACGGCATTTCCGACGAGTTCGGCGTGGCGCGCCACCTGGTGAACCTGGAGGTGGTCAACACCTACGAGGGCACACACGACATCCACGCGCTGATCCTGGGTCGCGCGCAGACCGGCATTGCGGCCTTCGCGAACTGAGATGAGCAAACCCGCCGCGCTGCCGCACATCAAGGTGCTGGACCTGTCCCGCGTGCTCGCGGGGCCCTGGTGCACCCAGATCCTCGCGGACCTGGGTGCTGATGTGGTGAAGATCGAGCGCCCCGGCAGCGGCGACGACACGCGTCACTGGGGGCCGCCCTTTTTGAAGGACGCGCAAGGGAATGACACGGAGCACGCGGCCTATTACACCTGCGCCAATCGCAACAAGCGTTCCATCACGGTGGACATCGCCAAACCCGAAGGCCAGGCGCTGATCCACCAGCTCGCCTTGCACAGCGACGTGCTGGTGGAAAACTTCAAGGTCGGCGGCCTGGCGCATTACGGGTTGGACTACGCGAGCCTGAAGCAGATCAATCCCAGGCTCATCTACTGTTCGGTCACAGGCTTCGGCCAGGACGGACCTTATGCCGAACGTGCGGGCTACGACCTCATGGTGCAGGCCATGAGCGGCATGATGAGCATCACCGGCCGCCCCGACGAGGTGCCCGGCGGCGGCCCGCAGCGGGTGGGCGTGGCGCTGACCGACATCTTCACCGGCGTCTATGCCGCCACGGCCATCCTTGCCGCGCTCGAGGTGCGACACCGCACGGGCGAGGGCCAGCACATCGACATGTCCCTGCTGGACGTTGGTATGGCCATCCTGGCCAACCAGGCCGGCGGTTTTCTCAACACCGGCAAGGTGCCGCAACGCCAGGGCAACAGCCACCCCAGTCTGGTGCCCTACCAGGACATGCCCACACAAGACGGTGCCATGCTGCTGGCCATCGGTAACGATGGCCAGTTCGCGCGCTTCTGCGAGGTGGCCGGCCGGCCCGAACTGGCGCAGGACCCGCGCTACGCGAGCAACCCGCAGCGGGTCCAGCACCGCGACAGCCTGGTGCCACTGCTCATGGAGATCACACGCGCCCGTACGACGGCTGCGTGGATCGCCGCGCTGGAGCACAAGGCCGTGCCCTGCGGTCCGATCAACGATATCGGCCAGGCTTTTGCCGATGCGCAGGTGCAGGCGCGCGGTCTGTCCATCACGCAGGCGCGCTCGCCGCAGGCCGTCGCGGCCGAGGGCGTGTCCGAGGTTCGCAGCGTGGCCAGCCCCTTGCGCCTGAGTGCCACGCCCCCTGTCCTGCACCGCGCGCCGCCGACGCTGGGGGAGCATACCGAGGAGGTCCTGGCTGAGCTGGGGCTGGACGCAGCGCGCATCGCGGCGCTGCGCGCTGGCGGCATCGTCTAGTTGAGTCTTTTGCGCGCTGGTTGGCGCGCCCGCACGGCGGCTGCCAGAGCGAGCTGGCCCCACTCGCTCATGGCCCGGCTGTCGTCGTAGACCTCGGCCGGAGCTTCGTAGTACATGAGCTGCACGGTCTTGCCGCGGGCCTCGTACTGGAAACGGCGCAGGCCGGCAGATTCGAAGCGTGGCTGGCTTTGCGTGTCGGCCTTGAAATAGAGTTTGTCTACGACAACGATGGCGATGAAAAGACCATTGCAATAGAGGCCATGGCCACCGAACATGGCCCGTGCCGAAATGGCGCCCAGCGGCGCCATCAGGTCCAGGACCAAGGAGAGAAACTCATTGCGGCGCACCATGCGCTGCACTATAACGGCGGAGTGCGCGGCCTGCACCTAAGTGACAGTTGGGCCATGCCGAGAGAATCACAATCAGATGACGATAGCCATCAACAGGAGACAGACATGACGACACCTCTCAAACGCCCCCTGACCCGGCGCCAGCTCATCACGCGCGGCGCCGCGCTGGCGGCCGCACCGGCGCTGGTCAGCCCCTGGGCGCTGGCGCAGGACAAGTTTCCCAACCGCCCGATTACTCTGATCGCGCCCTGGCCTACCGGGGGCAGCAGCGATGCGGTGATGCGCGCCTTTGCCGAAGCGGCCGGTCGCGCCCTGGGCGGCACCATGATCGTGGAGAACAAGCCCGGCGCGGGCGGTACGCTCGGGGCGGTCGCCATGGTCAACGCCAAACCCGACGGCTATCTGCTCACGCAGCTGCCGCTGGGCATCTATCGCATTCCGCACATGCAGAAGACGCTGT
This sequence comes from Hylemonella sp. GW821-FHT10B10, assembly GCF_059415585.1. Classification (NCBI taxonomy): domain Bacteria; kingdom Pseudomonadati; phylum Pseudomonadota; class Betaproteobacteria; order Burkholderiales; family Comamonadaceae; genus Hylemonella; species Hylemonella sp. GW821-FHT10B10. Next base: position 108,786 of record NZ_JBWKNN010000003.1, on the reverse strand, counting down.
TCGATCCGCTCAAGGATCTCACGCACATCGTCTGCCTGACCGGCTACACCTTCGGCCTGGCCGCGCGCCCTGACGCGCCCTACAAGACGCTCAAGGAGATGGTGGCCTACGCCAAGGCCAATCCCGGCAAGGTCAACTATGGCCACACGGGCACCGGCACCACGCCGCACTTGGCTATCGAGGAGTTCGCGTCCAAGGCCGGCATCGTGCTGCAGGACATTCCCTACAAGGGCTCGGCCGAGATCCTGCAGGCCATCCTGGGCGGGCACATTCCGCTCATGAGCGGCACCACCGAGTTCGCGCCCCATGTGCGCGCCGGCACGCTGAACCTGCTGGCCACGCTGGGCAGCAAGCGCAACAAGGCGTTCCCCGATGTGCCGACCGTCAAGGAAAGCGGCTGGGACACAGTGACCGAATCACCCTTCGGGATTGGCGGCCCCAAAAATATGGACCCGGCCATCGTCAAGATCCTGCACGACGCCTTCCGCCAGACCCTGGAGGAGCAGCGCGTGCTCGACACGCTGGACAAGTTCTACCAGCCCGTGATCTACATGAGCACGGCCGAGTACACGGCCTATGCCGAGCGCACCTTCGCGGCCGAAAAGGCCACGATCGATCGCCTCAAGGCGGCCGGCAAGATCTGAGGCGTGGCGGTGGACCGCCGGGCGCTCAGCCGGGCCGGCGGTTCACCAGCACGATGCCCATGGCCACCAGCGCCAGCGCGGCCAGCAGGCTGGGCGTGAGCGGCTCGTGCAGCCAGAGCGCGCCGAAGAGCAGGGCGAACAGGGGCGTGAGGAAAGCAAAGGCCGAGATCTTGGTGGCGGGGTAGCGCCCCAGCATCCACATCCAGATCAGGTAGCTGGCAAAAGCCCCCACGACGGTTTGTAGCAAGAGTGAGCCGATGGCAAAGGGGCTGAACTGCCAGGTCCAGCGTTCACCGAGCGCCAGCGAGAGCAGCGGCAAAACGGCTGCGCTGACGGCCACCTGGTAGAACAGCAACTTCTCGGCCGATGCCCGGGCCAGAGCGCTGGCGCGTATGGTCACGGTGGTCAGGCCCCAGGACAGACCGGCGGCCAGGGCCAGCAGGTCACCGAACAGCTGCCCATCGGTCGTAGGCGCGACAAAACTTTCGCGCACGGCAAATACCAGGGCGATGAAGGCCAGCATCAGGCCCAGCCATTGCACAGTGCGCAGGCGTTCGGCGCGCACGAGCAGCGGCAGCACCAGGGCTACCCAGAAAGGGGAGGTGTAGAGGAAGACGGTGAGGCGCGACGCCGTGGTGTATTGCAGGCCGATGTAGAGGCAGGCGAACTCGCCGGCGAACAGCGCGCCCGCCAGCAGGCCGGGCCACAGCGTGCTGTCGCGCGCGAACAGGGCTACGCCGCGCCCGCGGCACCAGATCATCAGCAGCGCGGTGGCTCCGACAAACCGCAGTGCCGCCTGGAAGATCGGTGGCAATTCCGGCAGCGTGGCCTTTACCAGCACCTGCTGGAAGCCCCAGAACATGCAGCAGGCCAGCAGAATTCCGGCGGCCACACCGTCGAGATGGTCCTTGCGTTGACTCATCTAGAGCGGGTGCTCGGCGTAGAAGCGCCCGCCGTGAAAAAGCAGGGGCGAAGCGTCGCTGCGGTGGGTGCAGCGCTCCACCTCGCCGACGAAGATCACGTGGTCGCCCTCTTCATAGCGACTGCGGTTGAAACATTCGAAGGTGGCCGCGGCGCCGACCAGCACCGGCGCGCCGGCCACGCCTTCGGTATGGGCCACACCTGCCCAGCGGTCCACACCCTTGGCGGCGAAACGTTGCGCCAGCTCCAGCTGATCGGCCGCCAGCACATTGATGGCGTAGTGCGAACCTGCGCTGAACACCGCCATGGAGGCGGCGGCCCGCGCCAGGCTCCAGAGCACCAAGGGCGGATTCAGTGAGACGGAATTGAAGGAGTTGGCGGTCAGCCCGACGAGTTTGCCGTTGGCCGCGCGCGCGGTGACGATGGTCACGCCGGTGGCGAACATGCCCAGGGCTGCGCGGAACTCGGCCTGGGTGAAGCTCGGAGGGCGCGCGCGCGATCCCGGGGAAGAAACTGACATGCGCGCAATTTACCTGAAATTGGGGGCGTCCTAGAATGCAGCCATGGGTTTCTGTAAAAGGATGGCGGCAGCCGCAGTGCCGCTGCTGCTGGCCATGTGTGCGCGGGCCAACGAGCGCGCGTGTGACGAGTTCTATGCGCGCTTGCCGAACGTAAGTTGGGCCTTGTGCCAGGCCACGCAGCTGCAGCCCAGTGAGGGGCGTAGCGTCAAGGGCCGGACGATCTACACGCGCGATGTCCGGCCGGCTACGGCTCGCCTGCGCGTGCTGGTGATCGGCGGCATGCACGGTGACGAGCTTTCGTCGGCTTCGGTGGCTTTGCACTGGATCCGGCTGGCACAGGACACGCCCGAGGCCATACACTGGCGTTTCATCCCGGCGCTCAATCCCGATGGTCTTTTCGACAAGCCGGCGCGCCGTGTCAATGCCAATGGCGTGGACCTCAACCGCAATTTCCCCACGCCCAACTGGGAGCGTGAAGCCGCCGTCTACTGGGAGAAACGCACTCGCAAGGACCCGCGGCGCTGGCCGGGCAAGACGCCCTTGAGCGAACCCGAAAGTCGTTTCCTGCACGACGAGATGCAGCGTTTCAAGCCCAACCTCATCGTGAGCATCCATGCTCCCTATGGTGTGCTCGACTTCGACGGCCCGATCGAGCCGCCGCGTCGCCTGGGCCGGCTTCTGCTGGACCAGGTCGGCATCTTCCCGGGCTCGCTGGGCAACTATGGCGGCGTGCACAAGGGCATGCCGGTGGTGACGATCGAACTCTCCAGCGCCCTGCTGACACCGCGTAACGTGGAGATCCAGCGCATGTGGGCCGACTTGCGGCAGTGGATGGGCGTGACACTGGCCGGCGCGGCGGCCGAGCCAGGGGCAGTAGCCCAGCCACGCTGAAGTCCTCGCGGCAGCGCAGACGTGAAAACGCCGTCGACCGCCCAGGGACTGCCGACGGCGCGCGTGGATGGCGGGTGAGGTGGCTTAGCGGACCAGCAGCACCGGTACGCCGCAGTGGGCCAGCACCTGTGTCGCGACGGAACCCATCACGAGATTGCCCAGGGCGCCGTGGCCGTGGGAACCCATGACGATCAGATCGAATTTGCCGGACTCGGCCACCTTGGCGATGGTTTCGCCGGCGGAGCCGACCTTCCACTGGCTCTTGGCCTCGATACCGTGGCGCGCCAGGAACTTGGAGACCGGCCCGATGACTTTTTCTGCTTCTTCGGTGTGGTACTTGTCGACGACTTCCTTGCCGACGGCCGCACGTGCGCGGGGTGGCAACTGGGGCTGGGCCGTGAAAATCGTATAGCTGTTGTCGGCGCTGAACAGGCTGTCATGCGTGGTCAGGTAGGCCAGCATTTTCTTGGTGTACTCGCTGCCGTCGACGGCCAGAAGAATTTTCATGATGCACTCCTTTATAGTTGCCGCCAGTGTAAGGGGAGATGCGCCGACCGAACTTTGACTTGCGTCAAGTGTTGCCGGTTTCCGGCGTCCCTCGTCTCTGCTGCGGCAGGCGGGCCAGCACTTCGCGCAGCCAGGCATGTGCGCCGCTGTGCTGCAGGCGCCGGTGCCAGAGTGCATCGACATGCACTGCCGGTACCCTGAAGGGCAGTTCGCGTAGGACCAGCTGGTCAGCGATGCCGGTCACGCTGACGAAGTGCCGCGGCAGCACCGTCAGCAGATCGGAAGTCGCCACCACGCGACCGGCCGTGAAGAACTGGTTGACGGTCAACACGATGTGGCGCTGCCGACCCAGCCCGGCCAGGGCCTCGTCGATGAAACCGTATGGGCGGCCCGAGAAGCTGACCAGCAGATGGCGCGCCGCGCAATAGCGGTCCAGGGTCAGCTCCTCACGGGCCAGCGGGTGGTCGCGCCGCATCACGCAGACATAGTCGCTGCGATAGAGGGGCTGGTGTTCGAAAGCCACGGTGTCGCCGGCCTGGGCCTGGGCGGTGAGCGAGGCCAGCACCGCCGGAAAGTAGCCGATCGCCAGGTCGGCGGCCTCTTCGTCGAGCAGCCGCCGTGGATCGCGTGTGGTCAGCGGCACCACGCGGATGGTCACACCCGGGGCATCACGATCGATCACGGCGATCAAGCCGGGGATCAGCTCGGCGGCGGTGGCGTCTGCCATGGCCAGCACAAAGGTGGTGTTGGCCTGGCCCGGCACGAAACTGCCGGGCGCCAGCGTTTCCTGCAAGGCTTGCAAAGCTTGCTGCACCGTGGGCCACAGGGCCAGGGCCCGTGGCGTGGGCTCCAGCCCCTGGCCTTTGCGGCGCAGCAGTTCGTCGCCCAGAGCGATGCGCAGGCGGCGCAAGGCATTGCTGACGGCTGGTTGAGTGAGTGATAACTTGCTGGCAGCCTTTGTCAAACTGCGCTCCGTCATCACTTCATCGAAGATGCGCAGCAGGTTCAGATCTAGGGTGCGGAAGTTCAGTCCAGCCATTGCGCGATAGTACATCACCAATATGAATGTTGCTTATCATTAACATAAAGTTGAACAACAGTAGTAGAAACCCTAACATCTCCCCATCGCAGCAAATATTTCACCTAGGAGGTCCACCATGAACAACAGCTTCGTACACCTTGAGTATTCAAGCAGCCACCCCGGCGTTGAGCGTTTCGAGCGCGTCGCCAATGCCGCAGGCAGCCTGCGCAAGGGCTTCACGGCCACCCGTGGCTTGGCTGGCGTGCTGCTGGCCGCCATGGTGGCCACCTTGGTGGTGGTAGCTGACCAGCTCATGGACACTTGGGCCGACGGTCACCTGATGGCCGCCTGGGTGCTGATGTGGGTCATCGGCTTCGCCGCCATGGCTCTGCTGGCCCCGACCGCTCGCGGCTTGTCCGGTCGCGTCATGCAAGGCCTGGATGCCTGGTCGCAAGGCGTCGCTCGCCGCCGCGCTGATGAACGTCTGTGGGATCTGGCGCGCAAGGACTCCCGCGTGATGGCCGACATCCAGGCGGCTGCCACCCGCTCCGAAAGTGGTGCGGCTGACGAAGCGGTGAACGAAACGGCCGTCCGTGTCGTGAACTATCAGGCTGCCGGCCGCATTGCGCGCCTGACCGGTCGTGTCTGGAACGAGTAAGCGCCCCGGGCCAACCGCTGCTGTGCTGCGCGTCAGCGTATGAAAAAGCCACCTTCGGGTGGCTTTTTCTTTGAGGTTCTGCGCCAGATGCGCAAAGCAGGCACAAGAAGCTATAAAGTCTAGGCATCCGGCCGGTGCAATTGCGCCGCACTTACCAGCGATCAAGAAGTTCATCCAACGTGTCCTCCCCCTTCAATCGAAGCCTGTTCGCACAGATGCCACCGAGCATCGTGATCACCGAGCCCGTGCCGCGCTGGAAAGTCTGGGCACAGTACAGCCTGAAGACGGGTGCTTTGCTGCTGCTTTGCGTGCTGAGTTTCTATGCGGGCATGCGCTATGAGCGCCAGCCGCAAGCCGGCGCTGCCCTCCAGACCCCGGCGCCGTCCGGCGAGGCCAGGGAGGTTCCGGATCAGGAGCCGGTGGCAGCGGTAGCCCCACAAGCACCTGCGGCGGATCCGCTGCAGGCACAGGCCCTGGAGGGTTTGCAGATTCAATCGCTGAACGTCGCTAGGGACCGTGGCCAGCCTGGGGACCTGGTCTATGAATTCGTGGTCGCCAACGAAGGACGCGCGTTTGAAGGCAACTTCGAGTTTCTGGTGCAGGGCGTGCAAGATGGGCGTGCGGTGCAATGGGCTTTCCCTTCTGAGGGTCAGCGTGGCAGCGGCGCCTACCGCCTGCGTGTCGCCCGTTACCTGAAGATGAACGGCAGGATCCAGTTGCCCCCAGGCCTGACGCCCCAGACCATCGCGCTCAGCTTGCGCGAGCCTGCCGGCCTGCGGGCCAGCCGAGGGGTCGTCCTGCCCGAATAGGAAATGCCCGGGCCGCCTGGCCCCGAGGCCGATCAAGAAAAAGGGGCGCTCCAGGCGCCCCTTTGTGATGGCGGGTCGGTGATCAGGCCGTCAGCAGCTTCTCGATGCGCTGGCGTGTGTCGCGCAAAGCCTTGGGGAGGCGGGCGTCGATCTGCTCGAACAGAGCGTCATGCAGCTTGAGCTCCTGCAGCCACAGGGCCTTGTCGATGCTGGTCACGGCTGCAAATTGCTCTGGGGTGAAGTCCAGACCCTTCCAGTTGACTTCGTCGTAGCTCGGGGTCAGGCCGTAGAAGTGCTCCTTGCCTTGGACCTCGTCCTCGATGCGGTCAATCATCCACTTGAGCACGCGCATGTTCTCGCCGTAGCCGGGCCAGACGAACTTGCCGTCTTCGCCCTTGCGGAACCAGTTGGTCGTGAAGATGGAGGGCAGGCGGCCGCCCTGCGCGGCAACCTTCTCGCCCAGGTTGAGCCAGTGCTGGAAATAGTCGCCCATGTGGTAGCCGGTGAAGGGCAGCATGGCAAACGGGTCCCGGCGCACCACGCCCTGCTGGCCGATGATGGCGGCGGTGGTTTCGGAGCCCATGGTGGCGGCCATGTAGACACCCTCCACCCAGTTGCGGGCCTCGGTGACCAGTGGCACGGTGTTGGAGCGGCGGCCGCCGAAGATGAAGGCGTCGATGGTCACGCCCTTGGGGTTGTCCCACTCGGGGTCCAGGGCCGGGTTGTTGGTGGCGGCCACGGTGAAACGCGAATTCGGGTGGGCGGCCTTGGCGCCGGTTTCCTTGGCGATCTGGGGCGTCCAGTCTTTGCCCTGCCAGTCGATGGCGTGGGCCGGCGGCTCGCCGTCCATGCCTTCCCACCAGACGTCGCCGTCATCGGTCAGCGCCACATTGGTGTAGATCACATCGCTCTTGAGCGACTCCATGCAGTTCGGGTTGGTCTTGTAGTTGGTGCCCGGGGCCACGCCGAAGTAGCCAGCTTCCGGGTTGATCGCGTACATGCGGCCGTCCTTGCCCGGCTTGATCCACGCGATGTCGTCGCCGATGGTGGTGACCTTCCAGCCCTCGAAACCCTTGGGTGGCACCAGCATCGAGAAGTTGGTCTTGCCGCAGGCGCTGGGGAAGGCCGCGGCCACGTGGTACTTCTTGCCCTTGGGGCTGGTGACACCCAGGATCAGCATGTGCTCGGCCAGCCAGCCTTCGTCGCGGCCCATGTTGGAAGCGATGCGCAGCGCGAAGCACTTCTTGCCCAGCAGCGCATTGCCGCCGTAGCCGGAGCCGTAGGACCAGATCTCGCGCGTCTCGGGGTAGTGCACGATGTACTTGGTCTGGTTGCAGGGCCACTTGCTGTCCCGTTGGCCCGGCTGCAGCGGTGCCCCCACGGTGTGCATGGCCGGCACAAAATCGCCGTCGGTGCCCAATACCTCGAAAACCGGCTTGCCCATGCGGGTCATGAGCTTCATGTTGACGGCCACATAGGGGCTGTCGGAGAGCTCGACACCTATGTGGGCGATATCACTGCCCAGCGGGCCCATGGAGAAGGGCACCACGTACATGGTGCGGCCCTTCATGCAGCCATTGAAGAGGGCGGTCGTGCCATCGGCCTTGCCGTACTGCAGCAGCGCGCGCATCTCGGTCGGCTCGACCCAGTTGTTGGTTGGGCCGGCATCGTCCTTGCGGGCCGAGCAGATGAAGGTGCGGTCTTCCACGCGGGCCACGTCGCTGGCGTCGGAGCGGCACAGGAAGCTGTTGGGGCGTTTGGCGGCATTGAGCCGGGTGAACGTGCCGGCCTGGACCAGCTGCTCGCACAGGCGCTGGTATTCCTCGTCGCTGCCATCACACCAGTAGATGGCGTCGGGTTTGCACAGGGCAGCCATGTCGGCGACCCAGGCCAGCAGCCGGGCGTGTTTGACGTGGCTCGGGGCGTTGAGGTGGATGCCCTGCATCACGGGGGAATTCATGGAACTGGCTCCTGGTTGTAGTGGTCTGGCGCCCGTACGGCCAAGTCCGGCCTGCCGAGCTTGCGGGCCATTGTAGGGAGCCGGGCCAGAGTTACAGCGCGGTTACAGGCAAAACCCATGCAAAACATGCATAGGTTTATGCAGATCAACCAGAGATGTGAAAAATGGCACAGAAACGTTGACGGCGCCGACACGGCCGTCAAAACCTACGCATGCACGCAGGCTCTGGGCAGAAAGAAGAGGGGAAAAGGCGCGAAAGAAGTCGCGCTAAACCGCAGCACGCAGGCGGAACATCCGCCGGCGCTGCGGCGGGGCATCAGGCCATGAAAACAGCGATGAAAGCGAGCAGGAAAATCATCAGACCACCAAGCACCGGAATGACCACCGGTGCGGAGTGCACGATGTTCTCGATGGGATCGTCGGACTGGGACGGCTCGTGGGACATGGTATTTCCTAAATAGGCGGGTAAACGACAGCGCATATTTTACATGCGCCGCTGACCAGTCCTCAGGCATCTGGCAAGCGTGGACCGGTGTGTCGCGGAAGTCAAGTACCGGCTGGCCAAACGGTCTTGTCAAACCGGGGCTTCCCAGTGACCTTGGTCTGCGTTATCGTGAACGCGTCCAGAGACCAGATCCTCACGGAGGGCGTTGGATGGTCAAGCGGCTGTTGATCGACAAGGCCAGCGGGCCCATGCTGGCTTCACCCAGCCTGCGCGATGCGCCGGTGCTGGATTTGATGTGCTCGCATTTCGTGCTGACCCTGGTGAGCCGCATGGGTGGCGCCTTCAATGCGCGGCGTGACCTGCACGGCGTGATCGAGCTGGCCGGCCGCCATCTGGTCTGGCCGCAGCCCGTACTGCAGCGCCTGCGCGACTACCTGCATCGTCGTTGTGCCGATAACGAACACTGGGCTGGCCACGAGGCGTTGGACATGGATGCCTTCCTGGACCGCTATGGTGACTGGCGGGGCCCATACGAAGAGGGCACGCTGTTTTTCTACCTGGACGACTACGCCAAGAGCCAACCGCGAGACCTGCTGGCGGTGCTGAACGCTACCGGCGACTGGCTACGCCAGACCCTGAAGAAACAATCCACGCTGGTGCAGAAGAACATCGATGCACTGGCCAACTTGCTGCAACTCAACCAGGCCGAGCGCGCCCTGCTGCTCTATGGCACGCTCACGCGTTACCAGCGCGAACTGCGCAGCCTGCTGGTGGAGTTCAAGGTCAACAACGCAGCCGAGGCCTATGCGGTCATCGCCGAAGTGGCGGGTGTCAAGGCCGAAGAGGTGGGCGAAGCCTTGCGCACCGGCTCACGGCTGGAGCGCATCGGCTTGGTGGACAACCTGATTTCCGAACACAACATCACAGACCTGGCCGACCTCATGAAGGTCAGCGAGAAGCTGCCGCCGGTGCTGATGCGCGCGTACCGCGACCAGGCCGAGTTGATGGCGGTCTTTACCCGGCCGGCCAGCAAGAGCGGACTGGCACCGGAGGACTTTGCGTTTGTGGGCGAAGAGGCGCAGATGCTGACCACCTTGCTGCGCAATGCGGTGGCGCGGCGCGAGGTGGGGGTCAATGTGTTGCTCTATGGGCCTCCTGGAACCGGCAAGACCGAGCTGGCCAAGGTCGCTGCGCAGGCCGCAGGATTGGAGCTGTTCGAGGTGGAGTATGCCGACCGCGATGGCAATTCGCTCAGCGGGCGTGAGCGCTACCGCTCGCTGCAGATCGCGCAGGTCTTCCTCAAGGGCAGCGCGCAGTCGGCCCTGCTGTTCGACGAGGTGGAAGACGTCTTCCCGCCGATCTCCAGCGAAGCCGCCCAGTTGCTGGTGCGGGCTGAGAAGACTGGCGCACCGTCTTCCAGCAGCGTCAGTGGAAAGGCCTGGGTCAACCAGATCCTGGAATCCAATGCAGTGCCCACGGTCTGGGTGACCAATCGCATCGAGCAGATCGATCCTGCCTTCCGCCGTCGTTTCGCCTACCACTTGGAACTGAAGTCGCCACCGCCCGGCGCGCGGGAGCAGCTGGTCTACCGGGCCCTGGAGGGGGTGGCGGTGTCCGACGCCTTCGTGGCGCGGCTGGTGGCACGCAAGGGGCTGACGCCGGCCCAGATCCATACGGCCGTACGCTTTGCCGGCCTGGTTGTGCCCGCCCAGGAGGCGGCGAACGCCCAGGGCGGGCTGGAAGAGCTGATCGAGCGCCAGTTGCGCAATGCCGACCTGGCCCTGGGCAGCCGGCGCGAAAATGCGCCGGCGCGGCCGCATGACACACGCTATGACTTGGCCCTGCTGAATGTGGAAAGCCGATTCGAGCTCCCGCGCATGGTGCAGGCCCTGCAGACGCGTGGCCATGGCAGTCTGTGTTTTTACGGCCCGCCAGGCAGCGGCAAGACCGCGCTGGCCGGTCATCTGGCCGAACAGATGGGCCGACCCCTGATGATCCGGCAGGCCAGCGATCTGGTCAGCAAGTTCATTGGGGAGACCGAGCAGAACATGGCGGCCATGTTCGCCGAGGCAGAAGCCGAGAATGCTGTGTTGCTGCTGGACGAAGCCGACAGCTTTCTGCAGGACCGTCGCGGCGCCCAGCGCACCTACGAGGTCACCGAGGTCAACGAGATGCTGCAGGGCATGGAGCGGCACAAGGGGATATTCATCTGTACCACCAACCTGTTCGATCGCATCGACCAGGCGGCCCTGCGGCGGTTCACCTTCAAGATTCGCTTTAAGCCCCTGACGCTAGAACAGCGGCGTGCCATGTTTGTGGCTGAAGTTCTGTGCGGCCAGTCCGAGCAGCTCGGACCCGAGCTGCAACACCGGCTGGACAAGCTGGACCAGCTTTGCCTGGGCGATTTTGCTGCGGTGCAGCGTCAGGCTGCCATCCTAGGTTCGGGCTTCGATGCCCCCGAATTCCTGGAACAACTTGAAGCCGAACACCGCATCAAGCCGGAGGTGCGGGAAAACCGAGGCGTTGGCTTCGTGCAATAACCCTGTAAGTTGATAGGGTTTGTTACCCCTGGACACAGCAGCGGGCGCGCCTGATCGGGTCTTTGTCAACCGTTTACATGGCTCAAGCGTCATAGGTCCATGGCGGGCGCCGGAATGAGCCGCCGGGGCGGTCCCGGCGAGATCACCAAGGCCTTGGATCCGCAGCAGAGGACTTTATGACCATGCGCAAAGACATTATCAGAGTGCCGGAAAAGGGCACTTATAAGTGGCAGCTTTTCAAACAGTGGACGGACGAGTTCCGCCAGACGCAGGCTGACCACGTGGCCTACATCGCCCTGCACTTGGCCGGCGTGCTGGAGCCCTGCCGCACCAAGTTTGACAAGCTCATGCAGCACCACCGCCAGCAATTGTGCGACAGCAGCAAGATGCAGCGCCACAGCCGTGCCATCGAGCGCCTGCAGAACACCATGTCCGCTGCGGCCATGTCCTACGAAAGCAACTTCCGCCGTCACTGAGCGACAGGTCGGGCGCCAGCAGGCCGCCTTTCAAGCCCCGTCTGCCACTACCCTCAACACATCGGCGCCATAAGCTTCAAGCTTCTTGGCGCCGATGCCGCTGATGCCCTGCAGGTCCTCCAGGGTGTGCGGGCGGCGCCGTGCGATCTCTGCCAGCGTAGCGTCGTGGAAAATCACATAGGCCGGCAGGTTGTGCTCGCGCGCTACCTCGGCGCGCCAGGTCTTCAGGTTGATGTAGCGTACCTGGTCGTCCACGCCCAGCGCCTGCGCGGCCGGCGCCAGGGTGCCGCTGCGGCGATTACGCTTGGTTGAGGGCGTCGTCGCTACCGACTCGCGCAACTGCACCTTCACCTCTCCCTTGAGCACGGCCCGGGACCCGTCGGTCAGGCGCAGGGTATTGAACATGCCCCCGTCCACCGCCACCGCGCCGATGGCAATCAGCTGGCGCAGCACGGCACGCAGTTCACTTTCACCGGCCTCCTTGGCAATGCCGAAGGTGCTGAGCTGTTCGTGCCCGTACTGGGCCACCTTTTCGGTCTGCTTGCCACGCAGGATGTCCATCATGTGGCCAGCGCCAAAGCTGACGCCGCTGGCCTGTTGCACACGGTAGATGCAGCTCAGAAATTTGCGAGCCAGCTCGCTGCCGTCCTGTACGGCGGGTGGGTGCAGGCAGTTGTCGCAGTTTCCACAGGGGGTGCCTTGTTCGCCGAAGTAAGCCAGCAGGCGCATGCGCCGGCAGTCGGTCGCCTCGGCCAGCGCCAGCAGGGCGTCGAGTTTGCCGCGCATGACCTGCTTGAAGTCCTCGCCAGCCGGGCTTTCGTCGATCATGCGGCGTTGGTTGACCACGTCCTGGAGGCCATAGGCCATCCAAGCGTCGGCCGCGGCGCCGTCGCGCCCGGCACGCCCCGTCTCCTGGTAATACCCTTCGATGTTCTTGGGCATGTCCAGGTGGGCCACAAAACGCACGTCGGGCTTGTCGATGCCCATGCCGAAGGCAATCGTGGCCACCATCACCAGGCCCTCCTCGCGCAGGAAGCGGTTCTGGTTCCGTTGCCGCACTGCCTGGTCCAGGCCGGCGTGGTAAGGCAGGGCCTGGATACCGGCTTCGCTGAGCGACTGCGCCACGTCCTCCACGCGCTTGCGCGACTGGCAGTAGACGATGCCGGCATCGCCCGCGTGTTCGCGTTCGATGAAGCGCAGCAGCTGCGTCAGCGCATCTTTCTTCTCGACGATGGTGTAGCGGATATTGGGGCGGTCAAAACTGCTGACGAACTGCTGCGCCTGCTCCAGCTGCAGGCGTTCGACGATGTCCGCACGTGTCAGTGCGTCGGCCGTGGCGGTCAGCGCAAGGCGGGGCACGCCGGGATAGCGTTCGTGCAGGACCGTGAGTGCCCGGTACTCGGGTCGGAAGTCGTGCCCCCACTGGCTCACGCAGTGCGCCTCGTCGATGGCAAACAGTGCCACCTGCCCACGCTCGGCCAGGGCATCGAGCTGGGCCAGGAAGCGCGGTGTGGTGACGCGCTCGGGGGCAGCGTAGAGCAGGGTCAGTTCGCCGCGCAGCAGGCGCTTTTCTACCTGCGCGGCTTCCTCACCCGTGAGACTGGAATTCAGGAAAGCGGCCTCCACGCCGGCTTCGTGCAGGGCACCAACCTGGTCGTGCATGAGCGCGATCAATGGCGAGACCACGATGGCGGTGCCATTGCCAGCCTCCTGACGGGCAATGGCGGGGATCTGGTAGCACAACGACTTGCCGCCGCCCGTGGGCATGAGCACCAGCGCGTCGCCACCGGCGACGACATGATCGATGATGGCCTGTTGGGGGCCGCGGAAGGCTTCGTAGCCGAAGACGCGGCGCAGGATCTCCAGGGGGAGAGACAACTACATCTGCTCCCAAGGCAGGCCATCAAAGCGCCAGCCATTGAGAGTGGAGCGCTTGAAGTGGTCGTCCAGATCGCCTTCAAAGCCATGCAGCACGTTGTAGAGCTGGGTGAAACCGGCCTTCTGCAGAACCTCGCCGGCGTCCAGCGTGCGTTTGCCGCTGCGGCACAGCAGCACCAGGGGGCGCCCCTTGTCGCCGGCGGTTTCGCGCTCGACGGCGGCGACAAAAGCGGCCGGATCTGGCGTTAGATCCGGGTACTCGTACCAAGGGATGTTGACCACACCTGGTGGGCGGCCGACGTAAAGCGACTCGATTTCCATGCGCACGTCGAGGAACAGCGCCGTTGGCTGTTGTTGCAGGAGCTCCCAGGCTTCCCGGGGCAAAAGGTGTTTCATGGGGCCCTATTGTCCCGGGTTTTGGGCAGGGCTTGGGCCTTCCGGGCCAGGCTTTCTACAATGGAGGGTTATGAAGCCGCTGCACTACACCCGCGCCCAAACCCTGCCCGGTATCCTGGCCAACCGCATCGTCGTCCTGGACGGCGCCATGGGCACCATGATCCAGCGCTTCAAGCTCAACGAGGCTCAGTACCGCGGGGAGCGTTTCAAGGACTTCCACAAGGATGTCAAGGGCAACAACGAGTTGTTGTCCCTGACCCGACCGGACATCATCCGCGACATCCACGAGGGCTATCTGGCCGCAGGTGCCGACCTGGTCGAGACCAATACCTTTGGTGCCACCACCGTGGCCCAGGCCGACTACGAGATGGCACACCTGGCGCGCGAGATGAACCTGGCCTCGGCCCGGATTGCGCGCGAGGCCTGCGACAAGTACAGCACGCCGGACCGGCCGCGTTTCGTGGCGGGCGCCTTGGGCCCCACACCGAAGACGGCCAGCATAAGCCCCGACGTGAACGATCCGGGCGCGCGCAACACCTCTTTCGAAGAATTGCGTGCAGCCTATTACGAGCAAGTGGAAGCTCTGGTCGAAGGCGGCGCCGACGTGCTGCTGGTCGAAACCATCTTCGACACGCTCAACGCCAAGGCGGCCCTGTTTGCTATCGACGAGTACTTCGAAAACTTCGGCCAGCGCCTGCCGCTCATCATCAGTGGCACGGTGACCGACGCCTCGGGTCGCATCCTGAGCGGCCAGACCGTCACAGCCTTCTGGCACAGCTTGCGCCATGCCCGACCGCTGGCCGTGGGTCTGAACTGTGCCCTGGGTGCGGCGCTGATGCGTCCCTACATCCAGGAGTTGGCCAAGGTGGCGGACGACACCTACATCAGTTGCTACCCGAATGCCGGCCTGCCCAATCCCATGAGCGAAACCGGTTTCGACGAAACGCCCGAGGTCACCAGCCGGCTCCTGCGCGAGTTTGCGGCCGAGGGGCTGGTCAACATCGTCGGGGGTTGCTGCGGCACCACGCCGGAACACATCGGCGCCATCCACAAGGCGGTGGCGCCTCTGCCCACGCGTGCCCTGGGCGGTGCCGGGCCTTTCTACCGCGAGGCCGCTTAAGCGCAGCGGTTTGTATGCGCATTGAGGCACTGCGCCAACGGTTGAGGGCGCTTGGCGCGAATCCCCACCACGAACACCGTGTGCTGCGCCTGTGGTCACAGGCCTTGCCGCAGGACCATGGCAGCCGGCCGATAGCGAATTTTCTGCCGACCACGTTGCGAACGGCCCTGCCGGAGATCGAGCGCGAACTGGCAGGCTTGGTCTCGCTGGTTTCTGAACACCCCGGCGAAGACAGCTCGATCCGGCAGGTGTTGGCGCTGGCCGATGGTCAGCTGGTCGAGAGCGTGCTCCTGCCGCCGGGACGCATCCCGGCCCTGTGCGTTTCCACCCAGGTCGGCTGTGCCGTGGGTTGTGTGTTCTGCATGACAGGCACGGCGGGCCTGATCCGTCAGCTGGGCAGTGCCGAGATCGTGGCCCAGGTGGCGCAGGCGCGTACCCGTCGACTGGTCAAGCGCGTCGTCTTCATGGGTATGGGCGAGCCGGCGCACAACCTGGACAACGTGCTGGAGGCGATCGATCTGCTGGGCACGGCAGGCAATATCGGCCACAAGAACCTGGTCTTCTCTACAGTTGGCGATCCGCGGGTCTTTGAGGCCCTGCCCCTGGGGCGCGTGAAACCGGCACTGGCGCTCTCCTTGCATAGCACGCGGGCCGAGTTGCGCGCCCAGCTGTTGCCGCGCGCCCCGCGCATCTCGCCAGAGGAGCTGGTCGAAGCGGGCGAACGTTATGCGCGTGCCAGCGCTTATCCCATCCAGTACCAGTGGACGTTGCTCGACGGCATCAATGACAGCGCAGAGGAGGTCGAAGGGCTGGTGCGCCTGCTGCAGGGCAAGTACGCCATCCTTAACCTGATTCCCTACAACGCCGTTGAAGGCGTGCCTTATCGCCGACCTGATGCGGCGCGAGCAGTCGAATTGGCGCGGCAGCTGCATCAGCGCGGCATCCTGACCAAGCTGCGGCAGTCAGCGGGGCAGGACGTGAACGGTGGCTGCGGCCAGCTGCGCGCGCGTGCCCTACAGCCGCGACGCGTGATTCCTCTGCAAACGGCACCCGTCTGATCCGGGTCATAGATCACCTCACGGCAAAGGGTCGAGAGGTCGCACCGTTACAACAATCCGCTGGCTGAATGCTGTCGTTCGCTTGGAGGGACGGATGTCCCATGCAAGAATAAATTTCCAAGGACTTCATCAATACAAGGAGGAGATATATGAAGCAATGGTTCATCTGTTTCGTGATCGCAACGGCCGGTGCGACCGCCCAGGCCCAGGCTCCGGTTGTGCGCTTTCTTGCCAATGTAGGCTACAGCGCCGGTGGCGACACGCTGGCCTCTGGCAACTATGTCAGTGGCGCTTCCTACTCCATCAATGCCGGCAAGGGTGTGACCCTGGCCGTGGGCGCGGATTTCAGAGTGGCGGAAAAGGTTACCGTCCAGGCGACGGTGGGCCATCATCAGGACAGCACCAATGCGTCGAATGGCGAGATCGCTTTCAAGCGCGCGCCTGTCGAATTGCTGGGCTTCTACGAGATGAGCGAAAACTTCCGTTTGGGCGGGGGCTTGCGCAAGGCGCAGAACGCCGAGGTGACGGCTTCAGGTGCGGCTGCGGGCATCTCTGCGGCAGGGTCATATGAGAGCACCTTGGGCGCAGTGCTGGAGGGGCAGTATTTCTTCAACTCCCAGCGCTACAGCGCGGCGGAGCACAAGGCCCTGTGGGGCGTGGGCGTGCGCTTCGTCAACGAAAGCTTCAAGCAGACGAACAGCACCGCAGGATCCAAAAACGGCAGCCATCTGGCTATCAGCTTTCTTTTCTATTACTGACAGACGTTTTTTGAAAGGGGTGGCGCCCAGGGGCCGCCCCCTGTAAAATCGGTCCTTCCAAGGAGCGTTGCAGCAGCACCCCACGTGTTGTCAGGCTTGGAAGTCCCAACGACGCTCACCTGCATCAGATTTCCTCAGGTGAGCCGCATGTCCGAAATTTCCACCCCCCCCATGAAGCTGTCCGGCCTGGAGCCGGTGCACATTGGTGCCGACAGCCTTTTTGTCAACATCGGGGAGCGCACCAACGTCACCGGTTCCAAGGCCTTTGCGCGCATGATCCTCAACGGGCAGTTCGAGGAAGCCTTGGCCGTGGCGCGCCAGCAGGTGGAAAACGGCGCCCAGGTGATCGACATCAACATGGACGAGGCCATGCTGGACAGCCAGGCCGCCATGGTGCGTTTCCTGAACCTGATTGCCAGCGAACCCGACATTGCGCGGGTGCCCATCATGATCGACAGCTCCAAGTGGAGCGTGATCGAGGCCGGTCTGCGCTGCATCCAGGGCAAGGGCATCGTGAACTCCATCTCCATGAAGGAGGGCGTCGAGGAGTTCAAGCGCCAGGCGCGGCTCGTCAAGCGGTATGGTGCTGCCGCCGTAGTGATGGCCTTTGACGAGAAGGGCCAAGCTGACACTTACGCGCGCAAGACGGAGATCTGCGAGCGTGCCTACCGGATTCTGGTGGATGAAGTGGGCTTTCCGCCCGAGGACATCATCTTCGACCCCAATATCTTCGCCATCGCCACGGGCATTGAGGAACACAACAACTACGCTGTGGACTTCATCGAGGCTACACACTGGATCAAGCACCACCTGCCCGGCGCCAAAGTATCCGGCGGTGTTTCCAACGTGTCGTTCAGCTTCCGGGGTAACGATCCGGTGCGCGAAGCTATCCATACCGTATTCCTGTACCACGCCATCAAGGCCGGCATGGACATGGGCATCGTGAACGCTGGCATGGTGGGTGTCTACGACGACCTGGAGCCAGCCCTGCGTGAACGTGTGGAGGACGTGGTGCTGAACCGCCGGCCCGACGCTGGCGAACGCCTGGTCGAGATTGCCGAGACCGCGAAGGGTGCGGCCAAGGACGACAGCAAGAAGAATGAGTGGCGCAGTGGCACGGTGGCCCAGCGCCTGAGCCATGCCTTGGTACACGGCATTACCGACCACATCACCACGGACACCGAAGAGGCCTACCAGGCCATCCTGGCCAAGGGTGGGCGGCCGCTGCATGTGATTGAAGGGCCGCTGATGGACGGCATGAACATCGTGGGCGACCTTTTCGGCGCTGGCAAGATGTTCCTGCCCCAGGTGGTCAAGAGCGCGCGCGTGATGAAGCAGGCCGTGGCCCACCTGATTCCCTACATCGAAGAAGAAAAGCGCCAGCAGGAGGCCGCGGGTCAGGACGTGCGCGCCAAGGGCAAGATCGTGATCGCCACCGTCAAGGGCGACGTGCACGACATAGGCAAGAACATTGTCACCGTGGTCCTGCAGTGCAACAACTTCGAGGTCATCAACATGGGCGTCATGGTGCCTTGTCACGAGATCCTGGCCATGGCCAAGGTCGAGGGGGCGGACATCGTCGGCCTGTCCGGCCTGATCACGCCCAGCCTCGAAGAGATGCAGTACGTGGCGGCCGAGATGCAGAAGGACGATCACTTCCGCATCAGGAAGATCCCGCTGCTCATCGGCGGCGCCACCACCAGCCGCGTGCACACGGCCGTCAAGATCGCGCCGCATTACGAAGGCCCGGTGGTCTATGTGCCCGATGCTTCGCGCAGCGTGAGTGTGGCGCAAGGCCTGCTGTCCGAGCAGGCCGCGCAGTACATCGCCGATTTGAATACCGATTACGACAAGGTGCGTCTGCAGCACGCCAACAAGAAGCAGACACCTCTGTGGTCGCTGGACAAGGTGCGCGCCAACAAGACGCCGATCGCCTGGGAGGGTTATGCGCCGACGAAACCCAAGTTCATCGGGCGTCGCGTCTTCAAGAATTTTGATCTGGCTGAGTTGGCGAAATACATCGACTGGGGCCCCTTTTTCCAGACCTGGGATCTGGCCGGCCCCTTCCCTGCGATCCTCAAGGACGAGATCGTTGGCGCGGAGGCGCAACGCGTCTACTCAGATGGCAAACGCATGCTGCAACGCCTCATCGAGGGCCGCTGGCTCACGGCCAATGCGGTGCTGGGCCTGTATCCGGCCAATACCGTGAACGACGACGACATCGAGCTCTATACCGATGAGAGTCGCCACAACGTGGCCATGACTTGGTATGGCTTGCGCCAGCAGACCGAGAAGCAAGTGGTGGATGGCGTGATGCGGCCCAGCCGCTGCCTGGCCGATTTCGTGGCACCCAAGGGCGTGGCACCTGATTACGTGGGCGTGTTCGCTGTCACGGCCGGCATCGGCGTGGAGAAGAAGGAGAAGTACTTCATGGACGACCATGACGACTACTCCGCCATCATGCTCAAGGCCCTGGCCGACCGCCTGGCCGAGGCCTATGCCGAATGCCTGCACCACCGCGTGCGCACCGACCTCTGGGGCTACGCGCCCCGCGAAGTGCTGAGCAACGAGGACATGATCGCCGAGAAGTACCAGGGCATCCGGCCGGCGCCTGGTTATCCGGCCTGTCCGGACCACAGCGTGAAGAAGGAGATGTTCGAGCTGCTGCAGTGCGAAGAGATCGGCATGGGCATCACCGAAAGCCTGGCCATGACGCCGGCGGCCAGCGTCAGCGGCTTCTATCTGGCGCATCCTCAGAGCGCCTACTTCAACGTCGGCCGCATCGGCGAGGACCAGCTGCACGATCTCGCACGTCGCCGCGGCATGAGCGAGCAGGCCTTGCAGCGCCTGCTGGCCCCCAATCTCTGAGACCAAGGTCGGCTTTACGGACTTTTACACGCGCGACGCATGCGCGCGTGGCCCTGCTGTCTACGATTTGAAGCCATGAACGTTGAAGGTGTAGTCCGGCGTGTTTGCCGGGCCTACCCTACCTATAGTCAGCAAGGAATACTGAGATGAACGATGTGACGATGACCGGCGCCGCGGTGGCTGGCACCAAAACCCTGTGGGCGGCCGTGGGCGTGCTGGGCGCCGCGGTCCTGGGGCTGGGTGGCGCGCTGTATTACACCCAGGCGCACAAGACCGATGAAGCCCAAGCGGCCGCTCCGGTTGCCACCGTTGCGTCGGCCGTGCCTGTGGCGGCAGCGGTGAGCGAAGCCCCTGCCCCTGTTGCCGAAAAACCTGCTGCGACCAAACCCAGGGTCGCTCACGCCAAGGCCGCCAAACCTGCGCCCGTGGCGGCCGTGGCGGCCGCGGCGGCACCGGTCGAAGCGCCGCCGCCGGTGGTCGTCAAACCGATCTGTGTGGATTGCGCCACCGTGACAGCCGTGACACCGGTGGAGCGGGAAGGGGAGTCCGGCGGCACCGGCGCGGTGGCAGGTGGCGTACTCGGGGCCTTGGTTGGTAACCAGTTTGGGCGCGGCCAGGGCAAGGACGTGGCCACCATCATCGGCGCCATCGGCGGCGGCATTGCCGGAAACCAGGTCGAGAAAAAGATGAAAAAGGTGACGGCTTATCAGGTGGACTTGCGCATGGATGACGGCAGTCGGCGCACGATGGAGCTGGCCACACCGGTCGCCGTGGGCGAGCGCGTGCGCCTGGACGGAGGGGGGCTGCAGCCCCTGCCAGCAGGTTACTAGGTCGGCGGCCTGCGCGCCAGGCGTTGCGCCTGCACCAAGGCCAGCAGGCCCAGAACGCTAAGACCCAACAGCAGCCACAGCCCGCTGGCATAACCACCGGCCGGGCTCCACAGCAGACCCAGCACCAGCGGGGCAGCGGCGCGCGCCAATGCCATGGGCAGGCCCAGCGCGCCATTGAGCGTTGCCACGTGCTCGTGGCTTACGTATTCGGCAACGGCCGTTCCCTTGACGATGGTCAGCATGCCGTTGCCCATGCCATACAGCAGCACGAAAAGCAGCACCACGACCACCTGTGCCGTCCCGGCCAGCGGGGCGAGCAGCAGGGCCAGCAAGCCCAGGGGGATCAGGCCGGGGATCAGCCGGTTGGCCTGGTGGATGTCGAAGTGGTGCTCGAAGAAATACAGGAGCATGCGGCCCAGCACCTGCAGCACACCGATGCTGGCTGGCACGGCGATGACCCAGGCTTCGGGCAGCTGGTGTTCGCGCAGCAGGCTGACCAGGTGTGCCGGTAGCGCGGCCGTCACCGCCATCAGCAACACGATGAAAGTGCCGATCAGCAGGAAGGGCGCGCCCAGCAGATGCCGGCGCAGGGAAGGGGCCAGCGGTGCATGATGGGTTGGCGCACGGGACCGCATGGCCGGTGTGCGGCGCAGCATGAAGGCATGGATAGGTGCGCAGACCAGCAGCTGCATCATGGCCAAGGGCCATAGGGCGTGGCGCCAGCCCAGTGCGTCGATCAGCCAGGCCGATAGCGGGATGAACACCGTGCTGGCCAGTCCACCGAGGAAGGTCATGGTGATGATGGCGCGGCGGAAGTTGTCCGGGAAGCGCCGCGTGAGCACCGCGAAGGCCGGCTGGTACAGCGTAGCGGCCAGACCGGCACCCAGGCCCAGCCAGACCAGGTAATAGGCCGCCTGGCTGTGGATCGTGCTGTGCAAGGCCAGGCACAGCGCCAGCAACAAGGAGCCACCGGTCATGACCGCGCGTTCGTGACCGCGGTCGATCAGCCGGCCCACGGGCCAGGCCAGCAGGCCTTCGGCCAGCAAGGCGAGGCTGAAGGCCAGCGAAGACTCAGCGCGGCTCAGGCCCAGTTCATGCTCCACGGGTTCGAGCAGCAGGGCAAAGGTGTAGAACACGCTGCCCCAACTGATGAGCTGGGCCAGTGAGAGCCAGCCGATCAGCGCGGAATCCTTGCTCGAGCGCGTGGGCATGGCGACGATTATGATTCAGTACGCCCCTCGCACGTCGCTTCCGAGCCGTGCGTGCCCTGTCCGCTGATTCTCTTTCTACATCCCTGCATGAGTTCCGGCACTGCCACCATTTCCGCTTCCACGAACCGTTCCGTCCTGTTGCTGTCCTTCGCTACCTTCGCGAGCATGGCCGTGCAACGACTGTGTGATGCCATGCTGCCCGAACTGGCGCGGGAGTTCTCGGTCAGCCTGGCCGAGGCCGCGCGGGTGATCTCGGTCTTCGCCGTGGTCTATGGGCTGTGCCAACTGGTCTACGGCCCGCTGGGCGACCGTCTGGGCAAGTTCCGCATCGTCACCTGGGCCACGCTGGGCTGCGGCGTGGCCAGCGTGCTGTCGGTCTTTGCGGCCAGCCTCAACATGCTGGTGCTGGCCCGCATGCTGATGGCACTGGGGGCGGCCGCCATCATTCCGCTGTCGCTGGCCTGGATCGGTGATGCGGTGGCTTATGAGCAGCGCCAGGAGACGCTGGCGCGTGTGGGCCTGGGCACCACGCTGGGCATCACCGGCGGTCAACTCTTGGGCGGTGTGTTCACCGACACGCTGGGTTGGCGCTGGGCCTTTGCCTTCATGACCCTGATGTTCGGTGTGGTGGGCCTGCTTCTTTGGCGTGATGAGCGGCGCCAGCGTGGCGAGGCGCCGGTCGTGCACAACCCCGTGCCCGAGGTGCGCCCCGGTTTCGTGCAGCAGGCCTTGCAGATCGTCACGGGACGCTGGTCGCGCATCGTGCTCCTCGTCGCGCTGGTTGAGGGTGCGTCGGGTTTTGGCGTGCTGGCTATCTGGGCCGCGCACTTGCACCATGAACTGGGCCTGTCGCTGTCCGCCTCGGGGGCCATTGCAGCCCTGTTCGGTCTTGGTGGCATGTTCTATATGGCCGTGGCGCGTTTCCTGATCCCGCGCCTGGGCGAACACGGCCTGGCGCGCGGCGGCGTGAGCCTGCTGGGCTTGTCTGCGCTGGTGATCGCCTTCACACCGGTGTGGTGGCCCACGCTGCCGGCCAGCCTGCTGGCAGGCTTCGGCTTTTTCATGTTCCACAACACCATGCAGGCCAATGCCACGCAGATGGCCCCGGCCGCGCGCGGCACGGCCGTGTCGCTGTTCGCCTCGGCGCTTTTCCTGGGGCAATCCATCGGCGTGCTGCTGGCCGCCAGTCTGGTGGGCCGCTTTGGCTCAACGGCCGTGATTGCCGTGGGCAGCGCCGTGCTGGTGGCCGCAGGGCTGTTTTTCGGGCAGGCCTTGCGTCGGCGTCAGGCGTTGATGCTGCTGGAGTGAAGCTGCCGGTATTGCAGCGCCTCGGCCACGTGCTCCAGCGTGATGCGTGGCGCCTCGGCCAGGTCGGCAATGGTGCGTGCCACCTTCAGCGTACGGTGCAGGCCGCGCGCCGACCAACCCAAGCGTACCGCGGCCGCATCGAGGAAACGCAGGGCGGCTTCCTCGGGCCGCGCGTGCGTGTCGATCTCCTGCCCGGTGAGCAGGTGATTGGGTTTGCCCTGGCGCGCCAGGGCGCGCTCGTGCGCCGCCGAGCAGCGCGCACGCACACGGGCCGTGCTCTCGCCGGGAGGGGCCTGCAGCAATTCGTTGGCTGGCAAAGCACCCACCTGCACATGCAGGTCTATGCGGTCCAGCAGGGGGCCCGACAACCGGCCCTGGTAGCGGGCTACCTGGTCAGGGGTGCAGCGGCAGGCCCGTTGGGCCGAGCCCAGGTGCCCGCAGGGACAAGGGTTCATGGCGGCCACCAACTGGAAACGGGCAGGGAACTCAGCGCGCCGTGCCGCGCGCGCGATGGTGATGCGACCGCTTTCCAGAGGCTCGCGCAAGGCTTCCAGGGCGGCCCGCGGAAACTCTGGCAGTTCATCCAGGTAGAGCACGCCTTGGTGGGCTAGTGAGACCTCCCCCGGTCGCGGGGGTGACCCCCCACCCACCAGGGCGACGGCGCTGGCCGAGTGGTGCGGGCTGCAGGTGGGTCGCCGGCCCCAAGTGGCGAGATCGAAACGTCCGGCCAGGCTGGCCAGGGCGGCACTTTCCAGGGCCTCGTTGGTGGACATCGGGGGCAGCAGACCGGCCAGTCGCTCGGCCAGCATGGATTTGCCGGTGCCAGGTGGGCCGCTGAAAAGAATGCTGTGACCACCTGCGGCCGCAATCTCGAGCGCCCGCTTCGGGCCTGCCTGCCCCTTGACATCGGCCAGGTCGGGTCCCTCATGGTTCCATTGCAGCGGCTGCGCAGTAAGCCGGGCCCAGCCTGGTGCATCGATGGTGGTGGCTACGCGGCCGGGCAGGAATTGCTGCACCACGTCCAGTAGATGGCCAGCCTTGTAGATAGTGGAGTCGGGTACCAAGGCGGCTTCTTCGGCACTGCCAGGCGGCAGGACCAACCGGGTGGGTACCCCCCGCAGCGCCAGCGCCATGGCCAGCGCACCGCGCACCGGGCGCAACTCACCGGACAGCGACAGCTCCCCGGCAAACTCATAGTCGGCCAGGGCCGCGGCATCGATCTGGCCGCTGGCAGCCAGGATGCCCAGGGCGATAGGCAAATCAAAGCGGCCCGAGTCCTTGGGCAGGTCCGCAGGTGCCAGGTTCACCGTGATGCGCTTGTTGTGCGGGAACTCCAGGCCGGCGTTCTGGATGGCCGAGCGCACGCGTTCTCGTGCCTCCTTGACCTCGGTTTCGGCCAGGCCGACGAGTGTGAAGCTGGGCAACCCATTGGCCAGATGGACTTCCACGGTGACCGTGGCGGCCTCCAGGCCCAGCAGGGCCCGACTATGCACCAGTGACAGGCTCATGACCAGATCCTCCTCATAAAGGTGCAAACCTCGCTACAAGCCGCACCAAACAGCACACTATTGGTGCAATCTGTACATTTGTACAGTTATCTTAACGCGGCTTGTGCAGATACGTGTACATATTCATGTGGAAATTCTGGGTAGATAACTTGGCACGGTCCCTGCTTATCCGGTTCGTCCCCTTTAACCCTCTCTGATGGAGTAAGACATGAACCTGAAATCCAAGATCGCCCTGGCCGCCCTGACCCTGACCGCCGGCTCTTCTGTCATGGCCCAGCTGGCCTACAACGTGGGTGCCGTCAGCGAATACCGTTACCGCGGTCTGGCCCAGTCGGCCCTGGCCCCGGCTGTGCAAGGCGGCGTGGACTATGCCCACAGCAGCGGTTTCTACGTCGGCGCCTGGGGTTCGCAGATCCGCTGGATCAAGGAAGCCGGCACCGCCGCCAACATCGAGACCAAGGGCGATGTCGAACTCGACATCTACGGTGGTTACAAGGGTGAAATCAGCAAGGACTTCACGTATGACGTGGGCTACCTGCGTTATGAGTACGTCGGCAACACCTACAAGGATGTGTCGACCGCCAATGCCAGCACCGACGAAGCCTATGGCGCCCTGACCTATGGCGCGTACACCTTCAAGGTGTCTTATGCCTTCTCCAACCTGTTCGGTACCGCAAAGAGCGATGGCAGCGTCTATTACGACCTGTCGGCTACTTTCGACCTGGGCGGCGGCTACTCTGTCGTCCCGCATGTGGGCCGCCAGGAAATCGCCGGTCCTGGTACGAACAAGGACTACAGCTATACCGACTACTCCGTTACGCTGGCCAAGGATCTGGGCAAGGGCCTGTCCGCTACCATCGCAGCGGTCGGTACCGATGGCAAGGCCAGTCTCTACAAGGTCAACGGCCGCCAACTGGAAGCTGCCACCGCTGTGGTGGGTGTGAAATACACCTTCTAAATTCAACTCAAACCAGAGGAGAACCCATGAAACTCGTTACAGCCATCATCAAACCTTTCAAGCTGGATGAGGTGCGAGAAGGCCTCTCGGCCATCGGGGTGCAAGGCATCACCGTCACCGAGGTCAAGGGCTTTGGCCGCCAGAAAGGTCATACCGAGTTGTACCGCGGTGCTGAATACGTGGTCGACTTTCTGCCCAAGGTGAAGATCGAGGCGGCCGTGGCTGACGAGCTGGTCGACCGCGTCATCGAGGCGATCGAAGGCTCGGCCCGCACCGGCAAGATCGGCGACGGCAAGATCTTTGTGTACAACCTCGAGCAGGTCGTGCGTATCCGCACCGGTGAAACCGGCAAGGAAGCGCTCTGAGGCTCCCACTAAAGAGAGAACACTGAAATGAAAAAACTAATCGTCTCCTTCGTGCTGGGTCTGGGCCTGCTGGCCGGCTCCGCCGCAGTCTGGTCCCAGACTGCTCCGGCCACCGAGGCCGCCGCTCCCGCAGCAGCAGCCGCTCCGGCCGCGGCCGCTCCCGCAGACGCCGCTGCTCCGGCTGCTGCCGCCCCCGTGCCCAACAAGGGCGACACCGCCTGGATGATGGTCTCCACGTTGCTGGTCATCATGATGACCGTGCCCGGCCTGGCCCTGTTCTACGGCGGCCTGGTCCGCAGCAAGAACATGCTGTCGGTGCTGATGCAGGTCATGGTGACCTTCTCGCTGATCGTCGTGTTGTGGTTCATCTATGGCTACAGCATCGCGTTCACGGAGGGCAACGCTTTCATCGGAGGCTTTGATCGTCTGTTCATGAAGGGTATCTGGGACAACGTCGCAGGCACCTTCGCCAACGGCGCGACCTTCAGCAAGGGTGTCTACATCCCCGAGATCGTGTTTGCCGCCTTCCAGGCCACCTTTGCGGGTATCACCTGCGCGCTGATCGTCGGTGCCTTTGCTGAGCGCATGAAGTTCTCGGCCGTGCTGATGTTCATGGCCCTGTGGTTCACCTTCAGCTACGCCCCGATCGCGCACATGGTCTGGTTCTGGATGGGTCCGGATGCCTACACCGCCAAGGAAGTCGTCGACGCCATGAACGGCAAGGCTGGCTACATCTGGCAGATGGGCGCTCTGGACTTCGCCGGCGGTACCGTGGTGCACATCAACGCCGCCGTTGCTGGCCTGGTGGGTGCTTACATGGTGGGCAAGCGCATCGGCTACGGCAAGGAAGCCATGGCTCCGCACAGCCTGACGCTGACCATGGTGGGTTCCGCCCTGCTGTGGGTGGGCTGGTTCGGCTTCAACGCCGGCTCTGCCCTGGAAGCCAACGGCTTCGCCGCCCTGGCCTTCGCCAACACCTTCGTGGCAACGGCTGCTGCCGTGCTGGCCTGGTGCGTGGGTGAGGCGCTGCTCAAGGGCAAGGCCTCCATGCTGGGTGCTGCTTCCGGCGCCGTCGCTGGCCTGGTGGCCATCACGCCCGCTGCTGGCAACGTCGGCATCGGTGGCGCGCTGATCGTCGGCTTGCTGGCTGGCTTCATCTGCCTGTGGGGTGTCAGCGGTCTGAAGAAGCTGCTCGGTGCCGATGACTCGCTCGACGTGTTCGGCGTACACGGCGTCGGCGGTATCCTCGGTGCCCTGCTGACCGGCGTGTTCAACAGCCCGTCCCTGGGTGGCCCGAGCCTGGTCGGTGACTGGGTCACGGCCGGCATGGTGACCCCGGCCGACTACTCCATCGCCGCTCAGGTGTGGATCCAGGCCAAGGCTGTGATGATCACCATCGTCTGGTCTGGCGTGGTCTCCTTCATCGCCTACAAGATTGTCGATCTGACCATCGGTCTGCGCGTCAGCGAAGAAGACGAGCGCCAAGGTCTGGACATCACGGCCCACGGCGAAACCGCCTACAACCGTTAAACGAGCAATGGACGGCAGCCGGCGCCTTGTGCACCGCCTGCCGCACCAGAGCAAGCGAGAGTCTCCTCTGGTTCAGGCCCGCAAGAGCGCAAGCTCAAGCGGGCCTTTTTTCCTTGGCGCGCCTGCCAGCCGTTAACATGGCGGCATGGATCAAGCCCTGCAAGACATAACGAAGCGTGTGCGCCAGGCTGCCGCGGCCGGTACGCCACTGCGCATCCGCGGTGGCGGCAGCAAAGACTTCTACGGCCAGTCCCTGCTGGGTGAGTTGCTGGACACCCGGCCTCTGGCCGGTATCGTCAGCTACGAACCCAGTGAGCTGGTTGTCACAGTGCGTGCCGGCACGTCGCTGGCCGAGCTGGAAGCCGTGCTGGCGGGAAAGGGCCAGTACCTTCCCTTTGAGCCGCCGCATTTCGCCACGGACGGCGCCGTCGCCACCGTGGGCGGCATGCTGGCCGCAGGATTGAACGGTCCGGCCCGGGTCAGTGTCGGCGCCGTACGCGACTACGTGCTGGGGCTGGAACTGCTCAACGGCAAGGCCGAATTGCTGACCTTTGGCGGCCAGGTCATGAAGAACGTAGCCGGTTACGACGTCTCGCGCCTGATGGCCGGCGCCATGGGCACCCTGGGACTGATCACTCAGGTTTCGCTCAAGGTGCTGCCGCGGGCGGTGGCCGAGAGCACCCTGGTGTTTGAGCTGGACGAGGCGCGCGCGCTGGCGCAACTCAACACCTGGGGCGTCTTGCCCCTGCCCGTCAATGCGTCTTGCTGGCACGAGGGCGCGCTGATGGTGCGCCTGCGCGGCGCACAGGCAGCTGTGGCCGCAGCGCAAAAGAGCATGGGCGGCACCGTCCTGGGCGAGGGCCAGGCCACGCTCCTGTGGAACGCGCTGCGCGAACAGACGGCACCTTTCTTCCAGCTCGCCGAGGGCGAATCGCTGATGCGCCTGAGCGTGCCCGACACGGCGCCGCCGCTGGGCCTGGGCCCCACGCTGATCGAATGGGGCGGCGCGCAGCGCTGGCTCAAGCTGCCTTTGCCGCGGCGCCCGGACATGAGCGCGGTGCTGGATGCCACCACCGGCCACGCCACGCTGTTTCGCGCCAAGGACAAAAGCGCGGGCGTGTTTACCCCGCTGGCCGCGCCGCTGGATCGCATCACCCGCGAACTCAAGAAACAGTTCGACCCGGCCGGCATCTTCAACCGCGCACGCCTTTACCCCGATTTCTGAGCAGGACTGGCGAACCTTCATGCAAACCAATCTCGCTCCCGAGTTCAAGCACACAGCCGACGGCCAGGCGGCCGAAGCCATCCTGCGCAAATGCGTGCATTGCGGCTTCTGCACCGCCACCTGCCCCACCTACCAACTGCTCGGCGACGAGCTCGATGGTCCGCGCGGCCGCATCTACCTGATCAAGCAGGTGCTCGAAGGCGAGGTGCCCACGCGCAAGACCCAGGCCCACCTGGACCGCTGCCTCACCTGCCGCAATTGCGAAAGCACCTGCCCTTCGGGCGTGGACTACGGTCACCTGGTCGACATCGGCCGCAAGATCGTGGATGAAAAGGTGCCCCGCCCCACCAGCGAACGCTTCGTGCGCTGGGCCCTGAAAGAGGGCCTGACTTCACCGCTGTTCGCCCCGGCCATGAAAATGGGGCAATTGGTGCGCGGCCTCCTGCCCGCCAGCCTCAAGGCCAAGGTGCCGGCCGCGCAAGATGCCGGCACCTGGCCCACGGGCCACCATGCCCGCAAGGTGCTGCTGCTCGCCGGCTGTGTGCAGCCGGCCATGATGCCCAACATCAACAGCGCCACCGCCCGCGTGCTGGATGCCGCCGGTATCCAGACTGTGGTCGCCGCCAAGGCCGGCTGCTGCGGCGCGGTCAAGTTCCACCTGAACGACCAGGACGGCGGCAAGGCCGAGATGCGGACCAACATCGACGCCTGGTGGCCGCACATCGAGAGCGGCGTGCAAGCCATCGTCATGAATGCCTCGGGCTGCGGTGTGACGGTGAAGGAGTACGGCCACATCCTGCAGGACGACCCGCACTACGCGGCCAAGGCCAAACGCATCAGCGAACTGACGAAGGATTTGAGCGAGCTGCTGCCCGATCTGGTGGACAAGCTGCGCGGCAAGGTCTCCTCCAGGGCCGGACAGATTATCTTTCACCCGCCGTGCACGCTGCAGCACGGCCAGAAGCTGCGTGGCGGTGTAGAGCAGTACATGGGTGAACTCGGCTTCAAGGTCAACACCTGCCGTGTGGAGCCGCATCTGTGCTGCGGCTCGGCCGGTACCTACTCGGTGCTCAACCCCAAGCTGGCTTACGAGCTGCGCGACCGCAAGCTCAGAAACCTGGGCGAGATGCGGCCAGAGCAAATAGCCTCCGCCAATATCGGTTGCATCACGCACCTGCAAAGCGGCACCGGCATGCCGGTGAGGCACTGGGTGGAGCTGCTGGACGAGGCGCTGGCGCGGGCCTGAGGCGGTCGCTTCAAGCCGCCAGCGCAGCCTCGATATCCCGCTGCAGCCGCCGGGGCTCAGTGAAAGGCGCATAGCGCTTGAGAACCCTGCCGTCCTTGCCGATCAGGAACTTGGTGAAGTTCCATTTGATGGACTTGGTGCCCAGGAAGCCCCGGGCCTCGCGCACCAGCCACTGGTACAGCGGGTGGGCCTGCGGCCCATTGACCTCGATCTTGGTCATCATGGGGAAACCCACGCCGTAATTGAGCTGGCAGAAACTGGCGATCTCCTCGTTGCTGCCCCGGTCTTGCGCACCGAACTGGTTGCAGGGAAAACCCAGCACGACCAGGCCCTGCGGCCCATAGGTCTTGTGCAATTCTTCCAGCCCCGCGAATTGCGGCGTGAAGCCGCAGGCACTGGCGGTGTTGACGACCAGCATGACCTTGCCCTGGAACTGGCGCAGGGCAACGGTCTTGCCGCCCATCTGTTCGGCTTCAAAGTCATAGACGGTGGGCATGGGAGATCCTGTGCAAGCGTGAGGACTGTGGATGCTAGCACCGGCGCGTATCGGGCCAGGCTGCCCACACCGCGGCCAGCAGAATCAGCGCCCCGCCCAGCAGGGTGGGGGTCTCCAGCGCTGCCGCACCCAGGAGCACCGAGGATACGCTGGCAAACACCACCTCGGTCAGCATGACCAGGGCCGTGGTGGCAGCCGGCAGGCGCGCGGCGCCGTACTGCAGCCCCAGATTGGAGGCCAGAAAAGCCAGGCTGGTGAGCAGCACCAGCCCGACCCAGCCAACGGTGACGGCCGGCGGTGCGGGTACCAGGCCCGAAGGCGCACCCATCAGCGCGGCGGCCAAAGCGAGCAGCGTGCCGCCGGCGAACATGGCCACCATGCGGGCCTCGCCCGGCGTTTCCTTGAGTTTGAGCAGCAACACATTGGTCAGCGCAAAGCAGAAGCCGCCCATCAGGGCCAGCCAGTCGGGCAGGTCCTGCGGCAGCGGCCAGGACGAGCCCGGTGTCTTGAGGACGATGACCATGCCGGTCAGGGCCAACAGCAGACGCAGCAGCGCGCCCAGGCCGGGTCTGTCACCCAGCAGCCCCCAGGCCAGCAGGACCGACCAGACGGGCATGAGGTAGAACAGCAGCACCACGCGCACCACGTCGCCGATGGTCACCGCCCAGTTGAAACCCACATTGGTCAGGCCGGCGGCGAGCAGCAAGAGGCCCAGCAGGGGCTGGCGCAGGAAATGGCGCCAGGCGCCGGGACGCCAGGCCAGCAGTGCCAGAAGCGCCAGCGCGTAGATCAGGAAGGTGGACCACAGCGGGTGCAGGCCATGGGCCTCAAGCAGGCGGAAGGGGTACCAGGAGATGCCCCAGATGAAGGCGTTGAGCACCAAGGCCCAGACGGCGAGCTGCTTCATGGGCGCGAGCCAGCGCTAGCCGTGCAGGTTGTCGTTTCGGGCGATGTCGAGCAGGTGCTCGACTTCCTCGGGGTACCTCTGGCAGTTGTGCTCGTGCCAGCGTTTGATCAGCCACATGAAGCCCGCCACCAGGATGCCGAAGCCGGCGATCGCGCCGAAGGCCGAAACACCCATGCCGGTGGAGAAGCTGTAGAGGAAGCCCAGGCCCAGGATGCAGGTCTGCTCGTTGAAGTTCTGCACGGCGATGGAGCGGCCGGCCCCCATGAGATTGTGGCCGCGGTGTTGCAACAGCGCGTTCATGGGAACAACGAGGAAGCCGCCCAGGCCGCCCAACAGCACCAGGAAGGGCGCGGCCACCCAGACGTTGTCGATGAAGTTCAGCAGGATGACCAGCAAGCCCATGGCGATGCCCAGGGGCATGACACGCGTAGCGTCTTCCAGCCGCATGCGCAGCGAGGCCACCACGGCGCCGACGGCCGTGCCGATGGCCACCACCCCCACCAGGGAGGAGGCCTGGGTGACGCTGTAGCCCAGCGCGGCGGCGGCCCAGGCCAGCACGATGTAGCGCAGGTTGCCGCTTACGCCCCAGAAGAGCGTGGTGGTGGAGAGCGAGATCTGGCCCAAGCGGTCCTGCCAGAGTCGGGTGTTGCAGCGCCAGAAGTCGGGCAGCAGGGCCAGCGGGTTCCTCGGCATGGGGCGCATTTCCACGCCGGTGTGCGGGATGCGCGTGTTGAACCAGGCTGCCAGCAGATAGACCAGGATGAGCACGGCGATGGCAGCTTCGGGAGCGGTGTCTATACCGGTGTCGAACATCGGCAGGTCCAGGCCCAGCAGCATCTGGGACACGGCGTGGCCGACCAACTGGCCGCCCAGCAGCACGCCCAGGATGATGGAGGCGATGGTCAAGCCTTCTATCCAGCCGTTGGCCTTGACCAGCTGTGAGGCGGGCAGCAACTCGGTGAGAATGCCGTACTTGGCCGGTGAATAGGCCGCCGCACCCAGGCCGACGATGGCGTAGGCCATCAGCGGGTGGGTGCCGAACAGCATCATGAGGCAGCCCACGATCTTGATGCCGTTGCTGATCAGCATGACCTTGCCCTTGGGCTGGGCGTCGGCAAAAGCGCCCACGAAGGGCGCCAGGATCACATAGAAGAGGGCAAACATGGGCACCAGCGCTGCCTGTTGCCACTCGGGGGCACCCTCGGTGCGCAGCAGCTGCACGGCCCCGACGAACAACGCGTTGTCAGCCAGCGAGCTGAAGAACTGCGCCGACATGATGGTGTAGAAACCGCGTTTCATGGGCTGGGGGGACCGGGGAGCGCTCTTGCGTGGGGGCTTGTTATGAAAATCCAATCGACGCCGGGTTATAGCATGGCGGGCAATGTCACAATTCAAGCTACGGAGTTGACGTAAGCCCCGTCCAGAGATAGTTCCGACCGCATGTCCCGCCCGATTCAAGCCCAGATCCACCTCGAAGCCCTGCGCCACAACCTGGCGCGGGTGCGCCGCTCCGGCCCCGACGCACGGGTGTGGGCGGTAGTCAAGGCCAATGCCTATGGCCACGGTATCGAGCGCGTGTACGAGGGGCTGCGCGGCGCCGACGGCTTTGCCCTGCTGGACCTGGGCGAGGCCGAACGGCTGCGTGCCCTGGGCTGGCGCGGCCCCATCCTGCTGCTCGAAGGTGTGTTCGAGCAGCGCGATCTGGAGCTGTGCTCGCGCCTGGGGCTGTGGCATGCGGTGCATTGCGACGAGCAGATCGACATGCTGGCCGTGCACAAGACCCACGCACCGCATCGTGTCTTCCTCAAGATGAACAGCGGCATGAACCGTCTGGGTTTCCGTCCGGAGCAATACCGCGCCGCCTGGACGCGCCTGAACGCGCTGCCCCAGGTTGACGAGATTTCATTGATGACACATTTCAGTGATGCCGATGGCCCAGCCGGTGTGGCGCAGCAGCTGGCAGCCTTCAACGCCGCCACGCAGGACCTGCCGGGCGAACGGTCGCTCAGCAACAGCGCAGCCATCCTGCGCCACATGGGGCCCGAGGCGGTGGCCAGCCTGCGTTCGGACTGGATCCGCCCTGGCGTGGTGCTCTACGGCGCCTCGCCCGATTTCCCGGAGCATGACGCTGCAGGCTGGGAGTTGCAGCCGGCCATGACACTGCGTTCACGCGTCGTCGGTGTGCAGCAACTGCAGGCCGGAGACAGCGTGGGCTATGGCTCGGTTTTCACGGCCGTACAGCCCATGCGCATCGGCGTGGTGGCCTGCGGTTATGCCGATGGCTACCTGCGCGCCAGTCCGGGCACACCCGATCGCGGCACGCCGGTGCTGGTGGACGGGGTGCGCACGCGCACCGTGGGCCGCGTCAGCATGGACCTGATCACGGTGGACCTCACGCCGGTGCCCGCGGCCGGCATGGGCTCGGAAGTCACGCTCTGGGGCCGGGCTTCGAGCGGCGCCCTGCTGTCCATCGACGAGGTGGCCCAGGCAGGCGGTAGCGTGGGTTACGAGCTCATGTGCGCCTTGGCCGCGCGCGTGCCGGTGGAGGTGCTGGCATGAAGTACGTACCCATCCCCATCGCCATGCTGCCGGTGGGCAAGCCGCTGCCGGTCAATGTCTGGAATCCCGACGGCGTGCTGCTGTTGCGCAAGGGCCAGCCCATCGTGTCTGAGCAGCACCGCGACAAGCTCTACGATCACAACGCCTCCACCACCGAGAGCGAGGCCCAGGCCTGGCAGCGCTCCTACGAGCGCATGGTCCACACCATGCTGATGGAGGGCGTCGAGGTCGAGGAGATCGCGCGCATGCCCATGCCCAGCGCGATTCGCGAGCGCGACTACATGGTCGGCGAGCAGCTCAACGGCGGCTGGATGGACCTGCAGGAGGTGCTGCGCGGCATCCTCTACCAGGGGGGGCTGGCGCTCAACCCTCTGCCGCGGTTGGCCGCGCTGGAGAACAAGGCGCGCAGCCTGCTCCAGGACGACCCGGACGACAGCCTGTTCAGCCTGTTCCAGGCCCTGGCCGACAGCAGCCTGGGCTACAGCGCCACGCACGCACTGCTGTGCGCCTGCGTCTGCG
The DNA here is from genome assembly GCF_059415585.1 of Hylemonella sp. GW821-FHT10B10. NCBI lineage: Bacteria > Pseudomonadati > Pseudomonadota > Betaproteobacteria > Burkholderiales > Comamonadaceae > Hylemonella > Hylemonella sp. GW821-FHT10B10. Next base: position 74,653 of record NZ_JBWKNN010000003.1, on the reverse strand, counting down.
AACTGGCCGCGCAGAAATTGGGACTGAACCCGCAGCAGCGTCAGTCGCTGATGAGCGCAGCCCTGACCATGAACATCGGCATGGCGCGTGAGCAGGATGTGCTGGCGCGTCAGAACACGGCCCCTTCGCCCGAGCAGCGCCAGTTGATCCAGGAACACCCGCAACTCAGCCTGAAGATCCTGGTCTGGCTGGGCATCGAGGACGTGGAAGAACTGGATCTGGTGCGTTGGCACCACCAGCCCGACAGCCCTGAGGGCCTGCCGCACAACCTGCAGGCACGTCGCTTGTTGAGCATGACCGACGTCTTTGTCGCCAAGATGGCCGCGCGCCGCACGCGTGAGGCGTTGTCGCCTCTGGAGTCGGCCAAGTCCATCTACTTGCAGACGGAGAAGGAGGTGACCGCCTCCGTTGGCGCTGCGCTCACCGCGGCCGTCGGTTTCTATCCGCCTGGCACCTATGTGCGCTTGATCAATGGCGAAACGGCCGTGGCTGTGCAACGCGGTCAACGTGCCAATACGCCATGGGTCATCGTCATCGTCGATCGCAACGGCATGCCGACCTTCAACTACCACTGCCTGGACACTGCTGACCCGGCCAACGCGATCGCCTCGCCCATGCTGTTTCGCAGCGGCAAGGTGGCCATCAATATCGAGCGCGTGCGTCGCGCGCGCGAGAAGATCCGTCGCTGATCAGGCCAGCTTGATCACCACCGCGCCGGCGCACACCAGCAGGGCCGAAACCAGGCGCAACCGGCTCAGGCCTTCATGCAGGAAAAAGACGCCGATCAGAGCGGCGAAGATGATGGACGTCTCGCGCAGCGCGGCCACACTGGCAATCGGTGCCTGCGTCATGGCCCAGAGCACCAGGCTGTAGGCGCCCAGCGTGCCGGCACCACCCAGCAGCAGGGTGCGCCAGGTGCCAGGGACGGGGCGCAGTACGGCGCGGCCGCGCTGCAGCACGACCACAGGCATGACAAAGATGCTCGTGAGCACGAAGAGCCAGACCGTGTAAGAGAGGGCGTTGCCGGCCAGGCGCACGCCCCGCCCGTCGACCAGGGTGTAGAGCGCGATCACGACGGCATTGGCCAGCGCGGCCGATGCCGCGCCCGGGTGTTGCAAGCCCTGCTGCCAGGCGCGTCCGGCCAAAGTCAGCACGCCGGTGCAGATCAGTGCAATGCCCAGCCAGCCGGCGGGCGTGGGCATCTCGTGCAGCCAGAGCACGGCGACGGCCGCCGTGATCACGGGCGCTGTGCCCCGCATCAACGGGTAGGCCAGGCCCAGATCCGCACCCTGGTAGGCACGCGCCACGAGCGCGAAATAGACCACATGGATCAGCCCCGAGGCCACGAGATACTGCCAACTGGCCGGCGCGGGCGCGGGCAGCAGCCATAACATGGGCAAGCCCAGTACCATGGCGCCGCAGACTACGTGCAGCGAGGCCAGCAATTTGTCACTGCTGGCGCGCACCGCAGCGTTCCAGCCCGCATGCAGCAGGGCGGAGAAGAGCACGACGACCATGACCTCGGTGGACATCATCGTCTCCGGTTTCAGCGTTTGCGCAAACCCAGAGCCATCACCGCACCGACCACGATCAGCGCGCCGGCCACCTGCACGGGGGCAATGGTCTGGTCCAGCAGGGCCCAGGCCAGCACCAGGGCCGCCACGGGTTCCACGTTCATGATGGGCGAGCTGCCCACTACGCCCAGTTTGGGCAGCAGCGTGAACATGATGGTGAAGGCCGTGCCGTAGAACAGCGTCAGACCGGCCAGCCCCCACCAGCCGGCTGCGGCCTGCGGGAGGTGCAGGCCACCTTGCAGAGGCACGGCTACCAGGGCCAGTAGGCCAACCAGGGCCATGGTGAGGGTGGTGCGCAGGCGTCCGTCCACACTGGCGGCCTCGTGCTGAGTGAAGACCAGTGCCGCGCCAAACACGGCGGCGGCCACCAGTGCAAAGGCCACACCCGCGCCGATGCGGCTCCACTGCCCGGCCGCGCCCAGGCCCGACGTGGCGCCGAGCACGTCGAGTGCCAATGCCAGACCGAAGAGCAGCACCGGCATGGCCAGCAACACGGCGCGCTCGGGTTTGTGCCGGTAGAGCAGCCAGGCAAACAGGGCCGTCCAAAGCGGGTAGGTGTTGAACGTCAGCAGGGCCAGGGCCACGGGCAGGCGCGCCACGGCTGCGTAAAGGCACAGGCTCTGTACCGCGACCAGGGCGCTGATGAGCAGCAGGAAGCCCCGCTGGCGCGGTGCGATGGTGAGGGGCACACCTTGTTGCCAGACGATGGCACCCACCACGGCGGCGGTGATGAAGCTGCGCACCAGCACGGCCGTGGCCACGTCCAGACCGTGGTTGAAGGCCAGGCGCGCCGCTACGTGGTTGGCGCCGAAGAGGCAGGCGGTGATCAGCAGCGTGAAAAAAGCGGCGCGGCTGGGCCCGCGGGGCGAGATGGTCATGAGGTTGGGGCGGCGGTCAGTAGAGCTTGCGCACGCGCGCCTGCAGGCGCGCCAGACCCAGCAGGATATCCGTGTGCGGCGTGGGCACACCTGTCAGCGTGCCCAGTTCCTGCACCACCGTCACCAGGGCGTCGATTTCCACGGGTCGACCGGCCTCCACGTCTTGCAGCATGGAGGTCTTGAAGGCCCCCAGCTTGAGTGTGACGGCATGCCGATCCTCGGGTTGCTGGAAGATGGGGATGCCGATGCGCGCGCCGATCTCCTTGGCCTCCAGCATGATCTTGGAGATGAAGTCGCGTACCAGCTTGTCGCCCAGGATCTTGTCGGTGGTGGCACCGGTCAGTGCGCTGACCGGGTTGACCGTCATATTGCCCCAGAGCTTGTACCAGATGTCCTTCTGGATCTGTGCGGAGAGCTCGACCTCGAAACCCGCCTGTCCCAGCAAGGCGATCAGTTCCTGCACGCGCTCGGTCTTCTGGCCCGAGGGCTCGCCGATGATGAGGCGCTTGCCGAAGTGGTGTTGCGCCCAGCCCGGCTCCAGCAAGGAACAGGCGGCATGCACGACCCCGCCCACGATGTGGGCGGCGGGGATGCCGGCGCTGATCTCTCCCCTGGGGTCGATGGCCTTGAGTTGGGTGCCGGCGAACTTGTCGCCAAAGCCGTGAAAGAACCACCACGGCACGCCGTTCATGGCGGTCAGCACCACGGTGGAAGGACCCAGCAGCGGCCTGATATGTCGCGCCACCTCGGGCAGGGCCGGTGCCTTGACGGCCAGGATCACCAAATCCTGTGTGCCCAGTGCCGCGGGGTCGGCGCTGGCCTGCACCGGCACGGCCAGGGTGTCTTTCTCGAACTGGCAGCGCAGACCGTGTTGTTGCAGCGCAGCCAGCGTGACACCGCGCGCCACCACACTGACGTTGCAACCGGCCTGGGCCAGCCGCACGCCCATCCAGGCACCGATGGCGCCGGCGCCATAAATGCAAACCTTGTAAGGCTTGTCGCTCATGTGGTCCCTCTCCCTGTGAGGCCCGAACGCGGGTCAGTTCTTGTAGCTGGTGTCCAGCCGGTCCACCTGCCGCACCAGCGCGTCGAACACGTCCTGTCCGGCGCCGTGGTTGGGGTTGAACTGTAGCGCGTCGCGTGTGCACTTGGCGGCGATGCCTTCGGGAACCGGAATGGCTGGGCCCATGCTCAGGGTGGCCAGCTGGATCTCGCAGGCACGCTGCAGCGTCCACAGGATGGCGAAGGTCTGCGCCAGCGTGGCGCCCCAGGCCAGCAGGCCGTGGTTGCGCAGGATCACGGCCTGCTTCGTGCCGATGCTCCTGAGCAGGCGCGGCGCCTCGTCGGCATGGATGGTGATGCCTTCGAAGTCATGGTAGGCCACCATGTCGTGCAGCTGGGCGGAATAGAAGTTGTTCTGGGCCAGCCCGTTCTGCTGGCAAGCCACGGCCACGCCGGCTGTGGTGTGGGTGTGCATCACACAATGCGCCCCGGCAATGTGCTCGTGGATGGCCGCGTGCACCGTGAAGCCGGCCGGGTTGACCGGATGCGTGGATCCGTCGAGCACGCGACCCTGCAGGTCGATCTTCACCAGGTTGCTGGCGGTGACCTCGCTGTAGTGCAGGCCGAAGGGGTTGATCAGGAAATGCTTTTCCCCGCCACTCACGCTGGCCGGCAGGCGCAGCGTAATGTGGTTGTAGATCATCTCGGTCCAGCCCAGCATCGCAAAGATGCGGTAACAGGCCGCCAGTTGCAGGCGCGCCTGCCATTCCTCCGGGTGCATGTGCGCGGGAGGTGCCGATTTCAGGATGGCATTCATGGCAGGCGCTCCTTCAGGTCAGTCTCAAGCGTCGGCGGTGAAGCCGATGGTCTTGACGATGGGCGCCCACTTGGCCGTGTCCTGCTTGAGCAGCTCGGCCAGCGCGGCGGGCGAGTTCGACATGGTTTCCAGACCGAAGGTGGCCAGGCCATCGATCACGTCCTTGGAGGCCAGCGCCACCTTAAGCGCGCTGTTCATCCGCGCCACGAGCGCAGCATCGGCCTTCGGGGGCAGGAAGAAGGCGAACCACTCGCTGTGCGTCAGCTCCTTGAAACCCTGTTCGGCGTAGGTTGGCACGTCCGGGGCGAAGCGGTTGCGCTGGGCACCGGAGGTTGCAATGATGCGCACCTTGCCCGTGGGCAGGTGCTGCGTGAGGTCGCCCACGGGGCCGCTGACGGCCGCGATCTGTCCGCCCAGAAGGTCCAGCATGGCCGGCTGGGTACCGCGGTAGGCCGCGTGCTTGAGGTCGATGCCAGCGCTCTTGCCCAGCAGCGCGCCCACGAAATGGGGCGTGGAACCTGCGGCCGGTGAACCGAAGTTGGCCAGCGAAGGGTTGGCCTTGGCCCACGCCACGAAGTCGGCCACGTTCTTCACGCTGGCTGGCACCATGGGGCCCACGGCCAGGCCGAAGTCGAACACGCAGGCCAGCGTGACCGGGGTGACGTCGGCCACCGGGTCATAGGGCAGCTTCTTGAAGATGTGCGGGTAGATGGTGAACATCGACGTAGGCGACTGCAGCAGTGTTGCGCCGTCGGCCGGCTGGCCCTTGACGTACTGGATGGCGATCTGACCGCCGGCGCCGGTCTTGTTTTCCACCACCACCGTCTTGGCATAGGGGCCCGTCAGGCGGGTGCCCACACGACGGCAGGTGTTGTCCGATGTGCCGCCGGCGGCAAAGCCAGTGATGATCTTCAGGGTGTCGATCTGGGCCTGGGCCATGGCCTGCTGGCCGATGCCGGCCAGCAGCGCGGCAGCGCCGGCCGACTGGATGACGTGACGACGGGAAATGCTCATGGGTGTCTCCTTGTGAGTGAATGGGAACGAGCAGGAATCAGGACACATCGCGCAACCAGGTCACGGCCCCGGAATGGGTCACCGCACCCTGATGGCTCGGACGTACTAAGCGTGCATATTTTTCCAGCAAGCCGCCGTGGGCGCTACCCGTGTTTACCTTGACCTCGGCCAGGCGCCGCGCCAGATCACCGGCAGACAGCTCTACCGAGAGGCTGCGAGCAGCCGGCCGCGCGTCAATGGCGATCATGTCGCCGTCGCGCAGGGCGGCGATCGGCCCCCGGTCCGCCGCCTCAGGTCCGGCATAGCCGATGCACAGGCCGCGGGTGGCGCCGGAAAAGCGCCCGTCGGTCAGCAAAGCCACCTTGTCGCCCATGCCCTGGCCGTAGAGCAGCGCCGTGATGCCCAGCATCTCGCGCATGCCGGGGCTGCCCCGGGGGCCTTCGTTGCGGATCACGATCACGTCGCCCGGCTGGTAGCGCAGGGCCTGAACGGCGGCTTGCGCTTCCTCCTCGGATTCGAACACGCGGGCCGGACCGCGGTGTACCAGGGTTTTCAGCCCCGCGGTCTTGAGCAGGGCGCCGTCGGGACAGAGGTTGCCCTTGAGCACGGCCAGGCCACCGTCCTTGGAGATCGCGTCTTCGAAGCGGCGCACGACTTTGCCGTCGGGCTCGTTGGCATCCGCAATTTCCTCGGCCAGCGTGCGACCGGTCCAGGTCAGAACATTGCCGTGCAGGTGGCCGCTGCGCAGCAGCTCGCGCAGCACCACGGCCGCACCGCCGATGTAATACATGTCGCGTGCCAGGTACTTGCCGCCAGGGCGCAGGTCGGCAATCAGCGGCGTACGGGCAAAGACCTCGGCCACGTCGTCGAGGTGGAACTGGATGCCAGCCTCGTGCGCGATGGCCGGGATGTGCAGCGCGGCGTTGGTGGAGCCGCCCGTGGCCGAGACCACGGCGCAGGCGTTCTCCAGTGCCTGGCGGGTGACGATGTCGCGCGGCAGCGGCGCCTCACCCATCACGGCCTTCATGAGCTGCTTGCCCGCGCGACGCATCAGCGGCGCACGTTCGCTGAAGACCGCGGGCACCATGCTGGAGCCTATGGGCGCCAGGCCCAGGGCCTCGGAGACCATGCCCATGGTGTTAGCCGTGAACTGACCCGCGCAGGCGCCGGCCGTGGGCAGGCAGGCCTGGCTGATGGCGTCCAGCTCGTCCAGCGTGGCGTCACCGGCCAGCACCTTGCCGATGGTCTCGTAGGTATCGACCACGTTGAGGTCGCGCCCGTCCACGCCCGGCGTCTGTCCTGGCAGCGCCGAGCCGCCGTGCACGAAGACGCTGGGCACATTGCAGCGCACCATGCCCATCATCAGGCCGGGCAGGTTCTTGTCGCAGGCGCCGATGCCGAAGATCCCGTCCCACTGGTGGCCGCGCACCGAGGCTTCCACGCTGTCGGCGATGAGCTCGCGCGAGATCAGCGAGAAGCGCATGCCCGAGTGCGCCATGGTCAGGCCGTCGGATACCGATACAACGGGACATTCGTGCGGCGTGCCGCCCGCGGCGTAGATGCCGGTCTTGGCGTGCTGGGCCTGGTCACGCAGGTTGAGGTTGCAGGGGCTCATCTCGCCGCCGGTGTGGAAGACGCCGACGTGCGGGCGCGCGATGTCGTCTTCGTCCTGGCCGAGCGCGTGCAGGAAGCTGCGCGTGGTGGCGCGGATGGTGCCCTCGTAGATCGTGGCGGAGCGGAACTTCTTTTTCTCGGTCATGCGTTCATCCTGCGTTCAGGTGCAGGCCATTGTCCATGGGGATCACCGCGCCCGTCATACCCGGTGCGCGTTCGGTGATGAAGCAGGCCAGTGCCGCCACCTCTTCCGGTTGCGAGACACGTTTGAGCGGCGAACTCTCGGTCTGCACTTGCCGCACATCGGCGTGGCGCACGGCATCGAGCACGCGGCTGGGCAGGCCGCCTTCGACAAAACCCGGAGCAATGGCATTGATGCGGACCTGTGGCCCCAGCGCGCGTGCCAATGAAAGCGTGAGGGTGTTGACCGCGCCCTTGGAGGCGGCATAGGCCATGGACGAGCCGCGTCCAATCACACCACCGATGGAGGAGATGTTGACCACGCTGCCCTGGCCGCCGGCCTTCAGTGCAGGGGCGCAGGCGCGGATCATGCGGTACAGGCCCACGGTGTTGATGTCGTAGGTGCGGTGGAATTCCTCAGGCGTCAGGGCATCAAGGTCGGTGTGCGGGATGAAACGCGTGGTGCCGGCGCAGTTGACCAGCGCGTCGATGCGGCCGAAGCGCTTGAGCGTCGCCGCAACGAAGGCCGCGCAGCTTTCGTCACTGCTGACGTCGAGCTGTTGCAGCAGGGGGCTGATACCGTGCGCCTCGCATTCGGTTGCTACGTCGAGCAGGGCAATGTGATTGGCCTCGTCCAACCAGCTCAGAGCCAGCTGCCAGCCGTGCGCCGCGAATTCGCGCGCGCAGGCTGCCCCGATGCCGGTGGCGGCACCGGTGACCAGGCAGACGCGGTGCGTTGCGGCCATCGCTCAGTACACCTTGTCACCTGTGGCCAGAGGCTTGACGTCGCCCTTGTAGAGCGCGGCCAGCGCCGAGGTCTGGCGAACCAGGATCTGCGTGTCCAGGCCCACGGCGACGAAGCTGGCGCCGATGTCCAGGTAGTGCCGGGCCAGCTTCTCGTCGCTGATCAGGATGCCGGCGGCCTTGCCGCACTTGACGATGCGGCGGATGGCGTCGTCGATGGCCTTTTGCACCTCTGGGTGCGCGGCCTGGCCAACGTAGCCCAGCGAAGCGGACAGGTCGGCCGGGCCGATGAAGACGCCGTCCACACCTGGCGTATTCGCAATCGCTTCCAGGTTGTCCAGTGCGGTGCGCGACTCTGCCTGCACCAGCAGGCAGACCTGTTCATTGGCTTCCTTGCCGTGGTTGGGGTAACGACCCCAGCGCGCGGCGCGTGTGCCGGCCATGCCGCGCACGCCGTCTGGCGGGTAACGCATGGCCTGCACCAGGGCCGCGGCCTGCTCGGCTGTGTCCACCATGGGCACCAGCAGGGTCTGGAAGCCCAGGTCCAGGAACTGCTTGATGATGGCTGTGCCGGCCTCGCCGTGACCCAGCGGCACGCGGCCGATCGGGTGCGAGCCCGGATAAGCCGCGATGGTCTGCAGCTGCGAGAGCAGGGTGGGCAGGGTGTTGGGCGAGTGCTCGGCGTCGAGCAGCAGCCAGTCGAAGCCGGCGCCGGCGCAGATCTCGGTGCTCACGGGGTGGCCCAGGTTGACCCATAGGCCGATCTGGGCCTGCTGTTTGGCGATGGCCTGCTTGAAGGGATTGGTGGGTGTTTTCATGGGGAGTCCTCAGACAAAACGAAAATTCAGCTGGCCCAGGGGGCCGTAGTCGGCCTCGAACAGATCACCGGCTTTCCCCGGCACCGGGCGCGTGAAGGAGCCGGCCAGCACGATCTGCCCGGCTTCGAGATGCTCATCCCAGGGGGCCAGTTTGTTGGCCAGCCAGGCGATGCCGATGGCAGGGTGGCCCTGCACGCCGGCGGCCAGGCCGGTTTCTTCCACCACACCGTTCTGCCGCAGGATGGCGCCCACCCAGGGCAGGTCCACCTCGGACGGCCGGGCGCGCGCGGCGCCCACCACGATGCCGGCGTTGGCCGCGTTGTCGCTGATGGTGTCGTAGACCTTGCGCATGACCTTCGTATGTCGGTCGAACTGCTCGATGCGCGCGTCGATGATCTCGATGGCCGGGGTCACGTAGTCGGTGGCGGCGATCACCTGCTCCAACGTGACATCCGGGCCCTTGAGCGGCGCCTTGAGCACGAAGGCCAGCTCCACCTCCACGCGCGGCAGGATGAAACGCGACGCCGGTATGTCCAGCACCTGACCCGTTGTGCAGGTGAAAAACATGCTGTCGAGCAGGGTACCGTAGTCGGGCTCCGCGATCTGGCTGGACTGCTGCATGGCGCGCGAGGTCAGACCGATCTTGTGGCCGATGACCCGGCGCCCCTGCGCCAGCTGCAACGCCACCCAGGCGCGGCTGACGCGGTAGCCGTCCTCGATGCTCATGCCCTCAAAACGCCGGGAGAAATGCTCCAGCTGGGTGCGTGTGTCCTGCGCCTGTTGCAGCTCGGCGGCGAGCTGTCGCGCGAGTTCAGTGCTGAACATGGCTACTTGAACAGAGGATGGATGTTGCTGTGCTTGGCGTTATAGACCTCGGCGCCTTCGTCGATCTGCAGGGTGATGCCCAGCAGGCGTTTTTCGTACAGTTCGGCGAAGTGGGTCTTGGTCCGGGCGAGCAGAGCCTGTCCGGCCCGCTCCTTCACGGCATCGGATCGCCCGAAGCCCATGCGCAGGTTCAGGTAGACGAAAGCGTAGTCCTTGTTTCCATCGGCCACGGCAGAATGCGGCGCCGGATAGGCGAACACGCGCGTGCCGCCGGTGGGAAAGACCTGCTCGCCGGATTCAGTCTGCTGCTCGATCATGACGTCGGCCAGGTCGCGACACAGCGTCGTCATGTCGGTCTCCTTTTCCAGGTTGTTCGTATAGAGGATGACGAGGTGCGGCATGACGTGGATCTTTCAAAGACGGGAAAAAGCACTGTAACCCCGGGCGGTGGAGGCCTGCGGCTGCGGCACGGCCTGGCCGCTGGCCGGCAGCACCGGGAAGATGGCGTTGAGCTGGCCGGTGCCGGAGGCACCGAAGTAAGGCGTGACGATCTCGGCACGGCCCGTGTACTCGGACCAGCCCAGCGCACCCAGCAGCATGGCGGTGTCGTGCATGAAGCCTTCGCCGTGGCCTTTGGTGGCGTACTCAGGCAGCATGGCGCAGAAGTCCGGCCACTCGCCGACCTGCCACATGCGCAGCACATCACGGTCCATGTGTTCGAGCAGCGGGCTCCAGATCTTGTGCGCGTATTCCGGCGCCAGTCCGTTCTGCGCAAAGCGGTGGCTGAGCGAGCCGCTGGCGAAGAAGGCGACGGTGCCGTCGTAATGTTCTTCCACCGCACGGCGCATGGCCCAGCCCAGGCGCGCGCTGTCGTTGAGGTAGTGCACCTGGCACAGGGCCGAAACCGAGACCACCTTGAAGTGCTGGTCCTGGTTCATGTAGCGCATGGGCACCAGGGTGCCGTACTCGGGCGCCAGCGTGGTGGCCGGGTGGGCGAGCGTCTCGACGCCGTGCTCGCTGCAGACCTGGGCCAGCAGCTGGCCCAGGGCCGGGTTGCCCGGGAATTCGTAGGCGAGGTTGCTGATGAAATGTGGCAGCTCGTTGCTGGTGTACAGGCCCTTGAAGTGCGGCGCGCAGTTCACGTGGTAATTGGCGTTGACCAGCCAGTGCGTGTCGAACACCACGATGGTGTCCACGCCGAGTTCGCGGCAGCGCCGGCCAATTTCCTTGTGGCCCTCGATGGCGTCGGCACGCGTGCCCTGACGCGGGCCGGGGAGCTCGCTCAGGTAGATCGAGGGGACGTGGGTGATCTTGGCGGCGAGAGCGAGTTTGCCCATGGTCACGCCCCCCAATGAGGAATATGGTGCGAGCCAAGAGAAACGGCCACGTTTTTCGGCTCCAGGAACACCTCGTAGCTCCAGGTGCCACCCTCGCGGCCCGTGCCGCTGGCTTTGGTGCCGCCGAAGGGCTGGCGCAGGTCCCGCACGTTCTGGCTGTTGACAAAGCACATGCCGGCCTCGATGGCGCCGGCCACGCGGTGGGCGCGGCCGATGTTCTCGCTCCAGACATAGCTGCTCAGACCGTACTGGATGTCATTGGCCAGGCGTATGGCGTCGGCCTCGTCTTTGAAGGGGATCAGGCAGGCCACGGGGCCGAAAATCTCTTCCTGCGCGATGCGCATGTGGTTGTCCACGTCGGCAAAGACCGTGGGCCAGACGTAGTTGCCCTGGCGCACACGCACCGGGAGTTCGGGTGCGTAGGACGGGCGATCCAGCCCGCCGCACAGCAGCGTGGCGCCCTCCTTGGGGCCGAGCTCGACGTAGCTGCGCACCTTGGCCAAGTGGGCTTGGCTGACCATGGGGCCGATGATGGTCTTCTCGTCCTGCGGGTCACCCACGGTGATGCGTTTGGCGCGCTCGACGAACTTCTGCGCGAAGTCGGCGTAGATGTTCTGCTGCACCAGGATGCGGCTGCCGGCCGTGCAGCGTTCGCCGTTGTTGGAGAAGATCATGAAGACCGCGGCGTCCAGCGCGCGCTCCAGGTCCGCGTCGTCGAAGATCACGAAGGGGCTCTTGCCGCCCAGTTCCATGCTGAATTTCTTCAGGCCCGCGGCCTTGACGATGCGGTTGCCCGTGGCCGTGGAGCCAGTGAAGGAGATGGCGCGCACGTCGGGATGGGCGCACAGCGGCTCGCCGGCCTCCTTGCCATAGCCGTGCACGACGTTGAGCACACCGGCCGGGATGCCGGCCTCCAGCGCCAGCTCGCCCAGGCGTGCGGCGGTCAGCGGCGAGAGCTCGCTCATCTTGAGCACGGCGGTGTTGCCGAAGGCCAGGGCCGGGGCCACCTTCCAGGTGGCTGTCATGAAGGGCACGTTCCAGGGGCTGATCAGCGCGCACACGCCCACCGGGTGGAACAGGGTGTAGTTCAGGTGCGTGGACGTGGGGTAGGTATGCCCATCCACGCGCGTGCACATCTCGGCGAAATAGTAGAAATTGTCGGCCGCACGCGGGATCAGCTGCTTGCCGGTCTGCGCGATGACCTGGCCGGTGTCGTCGGTCTCGGTGCGGGCGATCTCCGGCACGTGCTGGGCGATCAGGTCGCCGAGCTTGCGCACGAGCTTGGCGCGTTCGGGGGCCGGCAGGCCAGCCCATTTGGGAAAGGCATCCTTGGCGGCGGCGACGGCCGTGTGCATTTCGGCCGCGCCGGCGGCGGCGACCTCGGCCAGGACTTCCTGCGTGGCCGGATTGACGGTCTCGAAGTAGTCGGTGCCTGTGACGGGCTTGCCGTTGATGAGGTGGTTGATGACGGTGTTCATGCGGAGCGGATGGTGTTGACGAGGGCGCCGATGCCCTCGATCTCGGTGACGATGACGTCCCCGGGCCGGCAGTCGACGATGCCGTCGGGTGTGCCGGTCAGGATGAGGTCGCCGGGGTTCAATGTCATGTAGCTGCTGAAGTGCTCGACCAGGTAGGGCACGTCGAAGATCATGTCGCGCGTGTGGCCCGATTGCGTGTGTTTGCCGTTCACCGTCGTGCTCAGCGCCAGGTTCATCGGGTTGGGCAGGTCCGCGGTGTCGACGAGCCAAGGGCCCAGCGGCGTGCAGGTGTCGCGGTTCTTCACCCGCAGGTTGGGCCGATACCAGTTCTCCAGGTAGTCGCGGATGGCGTAGTCGTTGGCCACGGTGTAGCCGGCGATGTAGTCGTAGGCCTCGGCGCGCTTCACCCGTTTCGCCCGTTTGCCGATCACCACCGCGAGCTCGCATTCGTAGTGCATGTAGTCCACACCGGCCGGTCGCACGGTCTGTGCGCGGTGGCCGATCAGCGAGCCTTCGCCCTTGATGAAGACCAGTGGCTCCTCGGGCGCCTTGAAGGCGAGCTCCTTCGCGTGGTCGGCGTAGTTCAGGCCCAGGGCGAGGATGGTGCGTGGCCAGGGCACAGGGGCCAGCGGCGGCAGCCAGGTCACGGCATCGAAGTCGACGAGGCGGCCGTCGGCCAGGCGCAGGCGGCCCCGGTCCTCGGTGGCGTCGTGGATGGTGCCGTCATAGGCGACACGGGCGTGTTTCATCGGGCTTCCTCCACCAGCGAGTTCCTCAGCGTGCCCAGTGCGGGCAAGCCGGTGGCGGAAACCTCGATGTGCTGGCCCGCGCGGGCCAACGGACGGTTGGCGCCCAGGCCCAGCAGCAACACATCGCCGTGGCGCAGGGTCATGAACTCGCTGACATCGGCGATCAGCTGTGCCGCCGGGCGCAGCATGCGCCCCAGGTCGACGGTCTGCTGCAGCCGGCCGTCGACGCGCACCTCCAGTCGCAGCCGGTTCGGGTCGCCCACCTCGGTCGGTGTTGCGCAGCGCGGACCGATGCCGAGGAAGCCGTCGAGGTTCCTGTATTTCACCGGTGGGCGGTAGTAGCTGGTGTGCGGCAGCGACAGGTCGTTGACCAGGACGTAGCCGGCCACGTGCCGCAGGGCGGTCTGCGGGCTGACCTGCCGCGCGGCCTCGCCGATGACCAGGGCCAGGCTGGCGCCGATCTCGACTTGCGGCGTGCGTGCGGGAACCGCTATCGCTGCGCCGCAGGCGCTCCAGGTGTTGGCGGTCTTCACGTAGAGCACCGGCGACTTCGGGGACGCCTTGTAGGGGGGCTCGTTCATCTGCCCGGCCCAGGCGGCCCATTCGTCCTGCGAGTTGAGCAGTACGCCATAGACCGTGCCGGCTGCAAGGACGGGTGTGTGGCTCATGCGGGCTCCTCCAAGGCAATCAGTTCGTCGAGCAGCGCATACAGCTGCCCCAGTTTTTCCTTGCCCAGGCCGCGCTCCAGGCGCTGGTAGTGCGCTTCGATCGATTGCGACAGGGTGGCGACCAGCGCCAGCCCGCGCGGCGTCGCGCGCACCACCGTACGGCGCTGGTCGGCCGCGTCACGCTCGCGTTGCACCAGCCCGTCGCGTTCCATGCGGGCCAGCACTCCGGTGAGGCTGGGGCCGAGGATGTAGGCCTCGCGTGCAACGCGGCCGGTCTCCACCACGCCGTGTTCGCCCAGCACGCGCAGCACGCGCCATTGCTGGTCACTCAGACCCTGCTCGCGCAGGCCGGGGCGGTAATGCGTCATCACGGCCTCGCGCGCCTGCAGCAGCAGGCGAGGCAGGTTGCGATGGCGAAAGGACGTGGACATGGGGCTGTTCAATTTATTTAACATGTTAAATGTCTACCCCAAATCCTCGCCTCGGGCATACCCGATCTGTGAATTCATACAGTATTGGGCTACCATAGGCCCATGGCCAAGGACAAAACCATCTACACCTGCAACGAGTGCGGCGGCACCAGCCCCAAGTGGCTGGGCAAGTGCCCGCACTGCAATGCCTGGAACTCGCTTATCGAGTCCGTGTCCGAGAGCGCGGCACCCGCCAAGAACCGCTTTGCCGCGCTAGCGAAAACCGCCGAGGTGGTCGCCCTCGCAGATATCGAGGCTTCCGACGTCGAACGCACACCGACCGGCCAGGATGAACTGGACCGGGTGCTGGGTGGCGGCATCGTCGAAGGCGGCGTGGTGCTGATCGGCGGCGACCCTGGCATCGGCAAATCCACCCTGCTGCTGCAGGCGCTGGACGCGCTGCAGCGCGCCGGACAGAAGACGCTCTATGTCACCGGCGAGGAAAGCGGTGCCCAGGTCGCGCTGCGCGCGCGCCGACTGGGGCTGGACGGCTCACGGGTCCAGGTGCTGGCCGAGATCCAGCTCGAGAAGATCCTCGCTACGCTGGACGCGCACCAGCCGGCCATCGCCGTGATCGACTCCATCCAGACCGTCTATTCCGACCAGCTCACCTCCGCGCCGGGCTCGGTGGCCCAGGTGCGCGAATGCGCCGCCCACCTCACGCGCGCGGCCAAGGCCAGCGGCACCGCCATCGTGCTGGTGGGCCACGTCACCAAGGAGGGCGCGCTGGCCGGTCCGCGTGTGCTGGAGCACATGGTGGACACAGTGCTGTACTTCGAGGGCGACACGCACAGCAGCTTCCGCCTGATCCGCGCCATCAAGAACCGTTTCGGCGCGGTCAACGAGATCGGCGTCTTCGCGATGACGGAAAAAGGCCTCAAGGGCGTGAGCAATCCCAGCGCCATCTTTCTCTCGCAGCACGCCGAGCCCGTGCCCGGCAGCTGCGTGATGGTTACGCTCGAAGGCACGCGGCCCATGCTGGTGGAAATCCAGGCCCTGGTGGACAGCGGTGGCCCCAGCCCGCGCCGACTCTCGGTGGGCCTGGACCGCGACCGGCTGGCCATGTTGCTGGCCGTGCTGCACCGCCACGCCGGCGTGGCCTGTCTGGACCAGGACGTGTTCGTCAACGCCGTGGGCGGCGTGCGCATCAGTGAGCCGGCAGCCGACCTGGCCGTGATGCTGGCCATCACGTCCAGCTTGCGCGGTCGTGCGCTGCCCAAGGGCTTCATCGCCTTCGGTGAGGTGGGCCTGGCCGGCGAAGTGCGCCCCGCACCGCGCGGGCAGGAGCGCCTGAAGGAAGCGGCCAAGCTGGGTTTCAGCGTGGCCGTGGTGCCCAAGGCCAATGCGCCCAAGAAAGCCATCGAGGGGCTGACGATCCACGCCGTCGAGCGCGTGGAAGAGGCTTTGCAAGTGTTGCGGACCTTGGAATGAAGCAGCCGAGCGCTCCGGCAGGTAGACGATCTTGGGGCCTGGTCGTTTTGCTGGCCGCGCCGTGGCTGGTGGGAATGGGCTACGCGCCTGACCCAAGTATGGTTCCCCGTCTATTCAGCTGGACCGTGTTGGTTCTCTTGTGGGTGGGCCGAACCGGACTGACATTGAATCACTTGTACTGGGGACTGCTTTGGGCCAGTGGGCTCAATGCCCTTATCGGCCTCGGGCAGTACCTGGGTTACACATCGCTGTTGCCTTCGTGGGTGGAAACGGCCCAGGTGGGTGAGGCCTATGGCCAACTGCGTCAGCGCAACCAGTTCGCGACTTTGATGAATCTGGGCCTGCTGGCGGCCCTGTGCGCGGAGTTGGGACCGGCCCGCTCGCGGGCGTGGACCGCAGGTCGGTTGGTCTTGATCGCTCTGTTGGTCATTGCCAATGTTGCTTCGGCGTCGCGCACAGGGGCGCTGGAATGCCTGCTGGTGTTGGTTTTCACGGGGATTGTGCGGGGATCTGTAGCCACGATCAGGCTACGCCTGATCGTGGCGCTGGTGGCGTTTCTCGTGGCCGAGTTTCTACTGCCCTACCTCGGCGGAGACGGCCATGCGCCCAACTTGTTGACTCGTCTTGAGGAGGTGCCCGATTGCGGCAGCCGTCTTGTGCTGTGGAGCAATGTACTGACCCTGATCAGTCAGCGCCCCTGGTTGGGCTGGGGCTGGGGCGAGCTGGACTATGCCCACTTTATGGCGCAGTACGAGGGCACACGCTTTTGTGAGCTACTCGACAACGCGCACAACCTGCCGCTGCAACTCGGGGTGGAGCTCGGGCTGCCACTGACCATGCTGCTCTTGTTTGGGGGCGCTTGGTGGATTTGGCACGCCCGTCCTTGGCGGGAGACGGCGTTGCCACGGCAGATGGCCTGGGTGATGTTGGGCTTGATCGGCGTACACAGCCTGCTGGAGTACCCGCTTTGGTTCGGTCCATTCCAGTTCACCGTGCTGGTGTTGCTTGGGTTGTTGGCTTCCGGGGGGGCGCTTCAAGTTGGCGTTGCAACGGGGATACCGGTCGGAGGCAGGGCGCGTGGCCTGCTCATGCCTGGGCTCGCACTGGTGACGTTGCTTTATGTGGCCTGGGACTACCAGCGCATCAGCCAGCTCTATCGCCCGATGTCGCAACGCTGGCCGGCGTACCGCGTGCAGACCCCGGACACAATGGCCGATAGCCTCTTGTTTCGCGATGCACAGCGCTTTGCGCACTACACGCTGACTCCACTCACTCCCGGGAACGCTGGTCAGCTTTATGACCAGGGTGTGCAACTATTGCATTTCTCGCCTGAACCCCGGGTGGTCAGCAAGCTGATCGAAGCGGCCTATCTGCTGGGTCGTGCCAAGGAGGCAGAGGTCTACGAGGCGCGTTTCCAGGCGGTTTATCCGCAGGAGCATGCCCACTGGCGCCGGTCGATCAAGCAGCCAACATCCCTGGAAGCTCCGCAGGGTTCCCGGAGTTGACGCCACTGCCCATCAGGTGCCGCGACCCAGGACACGGAAACGGTACGAGACATGGCCGACTCCCTGGGTGACACATCAGCGTCTCTCTGCATGTCGGGTCGGGTAACTGCGGCGGCGCGTGAGGGCTATCGCCCTGTACCGGGCCCCTGCCAAGCGAGGCAATCCACCCTCTCTAGAATGTCCCGTCTGGACTTCGTTGCAGGGATCGCTCATGCCCACGCTTACATTGGCCCTCGCCCGTGACCTGATCGACCAGGCCATGGCCCATGCCACCCAGCATTTCAAGAAACCGGTCTGTGTCTCGGTCTGTGACGCCAGCGGTCTGTTGTTGGCCTTTGTGCGCATGGAAGGTGCGCCGCTGCGCAGTGTCGCCATTTCCCAGGGCAAGGGCTACAGCGCCGCACGCATGGGCGCAACGACGCAGGCCGTGCTGGAGCGCCTGCACCGGGAGCAGATCGAGATCGGCTACTTCTGCGACCCGCAGCTCACGGCCCTGCCGGGCGGCTCGCCCCTCAAGAACAAGGACGGCGTGCTGTGCGGCGCCATCGGCGTCAGCGGCCTGACCTCGGCCGAAGACCAGCAGGTCACGGACTTCATTGCCGGCAAGTTTGCGGCATGAAGACGGTGCGCCTGCCCTCGGGCGAGCATGTTTCCGCGCTGGGCCAGGGGACCTGGTACATGGGCGAGGACCGCGGCGCGCGCAAGGCGGAGGTCGCTGCCCTGCAGCTAGGCCTGGACCTGGGTCTGACGCTGATCGATACCGCCGAGATGTACGCCGAGGGCGGTGCCGAAGAGGTGGTAGGCGAGGCGCTGGCGGGGCGGCGCGAGCGGGCCTTTCTGGTCAGCAAGGTCTACCCGCACAACGCTTCGCGCCAGGGTGTGGCAGCGGCCTGCGAGCGCAGCCTGCGGCGCCTGAAAACCGAGCACATTGATCTCTATCTGCTGCATTGGCGCGGGTCTGTCCCGCTGGCCGAGACGGTGACCGGCTTCGAGGTCTTGCAACGTGCAGGGAAGATCCGCCATTGGGGCGTGAGCAACCTGGACCTCGATGACATGCGCGAGCTTCGGGACGTACCCGGCGGCGCAGCCTGCGCGGCCAACCAGCTGCTTTACAACCTGAGCCGTCGTGGCATCGAGTGGGATCTGTTGCCCTGGCTGCGCCAGCAGGGCTTGGCCACCATGGCCTACTCGCCGATCGAGCAGGGGCGGCTGTCGCGCCACAAGGGGCTGCAGGATTTTGCGCGTCGCCACGGCATGACGCCGGCGCAGACGGCCCTGGCTTGGCTGCTGGCCCAGGAAGGCGTGATCACCATCCCCAAATCGGCCAGCCTGGCGCGTGTGCGAGAGAACGCGGCGGCCGGTGACATGACGCTGGACGCCGCCCAATTGGCCGAACTCAACCGCCTGTTCGCACCGCCCACCGGGTCTTCGGCGCTGGACATGCTCTGAGACAATCGGGGCATGCAAATACAGAAAATCCTGCTTCCCATCGGCGCGGTGGCGCTGGTCGTGGCGAGCTACCGTTTCGCTGGCTGGGCCGGTGTGGCCTTCGCCGTCGGTGCCCTCATGCTGTGGCTGATGCTGCACTTCACCCGTCTCATGCACATCCTCAAACGCGCGGCTGACAGCCCCCTGGGTTATGTGGACAGCGCCGTCATGTTGCAGGCCAAGCTCAAGCCTGGCATGACGCTGATGCACGTGGTGGCCATGACCCGTGCGCTGGGCGTGCAGGTGAGCCCGTCCGACAGCCAGCCCGAAATGTTCCGCTGGACCGACCCCTCCGATGCCTCGGTGACTTGCGAATTCCATGCTGGCAAGCTGGTGCGCTGGGACTTCCGCCGCCCGGACGCTGCCGACCCCGGTTCGACCACCATGCCGGGCCTGCCGCCGGCCCCGTAAAATCAGGGTTTTGCGCCCGTTGACGCGGGTATCCCCATTTAGGAAAGAACGAATGAGCCCCCTACCGACCTCGATGTCCGACCGCGACGGAAAAATCTGGATGGACGGCAAGCTGGTGGAATGGCGTGACGCCAAGATCCACGTGCTGACCCATACCCTGCACTATGGCTGCGGGGCATTCGAAGGGGTACGCGCTTACAACACGGTCAACGGCACCGCCATCTTCCGTCTGCAGGAGCACACCGAGCGCCTGTTCAACAGCGCCAAGATCCTGCGGATGAAGATCCCGTTCACCATGGAGCAGGTCAACGAGGCGCAGAAGGATGTGGTGCGTGCCAACAAGCTCGAGAGCTGCTACCTGCGTCCGCTGACCTGGATTGGCGACAAGAAGCTGGGCGTGAGCCCGAAGGGCAACACCATCCACCTGATGGTCGCGGCCTGGGCCTGGGGCGCCTACCTGGGCGAGGAAGGCCTCAAGCGCGGCATCCGCGTCAAGACCTCCAGCTACACGCGCCACCACGTCAACATCACCATGACGCAGGCCAAGGCGGTGAGCAACTACAGCAACTCCATCCTGGCCAATATGGAAGCCACGGACGATGGTTACGACGAAGCGCTGCTGCTCGATTCGTCCGGCTTCGTGTCCGAAGGCGCGGGCGAGAACGTCTTCGTCATCAAGGGCGGCGTGATCTACACGCCTGACCTGTCGGCCGGCGCACTTAACGGCATCACGCGCAACACCGTGTTCCACATCGCCAAGGACCTGGGCCTGGAGATCGTGCAGAAACGCATCACGCGCGACGAGATCTACATCGCCGACGAAGCCTTCTTCACCGGCACCGCTGCTGAAGTCACCCCTATCCGCGAACTCGACCGTGTCGAGATCGGCATCGGCTCGCGCGGCCCGATCACGGAGAAGATCCAGAACGCCTTCTTCGACATCGTCAACGGCCGCAATCCCAAATACGCCCACTGGCTGACCAAAGTCTGAGGAACACGAGATGAGCAAGTCCACCGTTGAACTGCTGGCCAAGGACCTGAACGCCCAGGGGGGCGTCTACTGTCCCAGCCCCAAGGCCGACATGAAGATCTGGAACAGCCACCCCAAGGTCTACCTGGACGTGGCACACACCGGCGAAGCCAAGTGCCCCTACTGCGGTACCGTGTACAAGCTGAAGGCCGGTGAACATTTCGCCGCCCACCACTAAAGCCCAGGGCCGCGGTATCGCGGCTCTTGTCATTGCGCCCCAGTGGATCGGGGACGCGGTGATGACCGAGCCGCTTTTGCGTCGCCTGGCTGCACGCGGCGAGCGGCTCACGGTGGGGGCCCTGCCTTGGGTGGCGCCGGTCTACCGCGCCATGCCCCAGGTGGCCGAGGTCATCGAATTCCCCTTCGCCCATGGCGGCCTGCAGCTCAAGGCGCGGCGTGCGCTGGCACGGCAGATCGAGGGCCGCTTTGATGTGGCCTATGTGTTGCCCAACTCGCTCAAGAGCGCGCTGCTGCCTTTCCTGGCCAGCATCCCGAAGCGTGTGGGCTACCTGGGCGAGGCGCGCGTGGGCCTGCTCACACACCGTCTGAAGAACCCGCCCAAGGACAAGCGCCCCCCCATGGTGGCCTTCTACTCGGCGCTCAGTGGCGAAACGGGCATCGAAGCCGACCAGCCGCACTTGCAGGTTGATGCCGCGCAGTGTGATGCCGTGCTGGCGAAGCAGGGGCTGGCGCGCGATGGTTACTACGTCTTCGTGCCGGGCGCCGAATATGGTTCAGCCAAACGTTGGCCGGTGCAGCGTTATGCGGAACTGGCACGACAACTCGACGCTCCGGTGATCGTGCTGGGTTCAGGCAAGGAGGCACCGCTGGGTACCGAGATCTCGGCCCTGGCCTCCGGGGTCGACTGCCGCAACCTGGCCGGTACCACGAGCCTGGCCGAAGCCTTTGCCCTGATCGCCGCTGCTCGCCGGGTCATCAGCAACGACACCGGCCTCATGCATGTGGCCGCCGCGCTGGACGTGCCCCAGGTGGCGATCTTTGGCTCCAGCAGTCCCGAGCACACGCCACCGTTGAGCGCGCGGGCCCAGGTGCTCTGGCTCAAGCAGGACCCGGATTACCAGCCCCCGCTGGATTGCGCGCCCTGTTTCCAGCGCGAATGCCCGCTGGGCCACCTGCGCTGCCTCAACGACATCACGGCCGACCGCGTGCGCACGGCCCTGGCCGCTTCGGTCTAGCGCATTCCGGATAAAAAAAAGCCACCCTTGCGGGTGGCTTTGAAAAGTCCTCGAAAGGACGTCGTTGGGATCATTGACGCTGGCCTGCGCTGCTAGAGGAAAACGCAAACCGGCGGTATTTGGAAAAAATTGACTGTGACAGCAGTACGGAACCAAATATAGCCAGCAGTTTGCCTTTGGCATATCCCACAAATTGGGGATATGGCGTTAGAAGTGTCGCGAAATAAGACATTCAGGGTGCTTGTCAGGCCGTTTTAACCAAGGGGATGGTGCTGAACAGAGCCTCGAAAGCCATATCGAAGGCCGCGGGCCGCGAATCCGAGATAAACAGACCGAACTGGTCCAGCTCCACGACATACATGGTGAACGGGCTGAGCAGGTTCTGCTCGACTTTCAGGCCGCGGTAGCACTGGTGCCGCGTGACGAAGTCTGATCGATCGGGCCGCGATGGGCGGGATGTGGTTGCGCTCATGGTGTGTTCCCCCAAGCTGGCCTAACCATAGGAAACACAGGTCGTCTGCGCCAGCCCCCGCAGGGCCGGCGCTGTGCGGTTTTTCACGCCTTAGGTGTTTGCCTGCTCAGCCCGTCAGTGGCAGGCGCAGCACGAAGCAGGCTCCCCCGCCCGACCGCTCTTCACACCGAACCGTGCCGCCGTGTCGCTGGGCAATGGTGCGCACCAGGGCCAGGCCCAGGCCCACGCCGCCCTCGCGTTCGGAAGCGCCTGGCAGGCGGAAGAAGGGCTCGAAGATGCGTTCGCGCAGGGCGGGTGGCACACCCGGCCCTTGGTCGCAGACCCGGATCTCGACGTGGGTGCCCTGGGTTTGCAGGGTCAGGGTTACCTCACCGCCGCCATGCCGGCGGGCGTTCTCCAGCAGGTTGCGCAGGGCGCGGCGCAGCAGCCGGGTGAGGCCCATGACCAGCACGCTGGTGGTGCCGGCGGGTGTATCCAGCTCCGCACCGGTGCGGGCGCATTCCTCGGCGCACAGGCCGACCAGTTCGACAGGCTCCAGCGGCCCCAGATCGTCGGGGCTGGCATCGAGCCGGCTGGCCAGCAGGATTTCGTCGATCAGCTGGTCCAGCTCGCGGATGTTGCGCGCGATTTCCTCGTGGGTCGCTGGACTGGGCTGGGCCTGCATGAGCTCCAGGCCCATGCGGATGCGCGCCAGCGGCGAGCGCAGCTCGTGCGAGGCGTTGGCCAGCAGGGCCTTGTGCGAGAGCAGTAGGGCCTGTACGCGGGCGGCGGCGATGTTGAAGCGCTGGGCCAGGAAGGCCACTTCGTCCTGTCCGTCCTCGGGCAGGCGGCGTGCCAGGTCACCCTCGCCCCAGCGCTCCACGCCCTGCTGCAGCGCCTCGAGCCGTTTGGTCAGGCGGCGCACGATGGGGTAGGCGCCCAGGGCCACGGCGGCGGCCACCAGGCCGAGCATCACGAGCAGGTTGTAGGGGGGGGGCAGGCTGGCCGGCCCCAGCGGGGGTGCGGGAGGTGGCCGGTTGCCGGGGCGCGGCAACTGCACAAAGACCGTCTGACCATCGCGCAGGGGCACTTCGAATTCCCAGCCCTGGCCGGGCACGCGCGAGCCTCGTGTCTGGGCCTGGCCCAGCACCTCGCCCTGCGCGTTGCGCAGGATGATCTCGCGGCCTGGGCGCTGGGCGCGTTCACGCTCCGCCTCCTGGCGCCAGATCCAGCCGAAGATCAGGGTCAGCAGCACGATGGCGGCCACCACGGCCAGCCAGATGCGGATGTAGAGGCGCTGTATCAGCGGCGTGGTCATGCTGCGGACGCGTCAGTCCTGCTGGCGCGCGAAGACGTAACCTACACCGCGTACGGTCAGGATGCGTTTGGGCGCCTTGGGGTCGGCCTCGATGGCTGCGCGAATGCGGCCCATGTGGACGTCGATTGAGCGGTCGAAGGCTTCGAGCTCACGGCCGCGTACGGCCTCCATGATCTGGTCGCGCGTGAGCACGCGCCCGGCGCGCTCGGCCAAGGTGACCAGCAGGTCGAACTGGTAGGAGGTCAGTTCGCAGGCCTGGCTGTTGACGCTGACGGTACGTGCGTCGCGGTCGATGGCCAGCGAACCGAAGCGCAGCTGGCTGGCAGGTGCCGGGCCATTGCCGCCGCTACGGCGGCGCAGCACGGCACGGATGCGCGCCAGCAGCTCGCGCGGCTCGAAAGGTTTGGCCAGGTAGTCGTCGGCCCCCATCTCCAGGCCGATCACGCGGTCCATGGGGTCGCCCTTGGCAGTGAGCATCAGGATGGGGGTCTGCGCCAGGGCCGAGGGCAGGGCGCGGATGCGGCGGCAGATCTCCAGCCCGTCCATGTCGGGCAGCATGAGGTCGAGCACCAGCAGCTGGGGTGCAGGATTTGCGGCCTGCAGCCGTGCCAGACCGTCTTCGCCGCTGCCGGCGACTTCAACGGCGTAGCCGGATTGCGCCAGGTACTCGCTGACCATGGCGGCCAGACGGGCATCGTCTTCGATCATCAGCAGGGGCTGGCTCATGTCAGCAAGTCTATCGCTCATGCCGCCATGGTGGGGGCGAGCGGTCAGCCGCGCTTGTCGCGGCTGTAAAGATAGGTAAACGCCTCAGTTGCGGGCCCGCCGGGCGGCGCGTGCCGCCAGTCCCACCAGCAAGAGCACGGGCAGGCCCAGCAGGGCGGTGGAGACGAAGAAGTGGCTGTAGCCGTAGGCGTCCACGTAGTGGCCCGAGAAACCCGCGATGAATTTGGGCGCCAGCAGCATCATGGAGCTGAACAGTGCGTACTGTGTGGCCGAATAGCTGATGTTGGTCAGGCTGGAGAGGTAGGCGATGAAGGCTGCCGAAGCGATGCCGCTGGAGAGGTTGTCGGCCGAGATCACGAAAATCAGCGCCGTCACGTCATGCCCGCGCGAGCCCAGCCAGGCGAACAGCAGGTTGCTGGCCGCGCTGAGCAGGGCGCCCAGCATGAGCACGCGCATCACGCCCAGACGCATGGCCAGCACACCGCCCACGAAGGCGCCCACAAGGGTCATGATGACGCCGTAGACCTTGGTCACGGCGGCGACCTCATCCTTGGTGTAACCCATGTCCACATAGAAGGGGTTGGCCATGATGCCCATGACCACGTCGCTGATGCGGTAGACGGCGATCAGCGCCAGGATCAGGCCTGCCTGCCACTTGTAGCGACCCAGGAAGTCGGTGAAGGGTTCCACCACGGCGCCTTGCAGCCATTCGCCCACACTGCGTGCCGGCGGCAGTTCGTGGCGCGCGGGTTCGGACGAGAACAGCACGGTCAGCATGCCGGGCAGCATGCTCGCGGCCATGATCAGGTAGGCCGTGGCCCAGGCGGCATCCTGGTAGCCGGTAGCGTCCACTTCGGCCCGTGCGGCCAGCCACAACACGCCGGCCCCGGCCCAGATCATGGCCATGCGGTAGCCGGTCTGGTAGGCCGCCGCCAGCGCGGCCTGGCGCTCGGCCCCGGCCGATTCGATGCGGAAGGCGTCCAGCGCAATGTCCTGCGTGGCCGAGGCGAAGGCCACGACCAGCGCGCACCAGACCACGGTTTGCAGCCCGTTTTGCGGATTGTTCAGGGCCATGCCGGTCAGCCCGGCCACGATGGCCGCTTGCGAGAGCAGCAGCCAGCTGCGGCGCAAGCCCAGCCAGCGGGTCAGGCCCGGCAGGGGCAGGCGGTCTACCAGGGGCGCCCATGCCCACTTGAAGGCGTAGGCCAGGCCGACCCAGCTGAGTTCGCCGATGGTGCCGCGATCGACGCCAGCCTCGCGCAGGCGAAAGCTCAGCGTGCCCAGCACCAGCAGCAGGGGCAGGCCGGCGGCGAAACCCAGGGCCAGCATGCGCAGGGTGGCGGGTTCGAGGTAGACCCGCAGGGTGGCGCCCCAGCTGGGCTTGAGTTGGGCCGGTTCGGGCGCACTTGGTGTCATACGGGAATAATAAGCGCAGCCCTCGCGTTCCACTTCCATGAACAAAACAAAACGACACCCCCCTGCAACTCTGAGCGTCCTGCTGCTGGCGGCTGCGCTGCTGGCGGGCTGCAATGAGCGCTCCGAGCCGCAGCGCGACGGCGTGGACGTGGGCAAGAACTCGGCCTTTACCAAGCTGGTGTCAGCCGAGCAGGTCGAGAAGACGGCCGAGCAGCAATACACCCAGCTCCAGATGCAGGCTGCCAACAAGCATGCCCTGCTGCCCAGGGATCATCCGCAGGCCCAGCGGCTGCAGGCCATTGCCAGGAGGATCATTCCCCATGCGTTGGCCTGGAATCCGCGCGCGCAGGACTGGAAATGGTCGATCAGCCTGATCAAGTCGCCCCAGATCAATGCCTTCTGCATGCCGGGCGGCAAGATCGCCTTCTACACCGGCATCCTGGAGCGGCTGGAGCTCAGCGATGACGAAGTGGCGATGGTCATGGGTCACGAGATGGCGCACGCACTGCGCGAGCACGCGCGTGAGCGCATGGGCAAGGGGGCCGTGACCCAGGGCGTGGCCCGCGTGGGGGGTGCCGTGGTGGCCGCCTGGCTGGGCGTGGACCCGCGTCTGACCGATGGCGTGGCGCGCGGCGGCGCCAATTTGCTGACGCTGGAATTCAGCCGCAGCGACGAGTCCGAAGCCGATCTGGTCGGACTGGAACTGGCCGCGCGTGCCGGCTACGACCCGCGTGCCGGTGTCAGCCTGTGGCGCAAGATGGGTGCTGCAAGCAAAGGGGCACCGCCGCAATGGCTCTCCACCCATCCCTCGGGCAAGACGCGCATTTCGGAGATCGAAAAGAACCTGCCCAAGGTGCTGCCCCTCTACGAGCGGGCTCGCCGTGCGCCCGCGCGTTCGTGAAAACCGGTAGGGCCGGTTTCAGTGGCGTGTGCCTTGAAGGGCTCAGGACTTAGAAGCGATAGACCATGCCCACGGAGACACTGGGCAGGTAGCCCAGGCCTCCCAGGGAGTCGTTCATTTTCTTCTTCTGCGCATCGACATCGGCCTGGGTGATGCCGTTGTAGCCCACCAGGTCGGTATCGATCTCGGCTGTGAATGAGCCGAGGGTGACGCCGACATCGGCGTAGAAGCCCAGACCCTTGGTCGAGACGTGGTGGCCATAACCCAGGCCCAGGTAGGCGGTGGTGCTCGGGTATTTCAGGCTGACGTTGAATTTCTTGCCTGTGGTGTCGGTGGTGACGCTGCCGATGGTGGTATTGGGGCCGCCCACGCCATTCACGTTCAGTTTGGTGTCGTTGGCTGTGACGCCGCCGACCAGACGAAACCCGCCACTGAAAGGGAACCAGTCGGCAAACAGGCCGGCGCGGTTGGACTTGAAGTTGGCGTCGTAGCGCACACCGTTGTCCGTGCCGCTGGCGCTGGCCGACAGGCCGCCCGCATATTCGCCACGCACCCCCCACTTGGTGCCCAGGGGCTGGGCATAACCCAGGGTGTACAGGCCGGGCAAGCCGATGCCGCCGTAGATGTCTTGCGCCTGGATGTGACCACCGAGGCTGGCCAGGAGGATCGAGCTGACAAGGCGTTTTTTCATTTTGAGGGCGCCGGACGTTGGCAAAATGAACGACCGATCCTATCGGTCTAAACAGGATCTGGATCCAGGTTGCCGCTCAGTAGCGGTAGATCAGGCCCAGCGACACGCTGGGCAGGTAGCGGAAACCCAGCCAGCCATTGCTTTGCGTACGCCATCCATCCATGTCCACGGTGGCATTGCTGCCCTGGCTGGCGTCTGCGTCGCTGGGCAGGGCGCCCAGCGAAACCCCCATGTCGGCATAAAAACCCAGCCCCTTGACGGCCTGGCCTTGCTGGCCATAACCCACACCGACATAGGTGGAGGTGCTGGGGTATTTGCCGCGCAACTGATAGGGGCTGCTGGCTGGTGCCGCCGTATAACTGCCCAGGATGCCCTGGCCGTTGCGGGTGTCATTGAAATTCAGGCCGCCCACCACCCGAAAGCCGCTGCCGAAGGGAAACCAGTCGGCATACAGGCTGGCGCGGTTGATGTCGACAGGGCCGCCGGCATCCAGACGGTTATCAGGAGCTTTCCACTTCAGGCCCGGGCTGTAGTCGCTGCGCAGGCCCCAGCTGCCGCTGACGGGCAGGGTGTAACTCAGGCTATAGAGGCCCGGGCCGGCATAGGCAACTTGTGCCGGCGCCGGGCCGGCCGCTGCAGTAAAGAGGGCCAGCGCCAGCAGACGGGCGCGCAGCGGATTCATGATGGTTCCTGAGTTTCAAACTGGGTTTGATTATTCAGGAGATCGGCCTGCCGCGCCGTTTACTGAAGTGTCTGACAGGGTTTCTGTACGCCCTGCCACATGAGAAGATGAACAGTAGCGTGTGCTTACGTTCCGCCCACGAATGGATTGGACTGGCGTTCACGACCGAAGGTGCTTTCGGGTCCGTGACCGGGAATGAACACAGTGTCGTTGCCCATGGGCCACAGTCGTTCGGTGATGCTACGGATCAGGTCGCCGTGGTTGCCCTGGGGAAAGTCGGTGCGCCCGATGGACCCGGCAAACAACACGTCACCGACGAAAGCGCGTTGCGCCTCCGGGGAGTGGAAGACCACGTGCCCGGGCGTATGGCCGGGGCAATGGCGCACGTTGAGGGTGCAGTGGCCTATGGTCACCGTGTCGCCGTCCCGCAGCCAGCGTGAAGGCGTAAAGCGCTCCGATTGCGGGAAACGGAACATGCGGCTCTGTTCGGCCAACTGGTCGATCCAGAACTGGTCGCCGGGATGGGGGCCAATGATGGGCAGCTGGAGCTGGCGGGCGAGCTCGGCCGTGCCGCCGGCGTGGTCGATGTGCGCATGGGTCAGCCAGATCGCCTTGAGCTTGACGCCCAGCTGGGCGGCCACCTGGGTGATGCGCGGCAGGTCGCCGCCCGGGTCGATGACGGCAGCCTCCATCGTTTCGTCGCACCAGACGATGGAGCAGTTCTGTTCGAAGGCAGTGACGGGAACGGTCTGGTACTTGAGCATGGCCGGGAAAAGGGAGGGTGAAACAGGCGGCGAAAGTCGCATTTTGCACGGCGGCATCGCGTTATGCCGGCAAAATGCGGCTCATGAACGTGAACGCTTCTGCTGAAACCGCCCGCCTGCTGCCAGCCGACGATACCCAGCGTGCCATGTTGCACAACGAGGTGCACGCCCGTCCCTCGGCGCGCATCCGCCTGCCAGCCCTGGTGATCTATGTGGCTGTACTCAACGATGGCATCTGTCGCGAGCGGGAGTGCGAGCACCTGCGCCTGTTGCCGGGCCAGCAGGATTTGACGCCGGAGCGCCTGCAGGCCAATTTCCTGCGCCTGCGCTTCGAGGGCTACACCGTCAAGTGGGAGCGTCACACCGAGTTCACGCGGTACTCCATCGTGCAGCCGCTGCCCCCGCATGCGCGCCTGGGTGCCGATGATCCGGAATTGCTGCGCGCGCTGGTGGTGAGCCCCCAGTGGTTGCGCGAGATACCGGGCCGTACCATCGCGGCCATCAAGCTGGCCATGGTGCATGGCGAGGTGTCCCCGCCGGAGGCCAGCCTGGCGCAAGCGCGTCGCTGGTTCGGCGACCACCCGGTGGTGGCTTCGGTCCTGGGCAACAACGGCCACTCGCTGGTGGTCACGGATTTCCAGCTGCGCGACAGCGGTTTCGAGCGCCTGCTGGTGATCGCGCCGACCGCGACGACAGAGACGCGGGCCGGTCGTGTGTCGCAGCGCCTGCTGGAGCTGGAGACCTACCGCCTGATGGCCCTGCGTGGCCTGCCCGTGGCCAAGAGCCTGGGGCCCATGCTGGCCGAGGCCGAGGGGCAACTCGCTGGCATCACGGCACAGCTGGAAAATAAACAGGCATCGGAACAGGAGCTGCTCGATATCCTGATCGCACTGGCCGCGCGCGTGGAGCGGGCTACCGCCGAGCACGACTACCGTTTCGCGGCCACACGGGCCTATGACAGCTTGGTCGGCCAGCGCCTGGTCGAGTTGCGCGAGCAGCCCGTGCCGGGTACTCAGACCCTGGGCGAATTTCTGCAGCGCCGTCTGTCGCCGGCCATGGCCACAGTGGCCGCCACCTCGCAGCGCCTGACCTCGCTGTCCGAACGCGTTTCACGTGCGAGCGCCTTGCTGCGCACGCGGGTGGATATCGCCACCGAGGCGCAGAACCAGCAGTTGCTGGAGAAGCTCACGCGCGGCCAGGAACTGCAACTGCGCCTGCAGACCACGGTGGAGGGCCTGTCCATTGCGGCGATTTCCTACTACGTGGTCAGCCTGCTGCTGTATGTTGTCAAGGCGGCCAAGGCCGCAGGTGCGCCGCTCAATCCCGAGATGGCCGTGGGTGCCCTGATCCCGCTGGTGCTCTGGGCGGTGTGGCGCACGACACGGCGCATCCATGCCAAGCTGCACGCCGGGAACTGAGCCACGGCGGGCGTTACAGCACGCCTTCGTAGCTGACCGTCAGCGGCGCGTGGTCGCTGAATTTCTCACCCTTGTAGACCGATACGCTGCGTGCATAGGCCGCCAGTGCCGGCGTGGCCAGCTGGTAGTCGATGCGCCAGCCCACGTTCTTGGCGTAGGCCTGGCCGCGGTTGCTCCACCAGGTGTAGGCGGCATCGGTCGCCTCGGGTTCCAGCTGGCGATAGACGTCGACCAAGCCGCCCTCGTCCAGCAGCTTGGTCATCCAGGCGCGCTCTTCGGGCAGGAAGCCGGAGTTCTTGAGGTTGCCCTTCCAGTTCTTCAGGTCCATTTCCTTGTGGGCGATGTTGACGTCGCCCACAAGAATGAACTCGCGCCCGCGCTTGAGAGTCTGCAGGTGCGGGTAGATCTGGTCGAGAAAGCGGAATTTGGCCTGCTGGCGTTCCTCGCCTGAAGAGCCGCTGGGGAAGTAGCAGCTGACCAAAGACAGCTTGCTGTGCGGGGTGTCGAAGCGCAGCTCCACGTAGCGGCCCTCGGCATCGAATTCGGGTGAGCCGTAGCCTATGACGACATCGCTTGGCTCGTGCCGGGTGTAGAGACCCACGCCGGAGTAGCCCTTTTTCTCCGCGTAATGGAAGTAGCCGCGCAGGCCGGCCAGCTCTTCGAAGCGGCCCGCCACGTCTTCCGCCTGGGCCTTGACCTCCTGTACCCCCATACAATCCGGACGAGTCTGGTCCAGCCAGGCCTCCAGCCCCTTGCCGGTGGCCGAGCGTATGCCGTTGAGGTTGAGGCTGACAAGTTTGAACAAGGAATTTCCCATGGCGGACGGTGTGGTGAGTGGGCAGGACAGCCTGGCCCAGGATTTTGTGGCTTTCGCCGTCGAGTGCGGCGTGCTGCGTTTCGGCGAATTCAAGACCAAGGCCGGCCGGCTCTCCCCCTATTTCTTCAATGCGGGGCTGTTCGACGACGGGGCCAAGCTGGGCCGGCTGGCCGAATTCTATGCCCGCCGCCTGATCGCGTCCGGCATCGAGTTCGACATGATCTTCGGCCCGGCCTACAAGGGCATCCCGCTGGGGGCGGCCCTGGCCGTGGAGCTGGCGCGGCACGGGCGCAACGTGCCCTTTGCCTATAACCGCAAGGAAGCCAAGAACCATGGCGAAGGCGGCACCCTGGTCGGCGCGCCGCTCAAGGGCCGGGTCCTGATCGTGGACGATGTCATGTCTGCGGGCACGGCTGCACGCGAGTCCATCGCCTTGATCGAGGCGGCCGGTGCCACGCCCCATGGCGTGGTGATCGCCCTGGACCGGCAGGAAATGGCCACCGAAAACGGCCAGGACGTGCCCTACAGCGCTGTGCAATACGTACGAAATCGCTTGGGATTGCAGGTGGCCGCCATTGCGAAACTGGCTGATTTATTGCACTATCTGGAACAACACAGCCGTACCGGCCTGGCCGCTGACCATCAGCGTGTGCTGGCGTACCGGCAAAAATACGGCGTCCAGGATTGATCAACATGAAGCGATTGGCAGGGGTGGTAGGAATGGGCGTGCTGCTGGCGGGCAGCGCGTTGCAGGTGCACGCACAGGCCAGCGTCGAAGGCGGCATTTACACCTGTGTGGATGCCAAGGGGCGCAAGCTCACTTCCGACCGCCCCATCCGTGAATGTGCCGACCGCGAGCAGAGGCTGCTCAACCCCAGTGGCACGGTGCGCGCCATCATTCCCCCTACCCTGACCGGGCCTGAGCGCGCTGCGCTGGAGGCCAAAAAGCGCCGTGAAGCCGAGGAGCAGGCGCGGCAGGCCGAGGAAAAACGTCGCGAGCGCGCCCTGCTGGTGCGTTACCCCAGCCGCTCTGTGCATGACAAGGAGCGTTCCGAAGCCCTCGCCCAGATCACTGTGGTGCGCCAAGCTGCCATGAACCGCGTCCGGGAGCTGCAACGCCAGCGCAAGGAGCTTGACGTCGAACTGGAGTTCTATGCGAAGGACCCCAGCAAGGTGCCGCCTTCACTTCAGCGTCTGGTGGATGAAAACGAGAAGAGCATGGCCGTGCAGGAGCGGTTCATCGCCGACCAGGACGCCGAATTGGTCCGTGTGAACGCCCGTTTCGACGAAGAGCTGCTGCGCCTGCAACAGCTCTGGGCCCAGATCGGCGCGCCAGCCAGCTGAGCCGGGCAGGCCGGTGCCGACCGGTCTGCGTCTGCCCCGATCGATCAAGCCAGCTTGCTGCGTAGCAGGTCGTTGACCTGTTGCGGGTTGGCCTTGCCCTTGCTGGCTTTCATGATCTGACCCACCAGCGCATTGAAGGCCTTGTCCTTGCCGGCCTTGAACTGGGCCACGTTGTCGGGATTGGCGGCGATGACGTCGTCGATGATCTTTTCCAGCGCACCGCTGTCGTTCATCTGCTTGAGGCCCTTGGCTTCGATGAGGGCATCCACATCCTGGCCTTCGCCACTCCAGAGCGAGTCAAAGACCTGCCGGCCTGCGTTGTTGGAGATGGTGCCGTCGGCGATGCGCGTGATCAGCGCGGCCAGCTGGGCTGCGCTGACCGGAGCCTGTTCAATGACCGTCTCGCCGGCATTCAGGCGGCGCGACACCTCGCCCATGATCCAGTTGCTGGCCAGCTTGGGTTGCTTGCAGGCTTGTGCGGTGGTCTCGAAATAGGTCGCCATGGCCTTGCTCTGTGTCAGCGTGGTGGCGTCGTATTCGGGCAGGCCGTAGTCGGCCACGAACCGCGCGGCCATGGCACGTGGCAGTTCGGGCAGTTCGCTGCGCACGCGCTCGATCCACTCGGACTCGATCACCAGGGGCGGCAAGTCGGGGTCGGGGAAGTAACGGTAGTCGGCAGCGTCTTCCTTGGTGCGCATGGACCGCGTCTCGCCGGTGTCGGGGTCGAAGAGCACGGTGGCCTGCTGGATGGCGTGACCGTCTTCGATCTGTTCGATCTGCCAGCGCACCTCGAAGTCGATGGCCTGCTGCATGAACTTGAAGCTGTTCAGGTTCTTGATCTCGCGGCGTGTGCCCAGCGGTGCCCCGGGCTTGCGCACGGAGACATTGGCGTCGCAACGGAAGCTGCCCTCCTGCATATTGCCATCGCAGATGCCTATCCAGGTCACGATCTTGTGTAGCTCCTTGGCATAGGCCACGGCTTCGTCGCTCGAGCGGATGTCGGGTTCGGTCACGATCTCCAGCAGCGGGGTGCCAGCGCGGTTCAGGTCGATGCCGCTCTGGCCGATGAAGTCTTCGTGCAGGGACTTGCCCGCGTCTTCTTCGAGGTGGGCGCGCACGAGGCGCACGGTCTTTTTCTCTTCGCCCAGGAAGAAGGACACCTCGCCGCCCTGCACCACGGGGATCTCGAACTGGCTGATCTGGTAACCCTTGGGCAGATCGGGGTAGAAGTAGTTTTTGCGTGCAAAGATGCTGCGTGGTGCGATGTGCGAACCGATGGCCAGGCCCAGGCGGATGGCACGTTCCACCGCACCGCGGTTCATCACGGGCAGGGTGCCTGGCAAGGCCAGGTCCACCGCACAGGCCTGGGTGTTGGGCTCGGCACCGAACGCGACCGAAGCCCGACTGAAGATCTTGCTTTCGGTGGAAAGCTGGGCATGCGTCTCGAAGCCGATCACGACTTCGTAGCCCTGGACGAGTTTGGCGGTCATCTCAAAAACCTCCTGGCGTGCGGAGGTGGAAGTCGGTGGCCTGCTGGTAGCCGTGGGCGGCGTTGAGCAGCTTGCTTTCCTGCAGGTAGTTGCCGATCAGCTGCAGACCCACAGGCATGTTCCCCTCACCAAAACCCACGGGCAGGCTCATGCCCGGCAGGCCGGCCAGGGAGCCAGGCAGGGTGTAGATATCGGCCAGGTAGGCTGCAACCGGGTCCTCGCTCTTGTCGCCGAGCTTCCAGGCCACCGTGGGGGCCACGGGGCCGGCGATCACGTCGCAGTCCTTGAAGGCCTGCTGGAAGTCATCGGCGATCATGCGGCGGATCTTCTGCGCCTGCAGGTAGTAGGCGTCGTAGTAGCCGTGGCTCAGCACATAGGTGCCGATCATGATGCGGCGCTTGACCTCATCGCCAAAGCCTTCGGCGCGGGTTTTTTTGTACATATCGAGCAGATCGGTGTACTGGTCGGCACGGTGGCCGAACTTCACGCCATCGAAGCGCGAGAGGTTGGAGCTGGCTTCAGCCGGGGCAATGATGTAGTAGACGGGGATGGCCAGCTCGGTGAGCGGCAGAGAGATCTCCACCAGCTTGGCGCCGAGTTTTTCGTAGGCTTTCAGTGCAGCGTCGATGGCTGCACGCACGTCCGCGGCCAGGCCGGCGCCGAAGAATTCCTTGGGGATGCCGATGCGCAAGCCGTGGAGCTTGTCGCCGAGACTGCGGCTGAAATCTTCCGCGGGCACATCCAGCGAAGTCGAGTCGCGGTCCAGGTCCGGGCCGCACAGGGCCGAGAGCAGCAGGGCGCAGTCTTCGGCTGAGCGGGCCATGGGGCCGGCCTGGTCCAGGCTGGAGGCGTAGGCGATCATGCCGTAGCGGCTGGCGCGGCCATAGGTGGGCTTGATGCCCGTGAGGCCGCAGAAGGAGGCTGGCTGGCGGATGGAGCCACCGGTGTCCGTGCCCGTGGCGGCCGGGGCAAGGCGGGCAGCCACGGCAGCGGCGCTGCCGCCCGAGGAACCGCCAGGTACACGGCTTTTGTCCCAGGGGTTGCGCACCGGAGCGGGGGCGCTGTGGCCCACGGCCGGTACGGCCACGCTTTCATTGGCCGAGCCCATGGCGAACTCATCGCAGCTGAGCTTGCCCAGGGTCACGGTGCCCGCTTCTGCAAGACGACGGACCACGGTTGCGTCGAAGGGCGAGCGGTAGCCGGCCAGAATCTTCGAGCCGGCGGTGGAGGGGAAATCCTTGGTGACGAAGATGTCCTTGTGCGCGATGGGCACGCCTGCCAGCGGGGTGGCTGAGCCCGCGGCCAGGGCCACATCGGCCGCGCGGGCCTGGGCCAGGGTGGCCTCTTCGTCCACGGCCACGAAGGCGGCGAGGTCTTGGTGGGCCGACATACGGCCGAGGAAATGCCGGGCTGTCTCGACGGCCGAGACCTTCTTGTCGCGCAGCAGGCGGGCCAGTTCGGCCACGCTGAGTTGGTGCAGTTCAGACATCATTCAATGACTTTGGGAACCAGGAAGAGGCCGCGTTCGACGGCCGGCGCGCTTTGCTGGTTGGCTTCGCGCTGGTTGGGCTCGGTGGCGCGGTCCTCGCGCAGGCGCAGCGCGGCCTGGCCGGTGGCGGCGGCCATGGTGGGATGGGCCAGGGGCTCGATGCCCGCAGTGTCGACGGCGCGCATCTGCTCGACGATGTCGAAGAAGCCGTTGATGCGCGTGCGCATGCGTTCGCTTTCGGCCGGGCTGAGCTCGAGCCGGGCCAGATTGGCGATGCGCGAGATGTCTGCAGAGGTCAGGGACATGGCGGGCAGGTTGAAACCGGGTGTAATCCCGGGGGCCGAGGGGCCCCGGAACAGCGGGTTATACACAGGGGATAGGGTATTATCCCGCCTTTAGTGGCGCCCTTTCCTGCTCCCGGGGATTACGGCGCTGCGCACCGAGTCACAACCGCGCATCCTGCGCACCGGGCGACGGGCGAGCGAAGCTCGCTCGTGCCCTCAGAGAGGAACGAGTAATGTTTGGAGCTTTCCGTCAGTATTTCTCCACTGACCTGGCCATCGACCTGGGCACGGCCAACACCCTGATTTACGTGCGCGACCGCGGCATCGTCCTGGACGAGCCCTCGGTGGTGGCCATCCGCCACGAAGGCGGCCCGCAGGGCAAGAAGACCATCCAGGCGGTCGGCCACGAAGCCAAAGCCATGCTGGGCAAAGTGCCTGGCAACATCGAGGCGATCCGCCCGATGAAGGACGGCGTGATCGCCGACTTCACCGTCACCGAGCAGATGCTCAAGCAGTTCATCAAGATGGTCCACCCGCGTGGTGTGTTCAAGCCCAGCCCGCGCATCATCATCTGCGTGCCCTGCGGCTCGACCCAGGTCGAGCGCCGCGCCATCCGTGAATCGGCCCTGGGCGCCGGTGCCAGCGACGTCTACCTGATCGAGGAACCCATGGCCGCGGCCATCGGTTCCGGCCTGCCCGTCTCCGAGGCCTCGGGCTCCATGGTGGTCGACATCGGCGGTGGTACCACCGAAGTTGGCGTGATCTCCCTGGGCGGCATGGTCTACAAGGGCTCGGTGCGTGTGGGTGGCGACAAGTTCGACGAAGCCATCATCAACTACATCCGCCGCAACTACGGCATGCTGATCGGTGAACCCACGGCCGAGTCCATCAAGAAGAACATCGGCTCGGCCTTTCCCGGCAGCGAGGTGCGCGAGATGGAAGTGCGCGGTCGCAACCTGTCCGAAGGCGTGCCGCGCAGTTTCACGATCTCTTCCAACGAGATCCTGGAAGCCCTGACCGACCCGCTCAACAACATCGTCTCGGCCGTGAAGAACGCGCTGGAGCAGACCCCGCCCGAACTGGGCGCCGACATCGCCGACCGCGGCATGATGCTGACTGGCGGCGGCGCGCTGCTGCGTGATCTGGACCGTCTGCTGTCCGAAGAAACCGGCCTGCCCGTGCTGGTGGCCGAGGACCCGCTGACCTGCGTGGTGCGCGGCTGTGGCATCGCCCTCGAACGCATGGACCGTCTGGGCGCCATCTTCACGAACGAATAATCGGCAGGTACAGCGATGCCTTTCGGTACGCTGGACAGGACTCCTCCCCCCTTCTTCCGGCAGGGCGCCTCGGCCCTGTCCAAGCTCATGCTGTTCAGCGCCCTGGCGCTGTTCCTCATGGTGGCCGACACGCGCTTTCAGCTGACCGGCCCGGTGCGCATGACCATCGCCTCGGTGCTCTATCCCGTGCAATGGGCCCTGGTGCAGCCCGTGACCTGGACCCGCGACGGCTTCCGCCAGATGCAGTCGCTGCGCAGTGCGCAGGAAGACGCGCAGACCTACCGCGAGCAGCTGCGTCTGCAGTCGCCACGCGTGCAGCAATTCGATCAGTTGTCCCAGGAGAACAAGCGCCTGCGCCAGCTGCTGGACCTGCGCGAACGCATGCCCACGCCGGGGCTGGCCGCGCAGGTGCTCTACGACGCGGCCGATCCCTACGCCCACAAGGTCATCATCGACAAGGGCCTGATCCACGGCGTGAGCGCCGGCTCCCCGGTGCTGGACGAATCCGGCGTATTGGGCCAGGTAACCCGCGTCTACCCTTCGCTGAGCGAGGTGACGCTGGTGATCGACGCCGACCAGGCCATCCCCGTGCTCAACATCCGCACCGGCGTGCGCGCCGTGGCCTTTGGCGACCCCAGCCTGCACGGCGGGGCGCTGGAGCTGCGCTACATGGGCAGCAATGCCGATGTGCAGCCCGGCGACATCCTGACCACCAGTGGCATCGACGGTGTCTTCCCGCCTGGCCTGCCAGTGGCGCGTGTCGAGAAGGTCGAACGCCGCGTGGAGCTGCCCTTTGCCCTTATCTACTGCGTGCCGCAGGCCCGGGTGGCGGGTGCCTCGCAGGTGCTGGTGCTGCCCAGCCTGGCTGGGCAGCAGCCGTCGCGGCCGCAGGAAAAGGCTCCGCTCGCCTTGAAGACGGGTCGACGAGACGGCAGCAAGGGGGTGCAGAAATGATCATGCGTCCCGGCCAGCAGCTGCTTTTGCCGGCCAATCCCCTGTTCATCTGGGGCAGCCTCTTTGCTGCCTTCGGCCTCAATCTGCTGCTCAATATCGCCTTGTGGGGGCGCGCTGCCTGGGCACCTGATCTGCTGGCCCTGGCCCTGGTCTTCTGGGGCGTGCATCAGCCGCAGCGCATCGGCATCGGCGCGGCCTTCATGTTCGGCCTGCTGATGGACGTGCACCAGGGCAGCGTGCTGGGGCAACAC
Organism: Hylemonella sp. GW821-FHT10B10; assembly: GCF_059415585.1. Taxonomy (NCBI): domain Bacteria; kingdom Pseudomonadati; phylum Pseudomonadota; class Betaproteobacteria; order Burkholderiales; family Comamonadaceae; genus Hylemonella; species Hylemonella sp. GW821-FHT10B10. The sequence continues at coordinate 37,151 of NZ_JBWKNN010000003.1, read as the reverse complement.
GCCCTGGCCTACGCCGTGCTGAATTTCCTGGCCATTGCCATCCATCGCCGACTCCTGTGGTTCACGCTGGCCTCGCAGTCGGTGCACGTGCTGCCCCTGTTGATCGCCGCCCATGCGGTGGCCCTGGCCGTGCGCCTGATGGTGGGGGGCAATTTCCCGGGTTTTTCCTTGCTGCTGGCCCCGTTGATCGAAGCCCTGCTGTGGCCGGTGGCCTCCCTGCTGCTGCTGCTGCCGCAGCGGCGCGCGCCCGACCCCGACGCCAACCGGCCCTTGTAGAGTACTGTCTGTCATGACCGAACTGCGCAACGTCGAAGCCGACCTGCATCGCTTCCGTGCGCGCGTGCTGGTCGTCTCGGTGCTGGTTTTCGCCTGTTTCCTGATTCTCTTTTTCCGCCTGCTCTATCTGCAGGTGGTGCGCCACGCCGAGTTGCAGGAACAGGCCGAGATCAACCGCACCACGGTCGTTCCCCTGGTGCCCACGCGCGGCCTGATCCTGGACCGCAATGGCATCCCGCTGGCGACCAACTACTCGGCCTACACGCTGGAGATCACGCCCGCCCAGGTGGACAACCTGGAGGGCACCATCAACCAGCTGGCCGAACTGGTGGACATCACACCGCGCGACCGCCGGCGTTTCCGCAAGCTGATGGAGGAAACCAAGGGGGTCGAGTCCCTGCCCATCCGAACCCGCCTGTCCGACGAGGAGGTGGCGCGCTTCGCGGTGCAGCGTTATCGCTTCAGCGGCGTGGACATCCGCGCACGCCTGTTCCGCAACTACCCCTGGGGTGAGCTCGGCAGCCATGTGGTGGGTTACATCGGACGCATCAACCCGGCCGAGAAAAAGGAACAGGAGGAGTGGGACGACGAGGACCAGGCCAACTACCGCGGCACCGACTACATCGGCAAACTCGGTGTGGAGCAGAGCTTCGAGAAACACCTGCACGGCGTCACCGGCTTCGAGCGTGTCGAGACGTCGGCCGGCGGCCGCGCCGTGCGCAAGCTCGCCAGCAGCACGGCCAAGCCGGGCAACAACGTGGTGCTGTCCATCGACATCAAGCTGCAGAACCTGGTCGAGGAGATGTTCGGCCAGCGGCGCGGGGCGCTGGTGGCGCTCGATCCCAGCAACGGCGAGGTCCTGGCCTTTGTCAGCAAGCCCACCTTCGACCCGAACATGTTCGTCGAAGGCATCGACTCCGAGTCCTGGCAGGCCCTCAACGAATCGATCGAGAAGCCCCTGTTGAACCGGGCCCTGCGCGGCACCTACCCGCCGGGCTCGACCTACAAGCCTTTCATGGCCATGGCGGCGCTGGAGACCGGAAAGCGCTCGCCCACGGCCATCATCTACGACGGCGGTTCCTGGACCTTCGGTGACCACACCTTTCGCAGCCACGGGGACGGCGGGCTGGGGCCGGTGGACATGCACCGCAGCATCGTCAAGTCCAGCAACGTCTATTACTACTCCCTGGCCAACGATCTGGGCGTGGACGTCATCCACGACTTCATGAAACCCCTGGGTTTCGGTCAGATCACCGGCATCGACATCCAGGGCGAGGTGCGCGGTGTCCTGCCCAGCCAGGAGTGGAAACGCAAGACCTACAAGCGGCCCGAGCAGAAGAAGTGGTACGCCGGTGAGACCATTTCATTGGGCATCGGCCAGGGATACAACACCTTCACCATGCTGCAGCTGGCCTCGGCCACGGCCACCCTGGCCAACAACGGCGTCAAGAACATCCCGCATCTCGTGATCGGCACGCAGGATGCCGGCAGCCAGACGATCCAGGATGTGGCCAAGAGGCCGTCAGAGGACCTGCACTATGGCCAGCAGAACCTGGCCATAGTGCGCCGGGCGCTGGCGGCGGTGACGCAGGACGGCACCTCGGCACGCTCCTTTGCCGGCGCCAAGTACCTCAGCGCGGGCAAGACCGGCACCGCCCAGGCCGTGACCATCGGGCAAAAAGAAAAGTATGACGCGCGCAAGATGGAAGAGCACCAGCGTGACCATGCCTTGTACATGGCCTTCGCGCCGGTGGATGACCCCAAGATTGCGCTGGCGGTGATCGTCGAGAACGCCGGCTTCGGCGCCGAACACGCCGCCCCGATGGCGCGCCGTGTCTTCGACTACTGGCTGCTGGGCCAATACCCGAGCGAGGAAGACCTGGCCGCCGTCAAGCAGGGCCGCGCGGCCTTCCCCATCGGCAAGCCGCGCCTGGCGGCCGAGGTGGCCTGGCCGCCCAAGGGCAAGGCCGGTGTGCAGGTGAGCGTGGAGCCCTGAGGCAAGGGCCTAGCGCAGAAAGGCGTCGTAGCCGGTCTTGAGGATCAGCGCGCTGACCACCAGGATGAACACTCCGCGCACGAAACCGGCGCCGTGTTTGAGCGCCATGCGCGTGCCCAGCAGGCTGCCGACGACATTGGCCAGTGCCAGTGCCAGTGCGAAATGCCACCAGACATAGCCCTTGACGGCGAACAGGATCAGCGCGGCCAGGTTGCTGCTCAGGTTCAGCAGCTTGGCGCTGGCCGAGGCGTGCAGGAAGTCATACCCCAGCCAGCGCACCAGCAGGAAGACAAAGAAGCTGCCCGTGCCCGGGCCGAAGAAGCCGTCGTAAAAGCCGATCACCCCGCCCACGCTGCCGGCGGCCAGCAGCTCCTGGCGGCCGGTGAAACGCGGCGCATGGTGGCGCCCCAGTTCCTTCTTCATCAGCGTGTAGGCCAGCACCCCGACCAGCACGGCAGGCAGCAGCCGGCGCAGGAAATCCGGCGAGATCAGCGTGACAACCCAGGCCCCGGCCAGGGACCCGGCAAAGGACAGGCCCATGGCGGGCAGCAGGGCGCTCCAGCGTATCTCCACGCGGCGGGCGTACTGCACCGAGGCAAAGGCCGTGCCCCAAACCGAGGCGGACTTGTTGGTGCCCAGCAGGGTGGCCGCGTGGGCCGTGGGATAGGTGGCGAACAGCGCGGGCAGCAGGACCAGACCCCCGCCGCCCACGACGGCATCGACAAAACCGGCCAGCAGCGAGGCCAGCGTGACGAGAAAAAATTCCATGAGAACCCGAAACTACAAATAAAAAGGCACCGGGGTTAGCGGTGCCTTGGGAACGCCATCTGCTCTGGATGGTATCAATATTGTTGTTCGTGTGATCGAAAGTCTTCCTCGGTTCCTCTCATGCGGCGCTCGTGGCGCGCTTGCGAGTGGCCGTAATTTAATGCAGTGGGGCAGGCCCGAACCTAGGGGTTTGCCCGCACCGTGTACCCAGGTCTTTCGCATCGTGGCATAGGTTTTGCTTAATCGGCTTACAAACCACGGTTGGGAAGAAAAATGCACATCGTTGGACGGCTTGCCCCGGGCATCTTGGCGCTTTGTCTCAGTTGGAACCTCGGGGCGCAGGTGCCACCCTCCGAACCTGCCGTCGCTGCGGCTCCTGCGCCGCTCAGTGCCGCTGCGGGTCCTGTGGTGGGCGAGCCGGTCAGCCCGGCGCCCTCCGCCCCCGTGGTGAGCCCCAGCCCGCCCCCGGCGGAGCCGCCGCTCACGCGGCCGGGCCTGGTGAGCGTGGACAAGATCAATGGGGCTGATACGGCCTGGATGATGACCTCCACGGCCCTTGTGCTGCTCATGACCTTGCCGGGCATCGCCCTGTTCTACGGCGGCCTGGTGCGGCGTAAGAGTGTCATCAACACCATGGCCAGTGTGACGGCGATCGCCGCCCTGATCAGCATCCTGTGGTTCGGCCTGGGCTATTCCCTGGCCTTCATGCCGGGCAACGAGTGGCTGGGTGGCCTGGGGCGCATCGGTTTTGCGGGGCTGGACTATCTGAAGGATGCCGGCAAGGTGGCGGTCAGCCATGTGGCACCCAACGTACCTGAGTCGGTGTACGCGATGTTCCAGCTGACCTTCGCCATCATCACCCCCGCCCTGATCGTGGGCGCCTTCGTCGAGCGCATGCGCTTCTCGGCCATGCTCTGGTTCATCGCCCTGTGGTCCATCCTGGTGTATGCCCCGGTGGCGCACTGGGTGTGGGAGCCGGGGGGCTGGCTGGCCCAGATGGGTGTGCTGGATTTTGCAGGCGGCTCCGTCGTGCACATCAACGCCGGGGTGTCCGGGCTGATGTGCGCCTACTTCCTGGGTCCTCGCCACCACTACGGCAAGGAAGCCTTCGAACCTTTCAACCTGGGCCTGACCATGGCCGGTGCGGGTCTGCTGTGGGTGGGCTGGTTCGGGTTTAACGCGGGTTCAGCGGTGGCGTCCGACGGACGTGCGGGGCTGGCCCTGGCCGTCACGCACATTGCCGCAGCGGCCGGTGCGCTGGCCTGGATGGCGGGCGAGTGGCTGGTGCGCCGCCGCCCTTCCCTGCTGGGCCTTTGCTCAGGGCTGGTCGCCGGCCTGGTGGCCATCACGCCGGCCGCCGGTTTTGTCACGCCGCGCAGCGCGCTCTTTATTGGTGCCGTGGCGGGCCTGGCCTGCTACTGGGGCGCGACGGGCCTCAAGCGCATGCTCAGCGCCGATGACTCGCTCGATGTCTTCGGCGTGCACGGCATCGGCGGCATTGTCGGCTCGCTGCTGACGGGGTTGCTGGCCAGCAAGTCCATCTCCGGGGTGGAGGGCAGCGTCATGGTGCAGCTCGTGGGGGTCGTCGCGGTGATGGCCTACAGCGCCGTGGTCAGCGCCGTGCTCTTGCTGCTGATCAAGTCGACCCTCGGGCTGCGTGTGGACGAGCGCTCCGAAGTGACCGGACTGGACATTTCCCAGCACCGGGAACACATGGGGAGCTAGGCATCGTCCCCTCACCCTTCGTTCGCACCTGAGAAACTTTTGTATGAACAGGCAGGCCCACCATGCTTGAGAGCGAGAAACTGGCGATTGCCGCCCATCTGCACGTCTTGCTCCGACGCAAGACCGGACGTGTCACGGACACCGAATGGATGGCGAGCAATGTGGAATATGCCGTCGAAGTGGTGCGCTTTGCGCGCGCCAGTGCCCAGGAAGACGGCCACCCGGACCTGGCCGAGTGGGCCGACAAGCTTGAAGCCGCGCTGGCCCTGGGTGAGCGCGGCCGTCGCAAGCCCGGCCCGATCGCGCTCGTGGAAACACTGGTTCCGCCGGCCGCTGAAAGTGCCGAGGTCGAGGCGCAGCGTTATGTGCGGGGCATACGCTAGGGCCCGTTCTGGCCCGAGAAATCGGTGTGAATCTGTCCTAGGCGTTCGCGTCCAGAATCATCCAATGTGCTGCACGCTCGGCGATCATCAGCGTCGGTGAGTTGGTATTCCCGCTGGTGATGGTGGGCATCACGCCGGCATCGGCCACGCGCAGGCCACGGATGCCGCGCACACGCAGCTGCGGGTCCACGACCGCCATGGGGTCGTCGGCCCGGCCCATGCGGGTGGTGCCCACCGGATGGAAGATGGTGGTGGCAATGTCGCCTGCCAGGCGCGCCAGTTCCTCGTCGCTCTGGTACTGCGTGCCGGGTTTCCATTCCTGCGGCTGGTAGGGGGCCAGGGCGGGTTGCTCCACGATGCGGCGTGTCACGCGCAGTGAGTCGGCCGCCACCTTGCGGTCCTGCTCTGTGCTCAGATAGTTCGGTGCGATGGCCGGCGCATCCTCGAAGCGATTGCTGCGGATCTGGATGCTGCCGCGGCTCGTCGGGTTCAGGTTGCAGACGCTGGCGGTGAAGGCATTGAAGCTGTGCAAGGGCTCGCCGAAGGCGTCCAGCGAAAGCGGCTGCACGTGGTATTCAAGATTCGGCCAAGCCTGCGAGGGATCGCTTTTGGTGAAGGCGCCAAGCTGGCTGGGCGCCATGCTCATGGGCCCGCTGCGTTTGAAGGCGTATTCCAGGCCGATCATGGCTTTGCCCCACAGTGAGTTGGCCATGGTGTTGAGCGTCTTCACGCCCTGCACCTTGTAGACGGACCGGATCTGCAGGTGGTCCTGCAGATTGGCGCCGACACCTGGCAGTTCGTGCACCAGGGGCACACCTTGCCGGCGCAGCAGCGCGGCGGGGCCGATGCCTGATAGCTGCAGGATCTGCGTGGAGCCCACGCTCCCGGCGGCCAGCACCACCTCGCGTGTGGCGGTGGCCGTGACCATCTCCTGGCCGGTCCAGACCTGCACGCCGGTACAGGCCTTGTTGCCGTCCGCCGCGGTTTCGATCACCAATTGCGCAGCCTGGGCCGAAGTCCAGAGTTCGAAGTTGGGGCGGCCATAGCAGGTCGGGCGCAGGAAGGCCTGGGCCGTGTTCCAGCGCCAACCGCTCTTCTGGTTGACCTCGAAGTAACCCACACCCTCGTTGTTGCCGCGGTTGAAGTCCTCGCTGGCCGGGATGCCGGCCTGTTGCGCAGCCTGGGCAAAGGCGTCCAGCACGTCCCAGCGCAGGCGCTGTTTCTCGATGCGCCATTCGCCGCCGGTCTGGTGGTGGCGCATCAGCTTGCGGTAGAGGTCGGGGGGTTGCTTCGTCGTGTCGAGCAGCTCCGTTGGCACGCCCCGGGTGCCGTGCAGGGCATCGGCGCCCTTGTAGTAATCCTCGTGGTGCTTGAAATAGGGCAGAACCCGGTCCCAGCGCCAGCTGTCCTCACCAGTCAGCTGCGCCCACTGATCGTAGTCGCGCGACTGGCCGCGCATATAGATCATGCCGTTGATGCTGGAGCAACCGCCCAGGGTCTTGCCGCGCGGGTAACGCAGGCTGCGGCCGTTCAGCCCGGCCGCCGGCTCGGTGTTGTAGAGCCAGTCGGTGCGCGGGTTACCGATGCAGTAGAGGTAACCCACGGGGATATGGATCCAGTGGTAATCGTCCTTGCGACCGGCCTCGATCAGCAGCACGCGCTTGCTCGCGTCCATGCTGAGCCGGTTGGCCAGCAGGCAGCCGGCAGTGCCGGCGCCGATGATGATGTAGTCGAAAGTCATGTCGCTCATCGCAGAGACCTTTATGCGCTAACCAAGCCAAATCGGGGGCCACCGCGGAACCGGCTTCGCCGGGCTGCTGGTGGCGTCCCCTGGGGGGGAAGGCGGCCTTCGGGCCGACTCAGGGGGGCCTATTTACTCGTCGGCATCGCGAACTCGGCGCCCTTGCCTATGCTCTCGGGCCAGCGTTGCATGATGGACTTCTGCTTGGTATAGAAACGCACGCCCTCTTCGCCGTAGGCGTGCATGTCGCCGAAGAGCGAACGTTTCCAGCCGCCGAAGCCATGCCAGGCCATGGGCACGGGAATGGGTACGTTGATGCCCACCATGCCCACCTGGATGCGGTGCGAGAACTCGCGGGCCACATGGCCGTCACGCGTGTAGCAGGAGACACCGTTGCCGAACTCGTGGTCGTTGATGAGTTTTACGGCGGTGGCGAAGTCAGGCACACGCACGCAGGAGAGCACGGGGCCGAAGATCTCTTCCTTGTAGATGCGCATGGATGGCGTGACGTGATCAAACAGCGTGCCGCCCAGCCAGAAGCCGTTGTCGCAGCCAGCGCCGGCGGCCTTGCCCTGAAAGCCGCGCCCATCGACCAGCAGCTTGGCGCCTTCCTTCACGCCCTGCTCGATGTAGCCCGTGATGCGCTGGTGCGCGATGCCGGTCACGATGGGGCCCATCTCGGCGTCCAGCTCCATGCCATTCTTGATTTTCAGCGCCTTGGTGCGCTCGATGAGCCTGGGCATGATCTTGTCGGCCACATCGCCCACCAGCACCGCCACCGAGATCGCCATGCAGCGTTCACCGGCCGAGCCAAAGGCCGCACCGATCAGGCCATCCACGGCCTGGTCCAGGTCGGCGTCGGGCATGACCACCATGTGGTTCTTGGCACCGCCCAGGGCCTGCACGCGCTTGCCGTGGTGCGCGCCGGTTTCGTAGATGTAGTTGGCGATGGGCGTGGAGCCCACAAAACTCACGGCCTTCACGTCCGGGTGGGCCAGCAGGGCATCCACGGCCTCCTTGTCGCCCTGCACCACGTTGAACACGCCGTCGGGCAGGCCGGCTTTTTTCAGCAGCTCGGCCATCAGCAGAGAGGGGCTGGGGTCGATGGGGCTGGGCTTGAGCACGAAGGTGTTGCCGCAGGCGATGGCCACGGGGTACATCCACATGGGCACCATGACCGGGAAGTTGAAGGGCGTGATGCCGGCCACCACGCCCAGGGGCTGGCGCATGGTCCAGTTGTCCATGCCGGTGGAGACCTGCTCGGTGTAGTCGCCCTTGAGCAGCTGCGGGATGCCGGTGGCGAATTCGAGGATCTCGATGCCACGCGTTACCTCACCCTGCGCGTCAGTGAAGACCTTGCCGTGCTCGGCCGTGATCAGGCGCGCGAGTTCGTCGCGGTGCTGGTTCATGAGCTCGAGGAACTTGAAGAGGATGCGCGCGCGACGCAATGGCGAGGTATCGGCCCAGGCGGGAAAGGCTGCTTGCGCAGCGGCCACGGCCTGGCTGACCTCGGCCGCATTGGCCAGTGCTGCGCGCCTGCTGACGGTGCCCGTGGCGGGGTTGTAGACGTCCTGTGCGCGGCCCGAATTGCCCGCCGTAATGTGGCCGGCAATGGCATGGCCAATATTTGTAATGCTCATGATGTTGTCTCCTGGGAATGCGCAAGTGTCGGGGAAGTCCGGGCGCTTTTCCAATGATTTGCCCTCAAGGGTGATATAAATATTCCAAATATGAACGCCCCACCCGAACTCCAGGCCCTGCGCGCCTTCGTAGCGGTGGCGCGGGAGGGCAATGTATCGCGCGCAGCCACCCGCCTGCACCTGAGCCAGCCCGCCGTGAGCCTACAGCTCAAGGCTCTCGCCGAACTTACAGGCTTGCAGCTCTTCACGCGCACGCCCCACGGCCTGGCCCTCACGCCCGATGGCGCGGCGCTGCTGCCGCAAGCGGAAAAGGCCCTGGCCGCGCTGGCCGACTTCAGCCAGGCCGCGCAAAGCCTGCACAGTACGGTGCGCGGACGCCTGCGCATAGGCACCATCCTCGATCCCGAGTTCACGCGCCTGGGCGCTTTTCTCAAGGAACTGGTGGAGACCGCGCCGCAGATCGAGACCGAGCTGCGCCAGGGCATGAGTGGCGAGGTGCTGGCGCAGGTGGCGCGCGGGGAGCTCGATGTGGGTTTCTACCTCGGATTGCCGGGGGAGACGGAGGCGGCGGGCCCCTACGAGACCCGCGTGCTCTCGCGCTTCAGCTACCGCGTGCTGGCGCCGGCCGGCTGGGGCGAGCAGGTGTTGGGCCGCGACTGGAAGGCCCTGGCCGCTCTGCCCTGGATCGCCACACCGCCGGCTTCGGCCCACCACCGCCTGCTGGCGGGCGTGTTCGGCCCGCTGGGGGTGACACCGCGCCAGGTGGCCCTGGTGGACCAGGAGGCCTCCATGCTGGACCTGGTGCGCTCTGGCGTGGGATTGTCCCTGGTGCGTGAATCGATCGCGATCACCGAGAGCCAGGCGCGGGGCCTCGTAGTGGCCGACCGCGTGAGCCTGGACTGCCAGCTGTGCTTCGTCTGCCTGCGTGCGCGCCGCAGCGAGCCGGTGCTGGTCAGCGCCTGGGCGGCGCTCGGGCAGGTCTGGCGCTGAGCCCTATTTGCCCAGATACCCCATCCACTGCCAGTAGGTCGCCCCCAGCAGCAGCACCAACGCAAAGCCGATCACCGTGAGCACGAGTCCCGTGCGCACGAAGTCCTTCACCGTGAAGGTGTCGGTGCCGTAGGCCACCATGTTCTGTGGCGCGTTGACGGGCAGGATGAAACCAAAGCTCACGACGAACTGCAGCAGCATGGTCATGCCCACCAGGTTCATGGGCGCCGCATCCGGGCCGCCGGCGATCTGCTGCAGCACGCTGATCATGATGGGGATCATGGCCGAGGCCAGGGCGGTGGCGCTGGCAAAACCCAGGTGCACCACGATCAGGAAGAGCGAGAGCAGGGCCAGGATCGTGAAGGCGGAGGCGCCCACCAGGCCCAGGTTGGCTACGATGATGTTGGCCAGCCAGGCCGCGGCCTTGGTCTGCAAGAGGGCGGTGCCCAGGCTGATGCCGGTGCCGAAGAGCACGATGGTGCCCCAGGGGATGCGTGATTGCGCCTGCTTCCAGCCCATGACGCCGATGCCGGGGGTGAACATCAGCGCGATCGCGGCGATGGTGGTGGACGAGGTGTCGAAGGGGTGCAGCACTTTCTCGGTGGCCCAGAAACCCAGCAGGGCCAGGGTGATGAACAGCAGCTTCTTCTCGGCCCAGCTCATGGGGCCCAGGGCATGCAGAGCCAGGCGTATGGTTTCCTTGCCGCCGGCGATTTCCTTCGTCTCGGGCGGCATCATCTTGATCATCACGAAATACAGCGCGATGGACATTCCGATGGACCAGGGCGCCGCGGCGATCAGCCAGTCGCTCCAGGTGATGGTCTGTCCGTAGGCTTTTTCGATGAAACCGATGGCCACCATGTTCTGCGCAGCGGCGGTCTTGACGCCCACGTTCCAGATCGAGGCGGCCTGCGCGGTGGCGATCATCAGCAGGCCGGCAAAACGCGAGCGCTGGTCCACGCCGAAGGCATGGATGATGCCCAGGATAATGGGAACCAGGCAGGCGACGCGCGCGGTGGTCGAAGGCACCAGGAAGGACAGCACGATGCCTACCAGGATGGCGCCAATCAGCACATGATGGGTCTGCGCACCGACCTTGGACAGGATGAAGAGTGCGATGCGCTTGTCCAGCCCGGTGATGGTCATGGCCGCCGAAAGGAAGCAGGCCGCCGCCACCAGCGCCAGCGCGGTGTTGGCAAAGCCGCCGAGCGCGAGTGTGAGCGCCGCGCTGGTGCCCAGATCGGCATCGGGCTTGGCCGCATTGGGTGCCAGGCCGAGCATGAAGGCCATGAGCGTCGTGATGAGTACGGCGCTGATCGCGTAGTCCACTGCTTCCGTCACCCAGAGGATGACGGAGAACAGCAGCAGGCCCAGCATGATCTGCCCGGCCACCGGCAGGCCGGTAGGCTGGGGCAGCAGCATGACGCCGACGAGGCCAGCCAGCGCGGCCAGCAAGCCTGCGACGTGGACGGATTCCTTGGAGCTTTCCTGGGTGACCATGGTGTCTCCTCCTTGAGTTGGGGTGACGCCATGCTAGGCCCTGGACCGCGGCGTGGTTTGATATGGATCAAGCCCGGGCGCCGCGGCCAGGCCGGTCAGAGCAGGCCGGCCTTGTCCAGTCCATAGGCCTTGTCCATGGACCCCGGCACCGCAGCGAAACCGATGGAAAGGCGGTTCCAGCCGTTGATGCCCACGATGGCAAAGCTCAGGTCGGCCATTTCCTGCTCGCTGAACTCGGCGCGCGCAGCCTGATAGTCGGCGTCGCTCACGCCGTGGGCGGGCAGGCGCGTGAGCAGTTCGGTCCAGGCCAGAGCGGCGCGCTCACGCGGCGAGAACAGGGGCGATTCGTGCCAGATGGCCACATGGTGCAGGCGCAACTCGCGTTCGCCGTCGATGCGGGCTTCCTTGACGTGCATGTCGACACAGAAGGCGCAGCCGTTGAGTTGCGAGGCGCGCAGGGTGACGAGGTGTTGCAGGCCGGCTTCAAGGCTGCTCTTCTTCAGCGCCAGGCTGAAGTCCAGGTATTTGCGGAACAGCTCGGACGACAGGCGGGCGTAATCAAGGCGTTGGGTCATGGTGGGGTACTCCGGTGATGAGGGTTGTGAAGACGATGCTTCCACTCCTCAAGACGGAGTACCCCCTGCTTTTGTGACAGCCCAGGCCTGGGCCAGGCGCTGCAGCTTGTCCGGGTTGCGCTGCACATGGATGCGTGTGATGCGCCGACCGTCGCTTTCAAAGCTCTGCGCCGATTCCAGCTGGCCGTCGACGAAGCGCAGCAGTCCCCACTGGCCATTGAGGTGGGCCAGTTCCAGGCGCAGGGACAGCTCGCCCTTGTCACCGCGCATCCAGAGGGCCAGGTAGAGCTGGGCAATGCGCGCGCCGCCGGCCAGCACCTTGCCAAAGCTCGGTACCTTGCCGCCGCCGTCGCCGATCAGCTCGGCGTCTTCGGCCAACAGGGCCTGCAGGGCAGAGAAGTCACCACGCCGCGCGGCATCGGCGAAACCGCTGAGCAATTTGTAGTGGGTGTCGGGCGAAACTGGCTGGCGCACCCGGCCTTCTTTCAACTGGGCCTTGGCGCGCGAAACGATCTGGCGGCAGGCGGCTTCGCTCTTGCCCAGGGCGCGCGCCACCTCGTCGTAGTCGGCATCGAAGACTTCGCGCAGCAGGAAAGCTGCCCGCGCCTCGGGCGCCAGGCGTTCCAGCAGGGCCAGGAAGGCCATGGAGATGTCGTCGGCGCGTTCCAGCACCTGCTCGGGGCTGGCGGGCCCATCTGCGGGGGTGAGCTGGGGCTCGGGCAGCCAGAAGCCGGTGTAGTGCTCGCGCTGGACCTTGGCCGCGCGCAGGCGGTCGATGGCCAGGCGGGTGGTCACTGTGACCAGCCAGGCCTCGGCGTTGTCCAGCTCCGCTTGCTCGGCCTCGTGCCAGCGCAGCCAGACGTCCTGTACCAGTTCTTCGGCCTCGGCCACAGTGCCCAGCATGCGATAGGCGATGGCCTGCAGGCGGGGGCGCAGGGTATTGAAAAAACGGGTTGTGTCGTCCATAGAACCCTAGACGAACCAGCTCCCGGTTTTGTGACAGTTCTGCCTCAGCGTCCCGGCCAGACCGGCTTGCGCTTTTCCTTGAAGGCGGCCTGCCCCTCCTTGGCGTCTTCGGTCAAGGTGAAAAGCGCGATCTGGCTTTCGGTGAAGGACATGGCCTCCTCGAAGGCCATGCTCTCGATCTTCTTCATGGTGTACAGACCGCGGCGGATGGCGGCCGGGGACTTGTCCAGCAAGCGTTCCAGCAGCCATTGGAGGCGCGCGTCCACATCGTCGTCCACGTAGTTCACCAGGCCATATTCCAGCGCCTCGGCGGAGGTCAGCGGTTCACCGGTCAGGCAGAGTTCGGCCAGCTTGCGCCGCGGGATCTGGTGCTGCAGCACGCTGAGTACCTGTGCGGGGAACACACCGACTTTCACTTCCGGCAGGCCGAAGGTGGCATGGCGGGCCGCCACCGCCAGGTCACACATGGCGAGCAGGCCCATGCCACCGGCCATGCAGGCGCCGTTGACCCGCGCGATCAGCGGCACGGTGCTGGCCTTGGCCGCGCGCAGCACACGCGCCACGTGGCCCTGGGGCTCGGAGTAGTCGGTGGTGAAGGCCTGGTCGGCCTGCAGGTCGGCGCCGGCGCAGAAGGCCTTGTTGCCCGTGCCGGTGACGACGATGGCGCGCAGCTCACGTTGCCGCTGGGCGGTGTCGATGGCGCTGGCCATCGCCCCCAACACACTGTGGCTGACCGCGTTGCGGCGCGCTTCGCGGTGGATCGTCAGCCACAGCACGGGGCCGCGTTGCTCGATCAGCAGTTCATCGGTGGCGGGGGTGGCGCTCATGGGCTCTCCTGAGGTCTGCATGTGATGCCGCTATTGTGGCGGTGAAATCCCGCTTACCATCGCAGACTAGCCCACAACAACCGCACAAAACGCTGACATGGCCGACCTCCCGCCCCGCATCAGCCGGCAGCCCCTCGCACAGGGAGCGGGGGCTGTGCTGCAGGGCCAGTGGACCGCTGCGCGGCTGGCCGAACCGCAGACCTGGAAGGCCTTGCAGGGCATTCTGCGGGACAGTGCCGCGCTGCAGGCCTGGGACTTGCGCGAGATCCAGCGCCTGGACCATACGGGTGCGCAGCTGCTTTGGAACAGCTGGGGCCGGCGCTGGCCGGGCCAGCTCGAAACCCTGCCGGCCCAGCGCACCATGCTCGAACGCGTCGCGCGTTACACGGTGGCCATGCCGCCGCGCGAACACCATGGGCCGGTCTATCTCTGGCAGCGCCTGGGTGGCCAGGTCCTGCTGGTGCTGGGCCATCTGCAGGGCATGCTGCGCCTGGTCGGCCAGCTGGCACTGGACCTGCTGCGCCTGCTGCGCGCGCCACGGCTCGGGCCCTGGCGTGACTTCTCGGGCCACCTGTATCACATCGGTGCCACGGCCCTGCCCATCACGGCCCTGGTGGGCTTCCTGATCGGCGTGGTGCTGGCCTACCTGATGGCGCAACAGCTGCAGCTTTTCGGCGCCGATCCCTATATCGTCAACCTGCTGGGCATCTCGGTGATCCGCGAACTGGGGCCGGTGCTGGGCGCCATCCTGGTGGCCGGGCGTTCGGGCTCGACCATCACGGCGCAGATCGGTGTGATGCGGGTGACCGAGGAGATCGACGCCATGCGCGTGCTGGGCATCGCGCGCGGCTGGCGACTGGTGCTGCCTAGGGTGCTGGCCTTGGCCGTGGCCATGCCCCTGGTCTCGGTCTGGACCACGCTGGCCGCCCTGTTGGGCGGCATGATCGCGGCCGATCTCACCATGGGCGTGTCGCCGGCCTATTTCCTGCTGGCCCTGCCCGACGCGGTGCAGGCCTCCAACCTGAGCCTGGCCACGGCCAAGTCGGTGGTCTTCGGTGTGTTCATCGCCCTGGTGGGCTGCCATTTCGGCCTGCGCGTCAAACCCAATACCGAAAGCCTGGGCCAGGGCACCACGGCCTCGGTGGTGGTGTCAATCACGGTGGTCATCCTGGTCGATGCGCTGTTCGCCGTGGTGTTCAGGAACATAGGCATATGAGCAGCGCACCGGTGGTCGAGATCGAAGGATTGTCCTCGGTGTTTCGCAGCGCCGGGCGCAAGTCCGTGGTGCACAACCGGCTGAATCTGCGCATCGACAACGGCGAGCTGATGTCCGTCGTCGGTGGCTCGGGCAGCGGCAAGACCGTGCTGCTACGCCAGATGCTGGGGCTGGAGCGGCCCGCGCGCGGGCGCGTCAGTGTGCTGGGCCGGCCGGCCAGCGAGCTCGGCGCTCCTGGCGCGGCCAGTCGCGTGGGCATGCTGTTCCAGCACGGCGCGTTGTTCTCTGCGTTCAGCGTGCTGGACAACATCGCCTTCCCCCTGCGGGAGCTGCGTACCCTACCGGACGAACTGGTGCGTGACGCGGCGCTAGTGAAATTGCAGATGGTGGGGCTGGACCCGTCGCACGCGCACAAGATGCCGTCCGATCTCTCGGGCGGCATGGTCAAGCGGGTGGCGCTGGCGCGTGCCCTGATCATGGATCCGCCTCTGCTGCTGCTGGACGAGCCCACCGCCGGCCTCGACCCCGACAGCGCTGACGATTTTTGCGTGCTGCTGCGCTCACTGCACCATGAACTGGGCCTGACCGTGGTGATGGTCACGCACGATCTCGATACCATCTTCGAACTGAGCACGCGGGTGGCGGTGCTGGCCGAGCAACGTGTCATCGTCAGCGGAACGCCGCAGGAGGTCATGGCCTTTCCCCACCCCTTCATCCGTGACTTCTTCCTCGGCGAGCGCGGACGACGGGCCCAGACCGTGTTGCATGATTCGCCGAAATAGGTAGAAAGCAGCTTATGGAAAACAAGGCTCATGCGCTGGCGGCTGGCGCCTTCGTGCTGGTGATCGCTGCATTGCTGGTGGCCCTGGCCGTCTGGCTCACGCGCGAGGCGGGGGCGGTGCGCAGCTACGAGGTGTCCACGCGCGATGCCGTCACCGGCCTGCAGTCGCAGGCCTCGGTGCGCTTTCGCGGGGTCAAGATCGGCAAGGTGGCCGACATCGGTTTCGACCCGCTGAACCCGGGCCAGGTGCTGGTGCGCCTGGATCTCGACGCCGGCGCCCCCATCACCCGCTCGACCTATGCCACGCTGGGTTACCAGGGGTTGACCGGCATCGCTTTTGTGCAGCTCGATGACAGTGGCGAATCACGCGATCCGCTGGCCGCTGCGGGCGGCCAGACGCCGCGCATCCCCATGCGCCCGGGGCTGGTGGATCAGTGGTCGCGTCAGGGCGAACGCATCCTGGCCCAGCTGGAGGAGACCACGCGCCGTGTCAACCAGCTGCTGGCCAGCGACAACCAGCGGGCCCTGCGCAAGAGCATCGATGCCCTTGGTGAGGCCGCCGCGGCCGTGCCACCGGCGATGCAGGAGGCGCGCGTGTCTTTCCAGGCGATGCGCGAATCGGCCAATACCGTGGGTGCCAGCGCCGACCAGGTGCGCAAGACCGCTGATGAATACGGCCGCCTGGCGCTGCGCCTGCAGCAGCCCGGCGGCACGCTGGACCAGCTGCAGCAGGGCGTGGGCGCGCTGGCAGGCACTGGCCAGGCCGTGCAGCAGAGCAGCCTGCCGCGCCTGAACCGCACGCTTGACGAGGCCGCGCGCACGGTGCGTCAGTTGGGCCGCACGGCTGCTGCCCTGGACGAGAATCCCCAGGCCCTGATCTACGGCCCGGCCCTGGCCCTGCCCGGTCCGGGCGAGCCCGGTTTTTCCGTGCCGCGAGGTACAAGATGAGGAGCATCGATGTGTCTACCGTGACGCGCTGGTCCTGGCTGCTGACCGCCACTTTGCTGAGCGCCTGCGCCCTGCCCGAGCGGGCCCCGGCGCCCTTGCGCTACGACTTCGGCCCGCCCGTTGCCACAACCTCCGTAAGTCCTTCGAATCTCCGCCCGATGCTGGCCCTGCGCGTACAGGCCAGTCCGGCGCTGGACAGCCCGGCCATGCTCTACCGTCTGGCTTATGCCGATGCGCAGCAGCTGCGCGCCTACAGCCAGGCGCGCTGGGCCATGGCGCCGGCCGAGCTTTTGCAGCAGCGTCTGCGCGAAGGCCTGGGGCGTTCGTTTGCGCTGCCGCCCTCGGGTGAGACGGCGCCCAGAGTCCTGCACATCGAGCTCGAGGAGTTCAGCCAGCTGTTCACCGCGGCGCAGGAAAGCAGCGGTCTGCTGCGCCTGCGCGCCAGTCTGCTGCAACGCATGGCTGGCGGCGAGCAGTTGCTGGCGCAGCGGGACTGGCAATTGCAACAGCCGGCGCCCAGCGCCGATGCGGCTGGCGGCGTACGGGCGCTCAACGCGGCGACCGAAACGGCGGTGACCGAATTGGTGCAATGGCTGCAGATGCAGCGTTGATGCACGACCAATAAAAACCAATGACGCCAGCTTGGTGCGTGGCCGCACACCATGCGTGTCCTGAATCAGGCATGGTCCTTGCGGCCAAGTAAGCATCCTTTTACTAGCTGAGGAGCTTACCCATGAAACTGGATCGTCGTTCGTTTGTTTCCAAGAGTGTGACTGCCGGCGCGGCCGGTGCCGCCCTGGCTGTGCCCATGGTTGCGGTTGCCCAGACCAGCCCCACGGTGCGCTGGCGTCTGGCTTCGAGTTTTCCCAAGAGCCTGGACACCATCTATGGCGGTGCCGAGGTGCTGTCCAAGCGGCTGGCGGAAATCACCGGCGGCAAGTTCCAGATCACGGTGCATGCGGCCGGCGAGATCGTTCCCGCTTTTGGCGTGGTCGACGCCGTGCAGACCGGCAGCGTGGAGCTCGGGCACACGGCCAGCTACTACTTCGTGGGCAAGAACCGAGCCTTTGGCTTCGAGACCACGGTGCCCTTCGGCATGAACCAGCGCCAGCAGAACGCCTGGATGTACTATGGCGGCGGCCTGCAGCTGGTGCGCGATTTCCTACGCGACTACAACATCGTGAGTTTTCCCGGCGGCAACACCGGCGTGCAGATGGGCGGCTGGTTCCGTCGTGAGATCAAGAGCACGGCCGACCTCAAGGGCCTGAAGATGCGCATCGCCGGCCTGGGCGGTGAGGTCATGTCCCGCCTGGGCGCCGTGCCGCAGCAGATCGCCGGTGGTGACATCTACCCCGCACTGGAAAAAGGCACCATCGACGCGGCCGAGTGGGTGGGTCCCTACGACGACGAGAAGCTCGGCTTCTACAAGGTGGCCCCGCACTACTACTACCCCGGCTGGTGGGAGAGCAACTCGATGTACTCCTTCTACATCAACAGCAAGGCCTGGGACAGCCTGCCCAAGGACTTCCAGGCCGCTTTCGAAGCTGCTGCGGCCGAGGCCAATCTGGACATGATGGCCAAGTACGACTTCAAGAACCCTGATGCGCTCAAGCGACTGGTCGGCGCCGGCGTGAAGCTGCATGCCTACCCGGTCGAGTTGATGCGCAAGGCCCAGGATGCTGCCTTCGACCTGTACGAGGAAGAGGCCGCCAAGAACCCGGCCTTCAAGAAGATCTACGAGCCCTGGAAGAAGTTCCGTGCCGAGATCATGCTCTGGCACCGGTTTGCCGAGCACACCTACTCCAGCTTCGCCTACAGCAACCCGCCCAAAAGCGCCGCCAAGAAGGCCTGAGCCCGGCCCGGCGCATCCCGGGCCTGCGACGCGGTAGCATGGCGTCACCTGTGGGTGGCGCCATCTTCGTTTGTGCGTCCGCTTCTTCTGTTTGGAGTTCTGATGTCCCAGTCCGTCTACGGCCGCCGCGGTATCGCGGTGGCGCCCCATTCCCTGGCCGCAGAGTCGGCTGTGTCCGTGTTGCGCGAGGGCGGCAATGCGCTGGAGGCGATGATCGCCGCCGCAGCCACCATCGCCGTGGTCTATCCGCACATGAACTCCATCGGTGGCGACAGCTTCTGGGTCATCAATGGCCCGGGCAAGCGCCCTGGTGGCATCGATGCCAGTGGCCGCAGTGCCGCCGCCGCGAGCCGCGAATGGTATGCGGCCCAGGGCATCACGGGCAGCATCCCGTTTCGCGGTGGCACGGCTGCGCTGACCGTGGCCGGCACGATCTCGGGCTGGGGCGCGGCGCAGCAGCTGTCCTCACAATCTCTTGGTGGGCGCTTGCCGCTGTCCCGCCTGCTCGACGACGCGATCTTTCTCGCGCGCGAGGGCATCCCCGTCACGCGCAGCCAGGCCAGCCTCACGCAGGCCAAGCTGGCCGAACTCAAGGATCGCCCGGGTTTTGCGCAGACTTTCCTCACGCAGGGTCAGGTTCCCCAGGAAGGCGAGTTGTTCAAGCAGTCCCGGCTGGCGGCCACCCTGGCGCTGATCGCCCGCAAGGGCACGGACGAGTACTACCGCGGCGCGCTCGCGAAGCAGATGGCCGCCGAACTGGCGGCCGTGGGCAGCCCGCTGACTTTGGCCGACCTGCAGGCGCACCAGGCCAAGCTGGTCGATCCGCTGACCGTGCCCGTGGGGGGCGCGCAGCTGCACAACATGGTGCCGCCTTCGCAGGGCCTGGTGTCCTTGCTGATCCTGGCGCTGATGGAGCGCTTTCCGGCCTGGCAGCAGGGGCCGGAAAGTGCCGCCTTCATTCACGCACAGGTGGAGGCCACCAAGCTGGCCTTCCGCGTGCGTGACCGCTACCTGACCGACCCCGACTTCATGACCCTGCCACCGGCCGAACTGCTGACGTCGGCTCGCATCAATGAACTGGCGCGCGAGTTCAAGCCCGACACAGCGTTGCCCTGGGGCAAGACGGCCAAGCCGGGCGACACCATCTGGATGGGTGTGATCGACAAGAACGGCATTGCGGTTTCTTTCATCCAGAGCATCTACCATGAGTTCGGTTCGGGCGTGGTGCTGCCCACCAGCGGCGTGAACTGGCAGAACCGCGGTTGCAGCTTCTCGCTGGACCCGGCACACGTGAACACGCTGGCGCCGCGCAAGAAGCCCTTCCACACGCTCAACCCCGCCATGGCCCAGTTGGCCGATGGGGGCACCATGGTCTACGGCACCATGGGCGGCGACGGCCAGCCGCAGACCCAGGCCACCATCTTCAACCGCGTCATGCGCTTTGGTGACCATCCGCAGCAGGCCATCGAGCGGCCGCGCTGGTTGCTGGGCCGTACCTGGGGCCAGTCCAGCGACTCGCTCAAGCTCGAGAGCCGTTTCGACCCCGCGGTGGTGGCGCAGCTGCGCGCCATGGGCCACGAGGTGGAAACGATCGGTGCCTGGGACGAGGGGGTGGGTCACGCCGGCATGTTGCGGCGCCACCCCAATGGTGTGTTGGAGGGCGGCTACGACCCCCGCTCCAATGGCGCAGTCGCTTCTTATTAGCGACCGAGGGCAGGGAACAGCTTGATCAGGCCGTCGGACATCACCTCCACCGCCAGGGCCGCGAGGATCAGGCCCATGAGCCGCGTCATCACGTTGATGCCGGTCTTGCCCAGCACGCGCGCGATCGGTTCGGCCAGGCCGAAGCACAGGGCTGTAGCCAGCGCCACCACCACGCCGTAGCCCACCAGGGCGCCCAGCTGCAGCAGGTCGCGGGCCTTGTCGGCGTAGATCACCACGGTGGACATGGTGGCTGGTCCGGTCAGCAGCGGGATGGTCAGGGGCACCACGGCGATGCTGGCGCGCGCGGCCGAGCGTTCGGCAGCACTCTGCATTTCCTCGGCGTTCGATTTGGCTTCGGCCGGTTGCGCATTGAGCATGGCCAGGGCCGAGGTCAGCAGCAGCATGCCGCCGCCCACCTGGAAGCTGGCCAGCGATATGCCGAAGAAGGCCAGGATCTGCAGGCCCAGCAGGGCGCTGATGGCGATCACCGCAAACGCGCTCAGCGAGGAGATCCAGATCGTACGCAGGCGTTGCTCGCGCGTGAAACCCTGGGTGTAGTGGATGAAAAAGGGCACGATGGCCAGCGGGTTGACGATGGCCAGCAGGGTGACCAGAGGCTTGAAGTCCATCTCAGTCCTTGGTAGCCGACGCTGCGGCCGGTGTGCGCCGGCGGAACATGCCCCAGCCCTCCATGTGCAGCACCTTGTCACCCTGCTGGTTGTGCATTTCCCAGACCGTGCGCACCAGACCTACGTCGGGCCGGCTGTTCATGGGGCGACTGTCCACCACGATATGGCGCAGGCTCAGCACATCACCGGGGAAAACGGGCTTGGTCCACTTCAGGCTCTCCAGTCCTGGCGAGCCCAGGGCCGCCGCGTCGGAGAGGAAGTTGTCCACCATCAGGCGCATGGCCATGGCACAGGTGTGCCAGCCGCTGGCGCACAGCCCGCCGAACACCGAGGCTTGGGCGGCGGCTTCGTCCAGGTGGAAGGGCTGAGGGTCGAACTGGCGTGCGAAGTCCAGGATCTGTTCGCGCGTCGGGCTCACGCTGCCCAGCTCGCGCGTGCTGCCCACGGCCAGATCTTCCCAGTAGTACTTGAAGGTTTTGGTGGTCATCAGCGTCCTCCGGTCACGTCCATCAGGGAGCCGGTCGCGTAGCTGGCCTCATCCGAAAGCAGCCAGACGATGGCATTGGCGATTTCCTGCGCTGTACCGGGGCGTTGCAGGGGGATCTGGGGCGCCAGGCGCTGCGCGCGGCCGGGCTGGCCGCCGCTGGCGTGGATTTCGGTATCGACGATGCCGGGGCGTACTGCATTGACCCGGATGCCCTCGGCAGCGACTTCGCGTGCCAGCCCGAGCGTGAAGACATCCACGGCGCCCTTGGCGGCCGCGTAGTCCACATACTGCCCGGCCGCGCCGTGGATGGAGGCCACGCTGCCGACGTTGACAATGGCGCCGCCACTGCCGCCATGGCGCGTGCTCATGCGGCGCACGGCCTCGCGCGCGCACAGCATGGTGCCGTAGACATTGATGCCGAACATGCGTTGCCAGCGTGCCAGGCTCTGCTCGTCCACGCGTTGCGTGGTGTCCA
The DNA here is from genome assembly GCF_059415585.1 of Hylemonella sp. GW821-FHT10B10. Taxonomy (NCBI): domain Bacteria; kingdom Pseudomonadati; phylum Pseudomonadota; class Betaproteobacteria; order Burkholderiales; family Comamonadaceae; genus Hylemonella; species Hylemonella sp. GW821-FHT10B10. Next base: position 15,672 of record NZ_JBWKNN010000003.1, on the reverse strand, counting down.
CCACGCCGGCGTTGTTGACCAGGGCGCTCAGGCGGCCCATCTTGGCGTCGACCTGTCCGAACATGGCCAGCACCTGGGCCTCATCGGCCACATCGGCGCGCACCGCCATGGCCGTGCCACCGCCGGCGCGGATCTGCCGCACCACCTCGTCGGCGGCCAGCGAGTTGGCCGTGTAGTTGACGGCGACGGCATAACCCCGTTGCGCGGCCAACAATGCCGTGGCGGCACCGATGCCGCGACCGCCCCCGGTGACCAGTAGAACCTTGTCCAAATCCCAGCTCCTGCAGGTGTGATGACGACAAGATACCATTGCCGCAGAAATGAGTGTGAACAGGCCCTAGTCACGCAAGAGGAGACACGATGAGCCGCATGGTGGACTATTACTTCGCTCCGCAAAGCCCCTGGACCTATCTGGGCCATGCACGTTTCGCAGCCATGGCGCAGGCCGCGGGTGTCAACGTCCGCGTGTTGCCCGTGGACCTGGGCGGCAAGGTCTTCCCGACTTCCGGCGGTCTGCCCCTGGCGAAGCGCGCACCGCAGCGCCAGGCTTACCGGCTGCTGGAAATCCGGCGTTTCAGTGAGCATCTGAAGATACCCATGCATCCGCAGCCCAAATACTTCCCGGTTGGCGGTGATGACGCGGCCTGCCTGATCATTGCCGTGGATCTGCACGACGGCAGCGAAGCCGCCATGAAGATCACCGGTGCCGTGTTGTCCGCCGTCTGGGCGCAGGAGCGCAATATAGGCGACGACAAGGTGCTGGCCGAATTGCTCGCCGAATGCGGCCTGGACACGAAGCGGCTGACGCAGGCGGACAGCCAAGAAGTGCGCGAGCGGTACGAGGCTTACACCCAGCAGGCCATTGCTGCCGGCGTCTTCGGGGCCCCCAGCTACGTCATCGACGGCGAAATTTTCTGGGGCCAGGACCGACTCGACTTCGTGGCGCGCAAGCTCGGCGTCACCCTCTGAAACGACACACTTGGAGATGCCAAGCATGGGACAGTTCATCGACCTCAAAGCCACCGACGGCTTCACCTTTCCCGCCTATGTGGCGCAACCGGCAGGCAAGCCGCGTGGCGGTGTGGTGGTGCTGCAGGAGATCTTCGGCGTCAACGCCCATATCCGTGCCGTGACCGACGGTTATGCGGCCGCGGGTTATCTGGCGGTGGCGCCCGCCACCTTCCATCGCAGCAAGCCTGGCGTCGAATTGCGCTATACACCCGACGACATGAGTGCGGGCCAGGCGCTCAAGGCCACGGTCGAGGCCCTGGGCATGAACCCGACGACCTCGGGTGTGCTGCAGGACATCCAGGCAGCCATCCACCATGCAGCCCAGGCCGGCAAGGTCGGTGTGGTGGGCTACTGCTGGGGCGGCTTGCTGACCTGGCGCACGGCCTGCCTGCTGAAAGGTGTGAGCGCGGCCGTGCCCTATTACGGTGGCGGTGTCACCACCGAGGCCGAGATTGCGCGCACGCCCAAGGTGCCGGTGCTGGCGCACTTCGGTGAGAAAGACCACTGGATACCGCTGGAGGGGGTGGCGGCTTTCCAGAAAGCCCACCCGGACGTTGAGGTGCATGTTTACGCGGCCAACCACGGCTTCAATTGCGACCATCGTGGTGCTTATGACGCCACCGCCGCCGCTCTGGCCCGTGAGCGCACCCTGGCCTTCTTCGCCAAACATGTGGGCTGAAACCTTGAGGCGCTTCCCGGCCTGGATCTTGTTGCTGGCGACGGCAGGCCTTGCGCAGGCCGCCGATTACAACGGCCCCCTGCTGGATGCCCACCTGCACTACAACGTTGAAGCTTATGAAGGCCCGCACCCGTTGGCGGACGTGCTGGCCCGCATGCAGCGCAACGGCGTGCGGGCCATCGTCGCCAACAGCCGGCCCAATGACGGCACCAAGACTCTGGCCGGGGCCCAGGCGCAGACCCGCGCCGCTGGCGTGACGGTGGTGCCTTTCATCCGCCTGTATCGCAACCGGGCCGATTACGACAACTGGTTTCGTGACGAGAGCATCTACACCATGGTGCAGACCGAGTTTGCGCGCGGCACGGCGGCCGGTCCCTACCGCGGCATCGGTGAATTCCATCTGTACGACAGCGCCAATGCCAACGGCCCGGTGGCAAAGAAGCTGATGCAGTTTGCCGCGCAGAACCAACTGGCCGTGCTGGCCCATGTGGACGACGTGGCCATCGACCTGCTGATGGCCCATGCGCCCGGCGCGCGCCTGATCTGGGCCCACACCGGGATCGGCGGCGCGCCGGTCACACGTGTGCAGGCCTTGCTGGACAAATACCCCGGGCTGATGGGTGAGTTGTCCTACCGGCCCGGACTGACCTGTGGCGAGGGCAGCCTGTGCCCCGAATGGCGCGCGCTGCTGCTGAAATACCCGGATCGCTTTCTGCTCGGCTCGGACACCTGGGTCAACCAGCGCTGGCAGCAGTACGACGAGCTGATGCGCGCTTACCGGCGCTGGCTGGGCGAGCTGCCTCCTGACGTGGCGCGCCGCATCGCCTGGGACAACGGAGCGAGCCTGTTCCAGCTGAGCCGACCCTGAGATGAGCGCCACCTTTCCCTTGCCATTGTTCCCCCTGCAGACCGTGCTGTTTCCCGGCGGGCTGCTGCCCCTGCGCATCTTCGAGGTGCGCTACCTGGACCTGATCCAGCGCTGCCAGAAGGAGGGTGCCCCTTTCGGTGTCGTCTGCCTCAGCAGTGGCAGCGAGGTGAAGCAGCCGCCGCGTGCCGGCGACGCAGCGTTCGGGCCTGAGGTGTTTCATCTCGTCGGCACGATGGCGCACATCACCTCTTTCGAGCGACCACAGCCGGGGCTGATGTTGATCCGCTGCCGCGGAGGACGGCGCTTTCGCCTCTTGCGCAGCGAGCAACTGAAACACGGCCTATGGACCGGCGAGGCTGAGTACCTGGAGGAGGACACGCCGTTGCCGGTGCCAGCGGACCTCGCCCACGTCCGCGTCGGCCTGGAACGCCTGTTGCAGCACATGCAGACGCAGGCCAAGTCCAGCGACGAGCTGCCTATCCAGCCGCCGCTGCAGTGGGACGACTGCGGCTGGCTGGCGAACCGCTGGTGCGACATCCTGCCGGTGAGTCCCCAGCTCAAGCAGCAGTTCCTGGCGGTGGACAGCCCTCTGTTCAGGCTGGAACTGGTGGCCGACCTGCTGGTGCATCTGAAGATCGGCACCGGACCGGAGGCCGGGGCCGGCCCAGGGCCGAACTAGCTAGCGCCCGCTGCGCTCCAGGTAGCGCTTGCGCCAGAACAGCAGGACCAGGGCCACGGCGGTCAAGCCCATCGACCCCATGGCCCACCAGAAACCTTCGTCGTTGTGGATCAGCGGGATGAACTCGAAGTTCATGCCGAAGATGCCGGCAATCAGGTTCAGCGGAAGGAAGATGGCGGTCAGCACCGTGAGCGTACGCATGATGTCGTTGGTGCGGTTGCTCTGGGCGTTGAAGTGGATCTGCACGGCGGTCTCCACGCTCTGTTCCAGCCGGCGCACATGGTGCACCACACGCTCGATGTGCTCCAGCAGGTCGCGGCTGCGCACCAGCAGCAGGTCACGGTCGCGCTGCGTTGCGGGCGTGTCGGCCTCGGGCCAGGTCTTGACGGATTCGATCCAGTCCTGCACGGCCGACCGTTGGTCTTCGCAGATTTCGTCGAGCTGGTGCAAGGCCAGCCGTGTGTTCAGCAGGGCTGCCCAATTGTTGAAACGCGTGCGTGGGTTGAGCAACTCGGTCTGCCAATGGTCGAGCTGGCGTGTGAGTTCGCGTCGCAGTTCCAGAAAGCCGTCGACCATCTGGTTGACGATGCGCAGCATCAGGTCGGCCGGGGAGGCGGGCAGGCGGCTGCTGGCGGTGCGCACGTCGTTCGAGACGACCTGTAGCAGCCGGGAAGCATAGGCATCGCGCGCCGCGCAATCGGCTGGATGGACCGAGAGCAGCACCCGTTCGAAGACCGCAAAGCCCACGGGGCTGGTGTCGATGTGTCGCAGGATGGGTGGGCCACCGCGCTTGGTGGCGGCCGGCTCCCCGTGGTGCGGGGCCCCGGTGGCCAGGCGGCGAAAGACCAGCAGGTCGTATTGCGAGGTGTAGTCGAAATGCGAAGGCAGTTGCGCGTTGAGCAGGTCCGAGACGTGCAGGTCCACCAGCTGCAGGCCGCACAGGGTCTGCAGCGTAGCCTGCAGCTGGGACCAGCCGGTTTCGAACTCCTGGCGTGTGCAGGCGATCCAGACATGACCCAGCGGAGGCAGCTGCTGGGGCGGTGCGCTGCTTTCGCTGACACCGCCGGGACTGATGCTGAAGACGCGCATGCTGGCGTGCTCAGCGCTTCAGAAGGCGCGCTGCCGCCACGGCGAAATAAGTCAACACCCCATCGGCGCCAGCACGCTTGAAGCCCAGCAGGCTTTCCATCATCACCGCATCGTGGTCCAGCCAGCCGTTCTGTGCAGCGGCTTTGAGCATGGCGTATTCACCAGAGACCTGGTAGGCGAAGGTCGGTACGCGGAACTCGTCCTTCACGCGGCGCACCACGTCCAGGTAAGGCATGCCGGGCTTGACCATCACCATGTCTGCACCTTCGGCGATGTCCATGGCCACCTCGCGGATGGCCTCGTCCGTGTTGCCCGGGTCCATCTGGTAGACCTTCTTGTTGCTCTTGCCCAGGTTGGCAGCGGATCCCACGGCGTCGCGGAAGGGGCCGTAGAAGGCGCTGGCGTATTTGGCGCTGTAGGCCATGATGCGTGTGTGCACCAGACGGTTGGCCTCGAGCACGCTGCGGATGGCGCCAATGCGCCCGTCCATCATGTCGCTGGGCGCCACGATGTCCACACCGGCTTGCGCCTGCGTCAGGGCCTGCTTTTCCAGGATGGCCACCGTTTCATCGTTCAGGATGTAGCCGCTCGGGTCGAGCACGCCGTCCTGGCCGTGGCTGGTGTAGGGGTCCAGGGCCACGTCCGTCATGATCCCGAGTTCGGGGAAACGCTCTTTCAGGCCGCGTACCACGCGGGGAACCAGGCCCTCGGGGTTGCAGGCTTCCTTGCCGTCCAGGCTCTTGAGCTTGCTGTCAATCACGGGGAACAGGGCGATAGCCGGGATGCCCAGCTTGACGCACTCTTCGGCCAGCGGCAGCAGCAGGTCCAGGCTCAGACGCTCCACGCCGGGCATGGAGGCTACGGCTTCACGGCGGCTCTGGCCGTCGAGGACGAATACCGGATAAATCAGGTCATTGACGCTGAGTGCGTGCTCGCGTACCAGGTTGCGGGTGAACTCGTCGCGGCGCAACCGACGCGGTCGGCCCATGGGGTAGGGGGCATAGGGTGTGGAGGGTAGGGACATAGTATTACTACTATATCCCCCCCTAAAAACCGTGTGTGCGAGTTTCCCCGCGCACGGCTTCAACGTAACACCCGGTGGGTCAGTTTCCTGACGTCACCGGCAGTAACCCGTCATACGCGGGCCGGCTTGGTAACCATCACCCCGAGGATGTGGACCTGCCTGTGGCAAACCGTGTGCAGGAGCACCCGGTTTGAGAGTGCATTCGTACCACCCAACCCCAGAGGGATGATGTGGTGGTCATGCATGTCACGGTCGTCGATCTCGATGGCTGTGCCGCAATGTGCACACAGCCCGCCTTGATCCAGCCAGAGCGAGGCGCGTTGCGTGTCCCAGAGGCTCGCGGCCATCCGGTTCACTCTCAGCTCCTCGCCATATACCTCCCAAGCCGGGTCGTAAGGGTTGTATTCCTCACGAACCTTCTTGTGGCGGACAATTTTCGTGTCTGCCAGGCGGTATAGCCGGATTGTCAGCTTGTCTCCCGAGCGATCCACGGTGTCGGCGCTGAATTCAAAGCGACCAGAGGCATCCGTCCAGTAATGACGGAATACCTTGTGCTTGTCCCAGCGCGGGTGACGCCGCAGACCCCACCGCATGAGCCGCCAGTAAAGGCGGTGATCCATTTTGGTGAAAGCCTGCTTTGCCACCACACCCTTGTGGTACTCGGCCCAACCGCGAAGCTTGCGGTTCAGGTTCAAGATCATGACGTCGGTGTGTAGATGCAGTGATGAGGTCACTTCTTCCTCCAACTTGCGGTAGAACGCCTTAACATTCTTCCGGCTTGGTTTGATGAGCAGTTTCCCTCCGTATTTACGGAAGTTCCAGCCCAGGAAGTCAAAGCCCTCATCCACATGGACAACTTTCGTTTTGGTCGCGTTCAGAGTGAGGCCCCTATCCGTTAGGAAGGATGTCACCCATGGCATGACCGTGTCGTTGAGCACCTCGGGAGAGGCGCCCGTAATGACGAAGTCATCGGCATATCGGACGAGATGCACCTTCAGCTTTCGGGTCTTCGCCACACCGTACAGAGCCACCAAGTGCTCCTTCAGGCCGCGTTCAAGACCGTCCAACGTCAGGTTAGCCAGCAGAGGGGAGATGACGCCCCCTTGCGGGGTACCTTTCTCCGTTTTCTGCAGCGCCCAGAGTTGCCGTTTATCCACTACACCAGACCGCAACCACGTTCGTAGCACCCGCTTGTTCATGTGAACATTGGCGAGTAGCCAGTCGTGATTAATGTTGTCAAAGAACCCTTTAATGTCCGCATCCAATATCCATTGGGCGCCGTTGGCGCCGGACAGAACATTGAATAGCTGTGACATCGCATCATGCGTCGAGCGCGCTTTCCTGAATCCGTATGAATTCGGGTCCGCGTGACACTCCGCAGCAGGGTCCAGTCCCAAGTGGAATAGGGCCTGCATTGCGCGATCCAGCATGGTGGGAATACCCAGTGGGCGTTCGTCACCATTCGGTTTTGGGATCCATGCGCGCTTTAGTGGGCGTGCACGGTACCCTTGGGTCTTCAACCGCCATATAGCGGTCCATTTACTCTCAGGCGAGTCCCAGAGTTCGCGGTCGATGCCACTCGTCCGCTTTCCCCGGTTTTCGGTCACTCGTTTAACGGCCAGAGCCCTAGCCTGCCACGAGCGGATAAGACTACGTTGGAGTCGCTTGACCCGTCGATAGTCTCGATCTTTCTCAGCCTGCGCAATTACTCGCTGCGCCTTTCCCACAAACATCAGGACTTGCTTCCAGTTGATGGAGAACCAGTCCGTCGGCTCGTGCGGAGGCGCAGAGACCTTGCGATCATTTTCCATACCTTCCTCCGATTTAGGAATGAACCCGGAGTGAGGTATGGGCCCGGAGGCTCATACCCTCCGGGTCGTCTTAAGAAGCAACGGCATTACGCACGTTACGCCAGCAGCAAGTCAGCTCACTTTCGTGCGGGGGATGGCCCCCTATCTCTCGCATTACACGAGAGCATTTGCTTCCTACTGCATCCTCTACCCCCTCCTCCGTGGCCCTTGCGGGTTGCCACCACGAGTGGTGGCGGAGAGTGGGGCTTATCGCCTTACCCAACACGCCCCGCTGACTGGCGGTCAGCAGTAGGGGTTAGGGACCGTCTATCCTCCTTCGGGCGTTAGAGAAGCGAGTCATGAGCCATGACACATGACCCCAGCCCGAGTGCCTTTTGGCTGTGGCTCTCACCCGTGAGGGTGAATGCAGGAGTAAGCCACTCAATTTTCAAGAAGGTTCGAACGACGATTCACATTACATTTCCCGTACCCATTTCTTGGCCAGCCCCGATCAGTCCTGTTCAGATCGTGGACGTCTCTTGCGAGGCGTTTTCTGCGCGAGCGCAGGCTGTTTATCCCTAGCTCTCCAAGCACGGATTACTCCATGCCCAGTAAGGGGCCAAGACACCCCGCTTCCGGGGGTGGTTTCAAGGAAACAAGACGTGTTGAGCTTCTCAGCTCGAACGCATCAACATCTGCCTTCCGCTACGCGGTAGGCGCAACAAAAATATTTGCTCTCACGAGCATTTTTGTTGTCTTTCAGCAACGAATGGACACCCCTGGGAGTGTTCCCATCCGGTTTTCGAGCACGGCTTGTGGCCGTTTTCGATGCACGTCGAATTCAATTCGATGTGCTCTGTGATGACCCCACAAGGAGGGTTCTCTCGAGGTAAAACGGGTTACGTACGAGAGTTAGATACGATGGTCACAAGGACCAAATGAGCGGCAGCGCCGCACCATGGTGAAAATTGTGCCCGATTCCGCTGGCACCCGGATGCGTGCGTAAAAGTGCCAAAAAGGCCCGTTCTACCCAGATTTGGGGCGCCGGCTTGCTTTTGGCTAACGTTTTTGTTAGATTAGAGCTTGGGTGGTTCGCCACCCCCCGCTTTTCCTCCCTGAGCGGGGCCTTGATGTGTGACAGCAAAAAAGGCTTGCAACCCCGGCTTATGGCCGGGGTTTTTTTTGGCTTCGGCACATTGCGCTTAACTTTGTTGCACAAAGTTTGTCTGCGCCGCAACCAGTCGTGCCGGTTGTGGCTCCGCCTGCCCTGTGCCCGACTAAACTCGGGCCATGCTCTGGGTCAAAGCCTTCCACATTGTTTTCGTTGCCAGCTGGTTTGCCGGCCTGTTCTATCTTCCGCGCATCTTCGTGAATCTGGCCTTGGTGCCGGCTGACTCGATCGCGGAGCGGGAGCGCTTGCTGCTGATGGCGGGCAAGCTGATGCGCTTCACGACGGTGCTTGCTGTGCCGGCCCTGGGGTTCGGCCTGTGGCTCTGGCTGGGCTATGGCATAGGCCAGGGCCCGGCCAGTGGCTGGCTGCACCTCAAGCTGGTGGTGGTGGTGCTCGTGCTGGGCTATCACCATGCCTGTGGTGCTCTCCTGAAAAAATTCCGGCGCGGCGAAAACCAGCGCGGGCATGTCTGGTACCGCTGGTTCAACGAGGTGCCGGTGTTGCTGCTGCTGGCCGCCGTGGTGTTGGTGGTTGTCAAGCCGTTCTGATCCGGATGGGCGCGCCATGTCGGTGCACAAGACGTCCGCCTGGCCCTTGAGCCTGGTTTATGTGGGGCTGGTGGTCTACGCCAGCCTCTATCCCTTTGGGGGCTGGCGCGACCAAGGGCCTTTGCCCTGGGGCTTCCTGATCGCGCCCTGGCCGCACTACTGGACGGCCTTCGATCTTTTCTCCAACGTGCTGGGCTATGCCCCACTGGGTTTTCTGCTGGCGCTCGGCGCCCTGCGTACCGGGCGTGGCGCGCGCGCCGTTGGCCTGGCGACGCTGGGCGCCGGCAGCCTGTCCCTGCTGATGGAGACGCTGCAAGGCTATCTGCCGGCCCGCGTACCCTCCAATATCGACTTTCTATTGAACCTGGGTGGCGCTTGGCTGGGGGCTGTGATGGCGACACTGCTGGAGAAGATGGGTGCCCTCGACCGCTGGATGCGCTTCCGGGAGCGCTGGTTCGTGCCGGAGGCCCGTGGTGCCCTGGTGCTGCTGGCCTTGTGGCCCTTGGCCTTGCTGCTCCCGGCCGCCGTGCCTCTGGGGCTGGGCCAGGTATTTGAGAGGGCAGAGGCTGGCCTGGCCGAAATACTGCTCGATACCCCTTTGCTGGAGTGGTTGCCGCTGCGTACGGTCGAGCTGCAGCCGCTGGTGCCTGGCGTGGAAATGAGCTGTGTGCTGCTCGGCGCCCTGATCCCCTGCCTGCTGGGCTTCAGCATCATCCCTTCCCGGGTTCGCCGCGCTGGTTTTGTACTGGTTGTTCTGGCTGCGGCGACGGGTGCCACCTTGCTGTCGGCCGCCCTGAGTTACGGGCCGGCGCATGCCTGGGCCTGGCTCAGCCTGCCGGTGAAGGCCGGCCTGGTGCTGGCAGGCGTGATCGCTCTGCTGCTGTCGCGTGTTCCCGCCCGGGTCTGTGCCGCCCTGCTGTTGCTGGGCCTGGGCCTGTACCTGGTCCTGATCAACCAGGCGCCGGCCAGCCCCTACTTTGCTCACAACCTGCAGGTCTGGGAGCAAGGGCGTTTCATTCGCTTTCATGGCGTAGTTCAGTGGTTGGGATGGCTTTGGCCCTATGCCGTGCTGCTGTATGTGCTGATCCGTGTCTGGGGTCTGGGCGGCCTGGACAGGCCTGCCCCTAAAATTCAGGCATGAGCACCCCCACCGCCCCCGAGGTTCCCGCCACTTATTACAAGCGGCATGTCTTTTTCTGTCTCAACCAGCGCCCCGCAGGTGAGTCCTGCTGTGCCAACCACCAGGCCGAGGCGGCGTTCGAACGCTGCAAGTCCCAGGTCAAATCGGCCGGTCTGGCCGGGCCCGGCAAGGTGCGCGTGAACCGCGCCGGCTGCCTGGACCGCTGTGCCGGTGGCCCGGTGGCGGTGGTGTACCCGGAAGCAGTCTGGTATTCCTATGTGGACCTGGCAGATATCGACGAGATCGTCGAATCGCATCTCAAGAACGGCAAGGTGGTCGAGCGTCTGTTGACACCACCGCATCTGGGGCGCTGAGTGAATTCCCAGACTGAGCGCCTGCTGCTGGCCGGTCCGGCGGGCCGCATTGAAGCACTGCGTGACGCGCCTGCCGACGGCGTCAGTGCGCGCGGCACCGCCCTGATCGCCCATCCGCATCCCCTGTTTGGCGGCACCATGGACAACAAGGTGGTGCAAACGCTGGCGCGCGCCTTTGTGCAATGTGGCTGGACGGCTCTGCGGTTTAACTTTCGGGGGGTCGGGGCCACCGAGGGTGTGCACGACGAAGGACGGGGTGAAGCCGAGGACTTTTTGGCGGTGGTGCAGCAGTGCGCGCCTGAAGGCCTGCTTGCGCTGGCTGGTTTTTCCTTTGGTTCTTTCGTGATGAGCCAGGCACTGGCTCCCCTGTGGCCTGCGCGCCGGATCGAAAAGCTGGTGTTTGTCGGCGCGGCGGCCAGCCGCTTCCAGGTGGCCCAGGTGCCACAGGAACTGCACGAGAGCACCCTGGTGATCCACGGTGAGCACGATGACACCGTGCCCCTGGCAGCCGTGATGGACTGGGCACGGCCCCAGGTGCTGCCGGTGACGGTGGTGCCTGGTGGCAGTCATTTTTTCCACGGGCAACTGCCCCTGCTCAAAAGCCTCGTGGTGCGTCATCTGACGGCGGCGCCATGATCAAGACACTCCTTGTTTTCCTGACCGCAGCCTGTGGGCTGCTCTGGGGCAACGTCTCGGCCCAGGGCCAGCCTCAGCCGCCCGAGATCGCGGCACGCGCCTATCTGCTGCTGGACCTGACCAGCGACCAGCAACTGGCGGCCAAGGAGGCCGACGTGCCGGTCCAGCCAGCCTCCCTGACCAAACTGATGACGGCCTACCTGGTGTTTGATGCATTGCGCCTGGGTCGGCTGGAGTTGAAGCAGACGCTGCCGGTCAGCGAGCGTGCCAAGCGGCAACCTGGATCGCGCATGTTCCTGGAGACCGGCATGAAGGTGCCGGTGGAAGACTTGATCAAGGGGCTGCTGGTGCAGTCAGGCAATGACGCCGCCGTCGCATTGGCAGAAGGCGTGGCGGGCAGCGAGGAGCGTTTTGTCCAGCTTATGAACGAGCAGGCCCAGGCCCTGGGGATGAAGGCGACCCGTTTCTTCAACCCGACCGGCCTGTCCCAGCCCGGCCAGCTGAGCACGGCGCGTGATCTGGCCAGCCTGGCGACACGGCTGCTGCGTGATTTTCCGGACCGGACCCACTTTCATGCCATCCGCAAGTACCGCTATGAAGGTACCCCACCGGCCAACGACAGCAACCGCAACCTGCTGCTGTTTCGCGACCCTTCAGTGGATGGCCTCAAGACCGGTCATACCGAGGCGGCCGGTTACTGCCTGATTGCCACAGCGCAGCGCGAGTTTCCCCATTTGGGTCCGGCGGGTGCGCCAGGTGCCCGGCGTCTGCTCGCCGTGGTGCTGGGCACCGACAGCGAAAACGCGCGTGCCACTGAAACCCAGAAGCTGCTGAACTGGGGTTTTGCTGCCTTTGAAGCCGTCAAGCTGTTTGAGGCCGACCAGCCCGTGCTTACCCCGGCAATCTGGAAAGGGCGGTCGGCCCAGATCCGCCTGGGACGCCCGCAGGCCGTGGTAGTGACGGTACCAACAGGACAGGCGGGCCAGTTGCGTACCCAGGCCTCACGACCAGAGCCGCTGGTCGCGCCGCTCAAGAAAGGCCAGGCCAGCGGCTTCTTGAAGGTTTATATAGGCGAGCGCACACTCTCAAATATTCCATTGCTTGCGCTGGAATCTGTTGAAGAGGCTGGCTTGATTGGCCGGGCCTGGGACGCCTTCAGGCTCTGGGTCCAGTGAGGTGCTCCACTCTTTGCAGGGTGCTTGCTTCCGTCGTTTCCCCGAGAGATTGATTGCGAGTCAGGGGGCGACCTGATACACTCGAAGGCTTTTCGGAATTTCCGAAGGGTTTCACGTTTTCGTTTTTATCAAACGTTGAGGGACGTTTTTAAATGCCAACCATTAACCAGCTAGTGCGTCAAGGCCGCGAGGTCGAGACCATCAAGTCGAAGAGTCCTGCGATGCAGAACTCTCCGCAGCGCCGCGGCGTGTGCACCCGTGTGTACACCACGACGCCCAAGAAGCCGAACTCCGCTTTGCGTAAGGTCGCCAAGGTGCGCCTGACCAACGGTTTCGAAGTCATTTCCTACATCGGCGGTGAAGGTCACAACCTGCAGGAACACAGCGTGGTGCTGGTTCGCGGTGGTCGTGTCAAGGATCTGCCGGGTGTGCGTTACCACATTGTGCGTGGCTCGCTCGACCTGCAAGGCGTGAAAGACCGCAAGCAGTCGCGTTCCAAGTACGGCGCCAAGCGCCCCAAGAAGGCTTGATTTTTCAAGCCTGAGTTTTTCGGTGCTCGTTCCGTCAGGCAGACGGTTTGAGCGTAGTGACCCGAAGCTCGGAATTGTCCGGGTGGGTCGAGTAAGTGAGAGTTATGTATGGCTCTCGCGGTGTCTGAAAAGATGCCAACTGAAGCAGTATGAGGTGAAAAAATGCCACGTCGTCGCGAAGTCCCTAAACGTGAAATCCTGCCGGATCCCAAGTTCGGCAATGTCGATCTTTCCAAGTTCATGAACGTGATCATGGAAGGCGGCAAGAAGGCGGTTGCCGAGCGCATCATTTACGGTGCCCTCGAAACCATTGGACAGAAAACCGGCAAGGATGCGCTGGAGCTGTTCACGGTCGCCATCAACAATGTGAAGCCGATGGTCGAGGTGAAGTCCCGCCGCGTCGGTGGTGCCAACTACCAGGTGCCGGTCGAAGTGCGCCCGGTGCGTCGCCTGGCTCTGTCCATGCGCTGGATCAAGGAAGCCGCCCGCAAGCGTGGCGAGAAGTCCATGGCACTGCGTCTGGCCAACGAAATCATCGAGGCCACCGAAGGCCGTGGCGGCGCCATGAAGCGTCGCGATGAGGTGCACCGCATGGCCGAAGCCAACAAGGCTTTCAGCCACTTCCGCTTCTAAGCTTCGTCCCCATCTAGTGGTTCAGGCCCGCTACAAGCGGGCCTTACCTGTTTAACGAAAGACCATCATGGCACGCAAAACGCCCATTGAGCGATATCGCAATATCGGTATTTCCGCTCACATTGACGCCGGCAAGACGACCACAACCGAGCGTATTCTTTTCTACACCGGTGTGAACCACAAGATTGGTGAAGTGCATGATGGCGCCGCCACCATGGACTGGATGGAGCAGGAGCAGGAGCGTGGTATCACGATCACGTCCGCTGCGACCACCTGTTTCTGGAAGGGCATGGAACTGTCCTATCCCGAGCACCGCTTCAACATCATCGACACCCCTGGCCACGTGGACTTCACCATTGAGGTGGAGCGCTCCATGCGCGTGCTGGATGGTGCCTGCATGGTGTACTGCGCCGTGGGCGGCGTGCAGCCGCAGTCTGAGACTGTCTGGCGCCAGGCCAACAAGTACAAGGTGCCGCGTCTGGCCTTCGTGAACAAGATGGACCGTACCGGCGCGAACTTCTTCAAGGTCTATGACCAGATGAAGCTGCGTCTGAAGGCCAGCCCCGTGCCGATCGTGATCCCGATCGGCGCCGAGGAAAACTTTACCGGCGTGGTCGACCTGATCAAGATGAAGGCGATCATCTGGGATGAGGCTTCCCAGGGCATGAAGTTTGAATACAAAGAGATCCCCGCTGAACTGCTGGAGTCCGCCAAGAAGTGGCGCGAAGGCATGGTCGAGGCCGCCGCTGAGGCCAGCGAAGAGCTGATGAACAAGTACCTTGAGGAAGGCGACCTGAGCGAAGCCGAAATCAAGCTGGGCATCCGTACCCGCACGATTGGCGCCGAGATCCAGCCCATGCTGTGCGGCACTGCCTTCAAGAACAAGGGTGTGCAGCGCATGCTGGACGCCGTGATCGACTTCCTGCCTTCGCCGGTGGACATCCCCCCGGTGGGCGGTCTCGACGAGGACGAGAAGGAAACTTCCCGCAAGGCCGACGACAGCGAGAAATTCTCTGCGCTGGCCTTCAAGCTGATGACCGACCCCTTTGTCGGCCAGTTGACCTTCGTGCGCGTCTATTCCGGCGTGCTGACCAAGGGCGACACGGTCTACAACCCGATCAAGGGCAAGAAGGAGCGCATCGGCCGTATCGTGCAGATGCACGCCAACAACCGCCTGGAAGTGGACGAAATCCGCGCCGGTGACATCGCTGCATGCGTGGGCCTGAAAGACGTGACCACGGGTGAAACCCTGTGCGATCCGGATGCCATCCTGACGCTGGAGCGCATGGTGTTCCCCGAGCCCGTGATTGCGCAGGCCGTGGAACCCAAGACCAAGGCTGACCAGGAGAAGATGGGCATCGCCCTGCAGCGTCTGGCTGCCGAAGACCCGTCTTTCCGCGTCAAGACCGACGAAGAGTCCGGCCAGACCATCATTGCCGGCATGGGTGAACTGCACCTCGAGATCATCGTGGATCGCATGAAGCGCGAATTCGGCGTGGAAGCCAACGTGGGCAAGCCGCAAGTGGCCTACCGCGAAACCATCCGCAAGAAGGTCACCGAAGTCGAAGGCAAGTTCGTGCGCCAATCCGGCGGCAAGGGCCAGTACGGTCATGTCGTGTTCACAGTCGAGCCGAACGAGGCCGGCAAGGGCTTTGAGTTTGTCGACGCCATCAAGGGTGGTGTGGTTCCGCGTGAATTCATCCCGGCCGTCGAGAAGGGCGTGATCGAAGCCATCAACTCCGGTGTGCTGGCGGGTTTCCCGGTGGTGGATGTCAAGGTCACGCTGACCTTCGGCTCCTACCATGACGTGGACTCGAACGAAAACGCCTTCAAGATGGCTGCTATCTTCGGTTTCAAGGAAGGTTGCCGCAAGGCCAACCCGGTGATTCTGGAGCCCATGATGGCTGTGGAAGTCGAGACGCCCGAGGACTACGCCGGTACCGTGATGGGCGACCTGTCCTCGCGTCGCGGCATGGTGCAAGGCATGGAAGACATGGTCGGTGGCGGCAAGGCCATCAAGGCCGAAGTGCCCCTGTCCGAAATGTTCGGTTATTCGACCACGCTGCGTTCAGCCACCCAGGGCCGTGCCACGTACACGATGGAGTTCAAGCACTACGCTGAAGCTCCCCGTAACGTGTCTGAAGCCATCGTGGCCGCACGCGCAAAGTAAGTTTCAAGCTGTCTGCGACGGTGTGCCGCCCTGTTCCCGTGCGGGGCGAACCAGCAACACCGTGCAGACATTAAACCTGTACACGGGAACCTGTTCTTTGGAGATTTGAAAAATGGCAAAAGAGAAATTTGAGCGGACCAAGCCGCACGTCAACGTTGGCACGATTGGTCACGTG